>NZ_CP144373.1:1217770-1935540 GCF_040450955.1 Thermodesulfovibrio sp. 3907-1M
GACTGATTTAGTGTTGGTGTTCCAGAATATGTTCCAGTTACATTTGCCGTTGACCAGAGCAGAGGCTTTTGTCCTGTCTGAGTTGAAAAGAATACAACATCATTCATGTTTACTGTTAGATTGTTTCCTGAACCACTAAAACTTGCTTTTCCAACCTCAACAACAGGTATGCCAAGTTTTCTAAGCTTTTCCTGGTCTTCTGTAAACCCAGTTCCTGATGTATTACATGTTCCTCCCGGACATGCCATGCTTAAGAATTTCTGCGTTTCAAAAGCTACTCCCACTGTGATTGCCTGCCAACTTGTTGGGTCAAAGGTTCCAACAGTTTCACCAACGAATATTCCTGTTACGGCGGGAGTTCCTGTTATGTCTGCAAAATATGCATATGTTTTACCGTGAATTAGATTCTGAATACTGTTTTCACTCCCCCATAAATCTCCTTTAATTAAAGCACCAAAGGTATTTGGCTGTCCTTCAAAGCTTCCAGTATATGTTATATTCCATAAGCCTGAGGGAGCAGAGCTGTATGTTCCTCCCATTCCAATTATGCCTGCTCCAAAGTTGTATTCATTTGTGTTTGTATCCATGACAATTTTGGCTTCCTGATTATAAATATTTATTGTTATTCCATACTCATTAGAATCAGCACTGAGATTTGAGATAACTGCTGGAGAGGGAGTTGAAGGTATTGAACCTGTATCAATAGTTACCGCCCTTACAGTGTTTTCACCTTCAAGGAAAAATCTTTTTTCAAGGGTTAATACATTTGATGATCCATCTGTTGAGAGATTTCCTATAAAAATTCCCTTGTTCGTTGAATCATTATATATTCCTGCCAGATAGGCAGACATGTTATATGTTGTATCTGATTTTTTTGCAAATCTTCCACCTATATAACCAGAATACTGATTTGAACCTAATGACCAGGTAATTGGTGCATACCATAAATAGCCTTTGTCAGTGCTAAAATCTATTTCATTAGAATCATCAACAATCTTTCCCACTGAATAAATACTTCCGTAGCCTTTACTCCAGAAGCTATCTCCACCAAGATATGCATTAATTCTTGCTTGTGTTGGTGAAAAATTCTGTTTGTAAATCTTACTCGTGTCTGTACCTGATACAATATTACTTATATGGGAAAGCTCCATAACTGGTTCATAACTGCCGAGCACAACACCAACCCATTTATCTGAACCAAAATCACCAAACAGTTTACCTTCTACTGTTCCATAATGGTTTGGAGTCATGAATCTGCCAGTGAATGTTCCTGACATTCTATTACCTGATACTGTTGCATCTGAAATAGAGCCGACCCAGTAATCAGGTTTGTCTGGATCTGCATCTCTGTTATCCCAAGAGTCACCCCCAAATTCAAGTGTAAATCCTGTTGGTGATGTTGCAGAATGACTTCCACCAAGCTCTATTCCAAAAACTCCCCATGGCTCAATATAGCTTCCTTTTTTAAGAGAAAGAGAGGCTGAACCAATTGCACCATAAGATGTAGCATTTATATCCTGCCTTGATATTGTCGGAGTTCCACTTCCGCCTCTAAAGAATCCCTGATAATAACCCTCAATATAGTTCCTCCATGTATTCATTGCGGAATAACCATCTGCTTTCTTTTTTAGTGTAATGACAGGTTCACTATCAAAGATGTGAAGGCCTTCATCATAAAAGTTATAGCCTCCCTTTAAGCCTTTAATAATTCCTGCAGAGTTGTCAGAACCAATGTATAATCCATAGATAGCATAATCCTGCTCCCATGAGCCTCCAGCAAATCCCTGAAGCTTTAGACTGCTTCCAGAGTTTTGCTGAAAAGAACCCCATAGCATTGTTGGCTCAGGTATATCATGAGAAGGAACATATCCAACTGTGTAATTTTCAGTGGTATATGGGACTGAATCATTGATATTTGATGGCAAATTCAACTGCCCTGTTCTTCCAATAAATATGGTGGACTGAGGGAGTCCTGAGAGTTCATCTATTTTACTGCCATCATAATGATGAATATATCCTGTAATTTGGGCAGACAAATTAAGTGGCTTTACATATATCCATGGTGCAGTGGTTAATGATTTTATACTTCCAGATTCAAGAGTAATTGAAGAAGGACCGCTTCCTGTAAAAAGATAATCTGGCGTAAGAAGTCTGAAATAGGAAGAGGAGGCAGTTCCTTTTAAAATCCAGCAACCTGTTGAGCTATCTCCTCCTCCTGCATTAAATGTGGAACTAAAGGAAACAGGATTTGCAACTGTAAGTTTGAGCATTCCCTTGTCAAACCCTGTTGCTCCTGCAGCATATCCGGTTACTGAACTACTTGCATTAGTTACAATCGTTCCTGTGAGATACTTAGAAAGAGGATTAATGATTGAAGAAAACCATTTCTTAGTATTGCCAGATTCATCATTTGCTTCTATCTCAACTTGATATGAGGAATAACCATAACCCATAACAGGCACTGAAAAATAGACAGGATTTTGAGCTACTGTATTTACAGTAATCCAGTCACCATAACTACCTCCTTGTATGACTCTGTATTTAACATTTATGTTTCTGTTTGCTGAGACTGTATAATTCAGCTTTATATTGGGATCAGATGCTGATATTGGTTCAATGCTTTGAAAACTTACATCCATTAGAAACTCGGTAGTAGAAGGTATTGTCTCCGTAATGGGTGGAGTAGCTTCAACCAGGGTCTCTGTAACTGTTTTTCCCACAAGCTGAGTTGCAAAAGGCTTTCTCTCTAATACTGCAGTTGCCTCAACTGCTACAGGCATTGTCTCTGCAGAAGAGGCTTTCTCATCAGAAGCTGTCCGTGTCTCTTCTTTACCAGCAGGAGACATCTCTTCCTTAGCAACAGTTATATCTCTTTGTTCTCTTTCAATCTCTTTTGGTGTAGTTGCTCTTGGTGGTGATGGTGGAGCTCCCTCTCTTACTATCGTGCTCTCACCAGCTTTAACTTCAACAACAATCTCTGGGCGCTGAATATTATAGGTATAAACCCTTCCTGTAATAACAGTTACGGTTGAATATGTTGGATAGTGGGCAACTATGTAGTTTGTTCCCCTTACTCCTGCAACTGCTATTGGTGTTTTAATCTCAAATCTGTTAGCCTTTGGTGAAGCCTTTATTTTTTCAATGCTTTTTTCCGCTACAGCAGCTCCTACCTTGCCTCTTGGCACATTGAGTGTAACCTTGAGAGTTTCACCATCAACAAAATACTCGCTTATATCAACTCTGCTACGGGGTGCAATTTTTACAACTGTTCCATCTCTGAATGTTATCTCTGCTCTTGAGTCTGTCTTTGTCCTTATTATGTCATTTAAATAAACAGGCTCATTTATCTTTGCAGGGACTGCTGGAGACTTGCCAGCCCTTAATATATCAACCTTTCCCTGAAGTGCTGTTATTTTCCCCACTTCCTCTGCATGAGCTATGGAAATAAATAAAAAGCACATAATTAATGAAAAAAAGAAAAATGAGAAGACTTCTCGCTTTGCCCGCAGCGATTTTTCTCTCATCTTAAGCCTCCTTAAAAGTTAAAGCTTAACTCAAATGTGTAAATATTTCTCCTGTAATCGTAAATAGGAAAATTAGAGTCAGCTCTTAAGTGATAGTAGTTAAGATTTGCTCTCACTGTCTTTGAAACATCAAAGATAAATCCAGATGTTAATGAATAAATCCTGTCTTTTCTTTTTTCTGGTGTTTCAGGAAAACCTTGGACTCCTCTTGCACTGAGGGTATTAATATTTTTATAGTTCTGCCAGGTATGCTCTCCTGCTATCTGAAGGCTGAGTTTTTCTGTCAGAGGATATACCAGCCCAGCAGAAACTCTATGGGAAGAAGAATCCCAGTTTATTCCCTGAGTATCATCAACTGTGTAGTCATATCTTGCATATAAAACTCCTTTTTCTTTAAAAGGATAAAAATATCCAGCTCCAATACTGTACTGACTGCTATCCCTGTCTTCATCAGGATTAAAACCTTCAATGTATTTAAGCATCTCTCTTTTACCGTATCCAGCAAAAACCTGACCTATATGCCCGGGAAAAATCTGAATGCTCAGGGTTGGAGTAATTGAAAAGAATGACATATATTCTCTTTCATTAATCCACATGTGGGAGTAGCTTACTGGAAGCGTTATGAATCCATCTTTGATGTTTAATCCAGGGGTTAATGTAACCGTGCTTAAAGTAGTGTCATATTTGAAGGAGTGAAAGTAGTTTTTTGTGTAAAGAGTGAGGTCTCCTGTAAAAAATAGATCTCCTCCTGGCAGAGTTCTGTAACTAAGCTTCAGGGTGTTTGTCACCGCTGAGTCTCTTTTCCCTGAAATCTCATCAACTGCTGTAACTCCAATTATAGTTGTAGGCTTTGATACAACATTGTCATCATACTGATACGCAACTCCCAATGTAATGCTCCACTCCTTAAAAGCAGTCTTTAATGCTGTAAGATAATCAGATGCAAACTCTGCTATATCTGTCTTTGGTTCAATCTTTATTAGAGTTTCAAGGCTTTTCATTGCCTCCTTTATCTTTCTTTCAGAGGCATATGTGAGTGCTATCTGTAAATCTGATGCCTGAGTGAGTGCTGGATCAATTGATTTTGCCTTTTCAAAAGCCTTTCTTGCTTCATCAAATCTTCCCATCTTTGAAAGAACAACTCCTTTAAGAAACATCACCCTTGAAGGCATGACAAACTCTCTTTCAGCCTCATCAAGCCAATGAATTGCCTCTTTTAACTCACCAAGAAAATATAAAACCTCAGCAACTTCAACATAGGCATCATTTATTCTTGGTGTGCCAGTAAGAGCCTTATAAAAATAGTCCTTTGCAGCTCTGTAATCTCCAGTCTGTTTGTATGTAAGTCCAAGATAAAAGGCTGCCATTGTTGATGGCTTTGTTTTGTAAACCTCTTTTAATATCTCAAAGGCCTCTTCATAGTTTTCTGCTCTGTATTGCTCAACTGCTTTCTGAAGGTCTTCTGCATAAGCTAAAAAGGGAATAAATATCAAGATTAATGCTAAAAAAGAGTTTATTGAAATCTTTTTTAACATTAAAAAGTGTAAAAATTTTTTTTATAAAAAATCAACTGATTCTTACAGGAATTCCTCTTTGTCTTAAATACTCCTTTGCCTCTCTTACCGAGTATTCTCTGAAATGGAATATGGACGCTGCAAGAGCTGCGTCTGCTTTGCCAAGGGCAAAGGCTTCATAGAGATGCTCTAAGGTGCCCGCACCTCCTGAGGCAATAACTGGTATTGTAACAGTCTCTGCAATTGCTCTTGTAAGCTCTATGTCATAGCCTTCACGGGTTCCATCTCTGTCCATACTCGTAAGCAAAATCTCACCAGCACCGAATTCCTCCATTTTTTTTGCCCATGCAGTAGCATCAATTGGACGCATAAGTCTTCCACCATGAGTTGACAGAACAAATCTTGAGTTTTCATTGTAAAGCACATCCTGTAGTTCAGGGTCATCAAACCATTTTTCCTGTGGATAAGCTTTTGGATTGAATGTGTTATCAACCCTTTTTGCATCTATTGCAATCACTATGCATTGTGAGCCAAAACGTGATGATGCTTTCTGAATAAAGTATGGATCACGGACAGCAGTTGTATTAATAGAAACTTTATCAGCACCTGCATTAAGTAAATCTCTTATGTCATCAAGGCTTTTTATTCCTCCACCAACAGTAAGAGGCATGAATACAACTGAGGCAGTCCTTTCAACGACATCAATTATGATTTTCCTTTTTTCATGGGATGCTGTAACATCAAGGAATACAAGCTCATCAGCCTCTTCCTCATCATAGTAAAGAGCATTCTCAACAGGATCACCTGCATCCCTGAGATTGAGAAAGTTCACACCTTTTACAACTCTTCCATCTTTCACATCAAGACAGGGTATAATTCTCTTAGCAAGCATACCTTACTCCAGAATTTTTTTATTTTTTATGTAACTTAAGAGCTCTTCATATTTTTATACCACATGTTCTTGCTATTTCGTAGATTGAATTTTCTTCAGGTTTATGCATATTTTCAACAAGAATATCAATCTTTTGCTCTCCAATTTTTCTTTTAAGTTCAGCGAGAAATGAAGCCTTTGCCTCAATTATTCCATCCTTCATCTCAGTGCTTATGTATATATCTATATCTCCGCCTTTCTGAGTATCGTCAACTCTTGAACCGAACATACGAACCTCGCAGTTTTCTCCAAAATACTTTTTGGCAAGAGTTTTAATGGCTTTTAACACCTCTTCACTTAATCGCATTTACCAACTCAATTGCTTCTTTTAAATTTATTGCGCCTGAATAGATTGCTTTGCCTGTTATAACTCCCCAGAGTTTTTCTATTTCAGCAAGCTTCTTTATATCCTCCATTGATGAAACTCCGCCTGAAGCAATTACAGGAATGTTAACAGCCTCAACAATCGCTTTTGTTGCATCAATATTTGGTCCTGTAAGCATCCCATCTCTTGATATGTCAGTATAAATTATTCCCCACACTCCGTAATCCTGCATCCTAAGGGCAAGCTCTGCTGCCTTTAGCTCTGTAAGTTCAACCCAGCCCTTTACTGCTACAAACCCATCCTTTGCATCAATGCCTGCAACTATTCTTTCAGGAAATATTTTGCATACCTCTTTTACAAAATCAGGATTATGAGCTAATACTGTTCCAAGAACTACTCTGTCAATTCCTGAATTTAAAAGCAATTCTATGTCCTCTATCTTTCTTATTCCTCCACCAACCTCTACTGCACCATGAAAAACTTCTCTGATTTTTTTTATTGACGAAAGATTGCTCAGTCTGCCCTGCTTTGCTCCATCAAGGTCAACAACATGAAGGACTTCTGCTCCTTCAGCTTGCCATCTTAATGCAGCTTCCTCGGGATTGTCATAATAAACTGTTACTTCATCAAACTTACCCTGACGAAGTCTTACGCATTTTCCATCTTTAAGGTCAATTGCTGGAATAATCTTCATTTTTTAGTATAACATAACAGGATGGATGAGCTTGCAAAGGAGTATGTAATTGATTTTTTTACAAAAAGGCTGATTCACTTTAAAAACACTCCTGAATCAGTGGGATGGACACGCACAGGTCAGTTGCTCCGATATGAAACAGTTCTTAAACTAATTGAGCCTGAGGGCAAGACTCTGCTTGATTTTGGCTGTGGAAAAGGAGATTTTTACGGCTTTTTGAAGGAAAAGGGAGTCAGATGTCGCTATACAGGCATAGATATAAATCCTTCGCTAATTGAAGTTGCCAGAAAGAGTTACCCAGAAGCGGAGTTTTATGTTATGGATATTGAAAATGAACCATTATCAGAGTTTTTTGATCTTACCGTTGCAATTGGTGTATTCAATCTTGCTGTGCAGGATGTAAAAGAGCTCATGCAGAGATGCGTGAAAATACTATTTCAGCATACGAGAGAAAGACTTGTTTTTACATGCCTTAATGAAAAAACAAAATTAAGAGACATCGGGGTTACTTATTTTTCTGTAGAAGAGTTACAAAGATTCGCCTGCACCCTTACAGAAAAATTTAAAGTTATAGATAATCTTATAGATGGCGATCTATTTTTAATTCTTGATAAAAGTAGCTTTTGTTTGAAATAAAACCTCATACTAACTTAAAATAAAATTTATGGAAAATCTCATTGATGTAGCAAAAAGAGTTCTTACAATTGAAGCACAATCTCTTCAAGACCTTAAAAAAAGAATTAACGAAGAGTTTCTCAAAGCTGTTGAGATAATTCATAACTCAAAGGGAAGAGTTGTTGTAACAGGAATGGGCAAGTCAGGGCTTGTGGGAAGAAAAATTGCAGCAACTCTTGCATCCACTGGAACGCCTTCATTTTTCATGCATCCTGCTGAAGCAAGTCACGGTGATCTTGGCATGGTTACAGAGGATGATGTTGTAATTGCTATAAGTAACAGTGGTGAGACAGAGGAAGTCTTAAGGCTTATTCCCTATCTTAAATATTTCAATGTGAAAATTATTGCTCTTACTGGAAATCCTCAATCAACCCTTGCCAGACAGGCTGATGTGACACTGGATGTATCAGTAAAAGAGGAAGCCTGTCCATTTGGTTTTATTCCAACTGCATCAACAACAGCTACTCTTGCAATGGGAGATGCTTTAGCAGTGGCACTTATTATGCGTAATGGTTTCAAAAAAGAGGATTTTGCTTTCTTCCACCCGGGAGGCTCTCTTGGAAGAAAAATGCTAACAAAAGTTAAAGACCTGATGCATACTGGGGAAGAACTTCCAGTTGCCTATCCTGATACTGTAATGCTTGATGCTGTTTTGGAGATTTCATCAAAAAGACTTGGCGTTGTTATAATTGTTGATGAAAACAGAAAGATTCTTGGAATTATTACTGATGGCGATGTGCGAAGAGGTGTTCAGAAATACGGTAAGGAGCTCTTTGAACTGAGAGCTTCTCAGATCATGACCAGAAACCCGAAAACTATAAATGAAGAAGAGCTTGCAGCAGTTGCCCTTTCAACGATGCAGAAATACTCTATAACAAGCCTTATTGTGCCTGCCAGTGATGGAACACTTAAAGGCTTAATTCACATTCATGATATTCTTAAAAAGGGTATTTTTTAATGAAAGTTATTTACGGCAGCTTAACCCGGGAGCTTATTCAGAATATTGCTCTTTCAATAGCCTTTTTAAATGCTGTTTTAATCATTGAAAAACTGTTTAAACTAAGTAAAATATTTGCTTCTGTTGGAATAGATTTGCCAAATCTTGTTTTGCTCATAATCCTTTTACAGCCTCAGTTGCTTATTTTTACAATTCCAATGGCTTTGCTTCTCGGTGTTTTGCTTACTTATGGAAGAACTCAGGCAGACAATGAAATGACAATCTACATGGTAAGCGGCATGCCCTATAAAAAGACATTCAAACCCGCTATATACATTGCAACAGCAGCATTTTTTCTTACTACTCTGATGAGTTTTTATCTTGCGCCAGCAGGAGTAAGTCTTGTAAGAGAAAAAATTTTAAGTATTCTTGCAGAAAGAGCACCTCTTGGGCTGGAAGAAGGAGTTTTCAATCAGGGATTTAAAGATGTAACAATTTTTGTGAAGGAGAAACCTGACAGTTTACACTTAAAAGAAGTGGTAATTTTTGATGAGAGAAAAAATGAGACAAAAATAGTGATTGCTAAGGAAGGAGTTATTAAAAAGGAAAAAGACAATATAAATTTAAGTTTGTTGGACGGGAAAGCTTATTTTAACAAAGGCACATCTTTAAATGAAGTAAGCTTTAAAGAGTATATATTCAAGCTTTCTCCAAATATAGATCCAATAGCAAAAAAAATCAGTGAGCTTTCTTTAATTGAGCTTTTTTCAAAAATTGTTACTGAAAGATCAAAGAGCATAGATTACAAACTGGAGCTTTATAAGAGATTGGCTTTACCTATTTTATGCATAATAAGTGTTTTTTTAGCTCCTTCATTATGTCTTATTGTCGGGAAAAGTGGTAGAATTGGAGGAATTACAGTAGGGCTTGCTATATTTGCAATTTATTACATCTTCATGATATATGGAGCAAATGTTGCAAAAGCAGGAAAAACATCAGCAGAAGTTGGTTCTCTTATGCCTGTTTTAGTCATGGGATTTTTAGCTTTCGTTATTTATTTCAGGATTAAAAAATGACTGGCAAACGCTATTCTGATACAGGCTTGAGCTGGAAAAAAAATGAATATCGTATGTAAGAGCTACATAAAAGAGTTTTTAAAAACTTTTTTAATTCTGCTTTTTTCAATGTCTCTTCTTCTGTCAATTGTTGGGCTTATTGAAAAAATAGATGATTTTATGCCTTATAAACCTTCAGCTGTTTTTTTTGTTAAATATGGTTTATACAGCATCCCCAGATACATTTTTTATCTTATACCTTTTGTCACACTTGTAACCTCTCTCTTTATATTTTCAGTTGGTGTAAGAAGCAGGGAATTCCTAATTCTTTCTGTTTCTGGCGGAAAATTAAGAGTCCTTTTAAAGCCCTTCTTAATTTTAGGTATTGTCATCTCTATTTCTGGCTTTATATTTGGAGAGTTTATTCAGCCAGAATTTACGAAAAAATTAAATATCATGGTTGAAGAATTGACCATGAAAGGGAAAAGTTCTGTACAAAAAAATATTTTTCTCAGAGCCAAGGATGGAACTGTGATAAAAATTGGAGAATATTTGGCGGGGCAAAGAAAGGCAAAGGATGTAAAAGCATTTATTATAAAAAACAATATCTTAACCAAAAGAATAGATGCTCAGGAGACAGAAATAAAAGAAAACTCATGGATTTTTAAAAATGCCCTGATTTATGATTTCTTATCCGGCAAAGTTGAAAAATCCGAATTAACAGACTATCCGATTAATTTGAAGATATCCGTTGCCACATTTAAAGATATTAAAAAAATTGAAGAGTTTGGAATAGTAGAACTTATTCAGAAAAGAAAAGAACTTAAAAGAGCGGGATTGAGCAATCCTAAAATTGATACTGATATCAGTGGAAGGCTTTCATATAACTTTGTAACATTTTTCATGATGGTGCTTGGAATTTCTTTGCCTCTTGGTGCCCATGAAAAATTTATTTTTATTTTCTCAAAAACCAGAGGAGGAAGCAGTGGAATCATAACCGTAGGGATAGGTTTGCTCATAACAATAGTTTACTGGCTTGTATATTCACTCTTTATGTTTATGGGTTATTCAAAAATCTTACCATCCTTTGTATCACCATGGATTACGCCCTTAATTTTTGGATTTGTATCTATGAAGCTTTTTTATGCAATAAAACAGTGAAACTGATTTTTAGAAAAATAATTTGATAAGTCCTGCAAAAACACCAGCAAGGATGGCGGTTTGAGCAATTAAAAATCCTGCTACCCATTTAATTATTTCTATCTTGAATTGAGCAAGTTTTACTTCAATATTTGCTTCCACTTCCCTAATTCTTGCTTCAATCTCTTTAATGTCTCTTCTTGTGGCAAGGTCATCTTTTATTTCTTTTTCAAACTCTTTCAAAAATTCAATAAATGCCTCTGCCGCATCTTCTCCGAGGCGTTCTCTTACTGATTTTGGTAAACTTAATACTGGCATGTTTAAAAAATAGCAAACTCAGAATAAAAAAATCAATACATTTCAGTAAAAAGCATTCTCAATGTGCTTAATCTGTTTGTCTTTTATGGCTATAATATCAAATCTTACAGGATATTCTTTACCCAGTTTACTTAGATAGAAAAGTGCCAATTTTTTAAGCTTTTCCTGCTTTCTGTAATTCACTGCCATCTCAGGATTTCCGAAATTCTCTGACATTCTTCTTTTAACCTCTATAATAACAATATATTTGCCATGCTTTGCTATAATATCTATCTCGCCAATCGGGGTACGAAAGTTTTTTTCAAGAATCTCGTATCCTTTGGCTAAAAGATAATCAACTGCCAGTTTCTCTCCCTCTTTGCCAAGATCTATTCGTCCCACTGTCTTACATCAAGGCTCTGTCCTGCAATTCTTTGAAAAAGTGATGGAATTTCTTCTATTTCTGTAATCTCTTTCTGACATAGCAATTTTAAAACTTCACGGATGGAGGCAAAATCTTCCCACATTCCCTGAAGATTTTCACCTACTTTGGAGTAGAGTTCTTCACCCTTTTCATCCCAGTCAATAAGTAAAACAATCTTTTCAAATTTTTGAGCTATTGTTTCAGTAAACTCATATATGGATTTTCCGCTGTGCAGTGTAATTATCTCACCATCAAAACCAATGTCTCTTAAAGCTTTCTTATCCTTTTTGCCCTCTACGATGATTGGAACAAGCTTGTTAATCTCGTAGAGATAATGAAGAACTTCTCTTATTTTTTCTGCTCTTTCCCAATCAAGTGGAATGAATTCTTTTTTATTCTTTATACGCCTTTTATGAAGTGACATAATAAAATCTTTCCCTGAACTCCTCTTCTGTCATTCTTACCACACTGGCAAGGGATTTAAGACGCTTACCTTCAAAGTCTTCCTTTTCAAGTCTTATCATGTATTTTCTCCCAACCTCATAGTTTTCTGAGGTGATGTCAACCTTTCTTATTTTAACTTTACCTGTTCTGTAATCTATAAGCTCAACAAATGGAATGGGACGGAGATGACCTTCTTCAAAGGTTATCATAGCACCTGTGCCACCTCTCAATAAATAGCGGACTGCTCCATAGCCAAGATTTCGTGTGTATTCTATGTCATAGGGTATAGGGTCAGCAGACCTCAGTTCATAACCAATGTTTTTATCAACAATTGTCAGTTTAATCCCCATATCTTCAAGAGATTTTTTAACAAAGTTTTTCATAATTCTTCCAAGCTGAATCTCACTGAGTCTCACTCTTCCTGTTTCATCCTTTTCAAGCTGTTCATATTCACTTAGTTCGTCAGGATCAAACTTCTCAGATAAACCCTCGGCAAGAATGGCAACTCCGTGGTCTCTTCCCATGCTTAGTCTCTTAATTATTGCTCCTGTGAGAATATCAGCTACTTTTCTGAATGAGATCTTTTCCTCTTGGAACTCTTCGGGAATTATTGTAAGAGTTGCTCCCGCTGCCTTGCCTACACCTAAAGCCAAATGACCTGTGTATCTTCCCATTATTGTAAGGAAATACCATCTTGCTGTAACCCTTGCATCTTCCATAATGTTTTTTACAATTTCTACTCCCCAGTGTCTCGCTGTTTCATATCCAAACGTAGAAGCACCTCCTGGAAGTGGAATGTCATTGTCTATTGTTTTTGGGACATGGACAACATTTATCTCTCCCCTTGCTTCTCTTTCAATCCAGTTTGCCATAAAAAGAGTCCCATCTCCACCAATTGTAATGAGATATTTTATTCCAAGAGCTTTCAATGTTTTCATCAAAATCGGGAATCTTTCCTTAACTCTCTCTGCATGCTCACGGGATGTCCTCAGTATTGAGCCTCCCTTCGTATGTATTCTTGAAACATCATCAACAGTAAGAGGCACAGCACAGGAAAGATCACCATCAAAGAGAGGTTTAAATCCACCTTTTATTCCAACAACTTTTTTGCCCTGATTTACTGCCTCAATTGTTGCAGCACTTATTGTTCCGTTTATTCCAGGAGCAGGTCCTCCACCTACAATAATTCCTACTGTTTCCATAAAATGCCTCCTTAATGTTGCTCATTAATTAAAAAATTGACAGCTTTTTCTAATTCGGGAAGTTTTTTCTTCAATAATATTCCAGATTATTTTACTGTCAATTCCAAAATACTCATGTATAAGAATGTCTCTTAATCCTGCAATCTTTTTCCAATCAATTGGATATTTTTGTCGTACATCCTCGGGTATTTTTTTTACTGCTTCTCCAATGTTTTCAAGAGCTTTTATTGTAGCATACATTACGAGTTCATTATCACTAAATTCCTCTACTGAATTAATACATTTATTAAACCTTTTTATTCTCTTTATTTCTTCAAGAATATCCTGTAAAATAACGAAGAGAATCCTCTTTTTAGACATAAACAGTTTCCTCTAATATGTAAGGCATTAAATAAGGTTTAATAGCATCTTTAATTACGAGATCAATATCAGTAGATAAAATCTCAGAAAGAAAATTTTTTAAATCCATATAGTTGTCAAATGTCCTGAATTTTTCATCTAAAACAACCAGTATATCAATATCACTTTTTTCTGTCTCTTCCCCTCTAACATAAGAACCAAAAATACCTATTTCTAATACTCCAAATCTTCTTTTCAATTCATTTTTCTCTTTTTGCAATACGGTGATTATTTCCTCTATTTTACTCATAATAAATTAAATTTAAATCTTCACAGGCACTTTGACAACTTTTACAGTCCTGTTAACAATATCTTTTGTATTGAAAACCTTTAACTTGCCAAAAAGTAATTCAAATTTATCCTCAAGCTCTTTCATGATGGTTTCTTTAACCTCTTTTGGCAGGCTCCACCACTCTTTCTTAAAAGGACCAAATCCTTTTTTGCGGGTGCTGTAAATGAATTGTTCTTCTGTCTGACCTTCCTTCCATTCAGAGGCAAACTGCTTTTTAAGAAATTCATAAATCATCTTCCTGAAATCATCTGGTAGAGCTTTGCTATCATAAATTATATTCTGAAATCCTGTTGCAAGATGTATTTCTGATGTGCCTGTTTCAGGGAATTTATCAAATGCTTCCTCTGGAAGAGTGCTTGCCCCATGCTGAACGCATCCGCTTAGACCATACTCTTTTCTTACAAGCTCAGAAAGAACTCTAAGAGTTTCAAAATCAATCTTAACCTGCGCAATGCTTCCATCAGGAAGCACTACTCCACCATGTTTTGTGCCTGTCTGCACACTCAGTTTGCTTAAGCCTTTGTTTCCTTTATAAACATCTTTGAATCCATCAAGATAAGCTCTTGCTTCTTCAGGTGTTGAGTTTTTACCACCAATTTCACCAATCTCTCCACCGATTGATACTGTAATACCTTCAGGTTGAAGACTACGGACATATTCCGCAAGCTGAGCAGTATATTCAAAATTAGGTCTTTGCTGTTCATACACTGTATCTTTACTAAGGTCAACAAGAGTGGAAGTGTCAATGTCTATATTGTAAAATTCTGCTTCAATTGCCTCTTTTATTAAGCCTTTTACATAGTTAACTTCAGCTTCTGGGTCTTTTTCAAAATGTCTTCTTACTATCTGGAAATGATCTCCCTGAATGAAAACAGGACCTGTAAATCCTTCTTTGACAGCAGCAGCTAAAACACAGGCTGAGTATTCAAGAGGTCTCTGTTTTGTATAGCCAATTTCAGAGCGAGCAATTTCAAATATAAAGGCACCAACATTTTTCTCCTTTGCCTTTCTAAAGATTGCTCTTGCCACATCATATGTTAATCCTCTGATATTTATCGCAGGAACTGTAAATCCAGGAAATTCTCTTCCCATTTCCTCATATAATTCCTGAATTGAGGCTGGTATTGCTCCTATTTCTTTTGCAATTTCTTTAATTATTAAAAGCTTTTTTACTCTTACATCATCTGATCCTTCAAAAACTGCATCAAATATGAGTTCATCCATTAAATTTTTAATTGATTCTTTATCTTTTACTGTAACTTTCCCATTTTTAATCTCCACTGCTTCTGCAAATTTTTCAAATCCCATGATGCACCTCCTGAAAAATTTTTTATATTATACTCAATTTTGTCAGGATAAAATCCAGATAGTGTAAAATTTTCTATTAAACTAATAAAAGCAACACAAAGAAAGTAGAAATACACCCATCCCTGTGCCTTTCAAATGATTGACAGAATTTTACATGAGTATGGATAATAACTTTATATGGCTTATAACGATTTAAGAGAATTCCTGCACATACTTGATAAAAAAGGATTACTTCACAGAGTCAGGGTAGAGGTTGACCCTGTGCTTGAGATTGCTGAGATAACTGACAGAATGTGTAAATCTCCCAATGGTGGAAAGGCTTTGTTTTTTGAAAAAGTAAAGGGTTCATCCATGCCAGTAGTAACCAATATTTTTGGCTCCTTTGAGAGAATGTGTCTTGCCCTTGAAGTTGAAAGCCTTGATGACGTTAGCAAAAGAATTGAAAAGCTTATTAATCAAACTCCACCAAAGAGTTTGAAAGACAAAATAAAAGCTGTTTTTGAATTGATTGAGATTAGCAAATACCTGCCAAAAAGAGTAAGCAAAGCAGCATGTCAGGAAGTTATAAATCATAATCCTGACTTAAGTAAACTTCCAATTCTTAAAACATGGCCCAAGGATGGTGGAAGATTTATTACCTTCCCAATGGTTTTTACCCGTGATCCTGAAACAGGCAAACAGAACTGCGGAATGTATCGCATGCATGTCTATGATGAAAGAACAACAGGCATGCACTGGCACATTCATAAAGATGGAGCTGTGCATTACAGAAAATATAAGGAACTCGGCAAAAGAATGCCAGTTGCTGTTGCCATTGGTTCTGATCCCGCTGTTATTTATTCTTCCACAGCACCTCTTCCCTACGGAGTTGATGAGATTGTGTTTGCTGGATTTTTAAGAAGAAGTCCTGTTGAGATGGTTAAGTGCGTAACTTCTGATATAGAAGTGCCTGCAAACTCTGAGATAGTCCTTGAAGGTTATGTGGAACCTGATGAATTAAGGGATGAAGGTCCTTTTGGCGATCATACAGGTTTTTACTCTCCAGTTGATAAATTTCCTGTTTTTCATGTAACATGCATTACCCATAGAAAAAACCCCATATATCCTGCAACAGTGGTTGGGAAGCCTCCGATGGAAGACTGTTATATGGGTAAAGCAACGGAGAGAATCTTTCTTCCTTTGCTCAGAATGCATTTTCCAGAGATAAAGGACATTAATCTTCCTATTGAAGGAGTATTTCATAATGCCGCTATAGTTTCAATAAAAAAGCAGTATCCAGGGCATGGTAAGAAGATAATTCACGGGCTATGGGGAATGGGACAGATGATGTTTTCAAAGCTCATAATTGTCGTGGATGAAGATGTTAATGTTCAGGATTTATCAACTACTGCATGGAAGGTTCTTAACAATGTGGACTGGCGGAGAGATGTGATAATCTCTGAAGGACCTGTTGATGAGCTTGACCATGCATCAAGCATGCCAAGATTTGGCGGTAAAATGGGAATTGATGCAACACGCAAAACCCGTGAAGAAGGAATGATGAGAGACTGGCCAGAGGAAATCACTCAGGCAGAAGAAATAAAAGAGCTTGTCACAAAAAGATGGCATGAGTATGGGTTCTGAACTTGCAGTTGGTATTGATGTAGGAAGCGAGACAGCCAAGATAGCAGTTTTAGACAGGGATTTTAGAATTATTGAAAAGCTATATTTAAAACATTTTGGAAAGCCTGCTGAGATAGTATCCCGCATTTTGACAGAGATTTTCTCAAGATACCGTGATTTAAGATTATGTTTTACAGGCGTCTCAGGAAGATTTATTGCAAGGACTGCTTGTGCTTCATATGTAAATGAGATTGTATCACAGGCAACGGCAACATCGTTTTTCTATCCTCAGGTAAGGACAATTATTGAGATCGGAGGAGAGGATTCAAAGCTTATCTTCCTTGATAAAGGAGGAAGAATAAAGGATTTCTCCCTTAATAGTATATGTGCAGCAGGAACTGGCTCTTTTCTTGAGCAGCAGGCAGAGCGGCTTGGGCTTACAATAGAAGAGTTCAGCGAGCTTGCCATAAGATCTGAAAGACCATCAAAGATTGCCGGTCGTTGCAGTGTTTTTGCAAAATCAGACATGATACATCTTCAGCAGATTGCAACTCCTCTGGAAGACATAATTGCAGGAGTTTGCTTTGCCCTTGCAAGAAACTTCAAGGCAACCATGTTTAAAGGCAGAAGCATTGAAAAAGAAGTTGCCTTTCAGGGTGGAGTTGCAGCAAACAGGGGAATGATAAAGGCATTTAAGAAGGTGCTGGGAATAGATGAGATAATCATTCCTGAGCATTTTGAGGTAACAGGTGCAATTGGTGCTGCGATTAAGGCTAAAAAAGAGGGAGTTTATCTCAATGAGTCAATCATTGAAAAAATCGGTAAGCTCAAAGCAGAGATTGAATACGGACTTCCACCAATTAAGAGTTTTTCTTCTCACTTTAGTCCTCAGCCCTCAGACTTAAGCTCTCAGCCTCAGCATGCCTATCTCGGTATTGATGTTGGTTCTGTAAGCACAAACATTGTTCTTATAGATGAAGAGGGTAACATCATCACAAAGAAGTATCTTCCCACAGCAGGAAAGCCAATTGATGCAGTAAAAAGAGGCTTGAGTGAGATAAGCAGGGAAGTCCAGAATATCCAGATAAAAGGAGTTGGTGTTACAGGTTCGGGTCGTTACATGATTGCAGATTTTGTAGGTGCAGATGTGGTGAAAAATGAGATAACAGCCCATGCCAGAGGTGCAATTCATTTTGATCCAAGCATTGACACGATTTTTGAGATTGGAGGACAGGATTCAAAATACATAAGGCTTAAAGATGGCAAAGTTGTTGATTTTGAGATGAATAAAGCCTGTGCAGCAGGAACAGGCTCATTTATAGAAGAACAGGTTGACAAACTCGGTATAACTCTTGAAGAGTTTCAAAGCCTTGCATTTAGCTCAAAAACACCATGCAAGCTCGGTGAAAGATGCACTGTTTTTATGGAAAACTCCCTTGTCATAAATCTACATAAAGGTGCTCGCAAAGAAGACATTGTTGCAGGTCTTTGTTACAGTATTGCGGAAAACTACATAAACAGGGTTGTAGCTGGGAAGCCGATCGGTAAAAGAGTATTCTTTCAGGGTGGCGTTGCCTTTAACAGAGCAGTTGTTGCAGCCTTTGATAATTTCTTAAAAGAGAAAGTTAACAGGGAGTTGGAGCTAATTATTCCACCTCATCACGAAGTCATGGGCGCAATTGGTGTAGCACTGATTGCAAAAGATTTTATGAAAAACGGTAAAGAAAGCAAATTCAAAGGCTTTTCTTTAAAGGATAGACTTTACAGTATTTCTTCCTTTGAATGCAAAGGCTGTCCCAACTACTGTGAAATAAACAGGGTTAAGATAGAAGGCGAAGAAAACTATCTTTTTTATGGCGGTAGATGCGAGAAATATGAAAAAAAGGATGTGATTTCAAAGCTTCCAGACCCTGTAAAACTGAGAGAGGAGCTGCTCTGGAAGGCACATAAAGAGTATGAAACTCAATACAGAGATAGAAAGGCACCTGTAATTGGAATACCTTACATATTTTTCTTTCATGATCATCTTCCTTTCTGGAGCACTCTTCTATGGGAGCTCGGTTTTAATGTAAAGATTTCCGATAAGACGAACAAAGAAATTATTAATAAAGGCATTGAAAAGGTTTTATCTGAGGCATGTTTCCCCCTTAAGGTTGCCTATGGACACATAGCAGACTTAATTGAAAAAGGAGTTGATCTAATCTTTCTTCCGAGCTTTATAAATCTTAATCTTTATGATGAGTTTGAAAGAGGTCTTGCATGTCCTCTTGTTCAGACAATTCCATATGTAAACAGAAAGCTATTTAGAGAAGCAAAGTTTGTTATACCGAGAATAGATTTCTCAAGAGGATTTGATTACCTTAAAAAGGAACTGATTGAGGCATTTAAGGGAATTATAAATATAAAAAACATTGATGAAAAAATAGCTACTGCAAAACAGAAGCAGAGAGAGTTTGTTAGTTCAATTCAAAAAGAAGGACTAAAGCTTCTTGCGACAGCCATAGACAGATCCCTCGGTCAGCAAGCCACAGTGGTTATTCTTGGCCGGTCCTATAACTCCTTTGATCAGGCAGTTAGTCTTGATATTTCAGGAAAGCTTACCCGCCTTAATGTTCTTCCAATTCCAATGGATATGCTTCCTCTTGAGGGAATAAACATAAAGGATGATTGGAGCAACTTATACTGGCGTTCAGGGCAAAGGATTATAAGAGCTTCAAGATTTATTCATAAGCTGGATGAGGTATATCCTGTATTTATAACGAATTTTTCCTGTGGACCTGACTCCTTCATAATAAATTATTTCAGAGAAGAAATGGCTCAAAAGCCTTATTTGATAGTTGAGATTGATGAACACAGTGCTGATGCTGGAGTTGTTACAAGACTTGAGGCTTTTATAGATAGCGTCAAGGATAGAGATAAAAAGGATTCAGCAAATAAATTCATTCCCCTATTGATTAAAACTTCAGACATTTCAAAAAGAACCATATACATTCCAAGAATGTCTGACCATGCCTTTGCTTTAAAGGCAGCCTTTAACTACTGTGGAATTGATGCAGAAGTAATGCCTCCTTCGGACAGGCAGTCAGTTGAGCTTGCAAGAAAATATGTATCAGGAGGAGAATGCTTTCCCTATGTTGTAACTCTTGGTGATATGCTTAAGATTGTTTTTTCAAAAGATTTCAATCCTCAGAGGACAGCCTTTTTCATGCCTTCTGGAGCTGGTCCATGCAGATTTGGTCAATATAATGTTTCTCACAGGATGATGCTTAAAAAATTAGGATTTGAAAGTGTTCCCGTTTATTCACCCCAGCAGGATGCTCAATTTTACAAAGACTTAAACATTGCAGGAGGAGAGTTTTCCCTCAGAGCGTGGCAGGGAGTTGTTGCCTATGGCTTGCTTACAAAATTGCTTTTACAGACAAGACCTTATGAAAAAAACAAAGGTGAAACTGAAGCTTTATATGAAAGTTATCTTGTGAAAATTTATGATGCATTAAAGAGTAGAAATGGCAGCATTGATAGTTTATTAAAAGACATGAGAAGAGATTTTGAAAATATACCAAAATATAAGGATAAAAAGCCTCTTGTTGGAGTTGTAGGAGAGATATTTATTCGTTCTCATTCATTTTCCAATGAGAATCTGATAAAGAGACTTGAGTCCTTAGGTGCAGAAGTTTATCTTACGCCAATTGAGGAGTGGATTCACTATGTAAATAAAATGGCTTTAAGAAAAGCCTTGATAAAAAAGGATAAATCTGCTATTATAAAAATTCTTGTTAATAAATTTTTCCAGTGGAGGGTGGAAAGGAAGTTTTCTTCATGTTTTAAAGGAGCAATGAATTTTTTGCATGAACCCTCCATAAAAGAAATTTTTAAGTTTGCATCACCCTATGTTCCTGACAGTTTTGAAGGAGAGACTATTTTGAGTATAGGTAAAAGTGTTGACTTAATTAAAAAAGGCGTAAGTGGCATCGTTAATGCAATGCCCTTTGGATGTATGCCAGGTGCTATTGTTACTGCTTTGTTGAGATTTATTCAAAAAGATTATAATATTCCTGTTATATCTCTTGCCTATGATGGCACAAACTCAACTGTGAATGAACTGTGGCTTGAAGCTTTTATGGAAACAATTAAAAAATTCGGAATGACATGTGGAGTTGATTGAAAATTAACAGGGCTTGGAATTTTCTGATTTTCAAGAGCTTGTAAGTTTGAACAGTCTTAAGATATAAAAAAAGGAGGTGAATTGAGTGGGAAGTGTTCTTAAGTGGAGGAAAAAAAAGATAAAAAAACACAAATACAGAAAGCTTCGCAAAAAAATGAGAGCACAGAGAAGAAATAAATAAGAGGTAATTTTTATGAAAGACCTAATGAGTTTAAAAGAAAAGATTGCCTTGATAGAAGCTGAGATAAAAGTAATTTCAGAGAAAATTGATGAAATGAATAAAAAATTAGAAAAAATTGATGAGCTTGCCCTTGAAATCAAGGCAATTAAAATGTTTTTAAAGAGGGTTTTCCCTGATTTTAAAAAAGAGTATCCTGATATTCTAAAAAAACTCAGCTCAATGGAGTAATTATGTTTGAACCATTTACCACCACAGGCATAGGAAGCATGCCTCATACAGAGGTTTTGTCTGCTTGTGAACTTATTTTGAAATACTTTGATATCCCATTCTGGCCTCAGATGCCTAAATATTCAGTTAATGAGCAGATGATTGCCCAGTTCTGTGAAGGATTTCCCGGCATAACTTTTGAGTCAGACAAAGTTTACATCAAAAAAAATGACGAGCTTATCACTGAATGGTTAAGTAACTATCATGATGAAATGTTATCTCCTGTAAGTGAACAATTTGCCATCGGTCTTTACAGCATGCAGAGATTGATAAAAAACGAAAAACTAAAACTCTTTAAAGGACAGATTACAGGACCCGTTACATTTACCTTATCTCTTAAAGATGATGAGGGTAAACTTATTTATTTTGATGAAACTCTGAGAGAACTTTCTCTCATGCATCTTAAAGCAAAAGTAAAGTGGCAAATTGAATTTCTAAAAACTTTTGCCGAAAATGTAATAATTTTTATTGATGAACCCATACTTCAGGCAGTTAGCACATCTGCATATATCTCTGTTGAGCAGTCTGAAGCAATGAGGTTAATTAAGGAAATTGTCTCTTTTATTAAATCTTTTGATGTTAAAGTAGGAATTCACTGCTGTGGAAGAACTGACTGGAAAGAAGTTTTATCTCTTGATATAGACATTTTAAGCTTTGATGCCTTTTCCTTTTTTGATTTTTTCAAAATTTACAGTGATGAAATTTCAGAATTTCTGAGCAGAAGTGGCTATATTGCCTGGGGATTTATTCCAACTACAGATGATTTAAATGCTCTGAGCGATGAAGAAATAATTGAACGGGCAGTAAGAAAAACTGAGGAAATATCAAAAAATTTACACTTAATAAATAAAAACTCACTTCTCACTCCATCCTGTGGAATGGGCTCTCTTGATGTTTCAAGTTCCCAGAGAGTTTGCGAACTTCTTAAAAAATTAAAAAATAGACTAGTAAATGAATAAAGGAATTTTTATAACCTTTGAAGGCATAGAGGGTTCTGGTAAAACAACTCAGGGAAAATTACTTGCAGAAAAGCTTAAAAAAGAGGGATTTCCAGTTTTATACACCTATGAACCAGGAGATACAGAAGCTGGAAAGCATATAAGAGAGATTCTTCTTAATTCAGAAATTAAAATAACTCCATTATGCGAACTTCTTCTTTATGTTGCAGACAGGATTCAACATATTGAGGAAAAAATAAAGCCACATCTTGAAGCAGGTTTTATTGTAATATGTGACAGATTTACTGATTCAACTGTAGTTTATCAGGGATATGCAAGAGGCATATCAATTGATTTAATTGAAAAATTGAATAAAGAACTTTTCAGCGAATTAATGCCTGATTTAACAGTATTGCTTGACTGTTCAGCAAGCATTGGACTTGGACGAAATAAGAAAGTTAATAAGAAAGATAGATTTGAGATGGAAAATTTATCTTTTCATGAGAAAGTAAGAGAGGGTTATCTTGAACTTGCAAGAATAAATAAAGAAAGATTCTTTGTTCTAGATGCCACCGAGCCCATAAATGTAATAACTGAAAAAATATATAAAAAAGTTAAATCTATCATTGAATGCCGCTCTTAAGTTTATTAAAATGGGTTTTAGTGAATTTCAGCAAAAAGCAATAAAACTGCTCAAGGGCACATTAAGGACGAAAAAGATTCCCGGTGCTTTATTATTTCTGGGAGACGCTTATATCGGAAAGACCAGAGCAGCTATTACCTATGCCAAAGCTTTAAATTGCTTGAATTCTGAAGAAGATGCCTGCGATACATGTATATCATGCAAAAAAATTGAACAAGGACTGCATCCAGATGTTAAACTCGTAACTGCTGAAAAGGATGTAATCACAGTGAACAGCATAAGAGAGGTTGAAGAGTTTGTTTCTTTCCGCAGCCTTGAAGGAAGGTATAAAGTTGTTATTATAAAAGAAGCACATAAAATGAATAATGCAGCAGCGAATGCCTTTCTTAAAACAGTTGAAGAGCCTCCTTTAAATACAGTAATAATTCTTATCTGCGAAAATATGTATACTTTACCAGAACCTCTGATTTCAAGATGTTTTAAACTATATTTTACACCTCTTTCAACTCAAGCAGTAAAAAAGATTTTGCCTGATGTTGAAGACAGTGTAATCAGAATTATTATGGGTAAACCTGGGCTTTTTATATCAAGGGATGTATTAAAAGATATTCAATGGTTTAATGCTACATTAAAAAACATGAAAGAAAAGAATAAAAAATCTCCTTGGAAAGACAATGAAGATGTTAAATGGTGGATAGATTTTTTATGTATTTTTCTTAGAGACTGCCTTGCGGGATTTTTTCTTAAAACTTCATATTGCCCTATTTTACCTTCAGATTTTAAACTAAAAGAGAATGTATCAGTAGAGGAGTTGTTTAATCTGTATGAAGAGATGCAAAACATAAAAAAAAGCATTGATTTAAACTTAAATAAGTCAATTGTATGGAACTATATGGCTTGTCTTCTTGGAAATTTGATAACTATGAAAAAGCAGGAAACAACTAACTTAGAACAATAGGGAGACGCAGGGATGAACAATACAGTACATGTAAGAGTTAGACCTTTTGGTAAGGTTTATCGCTATTTAAACAATCTTGGTATAGAATTAAAAAAAGGTGATTTTGTTGTAGTAGAAGGTGATTTTGGATTAACCTTGGGATACGTTTTGAAAACTTCTTCTGACACAGAAAACTCCTTTAAGCCAGTAATCAGAAAGGCAACTCAGGAAGATATGGAAGCCTTTCAGAAAAATCTTTCCTTAGAGAAAGAAGCATGGAATTTTTGTCTTCAAAGAATAAATGAAAGAAAGTTGCCAATGAAACTCTTAGTAGTTGAATCTGCTCTTGACAGAAAAAGAATTATCTTTTATTTTACTGCAGAAGGAAGGATTGATTTCAGAGAACTGGTTAAAGACCTTGCAGCAAAATTCAAAACAAGAATAGAGATGAGGCAGATAGGAGTAAGGGATGAAGCAAAATTTCTTGGCGGGATCGGAGTTTGCGGGTTTGAGGTATGCTGTAAAACATTTATCAGCTTCTTTAAGCCAGTCTCTTTAAAAATGGCTAAAGATCAGGAAATTGTGCTTAATGTTTCCAAACTTTCAGGTGTTTGCGGAAGGTTGAAATGTTGTCTCAGACACGAATACTATGGTGAAGTAGAGGATAGTTTTGATGAAGAAATTATTACTCAGGAAGAAAAAGAGCCTGAGATCAAAAAGCTGTCCTTTATTATAAAAGAGGCAGAAGAATTAATAGATGAGAATTCTGGAGGAAATGATGAGTCAAAATAAGGGATTTTACATTACCACCCCAATATACTATGTTAATGATATTCCACATATTGGACATGCCTACACCACTGTGGCTGCTGACATACTTGCGAGATATATGAGACTTAAAGGTAGAAAAGTATTCTTTCTTACAGGAACAGACGAGCATGGTCAGAAAGTTGAAAAAGCAGCTTGTGAGCGTGGCAGAGCTCCAAAGGAACATGCAGATATCATGGTTGAAAACTTTAAAGCTTTATGGAATGAATTAAATATAAGCAATGATGCTTTTATACGAACAACCGATGAAGAACACAAAAAAGTTGTTAGTGCAATACTTCAGAAGCTTTATGATAAAGGTGAGATTGAAAAGAGAAAATACTGTGGAATGTATTGCACTCCCTGCGAGAGATTCTGGACAGCAAAAGATTTGATAGAAGGGAAGTGCCCTGACTGCGGAAGAGAAGTTGAATGCATTGAAGAGGAAAACTATTTCTTCCTCATGTCCAGGTATCAGAGCTCTCTCATTGATTACATTGAGAAAAATCCAGGATACATTCTTCCTGAAACGAGAAAAAATGAGGTTCTTTCATTTCTTAAAACTAAACCTCTTGGTGACCTCTGCATTTCCCGCCCTCGGCAGAGACTGCAGTGGGGAATTCCTCTTCCCTTTGATGAAAACTACACAACCTATGTATGGTTTGACGCACTTGTTAATTATTACTCAGCATTGAATTATCTTGCACCAAAAGACATTGAGTGGTGGCCCCCTGATCATCATTTAATAGGCAAGGACATTCTAATAACCCATGCAGTTTACTGGTCAACAATGCTTATGGCTCTGGAAATGCCTCTTCCAAAAAATATATTTGCTCATGGATGGTGGACAGTCCAGGGTGCTAAAATGTCAAAATCTCTTGGCAATGTTGTAAATCCATACGAAGTTATAAAGAAATACGGAGTAGATGCTTTCAGATACTTTTTATTCAGAGAGGTTTCCTTTGGTCTTGATGGAGATTTTTCAGAAGAAGCAATTATAAGAAGAATAAACAATGATCTTGCTAATGACTTAGGCAATCTTGTAAATCGTTTTCTTGTGATGAATGAAAAATATATGAATGGTCAGATAAAGCCTACAAAAGCAGTTGATGAATTGTCAGAAAAACTCAAAAATCTGATCCAAGAGATTGATAATGAAAACCTCTGGAATGAGTTCAAATTCAATATAATTCTTGAAAAAATATGGGAGGTTATATCCCTTACAAACAACTACATTGCAAAAACAGAACCCTGGAGAGTAGCAAAGGAAAACTCTGAGAGGCTTCCTCAAATACTTTTTAATATATGGAATGCATTGAGAATTATTACAGCTTTTCTTTATCCATTTATGCCACAGACATCATTGAAAATCTGGAATGCTTTAGGATTAAGTTCTTTTAAAATTGACTGTAATATATTAAATTGGGACATAGAGATAAAAGAGGTGAGAACTGAAAAGATTGAACAAATTTTCCCGAGAATAGAGAATAAATCTGAAGAAAAAATTAAGGAGAGCAAGATGGAAGAGCTTATAAGTATTGAAGATTTTGCAAGGATCAAACTTAAAGTGGGTAAAGTTATAGAAGCTGAAAAACTAAAGGGTTCAGAAAAACTTATAAAGCTTATTGTAGATATTGGAGAGAAAAGACAGATTGTGGCAGGCATTGGGAAGTCCTACTCACCTGAAGAGCTTGTTGGCAGGTCAATTGTTATTGTAAGTAATCTCAAGCCTGCAAAGCTTATGGGAGTTGAATCTCAGGGTATGCTTCTTGCAGCAACTGGCTCTGATGGAACAATATCAATACTTACTGTTGACAGAGAGGTTAATCCTGGTGCAAGCATAAAATGAAATCTGTTAAGGAATGGCCAGAAACTGAAAGACCGAGAGAAAGACTATTAAAACATGGTGCTCAGAACCTGACTGATGCTCAGTTGCTTGCAATTATTCTCAGAACAGGTAGTAATGGGAAAACAGTAATGGAAACAGCCATTGAACTTTTAAATAAATTTGGCGGATTAAAAGGAATTGAAGAGGCATCAATCAATGAACTTCAGTCTGTAACCGGGCTTGGGATTGCAAAAATTGCTCAAATTAAAGCATCCTTTGAACTTGGTAGAAGGCTTTTAAGTCAGCCAGCACAGGAAGAAGTATTCAATTCTGCAAGTTTGGTTTATAATTATCTATATCCAAAACTTAATGGTTTGAAAAAAGAAGTCTTTATCACCCTTTTACTGGATACAAAATTGAAACTCATAAAGGAGATTAAAGTTACAGAAGGTATATTAACGCAGACACTGATTCATCCGAGAGAGATTTTTAAGGAAGCAGTAAAGGAATCAGCTTACGCAGTAATAGTTGCTCACAATCATCCAAGTGGAGATCCTGATCCATCAGAGCAGGATGTGGAGATAACAAGAAAGCTAAAAAAAGCTTCAGAGATACTTGAAATTTCTCTTTTAGACCACGTAATTATAGGTAATGGAAAATATTTTAGCATGAAGGAAAATAAAATAATTTAGGAGGTGGCTTATGCCTTTGTATGAGTTTCAATGTCAAAAGTGCAATGAAACTTTTACAAAGAAGATGAGCATAAGCGAAATGGAAAAAACAAAGGTAAGATGTCCAAAATGTAAATCTCAGAAAGTAAAAAAGGTTATTTCAGGATTTTATTCAATAACTTCAAAAAAATCATAGGAGGAAATTAAAATGAATAGTTCATTAACTCCAGCAATTTTAAGAGTTTGTGAACTTGCAGCAATTGAGGCTGCAAGACTTATGGGAAAGGGTAATAGAAAAGAAGCAGACCAGGCAGCTGTTACAGCAATGAGAAAGGCTTTGAATGATTTACCTATTAAAGGAAGAATAGTCATAGGTGAGGGTGAAAGAGACGAGGCTCCAATGCTTTATATAGGTGAGGAAGTTGGTAATGGAACTGGTCCTGAAGTTGATATAGCTGTTGACCCTCTTGAAGGAACAAATCTGTGTGCTACAGGAATGCCAAATGCATTGACTGTTATGGCAGTTACAGAAAGAAACGGACTTCTTCACTGCCCTGATACATATATGGAAAAACTCGTAGTTCGTCCTCAGGCAAAGGGAATGGTTGATATAAGAAAACCTGTCAAGGAAAATCTTGAAGCCCTTGCAAAAGCTCTTGGAAGAGACATTGATGACCTTGTAGTGGTGGTGCTTGATAGACCCCGTCATGAAAATTTAATTAAAGAAATCAGGGCTGCTGGTGCGAGAATTAAACTGATCTCAGATGGTGATATTACTCCAGCAATAGCGGCAACAGTTGAAGGAACAGGTATTCACGCCCTGATGGGAATTGGTGGAGCACCTGAAGGTGTGCTTTCTGCAGCAGCAGTTAAGTGTCTTGGTGGAGAGATGCAGGCAAGAATGCGATGGAGAAATGAGGAAGAAAAAAAGCGAGCTATAAGCTATGGAATGGATATTGATGAAGACAAAGTTTATACTCTTGATGACCTTGTTCCAAGTGATGATATAATTTTTGTTGCTACAGGCGTAACAAAAGGTGATCTTCTTAATGGAGTGAGATTTTTTGGTGGAGGTGCAAGAACTCATTCAATTGTAATAGAGTCTCATCAGAGAATTGTAAGATTTGTTGATACAATTCACATATTTGATAAACTGGTAAAAATAACATTATAGAGACAGCATTTTTTATTTTTGTCACGAGGAATTTCCTCCTGTTAAGGCTCAGGTTGAAGTTTTTTAACTTTGAATTTTGAACCTTGAACTCTGAATCACCCCGAGTGGTGAAGGGCGTTTGAGTTGCTGTAAGGTGTATGCCGATTGGTGCTCAGGAGACAGCAGAGAGTGTCATTCTGAGGCGACAGCAGCATCTCCTCCTTTGTAAAAGAGGATGTAATTGAAAATTAGGGAGCTAACGGTTTATGATTTTCAGAAATTTGTGTATTTTAAAAGAGCCTTAATAAAAATAAATAATGTAAAAGAGCTCTGATACATGCCGATTAAGGATTTTCTTGCTATAATCTATACTACAATACTTACAATTTCAGCATTACACATGCCTCAGCCCCTTCTGCCTTTACTTGGAAATTCCTTTAAAGTGGAAATGGATACAGTATCTCTTATTATGAGTGCCACATTTATCCCTCTTACAGTAATTCCAGTTATTTCAGGAATTTTACTTAATTTTTTACCGCCAAAAGGAATGATTCTTCTTGCAGCTACAGTGCACTCTTTTGTTGTATTTTCAATATCTATGGCAGAAAATGTTTATCTCGTTATACTTCTCAGGTTTATAGAGGGTTTTTTAATCTCTGCAATTCTTACTTCAAATACAACGTATATTTCATTAAAATCAGTCAAGGAACGAGTTCCTGTTTTCATGTCCTATTACATTGCTTTTACGATAATTGGAGGGCTTTCTGGAAGAGTTTTTGGTAGCATGATAGCCAATTACTTTGGATGGAGAACCTGTTTTCAGATCATGTCAATAAGTCTTCTTCTTGTACTTCCTATAGTTTATTATCTTATGGAAGATTTAAAGTTGCCAAAAATAGAACAAAAAAATTATTTCAGTTTCAAAAAGTTTAAATCTATTATTTTTGATAAAAGAAACTTTTATATTTACACTGCAGTTTTCTGTCTTTTTTTTGTTTTTTCAGGAATAACAAACTTTCTACCTTTCAGAATAAAAAGCATCAACAAAGAAGCCAGTGAAATGCTCATAGGGTTTATCTATTCAGGGTATATTACTGGTGTTTTTATTTCCTTTATTGCAACGAAAATCATAAAATTAATCGGAAACGAGAAAAAAACAATGCTTGCTGGTTTTGCTGCCTATGGTTTTTTCCTTTTAATAATGAGCATACCAGACATATCTCTGATATTTATCACAATGTTTGGTTTTTGCTCAGGCATGTTTCTTATTCATTCAGTAGCCTCTGGTTATTTAAATAAAATCACAACAATGCAAAAAAGCCTTGTAAATGGAGCATATATAGCTTTTTATTATTCAGGTGGTGTTCTTGGCTCTTATTTACCAGGAATTGTATATAAAAATTTTGGATGGCAGAGTTTTATAATCAGTTTATTTATTCTGGTAGTTGCTGGTTTTTTTATGGTCACTAAACTATCAGACCATGCTTAATAGCATAATTTATAATTTCAGCATTGTTTTCACATCCAAGTTTTTCAAGAATTCTTGCTCTGTATGTGCTTACAGTTTTAATGCTTATGGAAAGTTCTCTGGCAATCTCAATGAGACTTTTGCCTCTTGCTATCATAAGAAAAACCTGAAATTCTCTTTCTGATAACTTTTCATGTGGTGGAATTTCCCTGGATTTATCAATGTAATGAATCAACTTTTCTGAAAAAGCCTGTGGTACATACTTCCCACCCTTCACTATCTTATTGATAGCTTTTAGTAGTTCTTCAGGGTCAGCTGATTTTGTTAAGTAACCTGAAGCTCCAAATTTTAATGATCTTATGGCATACTGCTCTTCAGGATACATACTTAGCATAAGGATTTTTGTTTCAGGATACTCAGTTCTAATTTTTTTCAGGGTCTGTATTCCATCCATATCAGGCATTGCTATATCAAGAAATACTATATCAAAACTTTCTTTTGAAAGAATATCAATGGCTTCGTAACCAGTTTTAGCTTCTTTGCATTCTTTAATATAAGGAGTATCAAGAAGAATCTCTTTTAAACCTTTTCTGAATAGAGTATGGTCATCAACGATTAAAACTCTCAGTTTTTTATTCATTGTCTTTTAAAGGAACTGAGAGAATTAACTCAGTTCCTCCCTCTGAGCTCCTTCGTATGTCAAAGGTTGCATTTATTGAGTAAGCCCTTTCTCTCATTGCCATTAAACCAAATGATTCAGGACTTTTAATTTTTTCTTCTGATATTCCTACTCCATTGTCTTTAATTATTAGCACAATACTTCCATTTGACCGAAACATTTTAATATTGACAAGTGTTGCATTGGCATGTCTTGCAATATTTGTAAGTGCTTCCTGAAATATTCTGAAAATGTTTAAAGATATGTTTCTTGATAGTTTCACGCTGTCCTCTAAAATCTCAACACTGCACGGCACTGAAGTATTTCTCTCAAATTCCTTGACCTGCCACACTATAGCATCCTCCAAGGTTAAATGGTCAATTAAAGAAGGACGAAGTCTGTTTGATATATTCTGAACCTGTCTTATCAGAGCATTTACTATACTTAATGTTTCATCAAATTTTTCTTGTAAAATTTTATCTTCAATCCTTTTTCTAATCCATGATAGCGACAGTTTTAATGCAGTGAGAGACTGTCCCATTTCATCATGAATTTCCCTGGCAATTTCCTTTCTTTCTTTTTCTCTCACATTCTGTAAATATACGGAAAGCTTTCTAAGAGCTTCTTTTGATTTCCTGAGTTCTTCCTCAATTTTTTTTCTGTACGTAATGTCTCTTCCTATTGTTTTTGTTTTAACAAAATTTCCCTTTTCATCCACCTCAACATAAACATTTAAAGCCGCAGTAAAAACTGAGCCATCCTTTCTGACAAAGTCTCTCTCAACTTGAATAAAACTGTATTTTCCTATGTTAGAGAAAAATTCCTCCTGTGCTTTTCTTGATTCTTCTGTCATAAAATATGTTACTGGTTTACCAATTATTTCTTCTTTTTTGTATCCCAGCATTTTTGCCTCTGTTTCATTACATTCAATAATAATTCCATTTTTATCAACAGAGTGATACATATCAGGAGCATTATCATAGAGGTCTCTGTATTTTTCTTCTGATATTCTCAACTCTTTTTCAACTTTTTTTCTTTTTGAAATATTTATTGAAAGAACAATTATTACAAGAGATAATCCAATAAAAATTAAAGTAATTCCTATCAATGTTTTTCGGTATTTTATCCAGAAGCTTTCAGGAAGATTTATAACTCTGCTTTCTTTGGGAAGTTTATTTAAAGAAACATGAAATCTCTTGAGTTCATTATAATCAAACATGAATTCATTTGGGCTTTCTTTAATAACTGGAATTTCTGAGGGAGATTTGCCATTCAAAATTCTCAATGCCAGTTCACCAGCCTTTTTGCCCTGTAAATATGCACTTGTTAGTTTACCACCAACAATTCCTCTGCCAAGATAAAAATCCCATACACTGTATATGGGAGCATTAGTGTGGGGATAGAGTAAGTCAAGACTCTCCTCATAGGCAAAGAAATTACCTGTTCTGTCCCTATTTACGAGTAAGAGAAGTATGATACTTTTTGGTGGAATTTTCTCAACTTCTCTCTGAAGCTCCTTCATATCAGGATTTTCAAGCATAATGAAAGTAACTTTACTGGCAAATTTCGGGAATATCTCAAGAAGTCCCTTTTTCATCGCCAGTCCAGTTGTTGTAATATCATTGATAATGTAGACCCTCCTGGTATCAGGATGAAGCTTAAGTGCTATGTCAATTGTTCCTTCAATATCTGTTTCTTCGGCAACTCCAGTAAACCATTTTCTGTACTTTTCTATCATACTATCCCTGAAATTATTGATTCCACAGAAAACCACAGGAACTCCATTAAACAATCTGTGATAATGTTTCATGGTGAATAAAAGAGCATCATTATCTGAAACAATTATCAAATCAAATTTAACTCCACGGTATTTTTGTTCAAGAAGATTAAAAATTTTCTCAAAGTATTTTTCATTATAAAAACGCTTGGTATCCATGTATTCAATATAGTAATCAACATAATTCTCCATAGGCTTCAGTGATTCTTGAATCCCTTTCACTATGTTGTCTGTCCAGCTTAATCCCTGATGGTAAGAGTTAAGAATTAAAATCTTTTTTTTATCCTGAGTGTGAGCAGGTGTTGAAAGACAAAAGATGAATAAAAAAATAAGAATTAAACAATTTCTAAACATTGCTAAATTCTTTAATCCAGTCATTATATCGTGCTGCTCTTGGAATAATGCATATTCCTGATGAGTCTATATGACAGCGAAAACGATCCCTTTCTGGTGAAAAACCGATCTGTTCTCCTTCATAAACCACATTTTTTTTATCCACTATGACCCTGTAAAGTTTGCTATTTCTTTTTACAATAACATCATCCATAATAAGAGAATCCCTTACCTCTGCTCCTTTTTCTATTATGCAACCACTTCTTATAAAGGAGTTTTCTATTTTCCCGCCATAGATTAATGCTCCATCAGCAATAACGCTATTTTTTATCTCTCCATCAAGAATTTTTACAGGTGGTCCTTCATATCTTGCAGGATAGATAGGCCACATCTTATTGTAGATTTCAAAAACAGGTTTCTCTCCAAGCATATCCATATGGGCATCAAAATATGTTTTTATTGTTCCCACATCTCTCCAGTAACCAGGTTCTTCATAGGATTTTATACCGGGGACCTCATTTTTAGCAAAATCATAGGCATAAACCCTTGCGCCTCTTTCAACAAGATCAGGTATAACATGGGCACCAAAATCATGCTGTTTTTTCTTTTCAGCACGGATTAAAGCATCAATTAAAATATCACTATTAAAGATATAATTCCCCATTGAAACATAAGCCATCTCAGGATTGTCAGGCATTGGTTGAGGCTGTTTGGGTTTTTCCTGAAATCCTGTAATTCTCTGCTCTGAATCTGAAACAATTACTCCAAATGCTGAAGCCTGTTTTAAAGGGACAGGTCTTGCAGCTACGGTAACCTGAGCATTGTTTTCAACATGAAATTTTATCATCTGTCTTATGTCCATTCTGTAAATGTGGTCAGCACCGAAAATCAGAACAATATCTGGCTTATGTTCTTTGATTAATCCCATATTCTGAAAAACTGCATCAGCTGTTCCCTGAAACCATTCAGGTCCCATTCGCATCTGAGGCGGAACAACTGTAACAAAGTGATCTCGTCCAACAGAAGAAAAAAACCAGTTCTGTCTGATGTGTTCAATAAGTGATTGAGATTTATACTGAACAAGAAGATAGATTGAATAAATATGGGAATTGACAAGATTGCTTAAAACAAAATCAACAATTCTATATCTTGCACCAAAGGGAACAGAAGGCTTTGATCTGAAAGATGTTAAAGGAAAAAGTCTTTCTCCCTTTCCTCCTGCAAGAACTATTGCTAAGACCTTTGTCATACCCCCTCCCTATTTCTCTATTAAAAGTGTCCAGAAGTCTGTCTTTTTCCATTTTTTTGCAAAGCTTTCAAAATCTATTCTTTTGTATTGTTCTGTCCCGGAGTTTACTATGATACTATGTTTATCAAATCCAACAATCACCATATAATGATACTTTTTATAAAACCAAAAACCCTCATCAGTCATAACTATTAAAGGTTTCTGAGCCTTTATTTTTTCCTTTATATCTTCAATATTTCCACTGTACTGACTGGCTTTAAATCCCTTTTTTTCTGCAAATATGAGCATATCAAAATCTGCTGTTCCACGAGCAGTTTTGCTGTAGATATCTTTTGCTATCTCTTCTGGAGTAATTCTTAAACCCCAGAAATTTAAGACCATTGCCAAGGATGCTGGACCGCATTGAAAATCCTCTGAAGGAAAAAAGGGAACAGAGCTTATTATGTATTCCTGAGCATAGGCAGCAGAGATTAAGACAACTAAAGTAAACAATAAAAGCATTTTTTTATTCTTTTTCAAATTTTACCTCTCAATTTTTTAATATCATAACTCTTTCAATTCCTGCAAGGTCTTTTACCACATCAACTACTTCAAAACCTTCCATTGATGCTTCAGCATAAACTGCATCTGACTGCCCAGCTCCAATTTCCAGAAAAATTAATCCATCTTTTAAAAGATACCTCATTGCCTCTTTTATAATATCCCTGTAAAACCTGAGTCCATCCTTTCCTCCATCCAATGCTTCAAAGGGCTCATAATCTTTAATCTCTGGCTGCAATTTAAAGATGTCTTCTGTCTTCACATAAGGCGGGTTTGCAGTAATACAGGAAAATAATTTTTCCCTGAAGGGTTCAAATAAATTACCCACAAGAAAATCAGCATTTTTTATATTATTTAAAGCTTTATTTTCAACAGCGTACATTACTGCTTTTTTTGAAATATCAATACCAAAAACATGAAAGTCTGGAATATTTTTAGCAATAGCCAGAGCAATACATCCTGAACCTGTGCATAAATCAAGCACTCTGTGTCCTGTGTTTGCAATCAGGTTTTTCCTTTTTATAACTTCTTCAACAAGGATTTCTGTTTCAGGTCTTGGGATTAGAACACCAGGACCCACTTTTATTTTAATGTTATAAAAAAAGCATTCTCCAAGAATGTACTGAAGAGGTTCTTTTTTTAGCCTTCTTTCAATTAAACTCTCAATGATCTGAGATTTATCTGGAGTTATTTCTGGATTTTCAGTATAAAGTTGAGTTTTTCCAATTTCTAAAACATGACAGACAATTTCCAGTGCTTCTTTGATATGAATAGAAAATTTATCGGTGAGATTTCTTATTTTTTCAAGGGCTCTCACATTTCTTTTAATTTTTCAGCCTGATAATAAGCAATCAGCGCATCAATTATTTCATCAATCTCTCCGTTTAAGATCTGTTCAAGTTTATAAAGAGTCAATCCTATTCTGTGGTCTGTAACCCTGTTCTGGGGAAAATTATAAGTTCTTATTCTTTCACTTCTTTCACCTGTTCCAACCTGTCCTTTCCTTTCAGCTGCCCTTTCTGCTTCCTTTTTCTGCCTTTCCATCTCAAGCAAGCGGGCTCTCAGGACCTTCATGGCTTTTTCTCTGTTTTTAATCTGAGATCTCTCGTCCTGACATTGAACAATTATGCCTGTTGGAATGTGAACAATTCTTACTGCTGAATAGGCTGTATTTACTGATTGTCCTCCAGGTCCTGAAGAGCAAAAGGTGTCAATTCTTAAGTCTTTTTCATCAATTTTTATATCAACCTCTTCTGCTTCAGGAAGCACAGCTACTGTTGCAGTAGAGGTATGAATTCTTCCAGAGGCTTCTGTTACAGGAATTCTTTGAACTCTATGCACTCCGCTTTCGTATTTCAGTTTGCTAAAAGCTCCTTTACCTGATATTGAGGCAATTATTTCCTTGAAACCTCCCAATCCTGTAGGATGACTATCAATAACTTCTACTTTCCATCCCTTTGATTCAGCATACTTCATATACATTCTGAAAAGGTCTGCTGCAAAAAGTGCTGCTTCTTCACCACCTGTACCTGCTCTAATTTCAAGGATTACATTTTTTTCATCTCTTGGGTCTTTTGGTAGAAGAAGGATTTTCAGTTCCTGTTCAATCTGCGGCTTTATTTTTTTTAGTTTCTGTAGCTCTTCTTCAGCAAGCTCTTTTAAATCAGAGTCACCACTTTTGATTATCTCCTCAGCTTCCTGTATTTGGGTAAGAATTTTTTTGTATTCTCTGAATTTTGTAACAATTGGTTCAAGCTCTGCCTGTTCTCTGGAGTATTTCATATATTCATCTTTATTTGAAAGCAGTTTTGGGTCAGAAAGTGCATAAGTTATTCTCTCATATTTGTTTTCCACCTCCATTAATTTTTCAAGCATTGATTTTCACCTCCTTGTGGGAAAGATTTAGCAATACCTTTAATGATTCACAGGCAACCTCTATCTGTGCCTCATCTGGCTCACGGGTTGTTATTTTTTGAAAAATCAAGCCAGGGTATGTAAGGGTTTTGCCTATTAAATTATTACGCCATCTGGCAGAAATTTTCAGTATCTCGTAAGACAGACCTGCTATTAATGGCAGAAGTATCACTCTTGATGTAGCCTTTAAAAAGAAATTCCATGAAGTAGGAATCATGGAAAATACTAAGATACTTATTACAAGCACGATAAAAATAAAGCTTGTTCCACATCTTACATGTAATCTTGAATATTTTTTGATATTTTCAGGAATCAGAGCTTCACCAGCTTCAAAGGCATTTATTGTTTTGTGTTCAGCACCGTGATAGGCAAAAATTCTTCTCATCATGGGGAACATGCTTACTGCAAGAACATAGCATATAAAAACAAAGACCCTTAAAATACCATCAATAAGATTAAAAACAAAAGAATTTGTTGATATCATCTCAATAAAATAGCCTGACAATCTCGTCAGATACAACGGTAAAAGGATAAAAAGAAATACTCCAATAACAGATGCAAGAAGTAGTGATAAAGCAAGACTCCAAGGACTTGATTTTTCTTCTTTAAACACTATCCTGCTACTAAAATCTATTGCCTTCATGCCAAGCCATAAAGTTTCAAGAAGAATAAAGAAACCTCTTATTATCGGTATTTTTGAAAAAATGTTCTGTTTTTTAAATTTTTCCGATTTCACAACAATTTCTCCCTGAGGGTTTCTTACAGCTACTGCCCATCCTTCTTTTGATTTCATCATCACACCCTCAATTACAGCTTGTCCGCCAATAGCAATATCATTCATCTCTGAATTTCTCCCTTATTGCAAACAAAAAGGGGTTAGAAAATCTAAGATTCAGTTCTAACCCCTTAAAAGACTCTTTAGAATCTACTTTTTACTGTATTTTTTCATGAACTTCTCTACTCTACCCTCTGTATCAACAATTTTCTGTTTACCCGTATAGAAAGGATGACACTTAGAGCAGATATCCACTTTAATTAAAGGCTTTGTTGAACGGGTAACAAAAGTTTCACCACAGGCACATATAACTTTTGCTTCTTTGTATTCAGGGTGAATTTTCTCCTTCATTCTTCCCTCCGTAAAAGTTTAATATTTAATTTTATCCTGAAAAATATTTTTTTATCAAGCAATTGCTTTCCTTATTTCCTCTATTAAAGCCTTAACAAGCTCAGTTTCTTTTACAGTTTTTATAACTTTTCCTTTTGCAAAAACTATTCCCTGAGCTCGTCCACCTGCTATTCCAAAGTCTGCTTCTTTTGCCTCTCCAGGACCATTCACCGAGCATCCCATTACAGCTACTTTTATAGGCTCTTTTATATTTTTAAGTGCTTTTTTTACCTGCCTTACCATTCTCTTAATATTTACTTCACATCTTCCACAGGTAGGACAGCTAATTATCTCAACTCCAACATTTCTTAATCCCACCACTCTCAATATTTCATAGGCTACATTAACTTCAAAAACCGAAGAATCTGTGAGAGAGACTCTTATTGTGTCGCCAATTCCTTCAAGAAGAAGAAGTCCAATTCCAATAGAGCTCTTTACAACACCTTCGGGAACAGATCCTGTCTCTGTAATTCCCACATGAAGAGGATAATCATATTTACTGCTAAAAACTCTGTAAGCTTCAACTGTTTTCATAACATCTGATGCTTTAAGTGAAACCTTAATATCATGAAAATCAAGTTCTTCAAGAATCTCTATGTGCCTTTCTGCTGCCTCAACCATTGCCTGAGGGGTAGGACCGTGTTTTTCCACTAAATCTTTTGGCAAAGAGCCTGCATTGACTCCTATTCTTATTGGTATTCTTCTGTCCTTCGCAGCACTGACAACTTCTTTAACCTTCCATTTTGCTCCAATATTGCCCGGATTTATTCTTAATCCATCAACTCCCTGAACAATTGCCTCAAGCGCGAGTTTGTAGTTAAAATGTATGTCTGCAATCAATGGAATTTTTATTCTCTTTTTTATTTCTCCCAAGGCTTTCGCAGCAGTCTCATCAGGAACTGCAACTCTTACTATTTCGCAGCCTGCCTTTTCAAGTCTTCTTATCTCCTTTACAGTTGATTGCACATCACGGGTATCTGTTTTTGTCATTGACTGTACCCTAACAGGAGCACCATCTCCAATTGAGACATCTCCAACATATATTCTTCTTGTTTTTTTCCTCTCAATCAAATCTGTTTCCTCTTATTTGATTTATGGCTGAAATGTGCGTTTTGTAATCAGAAGAAAATTCATGAGTTCCGTCTCCACGGGAAACAAAATAAAGATATGACACCCTGGCAGGATTCAGAGCAGCTAAAATTGATTTCAATCCTGGTGAAGCAATCGGTCCTGGAGGAAGCCCTTTTATTAAGTAGGTATTGTAGGGAGTTCTGTTTTTAAGATCTTTTTTTGTAACTCCATCTTTATATCTTTTAATTCCATAAATTGCTGTTGGATCTGCCTGAAGAGGCATTCCAAGTTTCAATCTATTATGATAAACTGCTGAAATTAAAGGCTTCTCTTCATCAACCTTTGCTTCCTTTTCAATTATTGATGCAAGAGTAACTACCTGATTTGTTGTCCATCCAATTTTCTTTGTTCTTTCCATTAATTTTGAATCATAAACATCCCAGAATCTCTTTACCATCAGTCTTACAATCTCTTCAAGCTGCAGTCCTTTCGGAATGTTGTAAGTATCAGGGAAAAGATATCCTTCCAACGAAGGCGCATCAATTTTTAAAGAGCGAAGAAATGCTTTGTCATATGCCAGCTGAAATAGTTGATCTTTAAAATCAGGATTAATTTTTGAAAGCTTGTCAGCAATCTCGTATAGACTGTCACCTTCAACCACTGTAACAGTATACTCTGTGATTTTTCCCTGAAGAAGCTTTTTAATAACATCAAGCACAGTCATTTCTTTAGTAAATAGATAATATCCAGCTCTTGCCTTTTTCTCAATTCCGTAAATTCTTCCTATGATAATAAAAATCGTTTCATTTCTGATAATACCTTTTTCCTTAAAAATTCTGGCTATTGAGGAAAAACTCGCACCCTTAGGAACATAAACCTCTGTATCCTCGGAGATATTTATTGGCTTTGTAAGTTCTATTGTTAAGTAAAGTGTAAAAAACAAAAAATAGCCAGCAAAAACAATCGCCACAGCTTTCCACAGCTTCATTATTTAATGTTAGCAGATGATAACATTAAATGGCAAACCATCCCGGATTATGGTAAAATAAAAAAAACAAAAGGTGTTGAAATGCTCACAGAAAAAGTTAAAGCTGCTGGCTGAGCAGCAAAGATAGGTCCAGGGGACCTGGAAGAAATACTAAAACATATTCCTTTGCCAGAAGATCCCAACATTCTGGTTGGCTCTGAAGACTGGTCTGATGCAGGGATTTATCGTTTAAAAGAAGACATGGCAGTGGTCCAGAGTGTTGATTTCTTTACTCCTATTGTTGATGATCCCTATGATTTTGGACAGATTGCAGTAGCCAATGCCTTAAGTGATATATATGCAGTTGGAGCTAAGCCTCTTCTGGCTCTCAATATCGTTTGTTTTCCAGTAAATGAGATGGATAAGTCAATCCTACGAGAAATTTTAAAAGGCGGAGCGGACAAACTAAAGGAAGCAGGAGCTTTTATGATTGGTGGGCACAGTGTTGAAGATCCTGAGATAAAATATGGAATTGCAGTAACTGGAATTGTTCATCCTGAAAAATTTGTTACCAACAGGGGTTCAAAACCTGGAGATATTTTAGTTTTAACAAAACCTATTGGAACCGGTATTCTTTCAACAGCCCTTAAAGGAAAACTTCTTGACCCTGAAACAGCAAATATTCTTACTCAAACAATGACTTTACTCAATAAAACAGCCTCAGAAGTTATGATAAATACTGGAGTTCATGCCTGTACGGACATAACTGGATTTGGATTACTTGGACATGCTCTTGAAATGGCAAGGGCAAGCAAAGTAACTATAAAAATATGGAAGGATAAAGTTCCACTCTTACCAAGAGTTTATGAGTTTGCTTGCATGGGAGTTGTTCCAGCAGGAGGAAGAAGAAATGTAAAGTATTGTTCAAAACTGGTTGATACAGGACAAACAGATCCAGTAACTCTTGATATTCTCTCCGATCCTCAAACATCAGGAGGGCTACTTATTTCTGTACCATCAGATAAAACAGATGATTTAACTGCAAAATTGAATTTAAATGGAATTCAGGCAACTGCAGTAGGTGAAGTTATAGAAAAAAGTCAGGGCAGGATCATTTTGATTTGATATGAATTGTATAAAATAATTTAATAAAATCTCTTGACAAAAATAATGTTTTAATGATATATTTAGTTAAAAAATATCAATATCACCTAAAAGGAGGTGTTAGCCATGACAAGAAAAGAAACAAAGGATGTAGCAAGGGTTGAACCTTCAATCCTTTCTCCCTTTGAGGAGATTGATCGTCTTTTTGATGAATTTATGAGGAGACCCTTTTCCCTGTTCAGGTCCTTTGTTCCGAGACTAAGAGAAGAAGAGATTGTGTCTCCAGCAGTGGACATATATGAAGAAGGCGATGAGCTGGTTGTTAAGGCAGAGCTACCCGGTATAAAAAAAGAAGACATTGAAGTTAAAATTACCGATGATTATCTCACCATATCTGGTGAGAAAAAGAAAGAAGAAAAAGTAGAAAAGAAAGACTACTACAGATACGAGCGATCCTATGGTTCATTCTCAAGAACATTCAGGCTTCCTGTGGATGTTCAGACTGACAAAGCAAAGGCAAAATTTGAAAATGGTGTGCTTGAAATAAGAATTCCTAAGACAGAAGAAGCAAAGAAAAAAGAAAGAAAGCTTCAGATTGAATAAAAAACAGGAGGGCATCTGCCCTCCTTAATTCTTATGAAAAAACTACTTATTACAGGCGGAACAGGTTTTATTGGAAGGTATGTTGTAAAGCTTGCTTTACAAAGAAGCTATGATGTTCACTTAATTGTAAGAAATCCAGAAAAAGCAAAAGCTCTTTTTGGTGAAAAACCGAAAATCTATCAACTTAATGAGTTTACTAATCGGGAAAAACTGAGAAAAATCATAGAGATTATCAACCCTCAATATGTGATTCATCTTATTGGAATTATTCAGGAAAAAGGCAAAGCTACATTTGAAAAAGTGCATTACCAGTATTCAAAAGCTCTTTATGAAGCTTTAAAAGATTTTCCCGTGGAGAAAATAATACACATGAGTGCTTTGGGAGTTGATGAAAAAGCTCCGTCTAATTACCATATTACAAAGCTTAAGGCGGAAAAAGAACTGATAAAAACAGGAATTCCCTTTGTAATTCTTCGTCCTTCTTTTGTTGTGGGACCTGAGCAACTTCTTTTTTTAAAATTAAAACCGGTTTTAAAGAGACTGCCAATTTTGATATTTCCTGACATTGGCAAATACTACTTTCAGCCAGTGGATGTGAGAGATGTTGCAGAATGTTTCATCAATGCCATTGATTACAATGGTAACGCTATTTTTGAACTATGTGGAGATGAAAAAGTTACTTTAAGGAACATAGTTCATGACTTTGCAAAAAATCTGGGTAAAAATGCTATTTTTGTTCCTTTCCCAAAGACTGTTCTTAAAATTTTTGCAAGACAGCAATACAAGATGATGTGGAGGGACAATGTCTGCGGATACTCTGAAGTGTTGCAGATGGAGACTCTCTTAAAGAAAAAGTCGATTCCTTATAGAGAACAGATAAAATGGGCTGCTCAGCATTAATCTATGATTTCAACTAAAACTTCTTCTCCTTCTGACAACCCCAGTAATTGAGAAGGTATGTGAACAATTCCCTCTGCTTTTACAAGACTCATTATAAGTCCTGATTTACTCAACAGAGGAGTTGCCCATATTTCACCATCCCGACTGTCAAGACAAACTCTTATAAAATCTTCTCTACCAGCCTGGGAGTGAATACTTCTTGAAATTTTTGCTTTTATGAGTTTTTTAAAGTTTTTATCTGTTACTGCAAGCATATGATGAATCACTGGTTTGACAAAAAGTTCAAAACAAATATATACAGCTACAGGGTGCCCCGGAAGTCCAAAAACAGGTTTGCCATTGCACGCTGCACCAATAACAGGTTTCCCAGGCTTTATTGAAGCACCATGAAAAAGCACACCTGGACAGCCAAGCTCATCAATAACTTTTGCAGTTAAATCTTTCACGCCAGCAGAGGTTCCACCTGTAATAAGCACAATATCACTTAATTGATATGCTTTCTCAGCAGTTTCTTTAAGTGCGTTGTATTCATCCTTTATAATTCCCATTTTTAATGGAATAGCACCACTTTCATAAATTAAGCCTGCAAGAGTAAAGGAGTTTACATCCCTTACTTTTCCAGGAGTAACCTTTTCAGTGTGAGGAATTATCTCATCTCCTGTAAGAATTATAGAAACCACAGGCTGTTTAAAAACTTTAACAGCGGTTATTCCAACTCCAGCAAGAGCTCCTATATCCTGAGGCTTAAGCCTGTGTCCTGCTTTTATAACAACTTCTCCCTTTTTTGCATCCTCATCGCGAAATATGACATTCTCACCTGGAGAAACAGCCTTTAATACCTCAATCAAATCTTTTGATATCACATTAACGTGCTCTATCATCACAACAGCATCAGCTCCTTCAGGAAGCATACCTCCAGTTGCAATAGATGCTGTTTCTCCTTTTGATAGGGAAAAATTAGGTATAGCTCCCATAGGTATGTCACCTTTAACATTGAGATAGGATGGAGAGCTTTCTTTTGCGCCGAATGTATCAGAAGCTTTAACAGCAAAGCCGTCAACAGTGGAACGTTCAAACCCTGGAAGATCCTCAGGTGAGATTATATCTTCTGCGGTAACTCTACCATAGGCTTTTTCAATTGGAATTATTTCTACTGGAAGGCATCCTGGCACGATTTGAGCGAGTATAAGTTTTAAAGCATCATGAGGAAGCAGGTATTTTTTATCAAGCATAAATTTTATTATACAGGAAAAAAAAGAGAGATGTCAGTTAAGATTGTGATAAAATACTATAAAATGATTCAGGTTAATTTACCCACATTTGAAGGTCCTTTAGATTTGCTTCTTCATCTTATTAAGCAGAATAAAATAGACATCTATGACATTCCGATTGCTTTAATTACAAAGCAGTATCTTGAATATCTTGAACTTATGCAAGAGCTTGACCTTGAAATTGCCTCAGAGTTTCTTCTTATGGCAGCTACATTGATTTATATAAAGTCAAAAATGCTTCTTCCAGTGCAGGAGCCTGAGGAGGAAGACCCAAGGAAAGAACTGGTAGCACAGTTAATAGAATATCAGAATTTTAAAGAAGCCTCTAAAATTCTTAAAGAAAGATATGAAGTATGGTCATTAGCCTTTCCAAGAAATACATCACATGAGGAAGAATTTTTTCTTGAGGAGCTGAGTATATTTGACCTTTTACAGGCTTTAAGGAAAATAGTTGATAAACCTCAGCCGAGAGTATATGTTCCAAAGGAAACTATAAAAGTTGAGGAAAAAATTGAACAGATTCTCAGTTTACTGAGATTGAAAAAATCAATAGCTTTTTATGAACTTTTTGAACATAACTCATCAAGGCTTGAAATTATAGTGACTTTTCTTGCATTATTGGAATTAATAAAACTCAGAATTGCCAGAGCTTATCAGGAAAAACCTTTTGGAGAAATTTTAATAAATCTGGAGGAAAGAAATGAAAATAGGAATTATCTCTGATACCCATGATCATATGGACAACATAAAAAAGGCATTGAAAATTTTTAAAGAAAATGATGTAAAGACAATAATTCATGCAGGTGATTTTGTCTCTCCCTTTACATGGAGAGTTTTTAAGGATTTTGATGGTGAGTTTTACGGAGTTTTTGGTAATAACGATGGAGATAAAGTTCTTTTAAAGAAAATGTACGGAGAAAGAATTCAGCCACAAATAAGAGAATTTGAAATTAATGGTAAAAGGATTGCATTGATGCATGAACCTCAGATAGTTGAAGCACTTGCTCAATCAGGTAGATTTGATCTTATCGTTTATGGACATATGCATGAAGTTGATATTCGCAAGGTAAATAATACTTTAATCATAAATCCTGGTGAAGCCTGTGGCTGGCTTTATGGAAAAGCAACGGTTGTGGTTCTTGATCTTGAAAGTTTACAGCCAGTGGTAATATCTTTTTGAATAAATAACACAATCTATTCTTGTTAGTCCATATTTTAAAGCCATATTTACAGCGTCTTCAAACTCCTTTTGCGTTATTCTTCTGTTTAATTCCGGATACTCCTCTGCCTGCCAGCATGGTCTGTACTGATCCATGATGTTTATGTATGTATTTTTGGAGATTTCCTCTGCAATAAATTTTACAATCTCCTGTGTTCCTGCGATATTGTTAGGCAAAACAAGATGTCTTACAAGAAGTCCTCTAACAGCAACTCCTTCTTCATTTATAATCAGATCTCCAACCTGCCTGTGCATCTCCTTCAAAGCTTTTTTTGCGAACTCAGTATAATTTTTAACCTTTGAGTACTTTTCAGCCAGAGCACTATCAGCATATTTAAAATCAGGCATATAAATATCAATGATTCCATCAAGAATTTTCAATGTTTCAATAGCTTCATAACCACCACAATTATAAACAATGGGAATTCTGAGTCCCTGTTCACGGGCAATGTAAATTGATTTAATAATTTGAGGCACCTGATGAGTGGGTGTCACAAGATTTATATTGTGACAGCCTGAATTTTGAAGAAAAATCATAAGTTGAGCAAGCTCATCATATGAGATTTCTTCGCCTTCTCCAAGATGACTTATTGTCCAGTTCTGACAGTAAACACAGCTGAGATTACAAAAACCGAAAAATATGGTTCCTGAACCGTATCTTCCAACCAAAGGAGCTTCTTCTCCAAAATGAGGTCCCCAGCTTGAAACATAGGGTTTTATAAGAACTTTACATGCTCCTTTTCTACCCGAGGTTCTGTCAACATAGCAATTTCTCGGGCAGAGAGTGCAATCTTTCAGAATCTCAAAAGCTTTTTCAATCCTTTGATTAAACTCTTTATCTGATAAATTTAAATAAGCTACATTTTGAGCCTTAGATGAACTCATTGAAATACTCCCTGTTTTTTAATTATATCATTTAGAAAAAAGATTTAGCCTGCGAAAAATTGTTATAATATGCCTATGCTTCAGTCTATAAGATGGGAAAATGGTGCTGTTTACATCCTTGACCAGAGGCTTTTACCAGAAAAAATTGAATACTTAAAATGTACCAATTATGAAGAAATTGCAAGGGCGATTGAAAATCTCTCAATAAGAGGAGCTCCTGCGATAGGAATTGCTGCTGCGTATGCTGTAGCAGTTGCCTCAATCGGTTTAAAATCCTGTTGTTCTGAAAAATTTCTTTCCGATTTAAATACTGTTTTTCAAAGACTCATAAATACAAGACCAACTGCTGTAAATATAAAATGGGCTGTTGATAGAATTAAAAATCTGATAGAGAAAAATGCATCTTTATCTGTCTCTGAACTCAAAGATTTAGTAATAAATGAGGCTTTAAAAATTCATGAAGAAGACATACAGACAAACAAACACATAGGTGAAAATGCCTTACATCTTTTTAAAGAAGGATGCACTGTTATAACCTACTGCAATGCCGGTGCATTGGCAACAGGTGGATACGGAACAGCAACTGCGCCAATGTATCTTGCGAAGGAAAAGGGAATAAAATTTAATGTAATTGCCTGTGAGACAAGACCTGTGCTTCAGGGCGCCCGTATTACAGCTTTTGAACTAATGCAGGCTGGAATTGATGTAACCTTAGTCTGCGACAACACAGCCGGTGCTTTACTCAGAAAAGGTATGATTGATTTTGCAATTGTGGGAACAGATAGAACTGTAAGAAATGGTGATGTGGCAAACAAAATCGGTACTTATTCCTTAGCTGTTCTTTGCAGAGAAAACAATGTTCCTTTTTATGTAGCAGCTCCCTTGTCAAGCATTGACTTAAGCATACCATCAGGAGATATGATTCCCATTGAACAGAGAGCATCAGAAGAAGTAACAACCATCAGAGGTATAAAAATTGCACCGGAAGGAGTTAAGGTAATAAATCTTGCCTTTGATGTAACTCCTGCTAAGTATATAACCGCAATAATCACTGAAAAAGGAATTTTTAACCCTGAAGAATTGAGGTTTAAACTGTGAATTTTCAGGATATATTCAGGCAATACGAAGATGAATTAAAAATGGTAGAAAGAGAGCTTCTGAATATATTCCAGTCAGAAGCTTCCTTAATACCAACCATAGGAGCATATATTGTAAACTCAGGAGGTAAAAGGCTTCGTCCATTGTTTTTACTTTTAAGTGCTGACCTTGTTGGTTACAGGGGATACAAAAGAGTGATTCTGGCTGCAGTAATTGAGGCACTTCACACTGCAAGTCTTCTTCACGATGATGTGGTTGATGAGGCTGAACTCAGAAGAGGTAAGGCTTCTGCTAACAAAATATGGGGAAATCAGGTTACAGTTTTACTTGGTGATTATCTTTATGCAAAGGCATTGCACATATCAGTTCAACAGGAAAGTCTTCCAATAATGGAAGCTTTATCTCAAGCAACTTCACAGATGGCTGAAGGAGAGATTCTCCAGCTTATGAAAGCAGGCGATCCAAGCATAACTTTTGATGAATACTTAAAAATAATTACAGGAAAAACAGCAGGATTGATTCGCACTGCCTGCAGAGTTGCAGGAATTCTGGGTAAGCTATCACAGGAAAAACTTCAAGCTTTAACTGAATTTGGAAATAATATTGGCATAGCTTTTCAGATGGTAGATGATATTCTTGATTATATAGCAGATGAAGCAGAACTTGGTAAAAAACTTGGCAAAGATCTAATGGAAGGCAAAATTACTCTTCCCCTCATTGAATTGATAAAAAAAGCACAGGAAAAGGAAGAAATTATAAGCATAATAAAATATGACAATCTTTCAGAAAAAAATCTTTCAAAGATTTTGAATTATCTCAGACAATACAACTGCATTGATTCATCTATGAAAATAGTAAAGCAATATATAGATAAAGCAAAAAAGGCTCTTCAGGTGTTTCCAGACTCTGAAGCCAGAGAGCGACTGTTTTACATAGCAGACTATATTACTCTGAGGAGTAATTAATGGCTTTAATTCTTGTAACAAACGATGATGGCTTTTTCTCAAAAGGAATACAAACGCTTGCAGAAACTTTAAAAGAGCTTGGTGAAGTATACATTGTTGCACCAGACAGAGATCGTTCTGCTGTAAGTCATGCTCTTACAATGCACAGACCCCTACGAGTGGACTTAATAAGAGAGGGCTGTTACAGTGTAAACGGCACTCCTACTGACTGTGTTGTTGTTGGAGTGAAAAAACTTTTGCCCCGTGAACCTAATTTAATCGTGTCAGGCATAAACAAAGGAGCGAACCTTGGAGAGGACATAACATACTCAGGAACTGTTTCAGCTGCTATTGAAGGAACAATTCTCGGAGTTCCCTCTTTTGCAATATCTATAGTTGGCGAAAGACCTTTCAGATATGAAACAGCATGTTACTATGCATTAAAGATAGCAAAATTCATTCTTGAAAAGGGTCTTCCTCATGATACACTCTTGAATGTGAACCTGCCCAATAAACCTTTACAGGAAATCAATGGAATTAAAATAACAAAGCAGGGTAAACGTTCCTATGAAAACTCAATTCATGAAATTTTTTCTCCATGGGGAGAAAAACAGTACTGGATTGGAGGAGGAATTGTATCATGGCAGAAAATGGAAGGAACAGATATTCAGGCAATAATGGAAGGATATGTATCAGTTACTCCACTTCATATTGATTTAACAAATTATCAGGCATTGGAGTATTTAAGAAGACATGGCATTGAAGAATAAGTATGATGTAATTATTATTGGTGCAGGACCTGCCGGTATTTTTACAGCCTTAGAGATAATTAAGAATGCCTCATTAAAAGTTTTAATTATTGAAAAGGGCAAAGACATTGAAAAAAGAAAATGCCCGATGGAGCAAACAGGAAAGTGTATCAATTGTCCAGTTTGTGATATTTTAAGTGGATGGGGTGGTGCAGGAGCTTTCAGCGATGGAAAATTGAATTTATCTCCTCAAATTGGAGGATTTTTAGATAAATACATGGAAAGAGACAGCCTTGTTGAACTTATTAATTATGTTGATAAAATATATCTTAAATACGGTGCTCCAGAAACAGTTTACGAGCCTGAGCCTAAGGTAGCTGAAAAAATCAAAAATCAGGCAGCAAAAAATGGAATTCTTTTTATTCCATCAAAAATAAGACACATTGGAACAGAAAGATGTGCTGAAATTCTTAAAGCAATAAAGGAGGAGCTTTCAGAAAAAGTTGATATAATCTTTGATTCTGAAGCCTTCAAAATCATTATAAACAGAACAAAAGCTTTAGGGATTGAGCTTAAAGATAAAAGAAGATTCTATGCAAAATACATCGTTCTCGCACCTGGAAGAGCAGGAAGTAGCTGGTTAAGAGAAGAGGCAAAAAGGCTGAAATTAAATACAGAGCTTAATCCTGTTGATATTGGTGTTAGAGTGGAAGTTCCTGCTTCAGTTTGTGATGAGCTTACCAGAGTCTGTTACGAGCCAAAGTTTATTTATTATTCAAAAACTTTTGATGATATGGTAAGAACATTCTGTGTAAATCCCTATGGCGAAGTTGTAAGAGAAAACATAAATGGAATATGGACCGTAAATGGGCACAGTTATGCAAATAAAAAAACAGACAACACCAACTTCGCAATTCTTTCAAGCACATACTTTACAGAACCTTTCCGTGAACCAATTCTTTATGGACAGAGTATTGCAAGACTGGCAAATTATCTTGGACAGGGAGTTTTAATTCAAAGACTTGGCGATCTTAAAAAGGGTAGAAGATCAACCCATGAGAGAATTCTTAAAAATCCTGTTCACCCTACCCTTAAAGATGCTACTGCAGGTGATCTCAGTTTTGTTTTACCATATCGGTATCTGGTAAATATTCTTGAAATGCTTGAAGCCCTTGACAGGATTATGCCAGGTATAAATTCAAATCATACACTTCTTTACGGAGTGGAGATTAAACTTTACAGTATGAGGCTTAAACTTACTGAAAGTCTTGAAACAGAAATAGATAATCTTTTTGCTGCAGGAGATGGAGCAGGTATCAGCAGGGGCTTGATTCAAGCTTCAGTATCTGGTATTCTTGTAGCAAGAGAGATACTAAGACGCGGTTAAATGTTATAATTAACAAAAAAGGAGGAGTTTATGCCTGTAACATTGCCAATAGAAGTATTTGAAATATTTGAGAAAACTTTTGGACGGGAAGATGCTAAAACTTTATTGAAATCATTTGAAAAAGTCACTGCCGATGAAATTTACCAAAAATGGTATGAAACAAAAGAAGAATTAAAAGAAGAATTATTAAGAGAGGTTGCAACAAAGAAAGATTTAGAAATTCTGAGAACAGAGTTGCTTGGTAAAATAGAGGCATTATACGAAAAAACAGAAAAAGACAAAACTGAGTTACTTAGCAAGATGGAGAAAGACAAAACTGAACTTCTCGGTAAGACAGAGAAAGACAAAACTGAACTTCTCGGTAAGACAGAGAAAGACAAAACTGAACTTCTCGGTAAAATAGAGGCATTATACGAAAAAACAGAAAAAGACAAAACTGAGTTACTTAGCAAGATGGAGAAAGACAAAACTGAACTTCTCGGTAAGACAGAGAAAGACAAAACTGAACTTCTCGGTAAAATAGAGGCATTATACGAAAAAACAGAAAAAGACAAAACTGAGTTACTTAGCAAGATGGAGAAAGACAAAACTGAACTTCTCGGTAAGACAGAGAAAGACAAAACTGAACTTCTCGGTAAAATAGAGAAAGACAAAGCTGAACTTCTTAGTAAGACAGAGAAAGACAAAACTGAACTTCTCGGTAAAATAGAGAAAGACAAAGCTGAACTTCTCGGTAAAATAGAGAAAGACAAAGCTGAACTTCTCGGTAAAATAGAGAAAGACAAAACTGAACTTCTCGGTAAAATAGATGCATTATATGAAAAAATAGAGAAAGACAAAGCTGAATTGTCCAGTAAAATTAACAAGATCGATTTAACTCTTAAATTCCTCATCATTATAAACTTGATAGCTCTTACTCTTATGAATCCCGTGGCAGCAGAATTGATTAAAAAGTTATTTAAACTCGGTTGATTTTTCTATGGATAAATACAAACATTTAAGAGAATGGATGGTTGAAACCCAGATCATTGAAAGAGGCATCAGGGATAAAAGGGTTATTGAGGTAATGAAAAAGATTCCGAGACATCTCTTCATACCAGAGGACATCATTGATAGCGCATATGATGATAGAGCTCTTCCAATTGGTCATGGTCAGACTATTTCTCAGCCATACATTGTTGCTTTAATGACAGAATTACTTGAACTTAAAGGAGAAGAAAAGGTTCTGGAAATAGGAACAGGTTCTGGATATCAGGCTGCAATTCTTGCTGAACTTGCAAAAGAAGTTCATACCGTTGAAAGAGTTGAACCACTGGCTATTGCTGCGAAAAAAAGATTTGAAAATCTCGGAATTAAAAATATCAAAGTTTATATCAGAGATGGCACAGAAGGAATACCAGAAGAGGCTCCATTTGATAGAATAATTATAACTGCAGCAACTCCAGATATACCCGAACCACTTATTGCACAACTAAAAGAGTATGGCATTATTGTTGCACCTGTTGGTGAAAGATACTCTCAGTATATGCTTAAAGCTATAAAAAAAGACGGCGAAATAGAAAGGCATTATCTGATTCCAGTAGCCTTTGTCCCACTAATAGGAAAGTATGGATGGAAAGAGGAGTAATTAGAATTTATGAAGATTGCTGTAATTGGCGTTGGTGCAGTTGGATTTTTTCTTTGCAGGTATTTTCTTGAAAAAACAGATTTTACAATAAAGTGCGCTGATAAAAGCATTAGAAATCTTAGAAGGCTCAAAGAATTTGCAGACACTAAAAGATTAACTCTCCATAGAATTTCAGTAAATGACAACTCTACTTTAGAAAAATTAATCAAAGATGTGGATCTCGTAATAAATTCAGCAACCCCTGCAATTAACAGAAAAATAATAGAGATTGCCTTGAAACATGCTGTTAATTACCAGGATCTTGCTTCAAATCTTGAAGACTTGATAAATCCTGAACAGCTTGAATACTCTCAGGAATTTAAAAGAAAAGGAATTGTTGGTTTAATAAATACAGGGATAAGTCCTGGCTTGACAAACCTAATTGCCGGGGAGCTTGCTTCAAAATTTGAAAGTCTGGACATCATTAAAATTAGAATTTTTGAAGATCAAAGACCACCTGGAACAATATGGTCGTGGTCACCAAAGGTTTTGTTCAGTGATATTCTATCTCCTCCTCTGATCTATGAAAAAGGAAAATTTAAATTCCGTGAACCTTTTGATGAGCCTGAATATTACAGTTATCCAGAACCCATAGGTAGAAGAAAAGCCTATCTTGTTTACGGAGATGAAGTTTCCACTCTACCAAGATTTCTCAAAGTAAAAAATGTAAACCTTAAATCTGCAGGTTCTGATATAGAGTTTCTCATGGCTCTTTATAATATGGGACTTTTAAGTGAAAATTCACTGAAAATTAACGGAGTTAATGTTTCTCCCTATGAAATTCTTTTAAAAATCACCAAACGGGTTGCTTCAATAAAAGAAATTATCCAGAAAGTAAAGGAAGGAGTGCTTGAAGAAGCAACCTTTGGTCTTGTTGTAGAGACCTCTGGAAAAATACAGGGAGAAAGAAAAACATTAAGAGGTTACTTAATTTTTCCTTCAATTAAAGAACTTATAAGAATTGCTCCTGGCTCTACCCATGTTTCTTATCCTACTGCTTTGATAGCTGGCATTATGGCTAAATTTATAAAGAAAATTCAGTCTCTCGAGCAGGGAGTGTTTGCTCCTGAGGCTTTACCAAAGGTTATAAGAAGAAAAATTTTCTCTGAACTTAAGAAAGAAGGATTAAATGTTGCATTAGAAGAACTCACCAGACAAAAAGCTATTCCAATCCGAATTCTTTAATTTTATTGTAAAGAGTTCTTAAAGAAATACCAAGTAATCGGGATGCCATTTTTTTATTGCCACTGGTTTTTTTCAAAGCTTCTATTATTGCTTTTTTTTCAAGACTTTTAAGATTATTATCTTCTGATTTTTCCTCTTTTTCAATTTTTATCTCAATCTCCTCTGTTTTTGAGAGAATTATTGCTCTTTCAAGAATGTTCTCAAGCTCTCTTATATTTCCCGGAAAGGAGTAATTCTTGATCGTTTCTACAGATTTTTTGTTCAATCTTTTTGGTTCCTTTCCAAGCTTTTTAGAAATCCTTTCTATAAGATAATCAGCAATTTTAGTTATATGCTGTCTTCTTTCTCTTAAAGGAGGAATGGTAATTGGAAAGACATTGAGCCTGAAATATAAATCTTCCCTGAATTTTCCATCTTTTACAAGCTGTTTTAAGTCTCTGTTTGTTGCAGTAATAAATCTTGCATTTGTTTTAAGAGTCTGAAGCCCACCAACTCTTTCAAAGCTTTTGTCCTGCAGCACTTTTAAAAATTTTGCCTGAATTGAGAGAGTTAATTCCCCTATTTCATCAAGAAATAGAGTTCCATTCTGGGCAAGCTCAATTTTACCAGGTTTTTGCTTTATTGCTCCTGAGAAAGCACCTTTTTCATAGCCGAAAAGCTCGCTTTCTATTAATGTTTCAGGAATTGATGCACAGTTTATCTCAACAAAAGCACCTTTCTTGCCGCTCATAATGTGAATTGCCTTTGCAATAGCTGATTTACCTGTTCCTGTTTCACCATAGAGAATTACTGTAGTATCTGTCTTTGCCACTTCTTTAACCATCTGATAGACCTCTTCAATTCCTGCAAAGAGAATCTCATATGGAGGTAGTTCAAGTTCTTCACTGTAATGCCATGTCTTTAAAACTTTTTCTATGCGTTTTAAAAATTCTTCAGGGGATGAAAGAGGCTTTGTGATATAATCAATTGCGCCCTTTTTTATTGCTTCTACTGCAGAAGGGATCGTGCCATAAGCTGTTATTACAATAAACTCTGTATTTACAACATCTTCTGCTTTTTCCATAAACTCAATACCATCCATTTTTGGCATCTTTAAATCTGTAATTATGAGATGAGGAGAAAAACTCCCAATATTTTTTAAGGCTATCTGAGGATCGTTAAATACCTTTACCGTGTAGCCTTCTTCTTCAAGAATTGTTTTAAGAAGGGAGGCAAAGGAGGAGTCATCTTCAACTATAACGATTCTGGCATTGTCAACCATACTTTTGTTCCCTGTCCTTCTTTGCTTTTAATTTCCAGATTAATATTTAAAACCTCACAAAGACGACTTACTATTGCAAGCCCCAATCCTGTACCTTTTGGCTTTGTCGTAAAAAAAGGCTCCTGGGCTTTTTTTAAAGTCTCTTCATCCATTCCAGTTCCTGTATCAGATATTTCAATTTTTATTTTACCATTGATTTTTTTTGCTTTTATACTGATTCTTTTATCCTCTGTTTCTGATACGGCAAAAACAGAGTTCTGAAGAATATTGCTTAAAATTTGTGTTATTTTATCTCTGTCCGTGTTCAGGTATAGTTCATCTAAGTCTAAATCAAAAAATATCTCCCTGTGCTCAATTGTAAAAGGCAAGACAGTTTCATGAATTAATTCTTTGAGATTAACCCTCTGCAGGCTAATACTTTGAGGATTTGCATACTGTGATAGCTCTTCAGTAAGTCTTTCAAGCCTCAAACTCTCCTTTACAATTATTTCAAGATACTCTTTTAAAGAAGCCTCTGAAATCTTTTTCATAAGATACTGGGCAAATCCCTTTATGCTTCCAAGGGGGTTTCTTATTTCATGGGCTAAAACTCGTGAAAGCATTGAAAGATTTTCAAGCTCCCGCATTTTAATCTGCATTTTTTCTATTTTATTTAGAAGTATTGCTGTGAAAAAACCTGCCAGAATAAGGAATACTGCTGTAAAAGCCATAAAAAGTATATGTATTTTTGCATTTCTTAAAATAGCCTCAGCTGGATATGTATGTAAAGCAACTCTTAAAAGATAGGGTAGCCCACGGAGAACTATTTTTGTATCCGAAATAAAAACTTTTTCTCCTGTGCCCAGAACAAGATAATGATAATAGGGAGTTTTCTCCTGAAAAACTGCGATTACTTCCTGAAATTTTTTTCCTATCAGTGCGGGATTTGAATGAAATACCACATTTCCTTCTTGACTGTAAAGAGCTATAAAGGCAACCCCCTCCCATCTCTCATCCAGTAAGATTTCTGAAAAGATTGTGCTACTCTGTTTTTTAATCTGGCCAATATCAGAAGCCTGTAGAACACTGTTAAGAGTTATTGTAATTCCTATTGCCTGCATCTGAAGAGATTGCTCTGTAGCTTGTTCAGCATTTTTGTAAAGAAAAAAAGCACTGATCAACTGAGTTAAAGAGGCAAAGAAAACTAAAAAATATATAATTAATTTTACTGTAAATCTTGAAACCTTGATAATTCCACCTCTCTGTAAACTTCCTCCGGATTTTCAATATATTTTGGAGAAATATGTAGTATCACAAGCTCTTTAACTTCTGCCTGCCTTGCAATTTTGCCAGTTAATGCAGCGGTCAGATGATTTCTTTCAATTGCTCTCTCCATGTCTTTACTTAAAAAGTAGGCTTCACAGAATAGAACATCAGAACCTTTTACAAAATCTATTATTTTCTGAATGTTTTCTTCCAGAGGCGCCACATCCATTACATAAGAGATTTTTTCTCCCTTTGTAATATTTACAATCTCAAAAAGCTCTTCCAAGCCAAACTCTCCTTTTGGAGTATTGACCTTCAATTTAATTGAGGGATTTTTGGGCTTAAGCATCCCATAAGGCTCATAATCATAGTGAAGTTTAATCAGCTTTTTAAGCTCTCCAAGCCAGGGACCTACGACAAAGCCTTTTTTTTCAAGCTTTACTTTGTCAATATTTATATGAAAATCCTCTTCAATACAGTAGGCTATAACAGGTATTCCATGGGATAAAACAAGAGCTTTAACTTTAAAAAGAGGCTCCTTAAGAATGAATTCTTGCTTTGGAAGACTCGGCAATTTTTCAATTTTGAATTTCTGAGAAGCCAGAAATCTTGCTCTTTTTATCTTTTTTTCTGTAATTGCATAAACCTCAATTGATAATGGATAATCTGAAACGAGATTCCACGTATACCCCTTGAGTTTTCCATAAACGCAATCTATAATACTGTCAGGTCCGTAAACTCTCAAAGGTTCAGCTCTTCTTAAAACAGCTCTTATTACCTGATCAAATCCTATAAAATGATCAATATGGGTATGAGTTACAAAGATATCGCTTACTTTGAGTATTTCATTAAATGGAATTTTTCTTATATCTCCTACATCAAAAAGCAAAGCTCTCCTTTCCCTGAGAAGCCTTACAAAAACGCAAGGGTCTCCAAAGGCATTGTTTACAATCTTATAGTGAAAAAGTCTTGCCACAATGGTATAATTATACAAAATGAAAAGCAGTTTTGTGACGTTATCCAGAAACTTAATCAATGGAGGAATGCATGTCAGAACTGAGAAGAGATCCAATATCAGGAAGATGGGTTATTATAGCTGTTGAAAGAGGTAAAAGACCTTCAGATTTTGCACCTGTCAGTCAGAAAAGAAAAATAAAAGGATTCTGTCCATTCTGCCCGGGGAATGAACATACGGCTCCAAATGAAATTATTGCTTTCAGACCTCCCAACACTGCGCCAAACACACCTGGATGGAGTCTCAGAGTTGTTCCAAATAAATTCCCAGCTTTGCAGATTCATGGAGATCTCAATAAAAGAGGAGAAGGAATTTACGATAAAATGAACGGAATTGGCGCTCATGAAGTAATCATTGAAACACCTGACCATCTTGCCTCACTTTCTACAATATCCCTTAAGGCAGTTGAAGATGTTTTGTGGGCTTATTATTTTAGAATTACTGACCTTAAAAAAGACATACGCTTTAAATATGTCCTTGTTTTTAAAAATGAAGGTGAAGCAGCAGGAGCATCAATTGAGCACACCCATAGTCAGTTAATTGCTTTACCCATTGTTCCTCAGATTGTAAAAGATGAGATGAATTCTGCAAGGAAGTATTTTGAGTTGAGAGACAGATGCATTTTCTGTGATATAATAGCGCAGGAGCTTGAATTTGAAAAAAGAATAATCTATCAAAATGACGCTTATATAGTGCTTTCTCCCTTTGCACCAAGAGAGCCTTTTGAAACATGGATTCTGCCAAAAAGGCATGAGTCTCGTTTTGAGCCAAGAGAAAAAAGCTTCAGTCTTCTTGCAGATGCTCTTCAGACAACACTTAAAAAACTTGATGCTGTGCTTGAAACTCCTCCCTATAACTATGTTCTTCACACATCTCCTTTCCAAGATGAGATAAATGAATACTATCACTGGCATATTGAGATAATTCCAAAGCTCACAAAAACTGCAGGATTTGAATGGGGTTCTGGATTTTTTATAAATCCAACTCCTCCTGAAGAAGCTGCTCAGTTTATGAGGGAGGCTAAAATATGAAGATTGCTCTTGTTTCAGCAGAGGCTTATCCCTTTTCAAAAACAGGAGGTCTTGGTGATGTTGTGGGAGCTCTTTTCAAAGAATTTATAAAAGCAGGAATTGATGTAACAGTGTTTCTTCCCTTTTACAGAACAACAAGACAGAACTTTTTTTCATCTACAGTAAATGCAGGAATAGTTTATGGAGTTGCTGTTGGTTCAACTAAGCGTTTTGGTGCTGTAAGAACTGCAAGAGTTTCTTTTGATGAGGAAGACAACTTAAAGATTGAAGCTTCAACTGAGGGAAATCTGTTTTTTATTGAGCATAACGACTTCTTTGATAGAGACGAACTTTATGGAACAAATCATGGTGAGTATCTTGATAACGCAGAAAGATTTGTATTTTTTTCCAGAGCAGTTCTTGAGATTTGTAAAGTCATGAATTTAAAATTTGACATAATTCACTGCCATGACTGGCATACAGCTCTGGTTCCTCTTTATCTGAAAACGTTTTACAAAGAATGCAGCTGCTTTGAAAGAACAAAAACCGTATTAACCATTCACAATCTTGGGTATCAGGGCATATTCCCCCGTGAAAAACTTGAGATAACAGGCTTTGGCCAGGAGATGTTTCATATAGATGGATTTGAATTTTACGGAATGGTTAACTTTCTTAAAGTAGGACTTTTCAATGCCGATATAATTACCACTGTGAGTCCCACATATGCAAAAGAGATTCTGACTCCTGAATACGGAGCAGGACTTGACGGAGTGTTAAGAAAGAGAAAAGAAAGCCTTGTGGGCATTATAAATGGAATTGACTACAAAATATGGAATCCTGAAAAAGACCCATTTATTGTTCAAAATTATGGAACTGGCAACATAAGTGATAAACAAAAAAACAAACAATATTTACTGAGTTTTACTAATTTAAAATGCTCCATACAAAACCCTCTAATAGCCTTTATAGGGAGACTCACCTACCAAAAAGGTATTGATATAATTGTTGATGCCATACCAGGGTTAATTGAAAAAGGAGTAAGCTTTATATTTGAAGGAACAGGCGAAGCCTATTATGAAAATAAAATCAGAGAACTTCAAAATAATTATCCCTCAAAAATATATGCTTTTGTAGGATTTGACGAAGCTTTAGCTCATAAAATATATGCTGGTGCAGATAGTTTGCTCGTTCCATCAAGATATGAACCATGCGGTTTGAGTCAGCTTATTGCTATGAGATATGGCACGCCTCCAGTATGCAGACGAACTGGAGGACTTTCAGACACAGTTGAGGATGGAGTAACAGGTTTCCTCTTTGATGAATACAGTGCAGAAGCTTTAACAGAAGCAGTTAAGCAATTTTGCTCAGCCTACGAGGACAAAAACAGATTTTCCAGAATCATTTATGAAGCCATGAAAAGAGATTTCTCCTGGAGCAATTCCTGTAAAAAATATTTGGAACTTTATAAAGGATTAATAAATGAAGGAAAGACAGGCATTATTTGAGCTTATAAAACTTCTTGAAATATACGAGGATACTGAGATTCTTCTTGAAAGACTTATTTACTATGTCTGTGAGCTTATGAATGCTCAGGCAGGTATCGTAAGACTGATTAGAAATGGATATTTATATATCACTGCCGCTTACAACGTTAATTCCGATAAAACTGTTATTAAGTCTGATGAAGGAATATGTGGAAAAGTTTTAAAGGAAGGCAAAGTTAAAACATTTAATAAAGCTCAACTTGAAAAATATGAGCTTGATATACCTGCTTACTCAGCAATATGTATTCCATTAAAAATGCAACAGGAAAATATTGGTACAATTCTTGTTTACAATAAACTTGACTCAGAAGAAGGGTTTGGAGAATTTACAGAAGAAGACATTGCAGTAGGAGAGCTTTTTTCAGCAATAGCCTCACTAATTATTCTTAAATCCCTTAGGTTCAAAGAACTTAAAGAGAGAGAAATGCAAAATACAAAGGCAATGGCTCAGATAGAGGAGCTTAAAAGTTATCTTGAAAGCCTGATTCAGAGTTCTGCTGATGCAATAATAGCCACTGATTTAGATAATATTGTGACCGCCTGGAATAAAGGCGCAGAAAATATTTTTGGTTATGCAAAGGAGGAAGTTATCGGGAAACCTTTACCTGTTATTCCTGATTTCTTACGAGAGATGGAAAAAATATATTTTGAAAAAATTAAACAGGATGAAACATTAAAAGATATAGAAACAGTCATGGTAACAAAGGAAAATAAAATCATAGAAGTAAGTCTTACCATGTCTCCGATAAAGAATTCAAGGGGACAAATAGTGGGAGTCAGCAGAATAATAAGAGATATTACAGAAAAGAAAAAGCTTGAAAGAGACCTCATAAGAAGAAACGAAGAACTTACAAAGATTCTCTTTATAAGCTCTGCTGTAAGAAGCACCTTAGAACTGAATAAACTTCTAAGAATTATACTTACAGTAATTACAATGGGTGAAGGACTCGGGTTTAACAGAGCAGTGCTGTTTCTTGTTGATGAAGAAAGCAATTCTTTACGGGGAGTTATGGCAGTAGGTCCTTCCAGTTATGAAGAAGCCTGGCATATATGGTCAAGCATGTCACGAGAAAAGAAAACTCTCTTTGAGGTTCTTGATGAATTAAGCAGAAGAGAGTTTGAAGAAGATAGCTTTCTTGAAAGACTCTGTAAAAACATCTCCATACCATTAAGTGAAAATACACCGATTGTGCGAGCTGTAAAAGAAAAAAAAGTCTTTAACATCAAAGATGTTCACAAAGAAGAAGCAGACCCTGTTATAATTCAGCAACTTGGAAGCTTTGCCTATGCAGTTACACCTCTTATCTCTAAAGACAAGGCAATAGGAGCAGTATGGGTTGACAATCTTTATACAAGAAAACCCATTACTGAACAAGATATTAATTTTTTGAAAGGATTTGCTGACCAGGTGGCAGGTGCAATAGAAAATGCCTGGATATTTGACAAAATAGAACAGGCAGAAAAAGAGCTTGAGATGCTTTTTAATTCAATAACAGACCTTATTTATTACACTGATGATACCTATACAATAAAAAAGGTCAATCGCTCATTTCTTGAGGCTGTTGGATTAAAAGAGAATGAAGTAATTGGCAAAAAATGTTTTAAACTTATTCATAAGACTTCTTATCCGCTGGAAGAATGTCCTCATAGAAAAGCAATGGAAACTGGAATTCCCCAAGTGGGAGAGCTTGAAGAAAACTATCTTGATGGTGTTTATCTTCTTTCAAGTTCTCCAATATTTGATAAAAATGGTATTCTAATAGGAACTATTAATGTAGCAAAGAATATAACAGAACTCAAGAATTTAAAAGAAAGAATAATATCAATGGAAAAGATGGCAGCACTTGGAGAAATGGCAGCAAAGGTTGCTCATGAAATAAGGAATCCCTTACTTGCAATAGGTGGATTTGCTAAAAGACTTAATAAAGAGCTGAAGGATGAAAAATCACAGGAGTATATAAAAGTAATCATTGAAGAAGTAAGAAGGCTTGAAAGAATTCTCAATGAAATATTAAGCTTCGTAAAGCCTTACCCAATTGGCAAGGAATCTTTTGAAATCAATCAGCTTGTGGGTGATGTGGTCAACTTTGTTGAATCTACGCTGAAAGACAATAACAATGAATTTAAATTGACGATAAATAACAACTTTAAAGTGCTCGGCAACTATGATAAATTGAAAGAGGTGCTTTTAAACCTGATCTCAAATGCCAATGAAGCAACAAAAAATGGAAGTATAACTTTAAAAATACATAAGGCAGATAAATTACCGGTAGAGGCAGATGCAGGTAAAGAGTATTTCATAATTGAAGTTGAAGATACCGGATGCGGAATAGAAAAGGCAAATTTAAAGAGAATATTTGATCCCTTTTTCACCACAAAAACAACTGGCACAGGACTTGGACTTGCAATTGTGAAAAGAATTGTTGAAGAGCATGGTGGTATAATTAAGGTAGAAAGCGAACTCAGTAAAGGAACAACATTTAAAGTTTTTTTGCCAATACATAAAGAAGGAGGGGATAATGAAAATTCTGGTAGTTGATGATGAGAAAAACATACTTATGCTTTATAAAGCTGAACTTGAAGATGAAGGATATGAGGTTGTCACAGCGAATTCTGGTCGTGAAGCCCTTGAACTTTTTGAATCAGAAAAACCAGATATGGTGACTCTTGATATAATGATGCCTGATATTGACGGAATTCAGGTTTTAAGACAGCTGAAACAGAAAAATCCCAGTGTTCCTGTAATAATGCTTACTGCCTATGATTACAGGGATGATTTTTCAATATGGGCATCAGATGCCTATGTTGTTAAATCATCTGACCTTAGTACTTTAAAAGAGACCATTAAAGAAATTGCAGAGAAGTTTGGAATAAAATGAGACATCTTGTAATATCTTTAATCTTTGTTTTAATATTTCCACTTATGAGTTTCTCTGAAGTTAAAGAAGAAGTCTTAAAAAATGGACTCAAAGTGATATTTATTAAAGATACTTCATCTCCTGTAGCAACCTTTCAGGTATGGTATAAAGTTGGTTCAATAGATGAACCAGAGGGCAAATCAGGAATAAGCCATCTTCTTGAACACATGATGTTCAGAGGAAGTAAAAACTATCCAGGAAATGTGTTTTCAAAAATAATTCAGGCTCAAGGTGGAATTGATAATGCTTTTACAACGAAGGATTATACAGTTTATTTCCAGAAGCTTTCTCCTTCAAAGTTGCAAACTTCAATTGATCTTGAGTCTGACAGAATGGCAAATCTTCTTTTTAATTCTGAAGACTTTGAACTTGAAAAAAAGATAGTTCTTGAAGAGCGAAGACAGCGATATGAAGATGATCCTGAAAGCCTGATAATTGAAGAAGTTATTGGATTGGCTTTTAAAGATCATCCATATCGTAAGCCTGTAATTGGCTGGACTGATGATATTAAATCTATCAGTCTTGATGACCTGAAAAGATACTATCATGAATATTACTGCCCTGGTAATGCCTTTATAATTGTTGCAGGAGACATAAGGATTGATGAAGTGAAAGAAAAAATAAAAGAGAAATTTGAAGATATTCCATCCTGCAGTGTTTTAAGAAAAACTTTTCATGAACCAAAACAATACGGACAAAAGAGAGTTATACTGAAAAGACAGACTCATCTACCAGTGCTTGTTTTAAGCTATAAAGTTCCTGCTTATCCCAATAAAGATAGCATTGCTCTTGAGATTTTAAGCACAATATTGGGAGAGGGTAAAAGTTCAAGGCTTTACAGAACCCTTGTTACAGAAAAGGCACTGGCAGTAGATGTTTCAACAAGCAATTCACCATTAAGCAGAGATGGATTTTTATTTTTTGTAGTAGCTTATATTAAAACTCCAGAGAAAGTTGACGAAGTTGAAAGAATTATAAAGGAAGAAATTGAAAAGATAAAAAGTGAACCTCCTACGGAAGCAGAGATTGAAAAAGCAAAAAATCAGATAGAAGCATCTTTTCTTTTTAGTCAGGACTCTGTTTTCGGACATGCTCTTTATCTCGGTAAATTTGAAATTCTTGGAAGTTGGAGGCTTATTGAAAAATATAAGGAAGATATAATGAAAGTAACAGCAAGGGATGTTCAGGAAGTAGCAAAAAAGTATTTTAACTTTGATAATCTCTCAGTAGGAGTGCTTTTACCAGAATGAAAAAATTTTTAATAATATGCGTTTTGACTTTATTTTTTTATTCCATAGCAGGAGCTACAACTATGGATTTTAAAACCTTTAAACTGGGAAACGGAGCAAAAATTAAATATCTTTACAGGGATAGCATTCCCATTGTTTATGTATCTGTTTTAATTCCAGCATCTCCACTGGATGAGTCTAAGCCCTCAGTTGCCTATCTCACAGCACACTTGCTTACTCATGGCACAAAAACAATGACTGCACAGCAGATTGAAGATAAAATTGATTTCCTTGCAATTTCAATTGACAAAAAAATTACCCATGACTATACGATGCTTACCCTTGCGACAACGAAGAGACATTTAAAAGAAGCTTTAAACTTATTTTTTGATGTCCTTATGAATCCAACATTTCCTGAAGAGGAGCTAAAAAAAGAACTTGCGAGAGTTGAAAAATCTTTAAAGCAGTTGGAGGAAGACCCTTCTTATATAGCTTATAAAACCTTTATTAAACAGCTTTTTAATAAACATCCCTATGGAAGACCTGTTGAAGGTGAGCCTGAGGAACTCAGAAACATTACAAGGCATGATATATTAGATTTTTATAAAAAATTTTATAATCCTCAGGCAATGGTTTTCTCTGTTGTTGGTAGTATAGATGAAAGAGAATTAAAAGAGCTTATTGAAAAACCCATTTCCCTGTGGCAAGGAAGTCTTTACAATCGCATAGTAAATCCTCCTTCATTTAAAGAAAGAAATGAACCATTAAAAATTTATGTAAAAAGACAGGATTTAACTCAATCAACGGTAGTTCTTGGTTTTGAAGGGATTTCAAGACAGGACCCTGATTTTTATGCTTTAAGCGTTATGAACTATATCCTTGGTGGAGGCGGGCTAACATCAAGACTTGCAAAACAGGTTAGAGAAGAGCGAGGCCTTGCCTATTCAGTTTATAGCACATTTTCTCCTTATTTAATGCCTGGAGCCTTTTATGTAGAAGTGAAGACGAAAAAAGAAAACACTCAGGATGTAATAAAATTAATTATTGAAGAAATTAAAAAAATGAAAGAAAAAGAAGTGACTGATGAAGAACTAAAAGAGGCAAAGTCATTCCTTACTGGAAGCTTTCCATTAAGAATTGATACAATGAAAAAAATCAGCGAGTTCCTACCAGTTATTGATTTTTATGGTCTCGGGGATAATTATATAACAAAATATCCCGAATATATTGAAAAAGTGACAAAGGAAGACATAAAAAGAGTGACACAAAGAATTCTTAATACACAGGGGTACATTGTTGTAATTGTAGGAAAAGACTTATAAGATTTTATATATCCTAACCTCTTATTCATCAATGCAAGCCTACCCATTCTTTATCATTCACCCCTTTCTTGTCATTTCGAGCCTGCGTTATAGCAGGCGAGGACTCCCCTTCGTTCTCACTATTTCAGACATCCATCGGAAGATCCCTCGGCTTTGCCTCGGGATTACAAAAAGAAGTGTCATCCCGAGCGAAGCGAGGAATCTCCTCCGTTTTTTCTGTATTGAAAGACTCAGAGATTCCTCGGGGCATTGAGCCCCTCGGAATGACAGGGGAAAAGCTCGCAATGACAGAAAAGGTTATTTCATTTTAACAAAATTATCACTTACTGTAAAGCTTTTTTATTTCGGAAGGCTCTTAACATGTTTGCATGATGAGGAGAGCCCTGCATTTTCACCTTATGGCATACCTCACACTTCATCTCCGATGAGATTGGAAGAGGCATACCTTGATACTGCATAGGTTGAATATTGTCTCTGTTTTTTCCAAACTCATTGAAAGCAGGATAAATTGCATGGGGAGAGCTGTGACAGGCAATACAAGGGATTTTTCCAGTGTTTTCTTTTCTGTTTCTGTAAAGACCTGCAGCATCTGTTATCCATTTATTGAAGGCTCTTACATTCTTAGCAGGCTTCTGAAATCCCACATGACAGCTAAGGCAATCAGGCTGCTGTATCCATGGCTTTCTTGGATTTATCTCTGAGATTGGTGTTTCAGGCTTTAGATTTCTGACAAGAAGCTGAGCGGTTCTTTTCCCTTCCTGAGAGAGTAAAACTGCTGAGGCATGCTCATCAAGTCTTCCATGACACTTAGTACAGCCAATTCCAAGCTTTGAATGGATATCTCTATTACATCTCGTGTTTCCTTTTGCATCATTGGGATGGCAGTAGTTACAGGCTCTCTCATCTTTCCATGGTATGTAGTTAGCATGCCAGCCATGCATGGAGGCTGAAAAACTATTGTGTCCCTTTATTCCCTTTGATTTAACTATAAAATCCTCGTGGCACTTCTGACACATCATAGGTTTTCCTTTAAGAGCACTTTCAAGAAGCTTTGTTCCGTGATTTCTGTCATGAACTCTTAAGATATTTCTGGCAGTCTCATCGGATATACCTGAAATGCCATTCCATCTTAGAGCACCACCATGACACTCAAAGCATCTTAGCTCCGTTGAAACAGGAGCAACAAATTTTGTGCTCTGTAAAACCTTTCCTGTAGACTTCTGCAATGCCTTTGCTTCAAAAACTGGATAGGGATTGAATGTTCCATCATCTCTGTAAGGTAAGACTGGAACTCCCTCAACGGAGAATATGTTTTTCTCCTTATCATAATCAAAGACTCCACGGAGACCTTTACCGGTAACTCCTGTATTTTCAGGCAGCTTTTTGCCTTTCAAAAACTCTGAGTATCTCCAGAACTCACTATGTCTTGATGGATTCTCATATCCTTTCTGAACTTCATAATGAATTTCTATGTCCTCTGAGACAATCTCTGGCTTCACACCTCTTTTTATGAGCACTGCCTGAAAGGCACTTCCTGGATAGAGGAATGAAAACCATCTGTCTGAATCAGTTATGCATTTCTCACCGAGTGTACTCCAGGCAAGCAGGACATATTCATCCTTAGCAGGATTGAAGGATGGAATGCTGACTCTCTCTTTCTCTGGCTTAAAATCTACAGTTTTGCTTTCCCCTTTAGCATGTAGGCTTGCTAAAAAGTCTGCCAGAGCCTCCATCTCCTTTTCTGCCCCTATAAACTTGGGCATGTAATCACGAATTTTGCCCTGACCATAAAGCTGGGATAGTATTCCAAGCTTTGTAAGCCCTTTTGTTTTTTCAACAATATCGTTTTTAACCCCTCTGATTGTATGGCAGCTTAAACATTGAAGATTAAATAGTTCTTTACCTGCAAGGAGTTTGTTTTTTTCAGTGATTTCTTTAACAGGACTCCATTTCGCATGTTTGAGAAATCCTTCTCTGCTTAGCCTTTCTTCATCTGTGACCAAAATAGAAGGAGAGTACATGTATCTATAAATTACATAGGGTTTTCTTGCGTACTCTCTCATGTATTCAAAGCCGCCAATCCAGGAAAGCCCGATTAGCAAAAGCAAAAAAACTGCAGCCCTATTCAAAGCAGTTGAGGTTTTAAATATCAAGATTAATGCTAAAAGATAAAGTAAGACTGAGGAAACTATGAATACGTTTAAAGCAATGGCAGTTTGTTGATTAAGGACAAAATTTGTAAGTCTTGCATTTTCTGGAACCGAATAGAAATACCATAACCCCGAAATTATGAGGAATGGAATGGGAACATAAAGCCATTTTGCACAGTATCTGAGAAGTTTTTGCCTCAGAGTTTCATCCTTTTCAAATACTGCGGTAACAAAACCAAAAAGTCCTGCAAACATTATGCATATAGCAGTTCTGAAAAACAGTCCTGGAAGATTGGTGGGATTGAAAAATCCATCCCAGAAATTATAAGTTACAAGCCACTGCCCTGGTGTGAGCATGAATGTTATAATTCCATTTATTACAAAAAGGCTTAACCAAGCTGAAGCTGCGTAGATAAAGGCAATTCTTAAACGGTTTTTATCTGAAAGTTTGTCAAATTTGTAGTGATAAATAAGCAGTGATACAATCTCCACAATGAAGAAGACCCACTCAATTGCCCAGGCAAAAACAAAGGTATGAATAAGCACAGAAGTAGCCCATGGACTTGAAAGAGCAATTATAAACCATATCCCAACACCTGAAACTCCACCAAAAACCATTGTAAGAAGCAGGAAAAACCAAATATGTCTCCGCACATACTGTCTTAAAGCAGCATTGCCCTCTTTTACGCTTTTAAGATCTGTAAGCCATAGGAATATCCCACCACCCACGGCAAAGTGGGATATAAATACATGTAACACTGCAATTATTGCTACCAGTGTTCCAGAGTTAAGATAGTAAAGTTCCCAGACAGGATAGTTCATACTTTGCCCTCTCTAAAAAAGGCAACCCTAAGCATGTAAAGAATAACTGCTATGCCAGCAACAAGAATCAGAAGGAATATGACGAAAACATCCCACTGAGGCATGACCTTGAACTCAGCGATACGGAAGTTTTCGCCAAGCTGAAATATTCTCAGGTGGTACCGATTTATTATCATAGCAATAAGGGTTAAAAAAAGAAAAAAAGCTGTGGCAGAGAGTTTCTCCTTTAGTCCTGAAAATAATGCAATTATAGCAAATATAATCCCTGAAACAAATACTATGGTTGCCAGAAAATCACCACCAATAAAGTTAAGTAAGACTCTCTCAGGAAGACTCAGAAGAAACAGAATTCCAGCAAAAATCTGAAACATGGTGGCATAACTGAATATCTTCAAACCCTCTTTAATTTTCAGATTTTGCAGTTTTTGTTCCATATCCTTTCGGAATTTGTAATAGAGGCTATAAAATAGTCCTCCTATGGCAATACTACCAATTATAAAATGTAAGTATCTCGGGTATATGCTCAATGTATTCCACATAAGTATTGTTCCAGTTCTGTTTTCAAAGTATTTTTTCCACTGTTCAGGCTCTTCCATAAGAGATAGATTGTTGACCAGAATAAAAGCAATGTAAAACATTATAAAAATTACAATTAAAAGCGAAGACTTTGCCAGTCCTGAGTTTTTAAATTTCTTATAATGAAAATAGGACGAATAGTAAGCGATTACGAGCAGAGGAATAATCATTATCCAGAAAGTTCCTATAATAACAGAGCTCGTATAAAAGAGATGACCAAAAACAACCTGGATGAACAAAAGTGCTGGAATTGCCATGTTTATTGCAAAGGCAAAAAGAATGGGGATCTGCTTTGCAATTGATTTATCCCTCTCCATGCTTTCAGAGGATTTAAATGCCTTATAAATTGTTATAAGACTCAAACCAAGAATAGAATTCACAAGTACGATATGAATCAGGAAAAATAACTGTTCAAGGAAAATAAAAATCTGCGCAGGTGCTGGAAGGCTTTCAGGATAAGGAATCAGATTTTTAACATCCATTCTGTGGAATTATATCAGATACTCTGCTGAAATTCAACCTGAATTTTTAAGTTTTTCTTCTATGTGAGTGCAGATTCCGTGAAGAAGTTTCAGTTCCCAGAATGTAAGCCCTGTTCTTCCAAGAAGATGTCTGAAATTGTTCATTATCCTTTTTTCAAGGTAAGGATTGTCAGGCATGTATCCAATTTTTTTTAGAACCGTAAAGACTCTTTCGTAAAGTCTGTTGAGTTCCTGCTGATCCACATAAAACTGCCTTTCCATGTGGAAGTCTTTTATTTCTTCTAATCTCATGAGTTCATAGGCAACTATTAAAACTGCCTGAGCAAGATTTAATGAAGGCTGTAGCTCTGATGTGGGAATTGTTATAAGACATCCGCACTTTTCCACTTCTTCATTGAAAAGACCTTTGTCCTCTCTTCCAAAAAGTATGGCAACTTTGTTATTTTGAGCTACTTCAAAAACTCTTTTTACTCCATCCTTTACATCCAGAATCGCTCCTCTTTTTGAGCCTCTTCTTCGTGTTGTTCCAACTACAAGCGCTTTGTCTCTGAGAGCATCGTCAAGCTCTTTATAAACTTCAGCTCTTTCAAGAATATCCTTGCTTGCCCATGCCATCCAGTAAGCTTCGTCTGTTAGCGTTACAGGATTTACAAGGATGAGATTTCTAAACCCCATGTTTTTTATTGCTCTTGCAGAGGAGCCAATATTTCCTGACTCTTTTGGCTCAACTAAAACAAAATAGACATTATCTTTCCATAAAGTCATTTAAAAGGGGTCAACCTCTGTAGAATCTGATTCTTCAAGGGTAATGAGGGTTTTATGAAGTTCTTCCTCTGCAGTTTTCAATTTGCTCTTGCAAAAACGAATAAGCTCTGTTGCCCTTTTTACCTTTTCAACGAGAACATCCACATCCACTTCCTGTGATTCTATAAACTTAAGAATTTCTTCAATCTCTTTCATTGCCTTAGAATAACTTAAGTTCTCCATTGTTTTCCTCCTTCCTGGTTACTTCTGCTGTAAGCTTTCCATTATAAAGCTGAATCTGTATATTAGCCCTGAGAGGGACTTCCTGAGAGTTTTTCAGAACTTTTCCATTTAAATAGGTAATGCTGTAGCCTCTTTTTAAGATATTTTCAGGACTGAGAAGACGAAGCTTTTCACTAACTCTTTCAATTTGGATATTTTTCAATGAAAGCGTGTTTTTCAGCTTTGTAAAAAGGCTGTCTCTGTAAGAGCTTATTCTGAAACTCTGTTTTGCCATGTTTTCGTTGATTTTCATTTTTACTTTATTATTAATGTTTGTGATCTCTACTTCCTGCGCTGTCAAGAGTAGATTTGTCTTTTTATAAAGCTGCTGTTTAACTTTGAAAAGAATTTCTCTTTCACTGTGAACCCTTTTTAAAACATTATTATGAACTTCACTTACGGTCAGATTCATCTTCTGTAAAATTTTTTCCCTTGAGTTTTTAACAGCCAGCTTGAATCTTTCTTCAATGCTTTGATTTCTTGAAATCTCAACACTCAAAAAACTCTCAGCTCTGTGAATAATTCTATGTTTCAGGGTATCAAGCCTTGAGTCAAAATCTACTGCTTTGTCAACTATAAATTTGGCAACCTCGGATGGAGTTTTAAAAGACATTGATGCAACAAAGTCTGCAACAGTTTCATCCCTTGTATGTCCTATTCCAGTAAATACAGGTATTGGCATCAAAGCCATTGTTTTTGCCAGTTCATAGTCATTAAAAATTGCCAGATCAGTAACAGAACCACCTCCACGAATTAAAACAACAGCATCAAAAGCTTTAGCTTCAATCGCGCATCTTTGAAAAGCCTCCATTAAAGAGACAACAGCAGACTCTCCCTGAACAAAGGCATCAAAAAGTTTTGTATAGAACTTAAAACCATATCTATTACCCTTTAAAATTTTTAAAAAATCCTCATATCCCGCTGCAGACTCACTGGATACAATTGCAATCCTCTGAATTATAACTGGAATTTCAAGAAGTTTATTCCTTTGAATAAGTCCTTCTCTTGTGAGCCTTTCTATTGTTTCTTTCTTTTTTAAAGCCATCTCTCCAAGGCTGAAGGAGGGATCAATCTGATAAATACTTATTTTAAAACCGTGCTTTTCGTGAAAAGTTGCTCTGCCGAGAAAAAGAATTTTTATACCCTTTTGAAGCTGCATCCCTGTTTTTATGTAAAAGTTCAAGACTGTATCAGCGTTTCTACTCCATACCACAGCATCACATTTGGCAACGATTTCATTGTTGGTTTTCTCAACAAGTTCAATCCAGTAGTTTCCGTTTTTATCAGGGTCTATTTTTGCTATCTCAGCAACAATCCATTGATAATCAGAGATTTCCTGAATATATTCCCTGATCTCAATTAAGTACTGTGAAAGACTCTGATAGGTTACGTCTACTTTAAACATTCATGCAAGCCTCTTTAATAAGATTTTTCATTTCTCCTACTGCTCTTGCAATTCCTACAAGAATAGCTCTTGCAATTATACTGTGTCCAATATAAAGCCCTCTTAATCCTTTTATTGCTGCAACAGGTTTTACATTATAATAATTTAGTCCATGACCTGCATTTGTTTTAAGTCCGATGCTTAAAGAAAAGGCAACCGCGTCTTTAATTCTTTCAAGTTCTTTAAACTGACTATGTCCTTTTGTTTCAGAATAATATCCTGTGTGAATTTCAACCATGTCTGCTCCAATTTCCTTTGAGCACTCAATGGAGGCTCTGTCAGGATTTATGAAAAGACTTACTGGAATGCCTTGATCTTTAATTTTCTTAATGGCTTCCCTCAGATGAGTTTTGAGTTCAATAACATTTAAACCACCTTCTGTTGTAAGTTCTTGTCTTTTTTCTGGGACAAGGGTTACCATATCAGGTTTTACAGCAAGGGCTATGTTAATCATCTCTTCAGTAGCAGCCATTTCCAGATTTAGCTCACATGGGACAACTTCTCTGAGGATTTTAAGGTCTCTGTCCTGTATGTGCCTGCGGTCCTCTCTTAGATGCACCGTTATTCCATCAGCTCCACCCAGTATTGCCAGAGTTGCAGCCATTACAGGGTCTGGTTCAAAAGTTTTTCTTGCCTGCCTTACAGTAGCAACATGGTCAACATTTACTCCTAAGATAACCATAATTGACCCTCCCGAGGATTAATTGATTTGATTATATCAATTTTTCTAAAGAGTTGACAAAACTCCTGTTTATTATGAAAAAAGTATGGGATTTCAGGTTTACCAAATTTTTTCTACAAGACAAAAGGGTTTATGGAGTTGAAGAATTTTTTCATATACCTTTAAATATTCTTTTACCATCTTGTCTGCGGTGAAGTTTTTTTCTACATGCAATCTGCAATCCAAAGGATTTATTTTTTCAATCTCTTTAATTTTTTCAACCATCTCATCAATCATGTTTTCAACTGAAACAATAAAACCTGTAGTTCCATCAACTACTATTTCAGGCACAGAAGCTCTTCTTGGAGCAATAACAGGCGTTCCGCAAGCCATTGATTCAATCATTACAAGTCCAAAAGGTTCTTTCCATTGAATTGGAAAAAGCATTGCCTTTGCTTTACTTAACCATGACACTTTTTCTTTAAATGGAACTTCTCCAATTAAAATTACATCTTTGCCATCAATCAATGGTTTTACTTCTTTATTGAAGTATTCCTCATCAACAGGATCAACCTTTGTTAAAACCATAAGCTTTTGTTTTGCTTTTTTGGCAATTTTTATTGCTTCAACAATTCCTTTTTCAGGAGAAGACCTTCCAAGAAATATTAAAAAGTCTTCTTTTTTATCATTGAATGGATATTTTTCAACTTCTATTCCATTGTAAACAGTTGCCACATAGTGGGCTTCTGGAAGAGGTGTTCTCTGGTCATTGCTGATAGACACATGGTAACATCTTTTAAATAAATCCGTTTCATTATAAATCTTTTTAAGTTCAGGGAGATCAAGTCTACAATGAAGAGTGAAGACTACAGGTTTTTCTATTAAATCCGCAATCCATCCCCAGGGAAAAATATTGGGACCAAAATGACAGTGAATTATATCAAAATCATCACTCATTTCAATTACTTTTGCAGCCTGCAAAAACTCGTACTTCCATATTTCTCTTCTTGGTCTTCCTCTCATTGCAGAAGCTACAACAGAAACAAGTTTTTGGGGACAGATAGAATCTCCTGTTGCAAAAAGCGTTACTTCATGCCCCTGGTTGTGCAATCCTTCTACAAGTTCTCCCACGATGAGTTCCACTCCTCCATACATTGGTGGTGGAACTCTTTCAATAAGTGGTGCAACCTGTGCTATTTTCATCGGTCTTCCTCCAGCATTTTGTAGATTTTTAAATAACTTTCAGCCATGGTGTCTCTTGAAAACTTTTGCTGAACAGTTTTTCTGCAAAGGTTTCTGTCAATTTTTTCAATCTTTTTTAAAGCCTCGCATGCTTCATCAACAGAACCAACTAAAAATCCGGTAATACCGTGCTCTACAACTTCCTGTGTGGAGCCCTTTCTGAAAGCAATAACAGGCGTTCCGCAAGCCATTGATTCAATCATTACAAGTCCAAAGGCTTCTTTCCATCTTACAGGGAATATCAGTGCTAAAGCATTTTTTAAAAGTTCTGCCTTTTCCTGAAAAGTAAGCTCACCAAATACTTTAATCTGCCTTCCATCCTGCTGGGAAAGAATCTTCTCTCTGTAAAACTCCTCAAACTCTTTTCTTATTTCTCCAGCAAGAATAATGGGAATACCGCTTTTTTTGCTTATCTCAATTGCTATATCAGGACCCTTATGAGGAGAAAAAGTTCCAAGAAAGACAAGATACTCTCCTTTCTCCCCTGAAAAGGGATATTTTTTTACATCTATGCCATGATAAACTGTAGCTATCCAGTTGAGCTCAGGGGCAAGTTCTCTCTGAGCATTGCTTATGGAGATATAGAATCTGTCTTTAAAGGCTTCTCTGAGCACAGCAGGCTCTGGTGGTAAAGAACTGTGAATTGTTGTTAGCATGGGAGTTTTTATTAGAGGAGTAATAGTCAGAGGAATAAATCCATTATGATTATGAAGAATATCAAACTCATTATTCATTTTCCCTACTTTCTCTGTTTGTAAAATATCATAGTCATAGAAATCCCATTTAAACTGCCCAAGCATCTCATAAAGATTTTTTTCTACAACTGGGATTAATTTGCATGGAAGATTTGAATCTCCAGAAGCAAAAACACTTACTTCGTGACCTTTTTCAGTTAAAGCGCATGCAAGGTCATAAACAACAAGTTCTGTTCCTCCGTATTTTTCAGGAGGCAGTTTCTTCCAAAGTGGCGAAATTAATCCAATTTTCATCTTTCTCTTTTCTTGAGAGTTTAAAAAATCCATATATCTGCCATACTACTGAAAAGTATATTAAGCCATTGATAAAAGCTCCTGTAGCTAAGATAACTTGATTTTTTAAGATTCCTAAAACAAAGGCGAATCCGCTCAAGAGCAGTATTAAGAACTCTGGCAAGCCTTCTTGAATACATCCAATTACTCGAGAGTTTTCCTTAAATTTAGGAGTTCTCCAAAATCCTTTTTTTGGATAAATCAGGCATTTAATCCATTCAGTTGCCATCGGCAGAGTCAGGGAAAGAAAAGAGATAAATGCATAGATACGCTCTTTTAAACTCACAGCAGTATTAGCGGGCATTGCAAAAAAGAAACCAAGAGACCTGCTTAACAGGAATGCTAAATATGGAACTAAAAAAGCAAAGCTGAATGAAACCAGTCCAATGCTGCTGAATATTATAATCCAGAAAGGTATAAATAAGTTGTTAAACCATATTGTATTTTGAGCTAAATAACAAAGCTTTTGCATGAAATTGAGTTTACCACTGATAAAAAATTTGAGATTTTTCATTATAGTCTGCATGTTTCCGAATACCCATCTTGCTCTCTGTTTCTTGTAAGCTTTGTAGCTATATGGCATAAGCCCCTTACCTTTTGAACGATCAATATAAATTGTTTTGTAACCAAGCTCATGAATTCTTATCCCGATTTCACTGTCTTCTGTTATGACTTCCTCTGAAAATCCTCCAATTCTTTCAAGAACGCTTCTTCTTATAAGTCCCATTGTGCCCATAAAAGAGGCAGCATTGTATTCATTGCATGTATTCATTACAGTGCTAAAGAAGTATCTGTAAGCATGATACATTCCCTTTGATGCAGGAGTATCATCCAGGAAATAATCCTGAGGAAGTTGAACAACTGCTATTTCCTGATTTTTAAAGTATCCCACTGTTTTTTTGAGAAAATCCCTTTCCACTACGTAGTCAGAATCTATAATTCCGATTATCTCGGTCTCAGATGAGATGAGTCTTAAAGCATAATTTAAAACTCCTGCTTTAGCTCCTTCAATCTCTGGAATGTAAAAAAATTTTAGTTTTTCACCAAGACAGTTGCAGATTTTTCTAATGATTTCTACATCTTTATCATAAGGAGTATTGTTTACCAGGGCATATACTTCATAGTTTTCATAATCAAGATTACTCAGAGAAGTTAATGTGGATTTAACTACTTCTGCTGGTTCTCTACATATGGGAACAAGAATGGAAACAAAAGGCTTATAATCAGCCGGCAAATCAATAAAATCCGTTTTTCTCAATCTGTGTTTTTTTGTAGTATCAAAAATTAGAAAAAGCTCCAGAGAGAGAAGACATAAAGAAATGCAGTTTATGATTGCTTCAAAAAAACTCAGATGAAGTATGTAAAAAATGTATCCAGAAATAATTAAGAAATAAAGAAATCTGGAAGGAAAACGCCAGCCAGCATTCCTCATTAGCCACCTCCTAAGAAAATTCTTAGTAGCAGCTAATTATAAAGAATGCTAATATAGTATAGCAAAAAATTATTCAAGTTATCAACTTTCAAATAGATAACACTCTGGACTTGCCAGGAATCCTGCAATAAGGATAAAATTAAAATATTGAGCCGAAGTGGCGGAACTGGCAGACGCGCCAGATTCAGGATCTGGTGGTGGCAACGCCGTGCGGGTTCAAATCCCGCCTTCGGCATTTAGGTTAAATAATGTAAAATAGAGAGTGAGAGATGAAAAAAGTATTATTAATTTTTATTTTATTTGTGATGTTTTCAATTACTAATTCTGGATATTGTAAGGAAGTGCCTTTTACTCTTGAAGATAGAGATAGAATTATTCGTATGGAAGCAAAGTTGTCTGAGATAGAAAAGAGATTTGAGCAAATTGACAAAAGATTTGAGCAAATTGACAAAAGATTTGAGCAAATTGACAAAAGATTTGAGCAGATAATAACATTTATGTGGATGCTTGTTGCTATTTTTACAGGTATTACATCAGCTACAATAGGTTTCGCTATCTGGGATAGAAGAACTATGATAAAACCCTTTGAAACAAAAACAAGAATAATAGAAGAGGAAATAAACAGGGATAGAGAGAAACTTAATTCAGTTGTTGAAGCTTTTCGTAATCTTGCAAAAACTGATGAAAAAGTTGCTGAAGTTTTGAAACGCTTAAATCTTTTATAAAATTTTAGCTCCCAGTAAGAACTTTTTATCAATCTTTATCTTTAAGCCTCAAAATCTTTGGTGTTTTAAGTTTTATAATTCTGAAGTAAAGTCAGATATAAAAAACTGCAAAGGCAATCCATGATAAAATAAGAAGCGTTTTACTCCTCTAGAATAAAAATCATTTTTGCACTCACCCTTCTATAAAGACAGAAGCTGGAAGGTATATCAAAGAGATTCTTCCTTTGCACTGATGTAACTGAGGAGGCGGAGCATTGAAAAAGCCTGCATCTAAAATATTGATAACATTTATTAAAACTGTTATATTATAGTATGCTTTTTAGTATAGAAATTATTGAAGAATTAGATAAACTTGAGCCTGCTATCAGGTCAACTCTTATCAAGCTATTGAAAAGCCTTAATAAGACCATTAGTGAGATGGTCAAAAGAGAGGATTTTTTAGAATTTTTAAAGGCTGATTTCAGCAATCGCATAAAATAGTAGGACAGAGGTAATAGAAAATTAAAATTTTGCACTGTCTAAAGACTTATTAAAGGAGGATGAAATATGCCAGCATTGAACAAAGAGGTTGATATTGTAAGAGGAGACACAATTTATGATGACGGAACTCACAAATTTATATGGCTTGGATGGGAAGAGCATGAGGAAGAAGGACTTGTTCAGGTTAATCAGTATCTCATTGAAAACAGGGGAGCGGGTGTAATCCTTGACCCTGGAGGAGTCCATGTATTTCCAAGGGTCGTAGCAAATGTTTCAAGATATGTAGACCTTGAAAGAATTGAACATCTCTTTTTCTCCCATCAGGATCCTGATGTTTCATCAGGTGTGGCTTTATGGCTGAGTGTAACAAATGCAAAGGTTTATATATCAAAGTGGTGGGTGAGATTTCTTCCCCATTACGGAATTTTTGACATGTCAAAAATAGTTCCCATAGATGAAGGTGGTGGAAAGATTCAGCTTCCCTCAGGTGATTATCTTGAAATAATCCCTGCCCATTTTCTTCACTCAGTGGCTAATTTCCATGTATATGATCCCCGTTCTAAAACTCTTTTTACAGGAGATCTCGGTGCTGCTATCTTTCCTAAAGGACAGAGATATACCTATGTGGAGGACTTTGACAGTCATTTAAAGCTCATGGAGGGTTTTCATAGAAGATATCTTGCATCAAACAGCGTGGTAAAAAAATATCTTGAGAGAGTAAGCAGGCTTAATATTGATGTAATAGCTCCCCAGCATGGAGCAATAATCTACAAAAAGGAGCATATCCAAAGATTTTTTAACTGGCTAAGTGGTTTAAGATGTGGTGTTGACATTGCCGATGAATTCTATAAATAGGAGGGCTTAATATGTTTTTCAGAAAAAAGAAAGCAGTCAGTGATAATAAAAAAATGGTTGACATCAATCTTTCACTGATTAAAACCCTTTCATCGGGAATTATAAAGTCAAACCTTGTAGGTTCAACCATATCAAATACAATGGGATTAATTGATTCAAACTTCACAAGAATAAAGGATGAGGTCTCCTCAATAGCTACAGCAATGGAAGAGATAGATACAACAATCAGAGACATGTCAAGAAGTGTGGCATCCATAAATGAGGAAGTCAAAGCCATGGTTGCCCAGAACGAAACAATGGATGAGGAGCTTGAAAAGAGAGTAAAGGATATTGAGTCTCAAAACATTAAAATCATTGGAGTGGTCAACAACATAAAAGACCTCGGACATGCTACAGAAAATATTGGTAATGTAGTCACTGCCATATCAGATGTGGCTGATCAGACAAATCTGCTTGCATTGAATGCTTCAATTGAAGCAGCAAGGGTTGGAGAAGCAGGAAGAGGATTTGCAGTTGTGGCAGATGAGATAAGAAGGCTTTCCCAGAAAACAGAGGCTCTCACAAAGGATATTGGAAAAATTCTTGGAGACCTTAAAGATCGTGTTATCTCAGCAGTGGGAGAGGTTGAAAAAATAAGAGAGTTATTTTCAAGCATAGAGGAGGACATGAAAAATATAAGAAAATCCTTTGAAAAAACAAAGATAATGTCCGATACAGTGGGTGATGCTGTCAACACTCTTTCCGCAGCCATTGAAGAGCAGAGTCAGGTTCTCACAGATGTCTCAAAAAGAATCACAAACACTGCCTCCATGCTCAATGAAACCTATAAGGTCTTCTCCACAGTTATCAAAGTTAATAATGAGATTTCAAAGCTGACAAAATTTTAATTTCAATCCTGAACAATGAAAAATTTAATTGAGAAAGAGTCACAAAAAGCAAATGAAATATTACAGGAAAACACAATAATCGCAGAGGCACTTAAAAACTCTGACATCTGGATACTTGTTACAGATGAAAATGGTAATATTCTTTATGTCAATGAAGCTGTAGAAAGAATTAGTGGATACAAAAAAGAAGAATTGATAGGGAAAAATCCGAGAATATTTAAATCAGGACTAAATCCTCCTGAATTTTATAAAGAGATGTGGGATACGATTCTTTCAGGCAGAGTATTTAATGCCATAACTCCTAACAGAAAAAAGGACGGTGAAATTTTCCATGTGGATTTAAAAATAATTCCAGTGAGACTTACAGGAAATGTCTTAAGATTTGTTGCTGTTGCAAAAGATGTAACGGAAAAGATAAGACTCTCTGAGAGAGTTCAGAGACTTCACAACTATGATGCTCTAACAGGACTTCTTAATATGAATGGCTTTACCGTAAATGTATCCCAGAAAATAAAGGAAACTCCGGGCTTAGGCTTGTTTATACTGATAGACATTTATAATATGAGTAGTATAAACAAAGCTTACGGAATCAACATAGGAGACCAGCTTTTAATCAAGTTTGCAGAAAGAATAAAAAAATCCTTCGAAAACACTGATTCCTTAGCAAGAATCTCTGCTGATACCTTTGGAGTTTATCTGATACTGGAGAGTTCTGATGAAATATACAAAGCTTACTCAAAACTATACGAAATGAAAAACTCTGTTTTGAAAATAGACGACAAAGCGGTCTCTGTCAATATTAATGCAGCATTATCTGTTTTTCCAAAAGATGGAGTAAGTTTCAACACTCTTTATGAAAGGACAGACATTGCTCTTCAGAAGGCTAAAAAGGCAGGTGCTGGAGTGATTCTGTTTTTTGACTCTGAAATTGAAAGGGAAGCTGAAAAGCTATGGAAAGTATTTGAACTGCTTAAAAAAGCCACGGAGGAGAAACTTTTTATTTTTTATTATCAACCCTATTTTTACACAGAGTCATTAAGATTTGCTGGAGCTGAGGCTCTTGTAAGAATTATTGACAGAAACGGGAAGTTATATACTCCAGATTTTTTTATTGATCAACTGGAAAATAGCCATTATCTGAGCGCTTTTGAAAACTGGGCAATTGGTGAAGTTATAGAAAAAATAAAAAAATGGCGGATAAATATCTCTATTAACATTTCAGGGAATACGTTCAGTAACCCCATTATTCTTTCCCTTTTATCAGCGATTCCTTCTGATGTGAGAGACAAGCTCACTATAGAGATTACTGAAAGAACTTTCATCAAAGACCCTTATTATACCATGCAGATACTCAGAGAGATAAAATCAATGGACAGTCCACCAAAAATTGCCATAGATGATTTTGGAACAGGTTATTCCTCAATGATTTATCTTAGAGATTTACCAGTTGACATCATAAAAATAGACAGAACCTTTATTAAAGACATTGTTAAAGATAAAAAGAGTCTTGCCATTGTTCAGACAATCATAGACCTTACAAGAAGACTTGAAAAGAAAACCTTAGCAGAGGGAGTAGAAACAGAGGAACAACTTGAAATTTTAAAATCAGCAGGATGTGACCTTGTTCAAGGATTTTTATTTTCAAAACCTGTTCCAGAAGACAAGCTCTTGTCTTTTATTGCCTAAAAAAGCCAATCTCTGTTTTAATTAAATAATGAATCTTCTTTATTTTGAAAAACCTACAAGATACATAAATCACGAGATTAATGCTGTTTACAAAGAAGGTAACCTAATCAGGTTTGCCCTCTGTTTTCCCGATGTTTATGAGATAGGAATGTCTCATCTTGGCTTAAAAATTCTTTATCATATTTTAAACAGCCTTCCCGATGTTTATGCTGAAAGGGTTTTCTCTCCATGGATTGATATGCAGGATTATATGTTAAAAAACGGTGTTCCTTTATGCTCGCTTGAGACAAAAACTCCTCTTAAAGATTTTGATATTGTAGGTTTTTCCCTTCAGTATGAACTTGCCTATCCAACTGTCCTCAGCATGCTTGAGCTTGGTAGAATTCCATTGAGATGGCATGATAGAATGAGTAGTGACTGTCCAGTTGTAATTGCTGGAGGTCCATGCGCTGTTAATCCTTTACCACTATCGGAGTTTATTGATGTCTTTTTAATTGGAGAAGCTGAAGAGGCAATTCAGGAATTCATTACAGTATTTGGCGAATGGAAAAAATCAAATTCTTCAAAGGAATCTCTTTTAAAAGCAATATCAGAGATAGAGGGTTTTTATGTGCCCTATGCTGGCAAAAAAATTGTTAAAAGAAGATTTGTCAATGACTTAGACAATGCTCCTTTTCCTAATGCTCCTGTTGTTCCCTATGCGAAAATTGTTCATGACAGAGTCTCTATTGAAGTCTCCAGAGGATGTCCCTCAGGATGCAGATTCTGTCAGGCAGGTTTTATTTACAGACCTTTGAGATTCAGAAGCCCCCAGAAAGTCCTTGAAATTGCAGAAAGTCTAATAAAAAATACAGGTTATGAAGAACTCTCCCTTCTCTCATTCAGCATAGGACACTATCCTTGTTTAACTGAGCTTGTTAAAGATTTAAATCAACGGTTTTCAGAAAAAGCAGTTGCTGTGTCCCTTCCTTCAATAAGAGCTGACAGGATAACAAAGGATTTACTTCAGGCAATTAAATCAGCAAGAAAAACAGGATTTACAATTGCACCTGAAGCTGCCACTCAGAGACTTCGCAGTGTTATCAATAAAAATATATCTGATGAAGATATTGAGAGAGCCTGTAGTCTTCTCTTTGAAGAAGGCTGGCAGAGTATAAAGCTTTACTTCATGATAGGACTTCCCACTGAAACAGCGGAAGACATACAAGAAATTGTTAATCTCACAAGGAAGATAATAAAAACTGCAAAAAAATACACAAAAAAATTTATTGAGATAAATGTTACTGTATCTCCCTTTATCCCCAAGCCTCATACGCCCTTTCAATGGCTTGGACAGATTAGTTTTGACGAAATGGTAAAAAAGCTTGATTTTATAAGAGAAGCTTTTCATAAGAGTAAAATCCACTACAAAGGACATAATCCCCGAATGAGCGTTCTTGAAGCTGCTTTATCAAGGGGAGATGAAAAAACCGCAGAAGCATTATACAGAGCATGGCTCAATGGAGAAAGGCTGAGTGCATGGTCTGATTTATTTGACTTCGGTAGATGGCTCAAAGCTATGGATGAAACAGGGATTGATTTATTTAACTATGCAAATAAAGAGTTTTCTCCTGAAGAGGCTCTACCATGGGATTTCATCGATACAGGGGTGAAAAAGGAGTTTCTTAAAAGAGAGTTAAGGAGAGCACTTAATCTTGAATCTTCAGTGGAATGCACTTTGAAGTGTGAAGGATGTGGATTAATATGCTCTTCAAAAGGAATTAATAAGGAGGGGCTCGGAATAACTGAGAAAGCTTGGAGTAAGAACTTTTACGGCACAATGAATGATAGCAAAGCTCCTCAAACTTACTTAACAGTGAGGTTCTCTCATAGAAAAACAGGATTAATGAAATACCTTTCTCAGCTTGAACTAAGCAATCTTCTTACAAGAGCATTGAGAATGGCGGAAATTCCCTTTATTGTTTCAAAGGGATTTCATCCAAAGCCTGAGATTTCCTTTGGTCCTTCACTGCCTGTGGGAGTGGAAAGCGAAAAGGAGTATTTTGATTTAAAGATTTCTACTGAATTCAAACATGAACATATTGAAAGATTAAATAAAATTTTGCCTGAAGGATTAAAAATAATTGAAGTAAAAACAATTCCACAGGGAATTCCTTCTCTTAGTTCCTTTATTCAGCGATACAGGTATATTGTTCAACTGGAAGAAGAGTTTATGTGTGATAAAATAGAGAAATTAACAATAAAAAGAGAAGGTAAACTTCTTTCTGTAAAGGATTTTTTAGAGGAAATTCAAATAAATGGCAAACAAGTATGTATAATAGTAAGAGATTCTACTGATAAAGCAAGAATTTCTGAAATAGTAGAGGCTGTTTTTGGCAAGCCTCTTAAAGAGTTAAAAATAAAAAGAGTAGCCATGTATGGCTTTAAGGGAGGATGGATAGAGCCTTGAGCAGTGAGCTTTTAATAAATGTAACAAAACAGGAATGCAGAGTTGCTCTTCTTGAAGGAGGTCAGGTCGTTGAGTTTTACATTGAAAGAAAGGGTGATTCAAGCTATGTGGGGAACATTTATAAAGGCAGAGTTGTAAAGGTTCTGAAAGGTATGCAGGCATGTTTTGTTGATATAGGACTTGATAAGGCAGCATTTCTTTATGTTGATGACATAAGAGGTGGAATTAAAGAGCTTTATCCTTTTTTGGAAAGCGATGAAGAAACAGAGATTGCAAAAATTGACTTTAAAGATATCTCGATAGAAGAGCTTGTTCAGGAAGGACAGGAAATACTTGTCCAGGTTGCAAAGGATCCAATGGGAACTAAAGGAGCAAGGGTTACATCAAGAATTACACTTCCCGGTAGATATGTTGTCCTTATGCCTGGAATGGAACATATTGGAATATCAAGAAAAATAGAGGATGAAGAAAAAAGAAAACAATTGAAAGAACTAGCAGCAAAAATTAAACCATCAGGATTTGGATTAATTATGAGAACTGTAAGTGAAAATGCCACTGAAGAAGAGATTCAGAAGGATATAGATTTTCTCTTTCTTTTGTGGGACAATATTCAAAAGAAAAAAGATAAAGCTCATGCACCTTCATTAATTCACAGTGAATTTGATCTCGTCTTAAGAAGTCTTAGAGATTTTATGACCCAGGATGTGGATCGGATGATAATCGACAGTTATGTGGAATGGCAGAGACTCAGGGAGTTTGCTCAGGTTTATTTCCCAAGACTGACAGACAAAATTGAACTTTATGATGGAGAAGAGCCAATATTTGATGCCTTTGGAATAGAGGTTGACCTTGAAAGAGCACTTCACCGCAAGATTTGGCTTAAGTCTGGAGGATACATCGTTATTGACCAAACAGAGGCAATGACAGTAATAGATGTAAACACCGGTAAGTTTGTTGGCAAAGAAAATCTTGAAGATACAATTCTCAGAACAAATCTTGAAGCAGTTAAAGAAATTGCCTATCAGATAAGACTAAGAAATCTTGGAGGAATTATATTGATTGACTTTATAGATATGGAAAAGGAGGAAAATAAACAAAAAATCATAAATGCCATGATAGAGGCTATGAAGAAAGACAGAGCAAAAACAACAATTTACAACATTACAGAGTTGGGAATAGTTCAGATGACAAGAAAAAGAACAAGAGAAAGCCTCGAACACATTCTTTGTGACAGTTGTCCCTATTGCGAAGGAAAAGGAAGAATAAAAAGCACAAGAACTGTAGCATATGAAATTCTGAGAAAACTGAAATTCATGCCAGTTCCTCAAGGAACAGAGCTTACAGTAACTGCAAACACTGCTGTTGCAGATCTGCTTACTGATGAAGAGAGAGACTCAATTGAGGAGATTGAAAATACCAAAAAAATAAGAATTACAATTAAAAAGGACATGATGCTACATCAGGAAAACTACTTAATTCACAAAAACTTACCATAAAAATGGATTTTCTCACAGAATGCAATAAGTGCGGAAAATGTAAAGAATCGTGCCCCAGCTATCAGGTTTTTCTTAATGAATCCTTCTGTCCAAGAGGAAGGCTGAGGCTTATTGAGGCTCTACAGGAAAATGAAATAACCTGTGAGGAATCTTTTAAAAAGAGAATCTTTAGCTGCCTTCTTTGTGGAAACTGTGAAAATTTATGTCCTTTGAATGTAAATGTAACTAGTATGATATATAAAACAAGAGCAATGGCAAAGAAAGGATTTTTACAATATTTGTTTAGGTATTTCTCCCTTTATCCCGGTATATTTTTCTCTATTTTTTCCATCATGAATCGTTTTAAAAACCTTTTGAAAACAAAAAATTTACCTTACCTCAACAGATTTCCCACGCTGAATATTAAACAGCAATCCAGTTTTCTCCAGGTTTACAGTAAATTAAAACCTAGAGGAAGAATAGCACTTTTTTCAGGATGCTCATCACAGTATTTAATGCCCTCAATCACTGAAGCTTTAATTTACATTTTAAACTGGTTAAACTATGAAGTAATTGTGCCTAAACAGCACTGCTGTGGTGCACCACTTTTAAGTGCAGGTTTTGAAAAAGAGGCAAAAAAACTTGCCAGAAAAAATCTTGAAATCTATAAATCTTTCAACATTGACGGTATAATCACTCCATGTCCAACTTGTGCTCACTTTATTAGAGATGTGTATAAAGAAATTACTGGAGAAGGACTTAATGTACTGAAGTTTGCAGATTTATTTGAAGAAAATCTGAAGGAGTTCAAAGGAGACGACAGAAGTAATGTTTTTTTCCATATTTCCTGCCATACATCTAACTATGTTAATGATTCTGATAAGACATTGAAATTACTTAAAAAATTTGGAATTAATGCGGAGAAAAAAACAGGATGTTGCGGTTTTGGAGGGCTTTTTTCTTTTCTATTTGAAAAACAATCTATGGATATTCTGAGAAAAAAAGTTTTAGAATATGAAAAGGCAGATATGATAATAAGTTCATGTCCAAATTGCATAATTCAGTTTAAATCAGCCATGAAGGATAAAAAAATACTTCATTATGCAGAGGTAATTCAAAAAATATTATTTAAAGGAGAAAAATATGGAAGAGCCCTTTGAAATAATTTTACCCGATGGAACAGTTTATAAGCCAAGAAAAGAGTCTGTGGTTCAGGGTTATGATTCTGATGGGAAACCAAAGAAAATGAAGTTTTCAGTGAAAACAGAATGTGAAAGATGTGGAGAATGCTGTAGAAGAGACACTCCTGTAATTCTTAAGGAGGATATTGAGCTTTTTAAAAAAGGTATCATAACTGAAAAGGAGATTTACACCATAAGAGAAGGTGAAAAGATTCGCTCTTTTATTGATGGTGATACCTATTATTCGTCAATGGAATTGATAAAACTCCGTCCTATCTTTGGAAGTTCTACATGCATTTTTTATGATCCTCACGAGGGATGCTCAATTTATGAGATGAGACCCACTGTATGCAGGGAATTTGAATGCTGGAGTCAGAACATTGCAATCACAGGTCTTGAGTCAAGAAGACTTACAAGAGATGACCTTTTTGGAAGTATTGATATTATTAGAGAAGCCATAAACAAACATGAAGAAAAATGCTCTCTCAATAAATTTAATGATATTGTGGAAGAATTTGTCTCTGGCAAAGAAGAAAACTTTGAAAAAATTGTTGAGATGATTTTATATGATACTGCCATAAGGAATTGGGCAAAAGAAAAACTGGAGATTCAGGATGATGTCCTGCCTCTGCTTTTTGGCAGATCTCTTATGGAAATTGCCACACTTTATAGAGTTTTGATAGAGAAGGAAGGAGAAAATTTTATAATTAAAGTTATGGAGGAGGCAGAAGAATGAAGTTCTTCATTGACACAGCCAATGTGGAAGAAATCAAAAAAGCATGGGAATCTGGAGTTATTGACGGAGTGACAACAAATCCTTCACTTATTGCAAAGGAAAAGCGAGAACCAGTGTCTCTTCTTAAAGAAATATGCCAGATCGTAGATGGTCCTGTGAGCGCTGAAGCAGTATCTCTTAATTTTGATGATATGGTTAAAGAGGCTTATGAGTTAAGCAAAATTCATACAAATATTGTTATCAAAATTCCTATGACTGAAGATGGGCTTAAGGCAGTAAGAAAGCTTTCTCAGGAAGGGATAAAAACCAATGTAACCCTTGTTTTTTCACCAATGCAGGCACTTTTAGCAGCAAAGGCTGGAGCTACATATGTAAGTCCCTTTGTGGGAAGACTTGATGACATAAGTCACTTTGGAATGGAACTTATAAGGGACATTCAGATCATCTTTGAAAACTATGATTTTGAAACTCAGGTAATTGTTGCAAGCATTCGCAATCCCCTGCATGTCCTTGAAGCAGCAAGAATTGGTGCGCACATTGCCACTATTCCCTATTCTGTAATAAAACAGCTTATTAAACATCCTTTAACTGACATTGGTATTGAGAGATTTCTACAGGATTGGGAAAAAATCAAAAAATAAAGGAGGAGTAAAGAATGAGGAAAAATAAAAAGATTCTTTTTTCCGCTGTCCTTTTTCTTTTAATAGGTATTACCATCGGACTGGTAATTGCTTCAAGATTTGACCTGCAGAGCAAAGGATTTTCAGAGGACTATCAGATTTCTAAGGAATCTCAGGAGCTTTTAACAAAAATCAGCAATGCCATGGCAGAGGTTATTCAGGCTGTAAGACCTTCTGTAGTAAATATTTACACAACGAAAAAAATCAAAAGACCAGGAATTCCTTTTCCTTTTGATGACCCTTTTTTCAGAAGATTCTTTGGTGAGGAGTTTGGCGACATGTTTGAAAGACCAAGAGAATATACTCAAACCGCACTTGGTTCAGGAGTAATCGTTGATCCATCAGGATACATTCTTACAAACTATCATGTCATTAAAGGAGCTGATGAAATCAAGGTAAAGCTTTATGATAAAAGGGTTTTTGATGGAACAGTGATTGGTTATGATGCAAAAACCGATATTGCAGTGATAAAAATAAAGGCAGACGGCTTGCGTGCCATCAAATGGGGAGACTCTGACAAACTTAAGGTTGGTGAAACAGTAATTGCAATTGGTAATCCCTATGGGCTTAATCTTACTGTGACAAGCGGAATTGTAAGTGCTACTGGAAGAGCCAATGTGGGAATATCCGATTATGAAGATTTTATTCAGACAGATGCTGCAATTAACCCTGGAAATTCAGGTGGTCCTCTGGTTAATGTGAGAGGTGAGCTTGTTGGTATAAATACTGCCATATTCAGCACCACAGGAGGATATCAAGGAATAGGATTTGCAATTCCAAGTAACATGGCAAAGACTGTTATGGATAGCCTTATCAAACATAAAAAGGTAATCCGTGGATGGCTTGGAGTAACAGTTCAGGATTTAGATACAGAAATGGCAAAGGCAGCAAAACTTAAAGAAGTAAAAGGTGCTGTTGTTACAGATGTTCAGGAAGGAAGCCCGGCTGAAAAAGCTGGACTCATGAGAAAAGACATTATAATCAGCTTTGACGGTAAAGAAGTTGAAGATTCAGCCCATCTAAGAAACATGGTAGTAAACACTCCTCCGGGGAAAACAGTAAATATGGAGATAGTAAGAAACGGAAAACATCACAGTGTCACTGTTACCATAGGTGAGCTTCCAGCAGCACAGCAGCTCTCTCAGGCAGAATCTGTTCTGGCAGGTATTTCTGTTGATAATCTGACAAATAAACTGAGAAGTGAGCTTAATGTTCCTAAGAAAATCAATGGAGTTGTTATAACATCAATTGATCCCAATTCTCCTGCTGAAGGACTTCTTCAGAAAGGAGATGTTATCATGGAGATTAACAATGAAAAAATCAACAATGTTAAAGACTTTATGAGAGTTGCGAAAAAAGCTCAGAATGAAGCTATTGTGTGGTTTTACAGAAACGGAAGAGTATCATACATCACCCTTAGTATAAGAGAGTGATTGAAAGAAGGAGTTTAGCATCTGCTGTCTTAAATAAAGCATTTTGTTAAATGTGTTTGAAAATTCTCTAAAGGCACGAGGAGGTGCTGTTTCCATCTCCTGTAAAAGCTCTTTACAAAAATACCAGTTACATCTAAGAGGTCTCAAATAACGAGGAATTTTACATCCCTTTTCTGTAAGAAGATAGCATGGTTCTTTTTCTTTGAGATTTCTTTCAGGAAGAGGAAATTTTTCTCTCAAAGCCAGAATATAGATAAGATCATCATATTCATAGCGACTGTTTTTGTTAAGACAGCAGATGTTAATACAGTTTGAACAAACCTTTTTAGCGTAAATTTCAACAAAGGGATCAACTTTTAAAATTAGGTTTTTAACTTCATTTGCCAGAGCCTTTGTTTGCTCAAAAACTTCAGGAAAATTCACAAAAAGCGAGTCAAGCCCATCTACAAGTTTTTTTAATTCGTCAATTTTATTCCAGAGAAGTTCTATTTTCTCAGTCAGACAAAACTGTTGCATTTTACAGATGAAGATGTTTTAAAACAAATTTTACATAGGATTTTTTTATTTTATATGAATTTTTAATATATCCAACCATCAATGCCCTTGAACATATTAGATTTATAACTCTTGGAATTCCCTTTGATGCTTTATATATTCTCCTTATAGCTGATTTTTTAAAATAAACAGGGCTTTCTACTGCACTCTTAAGCCTAAAATTTATATATTCACCAACTTCTTCCTTTGTCAAAGGAGACAGTCTAACCTTGAGACTTATTCTCTGATTTATCTGTGAGTACTTTGGTTTTGACAGAATATCCTCAAAATAGGGTTGAGCAAAAAGAATAATCTGAATAAGTTTTTCCTTTTCTGTTTCAATATTTGAAAGGTGTTTTATTTCAGTGAGAGTCTCCTCAGGCATATCCTGTGCTTCATCAATTATGAGAAGATTTTTATATCCTGAAAGTTTTTTATTTCTAAGATATTCTGAGAGAAATTCAACCATTGAAAGCTTGCTTTGAAACTTATTTAAATCAATTGAACTATCCTCGGCACTTATCTTCTCAATTATTCCTTTAAGCAATTCCTGAGGAGTAAGTGAAGAGTTATAAATAACAACTGGCAGAATGTTTTCTTCCTTAAAGTTTCTTAAAACTTTCCTTATAAGTGTTGTTTTACCCGTGCCTGGATAACCTGTAACGAGCATAAATCCTTCACCTTTCTGAATAAGATATTTAATAGATTCAAGAGCTTCCATATGGCTCTTTGAAGGATAAAAGAAATCAGGATCTGGAGTAATTCCAAAGGGATCTTCTTTAAGTTTGTAAAACTCAAAATACTCCACAGCTATCTCCCGAGTTTTGATATTAAATCATATACAGGACTTAAAAGACTTATAAAAATCACAGTAAAGAAAAGCCCAATAAATAAAATCATTACAGGCTCTATTATTTTGCCGAGTCTTGTAGAGTATTCCTGAAGTTTTGATGTATAGTAATTATTCAAAAATCTAAGCTGCTCATCAAGATTTCCTGAAGTCTCGCCAGTGTCTATAAGCCTTATTGCCATTGGAGGAAAAATTTTCTGTTCTTTAAGAGATTGTGAAATTCTTTCTCCTGTAATGATTTTTTCTTTTGCATTATTTATTGCCTTTTTCATTATTTCATTATTAACAACTTCTGCTGTCATTTCCAGGGCATTGTCTATTGGCACTCCTGTTACTGTAAGAATACGCAGCTGCTCTGCAAAGAGAGCAACTGCTCTATTGTAAAATATCTCTTTTATTATGGGCAATTTAAAAGAAAGAAAGTCTCTCATCCACTTCAATTTTTTATTTTTCTTAATCACAGGCATGGAAAAAATTAAAATTAAAGGGAAAACAGGTAAAAGGTAAAAAAACTTTGTCAGTAACCCTCCGATCTGAACCAGAATTTGCGTAATAAAAGGAATCTTAACTCCTATACCCTGCATGGCATTTACAATTTTTGGTAGAACATAAACAAGCCAGAAGCAAACAGCACCAAAGGAAACTGAGGTGGCAAATATGGGATAAATAAGGGCTCTTTTTATTGCTGTTCTTAAGTCTTCAATTCTTTGAAAATAATCTGCTATCTCATTAAGGCTACTGTCAAGTCTTCCTGTTTCCTCTCCAATTTTTATGAGATACTGAACCACAGGAGGGAAAACTTCCCTGTGCATTGATATTGCCTCATTAAAAGGCATTCCATTTTCAATCATTTCTTTCATATCCAGGACAATTCTTTTAAATCTCTCCTTTGTTATATTTTCAGCAATGTCTGCAAGAGCTACAGTAAGAGGGACTCCTGCTTTAAGCATTATTGAGAGGTTTCTGGCAAATTCAATTAACTGAACATTTTTTACCCTGCCTGAAAAAAGATTTATAAGAGGTGAAAAAATTCTGGGTATTTCTGATACAGATAGAATATAAATATTTTTCATTGCAAGAATGTTCATGGCATCTGTGTAACTGTCTGCTTTAACAAACCCTTTAAAAACTTTGCCTTCCTCAGTAACTGCCCTGTATATAAAAATGCTCATCCTACCACCCTTTCAACTTCTTCAAAAGTGGAGACTCCTTCCGCAATCTTTTTTAATCCGTCAATTTTAAGTGGAATCATGCCCTGCTGAACTGCTGCTTCTGTGAGAGCATTAAAGGAAGCTCCTTCATAAATCATATCTCTAATCTTTTCATTTACTGTCATAAGCTCTCCTATGGCTACTCTTCCTAAATAGCCAGTGTTTCTGCACATTTTACAGCCTTTACCATAATAGATTCTGTCAGGATTCATGTTAAAGGAAGCAAAAATCTCTTTTTCTCTTTCTTTTAAATCTCTTGATGTTTTACAGAAAGGGCATATTTTTCTTATAAGTCTCTGACTGAGGACAGCAAGCAGAGATGAACTAAGAAGAAATCTATCAGCACCGAGGTCAAAAAGTCTTGGAATAGAACTCACTGCATCAGAAGTATGAAGAGTGCTCAAAACAAGATGCCCTGTAATTGATGCTCTTATTGCAATGCGTGCTGTTTCCTCATCACGAATCTCACCAAGAAGAATTATATCAGGATCATGTCTCATAAAGTTTCTTCCAGCAAGAGCAAAGTCATATCCTATTTTTTCATTCACTTCACTTTGTTTTACAAAAGAGATTCTGTATTCAACAGGATCTTCAATGGTGATAACACTTCTCTGAAGCCTGTTAATTTCTCTTATTAATGCATAAAGGGTTGTACTCTTTCCAGCACCTGTAGGTCCGACAACAAGAATTATGCCATTGGGTTTTTTAATAAGAGCTTTAAGGCTTGAAAAAAGAGCCTCACTGAAGCCGAGTTTTGGAAGGTTATAAAACTCCTCTGAACCACCAAAAAGCAATCTAAGGACAACGCTTTCTCCTTCTACTGTGGGAATGGTTGATACTCTTACTTCATATTTCTTTCCTATAAAAGAGAAAATAAATGAGCCATCCTGAGGAAGCCTCTGCTCTGCTATATCAAGTCTTGAAAGAATCTTTATTCTTGATACAATTCCTGTATGCATTGACTTTGGAAGAAAGTAACCTTCAGTAAGAATTCCATCAACTCTGTAACTGATTGTTAAAACACCAGCATTAACATTTATATGTATGTCTGTTGCACCTCTTCTTATTCCCTCTGCTAATAAAGCATCCACAATTCGTGGAAAACGATCAGGAGGAGTTACTCCTGTTGTTAGAGTTACATTTATTGCTTCTTCTATAATCTTTTCTGTTGGATTTTCCAGAAAATAGTAAGCCTTTTCAAGTGTATCTATGAAGCTATCTTCATCTGTAAGATAGGGTTTTGCTCTTTTCCCTGTGATTGATCTTACTTTATCAAGAGCAACGATGTTGCTTGGATCAGTAACGGCTATTCTGACAACTCCATCTGCTTCTTCAATGGGAAGAAATCTTGCTGTTTCAGTAACATCCTTTGGAAATTTTTTAAGAATATCTGAGTCAATTGGATACTGCTTGATATCTATATATTCAAGTCCATGTTGAACTGCAAGAACTTCTGCAAGCTCTGAAGATGTAATAAATCCAAGTGATGTTAAACATTTTCCGAGAACTTGCCCCGTGATTTTCTGAACATTAAGAGCTATGCTTAGTTCCTGTTCGGTTATTAAATTTTTTTCTAATAAAAGATCACCAAGCCTCATTGGGGAATAATCCTTGGCTGTAAAAGTATCACAAGCTCTGTATTTGTCTCTTCCTTGTCTTTACTTTTAAAAAGTTCACCTACTACAGGAATGTCTCCTAAAAGGGGCATTTTATTTTCTGAGAGACTCTCTTCTTTTTTAATCATCCCACCAATTATTATAATCTCTCCATCCTTTACTTTAACTGTTGTGCTGAGTTCTCTTAAATCAACGCTGGGAAGCTGAATTGTTGTTTGAGCCTCTGAAGAACCAAAAGTTGCAGACCTCATTTCTATAAGCTTTGAAACTATCGGAGTAATTGTAAGAGAAATTTCTCCATTGTCATCAATGTAAGGAACTATACCAATTATGAGTCCTGAAAGAAGATTGCCTGTTTCCACTGTATAAGTTATAATTGGTGAACCTGTCCCGGATGTTGTAACATTGCTCTGAGCTTTTGATATAAATGAGTAATTTCTTCCCACTGTAAAAAGAGAAGTCTGTCCATTCATTATACTTACGCGAGGATTTGAAAGGGTTCTCACATCTCCAAACTGTCCAAGAGCCTTAATTAAAGCTGAGAAATCCTTTATAGCCGTTGTTGTCAATGAGAACTTCGCAGCGGAATAGGGAGTATCAGGACCTATTACATTTGTAAAGCCTGATGTCTGAGCACCAATGTTCCAGTTATGTGTGCCATGACTCCACTCTCTTAAGAAAGACCAATCAATTCCGTATTTTAAAGATTTTGAAAGTGCTACTTCTATAACTTTGGCTTCTATAAGAACCTGCCTTGCCATTACCTTTTTCACTGTTTCAAGATACTCTTCAACTTTTCTCATATTTTTCTTTGTTGCTGTAACCATCACTGTTCCTGTCATCCTATTTATTACATAGTTTTCGCGACTACCTCCCACAGTGGCTTGAACTGGACCTCCTGGGACTGCTGGAGAAACTATTTGAGGTGCAGATGTTCCAAGAATTGTAGAAAGTGCTTTTTCTATTGAATCCCAGAACTTATATGCCGTATCATCTGTTTTTTCAGATTTTGATACATTTCCCTTAAGTATAGTTGCCCCTGTCCCTGCTGTAGCGCCTGTTGTTCCTGCGGTGCTTGTTGTTGTACCCGGCAGCTGGCCTGTTACTCCACCAAGAATATCTCCACCCACATCTGTTGAATAATTCTGTTGAATGGGGATTGTACTCAGATGAAATATTCTTGTATCAGTGTCTTTTACAAGAAGCATGTTTCTTTCAATTTTATAGAAATAATCAGTGGAGGAAAAAACAGCATCAAGAGCATCCTTCAGTGTTACATTACTTAAAACCAGTGTTATTGGAACATTTGGGTCTACACCTTTTTCAATAACCAAATTTAAACCAGCATCTTTACATAAAACAAGCAAAATATCTCTCATCGGAGTCTGTCTCGCGTTTACAGAAACCCTTTTCATCTTAAGTGGAGTTATATCCTCCTGCTCTATTCTGAAGTCTGGAGAAACTTCTTTTTTTACCGTTTCTTCCTTCTTAGGAAACTCAATCTGAGGAATCTTTATCTCTCCTTTCATCTCCATACTGCTACAGGCATGGAGCATTAAAAAAAGCAATATTAATAATTTTCCAGCTTTAACCATTTCAATTCTCCTTTTTTGTCTTTAATCAAAACCCTGTTTTTGAAAATGCCTTTTATCTGGTATCCATTAATAATATCCCCTTCCTTTACGATAGAGTTTCCTATCACAGCATACTTATTCCTACCTTCATAGATAAATGATAGCACAGGAAGTGGAATTTCTGTAACTGTTGATTTTTCAAGCTTTTTTTCATTCTCTGCTATTTTTGATGTTTCAAAAGGATTGTTTAAACTATATCCGAGGAAACGAATTTTCTCTTTAATTGTTATCTCCGGTAGGGCATACTCTGAGATATTTTTTTCAAAGGGAGTAACAAATGAGGGAGGTTTGATTTTCAAAGAAAGCCCTAAAAACAAAAAAGAAACTATAAAAATAGCAATGGATATCTTAAACTCTTTTATCATCTTCCTGATAAATTAACTTTAATTCTGTTTTGATATCAATACCTATTGAATTGCCCTTTTGAGAAATTGAGATTGATTTAATGAAAATAAAAGGATATCCAGTTTCCTCAAGAAAGCTTAACAAATCAGTAAATCTACTCCAGGAAGTTTCCGCTTTCAAGCTCATATCAAGACTTAATTGTTTTTGTTCCTTTGTCATCTTTGATATCTCTATATTAATTTCAGGGAATTTTGCTTTTAAACTATCAATAAACTGGGCTGCCAGAATTTCTGCGCTTTTCTTTTCAGGTATACTGATGCTTTCAAGAGTTTTCTTTAATCTAATGCTCTGGTTTATCTTATGCTCTAATTTCTTTATAAATGCAGCATCTTCTTTAATAGATTTTTCTGTTTTATCAAGATAAATTAAGGCAGACAAAAGAATCATGACAATAGCGTAAAGGCATGATAAGAAAAAAATTTTTTTGCTTATTTTTTTACTGTAAAATTCCCGGATGCTCATAAACTGCGTTTAGGCTCAGCTCTCCTTTTGTAATATCCCAGTTTTCACTGGTAATTTTAAAACCTTTCTCAGAAAGAGATGATTTAAAATTCAAATAAAAGCTTTGTCTTTCAGAAAAACTTTTTCCAGTGCTCTTTCCTTTTATTTTTATCTCTGGTTTTTCAGAATTCAGTATCTCTAAAGAATCCAGCTGAATCAAGCCTGTTTTGGACTGAGAAATATTCATAATAATATATCTCGTATCAATCATGGAATTTCTTTTGTTTTGCAATTCAACAAAAGGTTTTAACTCGGTTTCAAATTTTTTCATAATTTGTTGAACATTGACAAACTCTTGCTCATGCTGCAGTATATATTGCCTTTGAGAGAGCAATGAACTGTAGAGGGATTTTAATCTGTAAAAATACTCCAGATTATAGACTGATAAAATCACAGCAGTTATTATAAGAAAAAAGCCTGCATAGTTTAAATATTTCGTTGTTTTTTTAAATCTTCTGTAGGACTTAGGTAGAATGCTTCTCTTTTTTAAGCTTTCTTCAAACAATACCATGCTCAAAGGCAATGTATATTCTTGTGTTTCTAGCAATACTGATAAAAATCTATGAGGAAGAATAAGTCCTGAAACTTCCTTATGTTTTGTGCCAATAAAAATAATCTCCTCAGGAGTTACCCTTAAATTCTGGATTGCGTAGTTCACTGTCATATTGATATTCATTATATCTTCCTCTGCTAAATCCTCGCTTCCTTCAAACTCTCTCATAAGAAGCATCTCAGATTTCTCAAAAATGAATAAAAATCTTGATTTTCCAGAAATAAAGCATACTACTTTATTTTTTTCTGCAAGCTGTGAGTCAGAATTTATGAGAGAAATTAAAGGAACATGCATTGGATAAAGAGCTTTTATATTAACCTTTGCTTCTATTAATTCCTCAATGAATTGATAGGAAGACTCAGGTACCACATAACATCTTATCCAGCTTCTTGCCTCAGTCTCGTATTTTTCATAAATAAATGAAAATTGCTGCAACGATGGATATCTTTTTCTTATTTCATTAAATGTCAACTTTTCAAGAATTTTTTTCTTTTCAGGAATTTGAAAAGGTAAAGAAAATTTAAATGTGTATAGATCTGAAAAGGAAACTGAAATATACAACTCTTTTATTGAATTTTCTTTAACGAAGTCAAAAATCTCATCCCGAGAAAATTCTGAAAATTCGGCATTTTCAATTCCTTTTTTAGGTATAACAGCTTTTACAATATTTCCCTCTATACTGAGATAAACCTTTTTCATTATTAAAAATTATACCATAGTTCAAGATACTCAAAAAATTCTTAGGCTTTTAATTTAAACCTCGCAAAAACTTTTCAAATTTTGATATATTAAAAATTAATCCTCAGAGGAGGGAGTAGAAATGACTCTAAAAAAAGAGACATTCAAATTTAACACAATAGAGGAAGTTCTTGAAGACGTAGCTCAGGGAAAAATGATCATACTTGTTGATGATGAAGATAGAGAAAATGAGGGAGACCTCTTTATAGCAGCAGAAAAGGTCACACCTGAAGCAATAAACTTTATGGCAAAGTATGCCAGAGGTTTAATATGCTTAGCTTTAACTCCTGAAAGGGTTGAAGAATTGAAACTTCCCATGATGGTGGACATAAATGAAACTCCGCATCAAACAGCCTTTACTGTATCAATTGAAGCGAGGAGAGGTGTAACCACAGGAATTTCAGCCCATGACAGAGCTCACACAATTCTTACTGCAATTGATCCAAAAACAAAACCTGAAGACCTCGTAAAACCCGGTCATGTTTTTCCATTGAGAGCTCAAAAAGGTGGAGTTCTTAAGAGAGCAGGACACACTGAAGGAGCTGTTGATCTTGCTCGTCTTGCAGGGCTTTATCCAGCAGGTGTTATATGCGAGATTATGAATGAAGATGGAACAATGGCAAGAGTTCCACAATTGATGGAGTTTGCTAAAAAACACGGACTTAAGATTACGACAATTAAAGACCTCATCAGATACAGAATGAGAAATGAAACCCTCGTAAGAAGAGTTGCAACAGTTCAACTTCCCACAGACTACGGTGAGTTTAAAGCAATAGCATATACTACTTTAATAGATGACAAAGTTCATCTTGCACTTGTAAAAGGAGAGATTAAACCAGGCGATGAAGTCCTTGTGAGGGTTCACTCAGAATGCTTAACCGGTGATGTATTTCTGTCAAAAAGATGTGACTGCGGTTCACAGCTTCACAGAGCACTGGAAATGATTGAAGAGGCAGGAAAAGGAGTGCTTCTTTACATGAGGCAGGAAGGAAGAGGAATTGGTCTTCTGAATAAGTTAAAAGCCTATGAATTACAGGAGAAGGGCTATGATACTGTGGAAGCCAATATAAAACTTGGCTTTAAACCAGATCTGAGAGACTACGGAGTGGGAGCTCAGATTTTAGTTGACCTCGGTATAAGAAAAATGAGACTTATGACAAACAATCCCCGTAAGATTGTAGGATTGGAAGGTTATGGACTTAAAGTTGTGGAAAGAGTTCCCATTGAAATTAAACCAAATGAAAATAACAAATGCTATTTAAAAACAAAGAAGGAAAAGCTTGGACACATTTTGACAAAAGTATAATGCGCCTGAGAGGATTTGAACCTCCGACCTCGGGGTCCGGAGCCCCACGCTCTCTCCACTGAGCTACAGGCGCATCTTAAATAAATTATAACAAAAAGGAGTTATCAAATGAGAGAAAGTGAAATCCCTTTAGGCTTAACCTTTGATGATGTGTTACTTGTTCCTGCAAAATCAGATGTTGTTCCTGCTGAGGTGGATGTAACAACTTACTTCACTCCAAATATAAAGCTTAACATTCCTATAGTCAGTGCTGCAATGGATACAGTTACAGATGCAAATCTTGCAATAGCCATTGCAAGAGAAGGAGGCATTGGAGTAATTCACAGAAACATGTCTCCTGAAAAACAGGCAATGGAAGTGGATAAGGTAAAAAAATCAGAAAGTGGAATGATTGTTGATCCAATAACAATCGGGCCTGATGCTCCAATATCAGAGGCTTTAGCCTTAATGGAGAGATACAGAATTTCAGGCGTTCCTGTAACTGTTAATGGAAAACTTGTAGGCATAATAACAAACAGAGACCTCAAGTTTGAAAGGGATTTTACAAGAAAGGTTGAAGAAGTAATGACAAAGGAAAGACTTATCACAGCTCCTGTTGGAATAACTCTTGAAGAGGCACAGGAAATTCTTCACAGATACAAGATAGAGAAGCTTCCAATTGTGGACGAAAACTTCAATCTCAAAGGATTGATAACCATAAAAGACATTGAAAAAAGAAGAAAATATCCAAATGCCTGCAAAGACCATCTTGGAAGACTCAGAGTTGCTGCAGCAGTAGGAGTTGGTGAACCTGCTATTTATAGAGCAGAATTGCTCGTTAAAGCCGGTGTAGATGCAATTGTAATTGACACAGCTCATGGACACAGCAAAGGCGTGATTGAAACACTGAAAGAACTTAAAAGGAGATTTGACATTGATGTGGTTGCAGGCAACATTGCAACAGCAGAGGCTGCAGAGGAGCTCATTCAGGCAGGTGCTGACGCAGTAAAAGTAGGAATTGGACCGGGCTCCATATGCACAACCCGTATTGTTGCCGGGGCAGGAGTTCCACAGCTTACCGCAATTATGAACTGTTATTCTGTTACATCAAAATATAACATACCTCTTATTGCCGATGGTGGTATAAAATACTCAGGAGATATTACAAAAGCTCTTGCAGCAGGGGCTCACTGCGTTATGATTGGAAGCCTATTTGCAGGAACAGATGAAGCACCCGGTGAAATAATACTTTATCAGGGAAGAAGTTATAAAACGTACAGAGGCATGGGCTCTATTGGTGCCATGCAGGAAGGTTCCCGTGACAGATACAGACAGGAAGCTGTATCTCCTGAAAAGCTCGTCCCTGAAGGAGTTGAAGGAAGAGTTCCTTACAGAGGACCTCTTGCAAAAAGCGTTCATCAACTTGTTGGAGGGCTTAAATCAGGAATGGGATACTGCGGTTGTAGAAACCTTGAGGAACTAAGAACTAAAGCAAGATTTATCAAAATTACCAATGCTGGATTAAGAGAGAGCCATGTTCACGATGTTACAATAACAAGAGAATCACCAAACTACTGGGTTGAAGACTGATATGGAAGAAATTATAGTAATTGACTTTGGCTCCCAATATACTCAGCTTATTGCGAGAAGGATAAGAGAGTTTAATGTTTATTCTGAAATAATTCCCTGTAACGCTTCCTTTAATGAAATAAAAAAAAGAAAACCAGCGGGAATTATTCTTTCTGGTGGACCTGCAAGTGTTTATGAAGAAGGTGCACCATCTATTGATAAAGAAATATTTAATCTTGGCATACCAGTTCTTGGAATATGCTATGGAATGCAGCTTATTACCCATCTTCTTGGTGGAAAGGTTTCAAGGGCTCAGAAAAGGGAATATGGTAAAGCTGTTTTAAAAATTGAAGATTTTTCTGATATTTTCAGCGATGTTGCTCGGGAAACAGTGGTCTGGATGAGTCATGCTGATAGAATCACAGAAATGCCTGAAGGCTTTATAAAGATTGCCCATACTGAAAACTCTCCCTATGCTGCAATGGCTAATAAAGATAAAAAAATATACGCATTACAGTTTCATCCAGAGGTTGTGCATACTGAGGAAGGCAAAAAAATTCTCCATAACTTTGTATTCAAGATATGTGGTTGCCAGCCTTCATGGAACATGCATTCTTTTGTGGAAAGGCAGATAGAGGAAATAAGAAAAAAGGTCGGCTCATATAAAGTTGTCTGTGCTTTAAGTGGAGGAGTGGACTCAACTGTTACAGCAGTTCTGGTTCATCAGGCTATAGGAGATGCTTTAACCTGCATATTCGTTGATAACGGACTTTTAAGGGCTGGTGAGAGGCAAAAGGTTGAAGAGATGCTTAAGAATAATTTTCATATAAATTTAAAAGTAGTTGATGCATCAGAGAGATTTCTTAAAAGGCTTAAAGGAGTGCGTGACCCTGAGAGAAAAAGAAAAATTATCGGTGCAGAGTTTATAAAGATATTTGAAGAAGAAGCTAAAAAAATTGAAGGAGTTAAGTTCTTAGCCCAGGGAACTCTTTATCCCGATGTAATAGAAAGTGTGTCCTTTAAAGGTCCTTCTGCAACCATAAAGAGCCATCACAATGTGGGCGGACTGCTTAAAAGAATGAAGCTCAGATTGATTGAACCTTTAAGAGAGCTTTTTAAGGATGAGGTAAGACAGCTTGGCAGAGAACTTGGAATACCTGATGAGATTTTATACAGACATCCTTTCCCTGGACCTGGGCTTGCTATAAGATGCGTTGGAGAGGTTACCAGTGAAAGGCTTGAAATACTTAGGCAGGCTGACAGAGTTGTTCTTGAAGAGATTAAAAACTCAGGATGGTATAAAAAAGTATGGCAGTCCTTTGCAGTTCTTCTTCCCATAAGAACAGTGGGAGTTATGGGAGATGAAAGAACATACGAGTATGTTATTGCTGTTAGAGCAGTTCACAGTGTTGACGGAATGACAGCAGACTGGGTAAGGCTTCCATATGAATTACTTGAGAGAATTTCAAATAGAATAATCAATGAAGTAAAGGGAGTAAACAGGGTTGTCTATGACATAACTTCAAAGCCACCGGGAACAATTGAGTGGGAATAAAATGTTTGATCTAAAAAAATACATTGCCGAAAAAAAAGAGAAAGTTGAAGAATTTATCAAATCTTATTTCAATCCATCCATAAAACCGTCCATACTTCATGACTCTGTTTTTTACTCTTTAACTGCTGGTGGAAAAAGACTGAGACCCGTTCTCTGTATCGCTTCCTATGAAGCCTGTGGAGGCAAGAAAGATATAACTCCATATGCGACTGCAATAGAGTTTATCCATACCTATTCTTTAATTCACGATGACCTTCCTTCAATGGATAACGATGACCTAAGACGGGGTAAACCAACAAATCATAAAGTATTTGGAGAGGGAATTGCAATCCTTGCAGGTGATGGATTGCTGACAGAGGCTTTTAGAATTCTATCCAATCCAGAATATGCTGATGTTGAGCCATTAAATCTTATAAAGGTCATTTATGAATTAAGTAGTTCAGCGGGTGTTTACGGAATGGTAGGAGGTCAGGCAATGGATTTAATCTCAGAGGGAAAAGAGCCTGATAGAGAAACTGTTGAATTCATTCATTTAAATAAAACTGCAAAGTTGATTTCTGCATCCGTTAAATCAGGAGCAATACTTGCCAGTGCTGATGATGAAAAAATAAAAAGAATTGAAAAATACGGATTAAGTATAGGTCTTGCCTTTCAAATAATTGATGACATCCTTGATATAGAGGGCTGTACTGAGGAGATGGGAAAACCAAAAGGCTCTGATATTGAAAAAGGAAAGATGACCTATCCAAGAGTATATGGAATTGCTGAATCAAAGAAAAAGGCAAAAAAACTGATAGATGAGGCCCTGGATGCTCTTTTAACATTTGATCATAAAGCAGAACCATTAAGAGAGATTGCAAGATATATAATAAAACGCACATCGTGAAGCTTCGTCTGGATCAATTACTCCTTAAAAAGGGCATTACCGAAAGCAGAGAAAAAGCCCGTGCACTCATAATTGAGGGAAAAGTCATTGTAAATGGACGGAAAATTGAAAAGCCAGGCACACAGGTTGATGAAGATGCAAAAATAGAGCTCTGCGGACAGCCTCTTCCATATGTTAGCAGAGGTGGATTAAAGCTTGAGGCAGCATTAAAAGCTTTTTCTATAGATGTGAAAGATAAAGTAGCAATGGATGTGGGCGCAAGCACAGGAGGATTTACTGACTGTCTTTTGCAGCATGGTGCAAAGCGTGTTTATGCAATAGATGTTGGATATGGTAAGCTTGCATGGAAACTCAGAACAGATCCGAGAGTTATTCCAGTAGAGAGAACGAATATAAGATACATGAATAGAGAAAGCATTCCCGAGGATATTGATATAGCAACAGTTGATGTATCCTTCATATCTTTAAAGCTTGTTATTCCAAAACTTATAGAGTTCCTGAAACCAGGAGGTGAAATTATCGCACTAATTAAACCACAGTTTGAGGTTGGTCGTGGTGAAGTTGACAGAGGTGGAATAGTAAAAGCTCCAGAAAAAAGAAGAAAAGCAGTAGAGGAAATTAAAAAATTCTTTGAAACTCTGAATCTCATTGTAGTTGGTATTATAGAGTCTCCCATCAAAGGGCAAAAAGGCAATATTGAGTATTTAATCTATGCTAAGGTCAATCAACAATTGCACCAAAAACCATGCCTGTAATTGTTGCCATTATAATAACGAGGCTTACATAGACTGCTGTTTTTTTGAATCCTATTGTTCTCATTATAACAATCATACTTGGAAGACTCAGCGCAGGTCCTGCAAGCAGAAGTGCAAGGGCAGGTCCTTTTCCCATTCCTGCACCGAGCAAACCCTGAATTATAGGAACTTCTGTTAGAGTTGCAAAATACATAAAAGCTCCCACAACACTGGCTATAAAGTTTGCCTGTAAAGAGTTTCCGCCCACCAATGAGTAAACCCACTCTGATGGAACAACTCCTTCATGTCCTACTCTACCAAAGAAAAATCCAGCAACGACAACACCGATAAAAAGAAGAGGAATTATAAGATAGGCATAATACCATGTCTGATAAACCCACTGAGTAATTTCATCCTTACTGAACCATTTAAGGCTGAACAAAACTACCAGTGTAAGGAATACTATTGCAAGCACCCACTTTATATTATACACGGTCCACCAGAGAGAAACTGCGCCTTCCTGTGGTTTTCCCCAGTTTGCGAAAATTAGAAATCCTATCATGAAAAAAAGATGTAGTGCTGTCTGATAAAGTGGTTTAGCCTGTGGCCCTGCAACATCAAACTCCTCATCAGCCTGCCTTTTTTTCTCTTCTTTTATAAAAATAAGATGCATGAGCAATCCAATAATTATGCTGAAAAGAACTGCTCCTACTGCCCTTGCAACTCCAATATCCCATCCAAGAATTCTTGCAGTGAGAATTATTGCAAGAACATTTATTGCAGGACCAGAGTAAAGAAAAGCAATTGCAGGACCAAGCCCTGCTCCTCTTTGATAGATACTCATAAACAGGGGCAGTATTGTGCAGGAACACACAGCCAGAATTGAGCCAGATACAGCAGCCACACCATAAGAAAGAACCTTGTTTGCCTTTGCACCAAAGTATTTCATTACAGCAGCTTTGTTTACAAAAACAGCAATTGCACCTGCAATGAAAAAAGCTGGAATTAAGCATAAAAGCACATGCTCCTGAGCATACCACTTAGCAAGAGCTAAGGATTCAAAAATCGCATTGGTAAATCTTTGATTTTCTATTGGAAGAAAATAAAATACAAGAAAAATAAGAACAATCAATCCAAGTTTAGTTTTTTCCTTCAATTTTATCCTCCTGAATTTTTAATTAAGTCTTACAATAGCGGGGATCCTGGCTATCTTTAAAATTTTTTAGACTTTCAAGCTCTTTTCTTATTTCATCATCTGAAATCTTTTCAAGCACAGAGAGAATTAAAAATCTTTTAAACAGATCTGCGTCATCAAGGCTATAAAGAATCCATTTTCCTTTTCTTTTTATCTTTACAAGCCCTGCTTCCTTTAAAACGCCGAGATGAAATGAAACCTTTGGCTGAACCATCTCAAGAGCATTAACTATCTCACATACGCAAAGTTCGCCTTTTTCAAGAAGTTTGAGAATTTTAAGCCTCGTTTCATCAGATAAGGCATGAAACACCTTTGCCAACTCAGATGTTTTCAAATTTTTCATAAAAAAGTATAAAAAATTTTTTATATGTTTGTCAACTTACTAAGATTGCAGATAGAGCTGAAAAACATTGCATCTTTGTCATTACAAAGGTGGCATTCCACCTTTATTGTCATCCCAATGCTTTCTTTTTATCATTGTATATTAGATTCCGAGCTAAACGAGGAATCTCATCTTTTTTCTTTTTGTCATTCCAAACAGAGCACGAACGGAGTGAGGAATCTCCTTATCACAAAGATTGCCACGCCCGACTTTGTCGGGCTCTCAATGACAAAGTGTCATTCCGAGGAGCGTAAGCGACGAGGAATCTCCTCATTTTCTTTAAAAGTGAAACGGGAGAAATGAGAAGTGAAAAGAATTATTAATGAGGGGATTGCAAGCCCGACAAAGTCGGGCATGGTAAATACCATCTTTTTCAGTAAGGAGGAGGTTCCTCACTTCGGTTTGAAATGATAAAGAAAGAGGCAGGTCACATTTATATCTACAATTTCAAAACTTTTTCCTTCTCGTTACAGAATAGAGCAAAATTCTGGTAAAATAAAAATTAAACTGTTCTGGAGGTAAAATTGAGCTACATAATTGTCACTGGAGGAGCTGGATTTATTGGCTCAAATGTGGTAAAAAGGCTTAATGAACTGGGTGAAGAAAAAATCTTCATAGTTGATAATTTAAATACCTCGGAAAAGTGGAAAAATCTTGTGGAACTTAATTTTGAGGATTACATTCATAAAGATGAGTTTATTGAAAAAATAGAGGAATTTAAAATTTCAACTAAAGCAATAATCCATCTTGGTGCAAGAAGTAGCACTACTGAAAGGGATGTTGATTTTCTTATGAAAAACAACTATGAATACACTAAAAAGCTGGCAAAATGGTCATTAAAAAACAATGTCAGATTCATATATGCATCAACTGCAGCCACCTATGGAGATGGCTCTAAAGGATTTTCTGATGAGCATAGCTTAATTCCTCTTTTAAGACCTTTAAATGCCTATGGTTATTCAAAGCAGATATTTGACCTCTGGGCATTAAAAAATGGAATTCTTGATAAAATAGTTGGGTTAAAATACTTCAATGTTTACGGACCAGGAGAAGCTCATAAAGGTGACATGAGAAGTATGGTTTTAAAAGCCTATGAGCAGATTAAAAAAGATGGCAAAATAAGACTTTTTAAATCCTATCACCCGCATTACAGAGATGGTGAACAACTTAGAGATTTCATTTATGTAAAAGATGCTGTAGAGATGACTCTGTTTTTCCTTGAAAAACCTGAAATAAATGGGATTTTCAATGCAGGAACAGGCATACCCCGTTCATGGAATGATTTAGCAAAAGCGGTTTTTTCAGCATTAGGACTTAAACCACAGATTGAATACATTGACATGCCAGAAGAAATTAAAGAAAGATATCAATATCTTACAAAAGCTGATATGAGTAAACTTAAAAAAGCAGGCTACAATAAACCCACTTTATCTCTTGAAGAAGGGATAAAAGACTATATTGTTAACTATCTTGAAAAACACTAAGTTATCTCTGAATTAATCTTATCAAAATATAAATCTTGCAGAGTTTTTCAAGAAGTTCACAGACTGAAAAAGCTTCCTCCATGTTATATCCTACACTAACAGCTCCATGCCTTGATAAAAAAACAGCTTTTTTATTCCCTAAAGCTTTTACAACCTCTGCAGCAAGCTCTTTTGTTCCAGAGGGAGCGTATTTTGTAACATCTATCTGTCCTCCCAGAACATCCATCTGTTCATCAAGAATTGAAGGAAGAGAAAGATTCAAGGCTGCCATTGTGCATGCAAAAGTAGAATGTGTGTGAATCACCGCATTTACATCCTCTCTTGCCTTATAAATCTCTATATGAAGCTTTCTTTCCGATGAGGGTTCTCTGTCTCCTTCTATGACATTCTCATTAAAATCAATAATTACCACATCTGATGCTTTCATTGTATTGTAAGATTTGGATTTTGCTGTAATAGCAATAAGATTTTCTTTCAGTCTCATACTAATGTTACCACTACATCCAGTAACAAGCCCTTTTTTATAAATTCTTTTTGCTATCTTCACAACTTCTTCTCTTTCTTTTTTCCATTGCATAGTTTTATTATAAAATAATTATAAAATTTATAAAAAAACCGTTACGGAGGTTTTTTATGAAAAATTTTTTGAAACTTCTGATTTTAGTATTTCTGCTTTTCCCTTTTACCAGTGTTTACAGCCTTACAATTGATGAACTTTTTAAGGAGCTTGATACACCCCAATGGAGAGATAAGATTGTAGATCCAGCATTTGTTGGAAAATTCAAAAATCCTGATATGCTTTCAACTGTTGTAAAACTTGCTGATGCAAGGGGTTATGACTGGAGATACAGAATCCGCGCAATAAGACTACTTGGAAGTATCGGCAGTCCTCAGGCTGAGGAAGCTTTACTGGGAATGTTTCAGGACCCCTTCTTTCATAATGAATGTCCTTCTCTAAAATCTTATGTAGCTGATGCTTTAGGAGACTTTAAACCAAGCATGAGGCTTCTTGAGATTCTTAAAGAAGGCTTAAATGACCCAGAAACTCTTGTGAGAGAAGCTACTGCAAGGTCACTGGGTAGAATTAAGATGGCTGAAGCAGTTAAATATTTAAAAGAAGCCTTTTTATCAGAAAAAACTCTTGCAGTGAGAATAGCAATTATCAATGCATTAAAATCAATAGGGACACCAGAGGCAAAAAACTTTATAAAGGAAATAGCCTCTGACGGGAACCATAAAGAACTGATAGATGTTTTCGGAAGTTCTTTATAATACGGAATTATTAAATGATTTTGAACCAGAAGATATTATTGAGGTTTTTAAAAATACCACTGAAGTGCTGGCAAAGGAGCCTGCTTTTATAAAACCAGATCTTCAGGAAGGTAAAGCAGTATTTGTTGGAGATACTCATGGAGATTTTTCAACTACAAAATACATCGTTAAAAGATTTTTAAATGCCTCAGGCAAACAATATCTTGTATTTCTTGGAGATTATGTGGATAGAGAGCCTGAACCTGAAGGTTCTCTCTGGAATCTTGTTTATCTATGCTTGCTGAAAATAAACTTTCCAGAAAGAGTTTTTCTCTTAAAGGGTAACCATGAAGCAAACTATGCTGTGGAATGTTTTCCCTATGAATTTAATGAAGAGCTTATTGAAATTTTTGGTAGCACAGGAGTAAAAATCCATGAGGCTGCGGTATCCGTTTTTAAAGAGATGCCTTTGATGCTTCAGACACTAAATGGAGTTGTAGCTGCTCATGGTGGATTTCCCATGAGAGGACAAAAAATAGAGGATAAATCTCGTGAAGATTTAATTATGGACATTTTATGGGCAGACCCTGAGTGTTCTCCCATGTTTAGAGGATATGGAGTTCCTAAGTTCACAGAGGAGCAACTCATTAATTTTTTAGATTCTTGTGGTGCTTCATGTTTTATAAGAGGACATGACTACACTGTAGCAGGCAAAGCTATATATTCAAATAAGTGCATAACTGTATTTACCTGCCGTAGATACGCATTCAAGGCAGGCATGACTGTAGCAAAAGTTGATTTATCCAGAAAAGTTAAAGATGCAACAGATATTGTTTTAGAAGACTTTACTTCTTTCCTTGATACATTGATATAAATCTTTTTATACTTCTGTCATAGGTAGCTTCCACTTCTGGAGTAAAATAACATGCTGGCAGCTCTCCTCTTTTTCTGTGATAATGCAAGCATTCACAGCATATTCCTTTTTTCTCACAGGGTTCATAACTGCAGTTACAGATTTTTTTGTTTCTTTCAATTCTGCATTCCATAAGCCTTCCTCCTCAATCAAAGTTTATTTTTAAGTAATTCAAAAAGCCTATCTATATCTTTCACGATAATCTTACGATTTTGCTCAACTATGTAGCCTTCTTTTTTTAATCTGCCTATTATTCTTATTGCCGTTTCAGTAGTTGTGCCTGCCATTTCTGCAATCTCCTGCTTTGTGAGTTTTAAATCTATTAAAACCCCTTCTGAAACTTTTTTACCATACTTTGTGGTAAGCTTGAGGATTTGATAAACAATCCTTGATAAAACATCTTCCAGCGCGAGATTTTTAAGACTTTCAACGCCTGCTCTCAGCCTCATAGTAATATGATGTAGAATCTTATTATTTAAACCAGGATACTTATTGAATACTTTTAAAAAAATATTCCTCCCAACCTTTCCAACCTCGCAATTCTCTATTGCTATTGCAGTAGCTGGATAAGGAAAATTTTTTATTACTGCAAGAGCACCAAAAAAATCAGGTGCATCAATTATTTCAAGAACAATTTCTCTGCCATCAGCGGAAAACTTTGATATTTTAACCTTACCTTTTAAAAGAATATAAAACCACTCCGCGCTGTCTCCTTCATAAAAAATTACCTGACGTTTTTTAAAGCTCTGGATTGTTAAATTTTTTTCAAGATTTCTCAGATCATCGTTGCTCAGTTCATTGAAAATGGCAATTTCTTCAAGCATTAATAATTTTAACAAAAAATTACGGTTTCTATCTCATTCTTCCATTTCCTCAAAGTTAAATAATGGTGGTATATCTGCCATGGCATTAACGACTAAATCCACCAGTCCAGAGTAATTAATCTTAAATTTCTCAAAAAGTCCATAAGTCTTTATCATATCTCTCAAGGCTCCTTTACAGTTAGAGCATGTAGCAACAACAAGTTTAGGAACATTCTGATTCAGGACATCCTTGAAAGTATCAAGAATCTGTCTGGTTTTTAATCGGAAAGAGACTTTATCTCTCCATACAGGGAAATTAAGTGATCGGATTATTGCAAAACCACTTCCCCCACCACAACAATAGTTAAAAGGACCGTGAGGGTTCATCTCTCTAAATGTTCCAGGAGAGACTGCTTTTATTATTTCTCTTTGGGGATTCACAATCCCCATTAATCTAACTATGTTACAGGAATCATGGAATGTTATGGGGAAGTTGTTTCTCATCGGGTCTAATTTAATTCTTCCACTTTTTATAATCTCCCACACTAAAGGTATACAGCTTTCTCTTTTAATGTTCCACAGTGGAGAGCTTGCAGGAAGAATTCTGTCAAAAATTACAGAATAAACCTTGTGAGAGTGACCACATTCTCCTATTACCAGCTTTTTAACTCCAAGCTCTTGGGCAATCTTTAAATGTCTTAACCCAACTCTTGCCAGTTCAATATCATCATACCATGCACCATAATTAACTCCATCATATCCAAGTGTTTCACTGCTTAAAGTATAATTAACTCCTGCAGCATCCAAAAGTATTGCAAATGCTGCTATGTGGTCAGGCCAGGCAAGATACTCTCCACCGTTATGCAGTAACAGAATATCAGCTCCCTTTTTATCTACTGGAATAGTGATTTTTCTTCCTGTTCTTTCATAAATATCTTCTTCAATAAATTTTATTATATCCTTAAATGCATCAGGTCCCATTCCAGTTGATGAGCCAGCTCTTAAATGCAACCTTGTTCCTTTTTTATAAACCTCTTCAGGAGCCATGCCGAGTTCCTGGCTGAATAGTTTTCTTAATTCTCTTGCAATCAACCCATTATCAACTCCAACAGGGCAGTATAAAGCACATCTTCTACAAAGGGTGCATCTGTAAGCAAGCTCTAAAAGCCTTCTTATCAAAGAATAAGTAGCTTCTATATCTGCGCCGACAAAAGATTTTAACAATTTACCACCGGGAGTTAAATATCTTTTATGAATTCTGCGAAGTATTTCTGAACGAAAATTGGGTCTGTATATCTCTTTCTTACCACTACCAATATATACATGACAGGCTTCTGCACAGGTATTACATTTCACACAGTGTTTCAGGGAAAGATAAAAGGGTTTGTAAAAAGTCCAGTTGGATTGAGGATTTAAAAGTTTTTTAATGCCATTAATAAAATTTTTTACAACTTCCTTTTTTTCTTCTTCTGAGGGATTTAAAATCTGAAAACCTGAGAAACCATCAAGAGAAAGGTCATATTTATCAAACCAATCCTCAGGAGCTTTGTAATTTCCATTTTTTTCATCAACATAAGGAGCTAAAGAGAGAAGTTCATTTTCGTTTATATCTACAATTGGCTTTCTGGACTCCTTTGCAACTTCTTTTAATTCTTTCATTCTTAGCCTCCTATATTTTTTCATGAAGATTGGTGTTCTGGGCATTTTCAAGCCATGTTTGGTGAGAAAGGATATGTGGACCTGACCATTCCACTTTGTAATTAAGCTGTTCAGAGATTTTTTTCTCTTCTGTAGAACTTTTTATCTGATACATATCGTTCCATAAAATACTGTGGAAGGTTGAATACTTAACAGGACCGTGAAAAAATCTTGAAACGGGAATGTAAATCAAAAATAACTCAAAAATAACAAAGTGAACTATTGTAATAGTAGATAATTCATGAACAGGAACACCTCCATTTAAAACTCCATTTAAATAAGCTAAGAATTGATCCGTCCCATTATCTTTCATTATTGCAAATAAGCCTGAAGTAAAAAGAATCAGAAGAAACAGAAGATTGAAATAATCAATACCTGAAGTGTATATTTTTAAATCATGCGTGGAAACTCTCTTAATAATTAACCCGAGAATTCCAAGAATTCCTAAAATGTAAGAAAGATAGGCTACGAAATCAAGTTTTGAAGCAATCTCCCAGTTAAAAACTCCATTTATCAAAAGAATTCCCATCCAGAGGAACAGTAGCCAAATTCCCCAATGTAAAGCCAGTGACCAGATCCATATACCGTAAGGATTGAATTTTTTTACTCTGTGTAGATAAAAAATTTCTTTAAGAGGCTCTATTATTTCTCCCATGAAGTATCTCTCTGGTTTTTTGTCCTGCCAGTCAACCTCTTCCATGTAAGAACCACCGTATTTTCTTTTTTCTTCTGCTTCATGTGGCAACGGATAAATCTCCCATCTAAGATTAAGTGGCATTTTTGAGATTCTGTAAAACTTGATTGCGATACCAAGAATCATTATGACAGGAGAAGCTAAAGCAATGATAAATAATAAATTTCCCATGCTTTTCCTCCATGAAAAAGTTTTTTTTATAAAATATATAAATTTATTTTATAGTAAAACAAAAATTTTAAAAAAATCAATATTTGATTGAAATTCTTTAAAAAGTAAAGAAGCTTTTAAAGCCTTAGATTATCCATTCTTCTTGCCAGTTCAATCCATGGATAGTTTTGAAGAACTCGGACGAGTGAATTAAGTCTACCGGAGTTTATAAAATCAACTTTTTCTTCCTCATCATAAACATTGTAAAATGGCGTTGTCTCATAGAGGGCTTTACCAAGATAGTGTTCTGAAGGCTTTAGTACATCTTCAGGTCTTGTATAAAATGGATCTTCACCGGGATTGCAGGATTTATTAAATACATTGAACTGTCTGCATGCAAGAGGCCTCATCGGATAAATTGAGCATACTTCATCAATCAAAAATGGACAGGGTTCGCCTTTTTTATGAGATATAAGTGAGGCTTTTATTTTTGTTCGCAAGGGCTCTTTTACTTTTTCAATTACATACCAGTAAATTCCCACAATTTCAATAGGATAAACGGGAATGTCACGATGGGTTTTACAGCAAAAGCTGCATCCACGATAACATGCAAGTTTTTTGCCCTTTTTTTTATATTTATCAATATCTTTTTTAACTCCTTCATCCATTATTGCATAGGCATTAAGAAGCAAAGATAGCCAGCTGTGAAGTTTTTCATCTTCAGGAAAGCTGAGCCTCAGTTTATTCTTTTTCAATTCTGATTTTTTTTGCACCCTTCAGAGTTTTTAAAATAGATGGATCGTCAATAACTCTTCCAACGATATTTACTTCACTGGCTGGGACAGGATCCTCGCCAGTGCTTAAAGGAGTTTTTCCAAAAAATACTGCCAGAGCTTTACCTGGAGGCCAGTAACCAATGTCTCCTACTGCTACACAGGTAGTTGCTGTGCTGTCAAGAGGCATGCTTATCCCTATTGAAAAATAGAATTCATCACCCCATTCATTGATTTTGCTTTCTATTGGAAGTGCTTCAAGAATTTTTTTTGCACATTCAGTATCATATAATTCTGCTCTTATTTGTCTTCCATCAATAATTAATCTGACTTTTGTATTCATGCCTGTTTTACTTTCTTTTCCCTGTAAATCAAAAGAGGAGATGTCTTTTTATTTACCACATCCTCGTTTATAATGCACTCTGAGATTCCCTTTTCAGAAGGAATGAGATACATAACATCAAGCATTATGTCTTCCAGTATGCTTCTTAAAGCACGAGCACCTGTTTTTCTCTCAATTGCTTTTTTTGCAATTGCCCGTAAAGCATCTTCAGTGAATGTAAGTTTTACTCCATCAATGCTGAAAAGTTTCTGATACTGCTTTACAAGAGCATTCTTTGGTTTGGTAAGTATTTCTACAAGAGCATTCTCATCAAGTTCATTTAGGGTGGCTACAACAGGAAATCTTCCCACAAATTCTGGAATCATCCCATATTTTATCAAATCCTCTGGCTCAACATAACTTAAAACATTTTCCTTATCCATCTTTGCTGTCTCTGAGAGAAATCCGATTGTTCTTTTACCAATCCTCTTTTTTATAATCTCTTCAAGCCCTACAAATGCACCACCGCATATAAAAAGTATGTTTGTTGTATCCATCTGAATGTATTCCTGTTGAGGATGCTTTCTTCCTCCCTGAGGAGGTATATTTGCCAGTGTTCCTTCCACTATTTTTAAAAGCGCCTGTTGAACTCCTTCTCCTGATACATCACGAGTAATGGATGGACTGTCAGATTTTCTGCTTATTTTGTCAATTTCATCAATGTAAATTATTCCTATTTGAGCACGCTGGATGTCATAATTGGCATTCTGAAGCAGTTTAAGAAGGATGTTTTCCACATCCTCACCAACATATCCCGCCTCTGTAAGTGTCGTAGCATCAGCAATTGCAAATGGAACATCAAGAAACTTTGCAAGAGTTTGCGCTAAAAGGGTTTTCCCTGTTCCAGTAGGACCGATAAGCATTATATTGCTTTTCTGAATTTCATCAGAGGAAGAGCCTTTAAAAATTCTTTTGTAATGATTGTACACAGCAACTGAAAGAATTTTCTTTGCTCTTTCCTGCCCGATAACATAGTCATTCAGAAATTTGTGAATCTCCTGAGGAGTTGGCAAATCTGTTTTTATTCCTTCAAGACTATTAAATCTTTCCTCTTCAAGAATCTCATTACAAAGGGCAACACATTCATCACATATGTAGACTCCATTGCCTGCAATGAGTTTTTTTACCTCTTTCTGTGATTTTCCACAAAAAGAACATCTCAGTGTTTCTTCGTTCTTTCTTGCCATGCTAACACCTTACTTTTTTATTGATGTAATGACTTCATCAACAATTCCGTAATTTTTTGCTTCTTCAGCGGACATGAAAAAGTCTCTTTCCGTATCCTTCTGTATTTTTTCAATTGGCTGTCCTGTGTGTTTTGCTAAGATATTATTTAGTAAATCCTTCATCTTTAAAATCTCCCTTGCATGAATCTCCACATCAGTTGCCTGCCCATAAAATCCACCAATTGGCTGATGAATCATAACTCTTGAATGAGGAAGAGCAAACCTTTTACCTTTTGTACCTGCTGCAAGAAGAACGCATGCCATTGAAGAAGCCTGCCCGATGCAGTAAGTGGCAATATCGGGTTTTACGTACTGCATTGTGTCATAAATTGCAAGCCCGCTTGATACCATACCTCCCGGTGAGTTTATGTAAATATGAATGTCTTTTTCCGGATCCTCGGTCTGAAGGAAAAGCAACTGTGCTATTACAACATTAGCAACCTGATCATTTATCTCAGTACCAATGAATATAATTCTATCCTTTAGGAGTCTTGAATATATATCATAAACTCTCTCGGTTCTTCCAGTCTGTTCTATTACTATCGGAACAATGCTCATGCTTCCTCCTGTTTTTTAATCTTATTTGATTTCTGTAAAAGTATGTCAAAAACCTTTCTTTCAAAAATACTGTTCTGCAGTGCCTCTAAAGAACCATCCCTTGACATGTAATACTGAATGACTCCCTTTGGAGTTATACTGTATCTTCTTGAAATATTTATAATTTCCTGTTTAATCTCTTCTTCTGAAACAGTAACTCCCTCTTTCTCACCTATGGCTTCAAGAAGAATATAGGCTTTAACATTTCTTTTTGCCCTTTCTGAGATTTTATCCATATGTTGTGTTATATCAAGCCCCAATGATTCGTATTCCTCTGTTATTCTTTTCATTTCCATCTCCACAAGACCCTCTGGAAGTTCAAACTCATGAGTATCAAGAAGTTTTTTAAGTATATCATACTTTTGTTTTTCCAGAACCTGTTCTTTTTTATTATTTTCAAGTCTTTGTCTTATATGGTTTTTAAATTCATCAGGATTGTCAAACCCAAACTCTTTATGAATTTCTTCATAGGGGATGTTCTGTTTTCTTTTGATTTCTTTTAGTGTAATATCAAAATTAACTTTTTTACCTGCGAAATCAGCAATTGAGTCTTCCGGAAAATCAATGGTCACATTGAAAGTTTCTCCTTTTTTCTTGCCTTCTATTGCCTTTGAAAACTCCTCTGGGAAAGGTCCAGCACCAAGCTTATAAACAAAGTCCTCTGCTTGTTTTCCAATGTCTGTTTTATAATCAATAACTACGAGATCTTCAGCCTGAGCAGGCTCATCTGTTGGTTCATAACTTCCTCTTTCTTCGCATAATCTTTCAATAACCTCTTCAATCTCTTCATCTTTCACTTCTGCCTGAATCTCTTCTACCTCTATGTTTTCATAATTAAGATTTTCAATCTCTGGCCTTACCTCAACAATTAATTCAAAATAAAGAGGCTCCTTCCTCCTTATATCAATGGCATCTTCAGCTATAGGAGGAAGAAGAGGTTTTAAATTAGCCTCTTTAATTGCTTTTTTGTAAGATTCAGAAACAAGCCTTTCAAGTACCTCTGATGTGGCATCTTGTCCAAATTTTTTCTCAATAATTGAAAGTGGAGCTTTTCCTGGTCTGAAACCAGGAATTTTTGCCTCCCTTTGAATCTCCTTTAATGCCTTTTGAATCTCTTCTTCAACTACATCTGCTGGTATTTCAAATTTCAGTCTTTTTTTTGTCGCTGAAATATCCTCAATTCCTTTTAACACATTCCCTCCTTGCGTATGATTTTAATTTAAGTTTAAAAGTCAGGCTGAGTTTTTGTCAATTTTTAGGAAGCAACAAATCCTTATAAATAGCTCTTGCAAGATTAAAAAGTTTTATGTATTCCTCTTCTGCATAATCTCTGTATGTGTTTATGTTTGGTCTGAAAGAATTATCTTTAAAAATCAATGTAACTTCAGCATAAATTCCTTCACCAATATAAATCCTGTGTGAGTAGTCCTTTGTGGTTGCAAGAACAAGCTTTGCAAGTCCTATGTAACCGGGGTCAAGATTAATCTGTCTTTTTCCATCTCGTGAAAGTTTCTCTTCAATCTGATTTGTTTGAATTTTTATTTGAGCAATATCGCCTTCAGAAACTAAATTTTTAAAGAAAATGAATCTTCTCAGAATTGGGCTACCAAGTTCTGGAGTATAGTAATCTGAATAATTCCAATATCTCGGACTTGACTCTAAGATTATTTCGCCGAATTTTTCTTCCAGGATTTTTCTTGCCCTGTAGTATACCTCTTTATCCTTGAAAAGCGTTCCAATAAATAGCAAAACCTTTTTTGGCTGACTAGGTTTACCCATTAAGATAATACTTGTCTTAGATGAGGAACTATGTGAGGATTGCTCCAGTCAACAGGACCAATTATTTTGTGCCTTAATATTCCTTTTTTATCTATGAGAAATGTTTCAGGAACTCCCTTTATTCCATAAATGATTGATGTAACTTCATCATCAATAAGCACAGGGAAAGTAAAACCCTCTTTTTTTGCCATTTCACTGGCAGTTAATGGATTATCCTTGTAAAGAACTGTAAGAAATATAAGGTCATCGGAAGCTCCATTTTTATTTAAATAATCCTGTATTGACTTTTTCTCTACTTTACAGTCATTGCACCATGATGCCCAGAAGTTGAGAATCACAATTTTACCTTTTAAGTCTTTGAGACTCCATTTTTTACCATTAATATCCTTGAGCTCAAAATCAGGTGCAGGAAGTCCAATCTGTGCATTTTCTTTTATAGAAGTCTTGCCTTTTTTTAATAAAATACTTCCTGTAACAATCAAGGCAAGCAAAATAAATAAAATTAAAAATACATTCTTTTTCATCACTCACCTCAATTAACAGATGCTGTTACTTCTTCAGCAACTTCTTTAAACTCTATCTGATTGTTATTTAGCTCAACTTTTATAAAGCTTGCTCCTTTAAAGTTACCCTTCAGAATCTCCTCTGAAAGTGGGTCTTCTATTTCTTTTGCAATAGCTCTTCTCATTGGTCTTGCACCGTAAGCTGGCTGATAATATTTATTCAAAATCCAATGTTTTACTTCATCAGAAACAGCAATAACAAAACCGTATTCTGCAAGTTTTTTATTTGTTTCTGCAATTAAAAGATCAATAATAGCAAGTAAATGGGACTCTTCAAGGGGATGGAATACCACAATGTCATCAACTCGGTTCAGAAATTCAGGATTAAAGGTCTTTTTAAGTTCATCAAACACACTGTCTTTGATTTTCTGATATATGTCAGTACTCCGAGATTTGTGAAAACCAAGAGGTGTGGATTTTTCAATCAATCTTGCTCCTATATTGGATGTCATTATTATAATCGTATTTCTGAAATCAACCTTTCTTCCAAAACTATCAGTAAGAACGCCTTCATCAAGTATCTGCAGCAACAGATTAAACACATCAGGATGAGCTTTTTCAATCTCATCAAATAAAACAACAGAATAAGGTCTTTTACGAATTCTTTCTGTAAGCTGCCCTCCTTCTTCATAACCAACATAGCCAGGAGGTGCTCCTATGAGTTTTGATACATTGAATTTTTCCATATACTCGGACATGTCAAACTTTACTAATGCATTGTCATCATTGAACATGAACTCTGCCAGAACCTTTGCAAGTTCTGTTTTGCCAACTCCTGTGGGACCTAAAAAGAAAAATGAACCAATGGGCCTGTTTTTTGTTTTCAATCCTGCACGAGAACGTCTTATTGCCTTGCAAACACTTTTTATTGCCTCATCCTGTCCTACAATTCTTTGATGTAGAATTTCCTCCATATGAAGCAGTTTTTCAGACTCTGTCTGTTCAAGTTTATAAAGTGGGATACCTGTCATCTTGGAAACAGTATATGAGACATCCTCTGCTGTAACAAGAGGAACTTCTTTATGTATTGAGTCTTTCCATTTTTTGTAATTAGCTTCATAAATTCTTTTTAGTTTTTCCTCTTCATATTTTGCCTTCTGTGCTGCAGTTAGATCGTGAAGCTTTATATATAAAGACTTTTCTTTGGCAATTCTGGCAAGCTCAAACTCAAGGTCTTTAAGTTCCTGAGGCATCACAGACCTTCTAAGTTTAATTCTTGAAGCAGTCTCATCAATAACATCTATTGCTTTGTCTGGTAAGAATCTGTCCGTAATGTATCTATCTGAAAGCTTTACAGCAGCTTCTACTGCCTCATCTGTAATTTTTACCCTGTGATGGGATTCATATTTTTCTCTTATTCCTTTTAAAATCGCAATTGTTACTTCAACAGTTGTTGGTTGAATGTATACAGGTTGAAATCTTCTTTCAAGAGCTCCATCTCTTTCTATGTATTTTCTGTATTCCTGAGGAGTGGTAGCACCAATACACTGCATTTCTCCTCTTGCCAGAGCAGGTTTTAACATGTTTGATGCATCAACAGAGCCTTCTGCTGCACCTGCTCCAATTATTGTGTGAAGCTCGTCAATGAACAAAATAATGTTGTCTGATTGAGTTGCCTCTCTTATTACTGCTTTGAGTCGCTCTTCAAACTGCCCTCTGTATTTTGTTCCCGCAATCAATGCTCCAAGATCAAGAGCAATAATTCTTTTACCAAGTAAAATATCAGGCACATCTCCCTCAATAATTTTCTGAGCAAGACCTTCCACTATTGCTGTTTTTCCAACTCCTGGTTCACCGATTATCACAGGATTATTTTTAATTCTTCTTCCAAGAATCTGAATGACCCTTTCTATCTCATCTTCTCTTCCGATCACAGGATCAAGTTTGCCTTCAATAGCAAACAAAGTGAGGTCTCTTCCAAATTCATCAAGGGCTGGAGTATTTGTTCTTCTTTTTTCTTTCTGAGGTGTAGTCTGAAAATGAGGTCTTATTGAAAAGTTAATAGTCAATTGTCTTGCACCCAAAAGATTAATTCCAAAACTTCTCAAAATTTTACCTGCAATTCCTTCTTCTTCTTTAATTAAACCAAGAAAGAGATGTTCACTGCCGATATAGGGATGTCCTAAAAGTCTTGCCTCTTCCACTGCATTTTCAAGAACCTTTTTCGCTCTTGGAGAAAATGGTATTTCTCCATAAGTAAGGAGATTGCCTTCAGTGTTTATTCTTTTTTCAATTTCATATCGGACATTTTCAGGAGAAATTCCGATTTTTCGGAGTATAGCCACTGGAATGGAATCTTCTTCTCTTAAAATTGCAAGAAGTAGATGTTCTGTATCAAGAAACTCGCTATTTCTTTTTTCTGCTTCTTCTCTGGCGTAGAGAATTATTTTACGGCCCTTTTCTGTAAACTTCTCAAACATTTTAAAGCTCCTGTAAAAGTTTTTTTAGTTTCTAAAATCAATATTAATTTTTTTGCCTGTTTTGTGTCAACCTAAAAGAATAAACCTTTTACATTAAATAAAATAAATACACTGCAGAAACAAACTGGACAAACTTATAAAAGTTTTGAGAAAGCTCTTCAGGCGTTGAATCAAGAAACATCTCTTCTTCTTTAATTTCTATGCCCAATCTTTTTGCAGCAAAAACTACCCGCTCTCTCTGACCTCTTTCATGAGGACGAAAACTTCTGAGTATCAATCCGTCATCACTGAAAAAATAATCTCCTGTGTCTTTTTTTCTTAATATTACTTTAATTGCTTTTAATTCCTTACCAGCAATGGGAATAGTCAAAACGCAGGCACCTTCAGCTGTTATCCTGTATTGCAAAGAGGAGGCTAAAAATTCTATAAAATCATTAAAAATCTTTTCAACTTCCTCAGATTCTATTGGTTCTGCTGTAGCCATCAAACTGCCAAATAAAAATTCTTTAATAAAATTTTCTGTCTCTTCTTTTATCTGCATGTCATCAGGAGCATCACTCCACAATATTCTACAGGACCTGAATACAGGACTATAAATTATCTCTCCATAAGCAAGTTTTTCATTCAGTTGAAGATCAAAGGGCAAAGAAATTGTTGTTTTATCCTTTGTAATTTTTCTTCTGTCACGGTAAAATGTTATTCTTGTTTTTCCAATTTTTGGAAGAAAAACTGTTTTTGTAATAAGATTCATGAAAAACAATATAACATATTTTACTACTGTTGAGCTATAATAACTGTAAATGTTATCATAAAACCTATATGACTGTAATCAAACCTTTTAAGGGAATTGTTTACAACCCTGAAAAAATATGTGGAGATGATGTCATGTGCCCTCCATATGATATCATCTCCGATGAACTTAAAGATGTTCTTTACAATAAAAGCCCTTATAACATAATAAGAATTGATTACGGAAAAAATTCACCAGGAATAAATAAATACAGCCTCGCAAAAGAATATCTGGATAGATGGCTTAGAGAAGCTATCCTCGTGCAGGATACAGAACCCTGCTTCTATGGTTATGAAATTCAGTATTCCTATAAAAATAAAAAGAAGATATTAAGAGGAATTATAGGCACTGTAAAGCTTGAAGAGCTTGGCAGAGGAATTTATCCCCATGAACAGACATATTCAAAACCTAAAACAGATAGATTAAATCTAATGAAAGCCTGTATGGCAAATACATCATTGATATTTTCTATTTATCGCTCAAAGGAAAGAATAACATCTCAAATACTTGAAAATCTTCAAAATCCCTATATTCAGGCAAAGGATTTAGATGGAAATATTCACAGACTGTTTAAAATAAATGACCAATCTCAAATAAAAAAAATAGTAGAAGAGTTTAATAACAAAGCCATATTTATCGCTGATGGTCATCATAGATATGAGGTTGCCCTGGAGTTTAAAAAACTGATGAGCGAAATCTATCCAGACATTGAAGACCCACCGTGGAATTATGTTCTTATGTTTCTGTCCAATATTGAAGATGATGGTTATCTAATTCTACCAACTCACAGACTTTTAAGCACTCCTTTACCTGTCAAGCAACAACTTGAAAAACATAATAATCTTTTCCATTTAGTTGAATTCAATAAAAATGACGATATTCAGGAAGCAATTGAAAGAATGGGGAGTAAAAATATCGGAGTTTATTTTAAGGATAACAAATTCTATATCCTTCAATATAAAGGCTCATCCCTTGAGCATTTACCTGAAGAGTTAAGAGATCTTGATGTTACCATTCTTGAAGAAATAATTCTAAAAGAAATATTTCCTCAGAAAGAAGTCTGTTATGATATAGATATAGAAAAAGGCATAAAAATGGTTAAAGAAGGAAAATGTGACGCAATTTTTATACTTAGAGCAACAAAGGTAGAGGAGATAGAACGAGTTGCCCTCGCAGGACTTAGAATGCCGCCAAAATCCACATATTTCTATCCGAAACTTCTTACAGGAATGATTATTAACAGTTTTAGAGAAAATTTTTAATGGAGGGTTTAATATGGCGTTAAAAGTCGGCATTAATGGTTTTGGCAGAATTGGAAGACTTTTTTTCCGTGCTTCCTACGGTTATCCAGAAATCGAAATCGTTGCAATTAATGACCTTACAGATGCATATACTCTTGCTCATCTACTTCAGTATGACTCTGTTCATGGAAAGTTTAAGGGAAATGTAAAAGCTCAAGGAAGTAATATCGTGGTTGATGGAAAAGAAATTCAGGTTTTTGCTGAAACAGACCCTCAAAAACTTCCATGGCAAGATTTAAAAGTTGATGTTGTCATTGAATCAACAGGAAGATTTACAGACAGAGCAGGAGCATCCAGACACCTGCAGGCTGGTGCAAGATGGGTGATAATTACAGCACCTGCCAAGGAAGAGGATATTACAGTTGTGATGGGAGTTAATCATCATCTTATTGATCCAGCACAGCATAAAATAATATCTAATGCTTCATGTACCACCAATTGTCTTGCTCCTGTAGCAAAGGTTCTTCATGAGCATTTTGGGATTGAAAAAGGTTTTGCCACAACTGTTCATGCCTACACAAATGACCAGAGAATCCTGGACCTTCCTCATAAGGACTTAAGAAGAGCGAGAGCTGCTGCTGTTTCAATAATTCCTACCACAACAGGTGCTGCAAAAGCTGTAGGGAAGGTTCTTCCAGAACTTAAAGGAAAGCTTGATGGAGTGGCAATAAGAGTTCCAACTCCTAATGTTTCAATGGTTGATTTTGTAGCTCTTCTTAGTAAAGATACTACAGAGTCTGATATTAACGAAACACTGAAAAAAGCATCCCAGGAGTATCTTAAAGGAATTTTATACTATGTTGAAGAGCCTCTGGTCTCTATTGATTTCAACGACTCACCATATTCATCAATTGTTGATGGACTTCTTACAAAGGTTATAGAAGGAAGACTCGCTAAAGTAATCTCATGGTACGACAATGAATATGGATATAGTTGCAGAGTAAGAGACCTTGTTCTTTATTTAATGGAAAAAATTTAAGGAGGACAGGATGGCACCATTTAATAACTCTTTTGATAAAATGACGATTGAGGATTTGCCTGTAAAAGGAAAAAGAGTTTTTATCAGGGCTGACTTCAATGTTCCCCTTGATGCAAATTTAATGATAACTGATGACAGACGAATTCGTTCAACCCTGCCAACTATAAACTATGCCATTGACGAAGGAGCTAAAGTAATTTTAGCTTCCCATCTTGGCAGACCTAAAGGAAAAGTTGATCCAAAACTTTCTCTGGCACCTGTAGCAAGAAGACTTCAAAGATTGCTTAACAAAGAAGTAATTTTTGCTCCTGACTGCATTGGACCTCAGGTGGAACAACTTGTCTCAAAAATGAAGGAAGGAGATGTGCTGCTCCTTGAAAATCTAAGATTTCACATTGAAGAGGAGAAAAATGATGAAAAATTTGCCAGAGCTTTAGCCGCTTTAGCTGATTTTTATGTAAACGACGCTTTTGGTGCATCACACAGAGCTCATGCCTCAATTGTCGGTATTCCCAAATTCATTCCCTCTGCTGCAGGGTTTTTACTTAAAAAGGAGATTGAATACCTGAAAGGCGCAGTGGAGTCTCCAATAAGACCCTTTGTTGTAATACTTGGCGGAGCAAAGGTTGGAGGCAAAATTGGAGTACTTGAAAATCTTGCAGATAAAGCAGATAAAGTCATAGTTGGTGGAGGTATGGCTTTTACATTTGTAAAAGCCATGGGACATGAAGTGGGAGACAGTCTTGTTGAACCAGATATGATAGACTTTGCCCTTAAAATTATGGAAAAACTTCGCAAAAATAAAGTTAAATTTTATTTGCCTGTTGATGTTGTTATTGCTCAAAGTATAGAGCATGGAGCAGAAACAAAAATTGTTCCTGTTCAGGAAATACCACAGGGCTGGAGAGCACTTGATATAGGCCCTGCTTCAGTAAAGCTTTTTACTGAAGCACTACAGGATGCAAAAACTATTTTGTGGAATGGACCAATGGGGGTTTTTGAAATAGACGCATTTTCAAGGGGAACTTTTTCAATTGCCCATGCCGTTGCTGACTCTTATGCTTTTACAATAGTTGGCGGTGGAGATACAGATTATGCAGTACATAAAGCAGGCGTAAGTGATGCTATTTCATTCATCTCAACTGGTGGTGGTGCTGCATTACAACTTCTTGAAGGTAAAGAGTTACCCGGGCTTTCAGTACTGCCTTCTAAGAAAAAAGATTAATAAAAAGAAAGAGGGGAGTCATCATGAATGACTACCCCTTGTGTTTCAATAGCTTTTTTAATGTGCTTTGGGAGACAAAACATTGCAGTATGTGCATCTATATCGTAAAATTTTAAACTATCCTCAATTAAAACAATTTTTTCATTTATTTTTCTCATAGAGTCTTCAGGATTTATGTTTTTTGAAACAAGAACAAAACCCCACGGAGCAAAAAAAGAAGGAATATAAGCAATGTAAGGCTTTACATAGGGAAATACTTGCTTAAGAGTAGTAACAATTGAAACAAAAACTTTTAGATTATTCACAGAAGTGGAGGCAGATTGGGTTACCATCATCCCCTTTTCTGTAAGGGCTTCCTTAACTTTTTCATAAAACTCTTTTGTATAAAGAAGATACGCAGGTCCTCCTTCTGCTGGTTCTGGCAAATCTATTATTATTACATCAAAGTAGTTTTTCGTTCTTTCAATATAAGTTCTTGCATCATCTATAACCAACCTGACCCTCGGATCATCAAAAGCGCCATTATGCCATTCTGGAAGATATCTCTTAGCAGTTTTAATAACTGATTCATCAAGCTCAACCATCACAACCTCTTTAACAGGATACTTTAAGACCTCTCTTAAAGTAGCTCCTTCTCCACCACCTGCAATAAGAACCCTTTCTACTGACTCACTTAAAAGCATAATCGGATGAACCAGTGCTTCGTGATAAATAAACTCATCAGCCTCAGCAGACTGCATTTTACCATCAAGAAGAAGACATCTGCCAAGATTACCAGAATAAATGACTTCAATTCTTTGATAAGGAGATATTTCAGAATATATAATCTCCTTCAGAGAATGAAGTATAATCTCATCCTCTGATGTCTGCTCAATATACCATTTGCAATTCTTCATGACATACCTTATGTGGTAATTTCTCGTTTTTGTAAGAAATTATACCTCTTTTCATTTCAACAATTGACGGAGATTCACATTCAAAGGCTTCTATAATGTATTGAGCTGCAATCTCTGGCTTTATAGTATCTCCACAGGTAAATACATCCACTGCAGCAAAACCATACTCTGGCCATGTATGAATTGTAAGATGTGACTCAGCAATAACTACTACTCCACTAATACCAAAGGGATTAAATTCATGGAAGTTTACATTAATGATTGTTGCATTTGCTTTTTTTGCAGCATCTACAAGAATTTTTTTGACGCTTTCGAGATCTTTGAGGATCTCGGGATTGCAATTTTTTAATTCAATTAAAAGATGGGTCCCTAAAGCATACAATTTTTCGACCTCCTCCCACAGAGATGAAAACAGGGACAAAGCCCCTGCAAACTTTATATATTAAAGCAAAAAAAAATTTTTTGTCAAACAATTTTTGTCCTATGCTTTTAAAACTCAAAAATGCTTTTCGTATGCTTGAGACGATAGCCTGTAGCCTCTGCTAACCTTTGTGATGATAAAATCGTTAAACAGGTTATTCATAACGATGCCTTCACTCAAGACAGCTTTTCAACTCTATTGTTACCTTAAAGTAACAGAAGGGATATAAAAAATGTTACCAAATGGTAACCCAAATATAAAAAACCCTTTGATTTTTCTACTTTTATATCTGGTATGTAATTTGCTCCCTTTGAAACGAACAAAATGATCCTCAGGAGAGGAGGTGAGAGAAGAGTTTTTTTCCCTTTTTGTAAATTTTTTGCAAAAAATCTTAGAAAGGAGGTTGAAGTATGGAGGAAAAAAAGAAAGGTGTTAGTGAAGACTGGTTAGCTTTCTGGTTGGCAATTGTTATCTTCCTTATCTCTCTTCTTGCTTACACAGGAATTGATCCTCTTGGATGGGTTGTGAGCACACAAGAATGGACAGATTCAAGTAAGGCGATGGCTCCAACAGGAAAAGTTTATCAGAGTCTGAAGGGGGAAATTACCAAGATTGACGGAAACAAGCTCACCATTAAGAAAGCTGATGGAAAGGAAGAAACTGTAACTGTTGCAGATCCAACGAAATACAAAGTGGGTGATACTTACGAAAAGAAAGGGCTTTCAGGCTTTGCATCTCTTGTGCTTACCTATATCTTTATGGCAGTTGTCTTTACAATTGGAGCAGCATTGATGCGAGCTAACATAGTAAAATTCAACATAGGCTTCTTCTTTGTCTTCTGGCTGAGTTACCTATGTTGGTTTATTGGGCACTATGCCTATTTTGCAGCAACAGATGCTAAAAAATTCAATATTCCGTGGTCATTGAAACTTACAGGTGAAGGTGGCTTTATATTTGCACTTTTACTTGGTTTGATAGTTGGCAACTTCTTCAGAGGCTTTGCAAAATTCATTGGTGAGGCATTAAAGCCAGAGTTCTACATTAAAACTGCTATTGGTTTGATGGGTGCGTTACTGGGATTGAAAGCTGCACAATCATTTGGACTTGCTCAAGCAGTTCTTTTTAGAGGACTCTGTGCTATAATTGAAGCCTATCTCGTTTACTGGGCATTGGTTTACTTTATTGCAAGAAAGTGGTTTAAGTTCAGTAAAGAATGGGCAGCTCCACTGGCATCAGGTATTTCCATATGTGGTGTTTCTGCAGCTATTGCAACAGGTGGAGCAATCAAGGCAAGACCTGTTGTTCCCATTATGGTCAGTTCCCTTGTTGTTATATTTGCCGTTGTTGAGCTTATTATTCTGCCATTCTTTGCACAGGCTTTCCTATGGAAAGAGCCAATGGTTGCAGGCGCATGGATGGGACTGGCAGTAAAAACAGACGGTGCAGCCTTTGCATCCGGTGCAGTTGTTGATGCCTTAATAAGAGCAAAGGCTGAGACAGCTGCTGGAATTAAGTATGAGCCAGGATGGATGTTGATGGCAGCCTCAACGACAAAGCTATTTATTGACATATTTATCAGTATATGGGCATTTATTCTTGCCTATATCTGGTGTGCAAGAATTGAGTGCAGACCAGGGGAAAGAGTTTCTGCTGCAGAAATATGGAGAAGATTTCCAAAATTCGTTATGGCTTATGCTGTTACCTTTGTTGTTATTCTTCTCATTGCTATCCCATATGCTCCAAAAGTTGGTTCTGTTGAAGGAAAGGTTAACAAAATCAAGAAAGAGATTACAGCAATTGAAAAACAACTCCCTCAAGTTACAGATCCTGCTCAACAGGCAGCCTTAACAGCAAAGATTGATGAAAAGAAAAAGCAGATTCAAGACTTAGAAGCAACTGTAAAAGATGCAAAGAAAATTATTTCTCAAACATCAGTATCAACAGCAGGAACAAATGCCTTGAGAGTTCTCTTCTTCCTGATTACATTCTTTACCATTGGAGTAATGTCTGACTTCAGAAAACTCTGGGAAGAGGGAATTGGAAAGCTTGCACTTGTCTATCTTATATGTCTATTCGGTTTCATTCTCTGGATTGGATTGTTAATATCTTATATATTCTTCCACGGAGTAAAACCTCCGGTAATAACTGGTTAAGGGAGGTAAAAACATGTCAGAAGAAGCAAAACTCAAAGAAGAGCTTGAAAAAATGGAGTATGAGCCTCTACTTCCTATTGAAAAAAAGCTTATTGTATGGAGCATAGGTCTTGGAATAGTGTTATTGATTGTCCTTGTGTGGATAAGCTACACATTCTTCCCAGCATCCCACGGATAAAAATAAGAGGGGAGGGATTACCTCCCCTCTTATAAAAACCCATTCAAATGCTTTTTATCTTGGGATAAGTTTTGTAGCCAGTTGAATTCTTATGGTTGCTCTTTCTAATGCTGCCTGAGCCCTGGCAAGATCAATGTCTGTCTCGCCAGCCTGAGCTCTGCGAATTCTTTCCTCTGCACGGGCTAATGCTGCTTTTGCTCTTTCAATATCAATCTCCTCAACTCTCTCAGCACTTCCAACCAGTACCAGAACTCTGTCATTTAGCACTTCGCAGTATCCCCTATTAACGAAAAGATAATGCATCTGTCCATCTTTTTTGTATGAGAGAGAGCCTATCCTTATGGCTGTCATAAAGGCACAATGTCCCGGAAATACTCCAAAATCTCCTTCCACGCCAGTAGTATAGACTTCATCAACTTCTTCGTTTATTACTTCTCCATAGGGGGTTATAACTTCTAACTTCAATTTATCCGCCATTGTTCACTCCTTTAGTTTATACCTGTCTTGTATATCCCATCTTCTTGGCTTTTTCCTCAACTTCCTCAATCGGACCAACCATGTAAAATGCCTGTTCTGGCAGGTCATCATATTTACCATCAAGAATTGCTTTGAAGCCCTTTATCGTATCTTCAAGTTTTACATATTTTCCTGGTGTTCCTGTAAATGTTTCAGCAACATGGAATGGCTGACTGAGGAATCTCTGAAGCTTTCTTGCTCTTGCAACAGTGAGTTTGTCATCTTCAGAAAGTTCTTCAATTCCAAGAATTGCTATTATGTCCTGCAATTCTTTGTATCTCTGAAGAACTGCCTGAACACCTCTTGCAACCTGATAATGCTCCTCACCAATTATTCTTGGATCAAGAATTCGGCTTGTTGAATCCAGAGGATCAACAGCAGGATAAATTCCAAGCTCTGCAATCTGACGGGAAAGAACAACAGTTCCATCAAGGTGAGCAAAAACTGCTGCAACTGCAGGGTCTGTTAAGTCATCTGCAGGAACATAAATTGCCTGCATGGATGTGATTGAACCTTTTGCTGTTGTTGTAATCCTCTCCTGAAGAGCACCCATCTCTGTGGAAAGTGTTGGCTGATAACCCACTGCTGATGGCATTCTTCCAAGAAGTGCTGAAACCTCAGAACCTGCAAGAGTGTATCTGAAAATGTTATCTATAAATATGAGAACGTCCTGCCCCTGATCTCTGAAGTATTCTGCAACTGTAAGTGCCGTAAGAGCAACGCGTGCTCTAACTCCTGGAGGCTCATTCATCTGTCCATAAACAAGAGCAACCTGAGGCAAAACTCCTGAATGCTTCATTTCAAGATAAAGGTCATTTCCTTCACGGGTCCTCTCTCCAACACCTGCAAAAACTGAAACACCACCGTGTTTCATTGCGATATTGTGAATCATTTCCATAATGATGACTGTTTTGCCAACTCCTGCACCACCAAACATTCCCATTTTACCACCTCTGACGAATGGGACAAGGAGGTCAAAAACTTTAACACCTGTTTCAAACTGCTGAGTTGTTGGAGACTGGGCTGTAAAATCAGGAGCTGGAATATGAATTGGATAGTACTCATTAGCCTGAATTGGACCTATTTCATCAACAGGTTCACCAATAACATTTATAATTCTTCCAAGAACAGGCTTGCCAACAGGAACTTTAATTGGTGCACCTGTGTCAACAACCTTCATTCCTCTGACAAGTCCGTCTGTTGAACCCATAGCTATTGTTCTTACTCTATTTTCACCGAGATGCATGGCAACTTCCAGCGTTAGATGAATCTCTGGAATACCCTTCTGCGGATCACCAGGTTCATCTATTCTTAGAGCATTCAAAACTTCAGGCAACTGTCCTTCAAATTCACAGTCAACCACTGTTCCAATAACCTGTACTACTTTGCCTACGTTCATAATTTTTAAACCTCCTTTATTCTTTTTTTAAATTTTTATCCTTCACTTTGTTTTAAAGCTTCCACACCACCAACTATGTCCATAAGCTCCTTTGTGATTGATGCCTGTCTTACTTTGTTTGCTATAAGAGTTGTCTTCTTGATTAACTCATCACAGTTCTTTGTAGCATTATCCATTGCCGTCATTCTTGCTGCCTCTTCTGCTGCCTGAGATTCCAGAAGCGCTCTGTAAATCTGGATTTCTATATAAATCGGAAGAAGCATGGCAAATAACTCAGGTGCACGGGGTTCGTATGTAAAGGGAATAAATACAGGCTGTTCAGAAGGTTCAGAAGCTATTCTTCCAACTGGTAAAATTCTATTAATTACAACTCTTTGAGATATTACCGATTTAAATTCATTATAAATGATCAACACTTCATCAACTGCTTCAGTTACATAGGCATTAATCATCTCCTGTGCTATCATCTGAGCGTGAGTGTATTGAAGTTTTCCAGAAATTCCGGTCCATATATTTTTAAGGGGAATCTCTCTTCTTTTGAAGTAATCCCTTGCTTTTCTGCCCACCACTGAAATTGTAGTATTCAAACCTTCCTTCTTTAGCCTGTCTATCTCTTTTGTGGCAACTCTTAAAATATTAGTATTAAAGGCTCCGCAGAGTCCTTTATCAGATGTAATAACCAGTACTTCTACTGTCTTAATAGGTCTTCTTAAAAGCAGAGGAGGAAGATCACTTCTTGTCTCAACTGCTACAGCCAAATCTGAAAGAACCTGTTGCATTTTAGTGGCATAAGGTCTGTATCTGAGCATACTCTCCTGAACCTTGCGAAGCTTGGCTGCTGCCACCATTTTCATAGCAGATGTGATCTTTTTTGTTCCCTGTATTGCTTTTATTTTTTTCCTTATATCTCTTAATGTTGGCATTTAACTGCTCCTACCTTCAGATTTTATTTAACTAAGGCTGAAATGTCTTTTTAAACTCTAAGATAGCATCTGTAATCTTCTGTTTTAATGTATCATCAAGCTCTTTCTTTTCTCTAATTTCCTTTCTAAGGTCTTCTTTCTGGCTTCTAATGAAGCTCAGGAATCCCTGTTCAAATGCTCTGATTGAAGAAACGGGTAAGTCATCAAGATGTCCCTGAGTTCCTGCAAAAATGAGCATTATCTGATCTTCTACAGGCATTGGAACATACTGATCCTGTTTAAGAAGCTCAACCATTCTCTGTCCTCTTTCAAGCAATGCTCTGGTAGCTTTATCAAGATCTGCAGCAAACTGTGCAAATGCTGCCAGTTCTCTATATTGGGCGAGGTCAAGTCTTAACATTCCTGCAACCTGCTTCATTGCTTTAATCTGTGCTGCACCACCAACACGACTGACTGATAGACCCACATTAATAGCTGGACGAACACCAGCATAGAAAAGCTCAGGTTCAAGATAAATCTGTCCATCTGTAATGGAAATAACATTTGTTGGAATATATCCTGAAACATCACCTGCCTGAGTCTCAATAACCGGAAGTGCTGTCAGTGACCCTCCACCTTCTGCATCTGAAAGTTTAGCTGCTCTTTCAAGCAATCTTGAATGGAGATAAAATACATCACCAGGATATGCTTCTCTTCCTGGAGGTCTTCTAAGAATCAATGAAATCTGCCTGTATGCATAAGCCTGCTTTGTAAGGTCATCATAACATACAAGGGCATGCATCCCTTTATCTCTAAAGTATTCACCCATTGCGCAACCAACATATGGAGCTATGTACTGCATAGCAGCAGGTTCTGAAGCAGTAGCTGCAACAACAATTGTATGATCCATTGCACCATATTTCCTCAGAGTCTCAACAACCTGAACAACACTCTGACGTCTCTGACCACATGCAACATATATACATATACAATTCTGACCTTTTTGATTGATTATTGTATCAAGCAGAATTGCTGTTTTACCAGTCTGACGGTCACCAATGACAAGCTCTCTCTGACCTCTTCCTATTGGAATCATTGCATCTATTGCCTTAATACCTGTCTGGAGTGGCTCTTTAACAGGCTGTCTTTTAATAATTCCAGGTGCAATTACATCAACCTTTCTGAAGTGTTTTGCATTAATTGGACCTTTGCCGTCAATTGGCATTCCAACTGCATTAACAACTCTTCCAATGAGCTCTTCTCCAACTGGTGTTTCCATAACCCTTCCAGTTCTCTTAACAATATCACCTTCTTTTATCAGCCTGTCATCACCAAACAGAATTGCACCTACATTGTCTTCTTCAAGGTTGAGAGCCATTCCGTAAACACCATTTGGAAGCTCAAGCATTTCGGAAGCCATGCAGTTATCCAGTCCATAAATTCTTGCAACACCGTCACCAACAGAAGTAACAATTCCTACTTCGCTGACATCAGCCTTCTTCTCAAAGTCAGCAATCTGCTTTTTAAGGTACTCGCTAATTTCTTCCATCTTAAGTTCCATAGTTTTTCACCCCTTTATAAGCTTATCTCTTAAAAGACCTAACTGGCCTTTTATGCTCAAGTCATACATAGTGCTACCCACCTTAACTCTAATTCCACCAAGCAGTGATGGGTCAACCTCATATTGTAGTTCAATGTCTCTACCAGTAATTGCCCTGAGAGATTCAACAATCTTTTGCTTAATACTTTCAGGAAGCTCCACAGCAGATGTAACAACACCTTTAACCTTTTTCTTGGCTTCCAGATAAAGGGCATTGATATACTTTACAATCTCTCCCAATCCAACAAGCACACCTTCAATACTGAGGAAAGTGAGAAATTTCTTTGCTTCTTCTGGAAGTGCCAGTTTCTCACAGAGATAGTTAATCACTCCAGCTCTTTCTTGCACATTAAATGAGGGAGAAGCAAGCATGTTTCTGAACTGCTTTTCTTTCTGCATGAGCAGAGCCATTGTTTCTAATTTCCCTGCAATTTCAGGAACCTGGTCAAGATTAACCAGGCTTAAAAATTGTTTTGCATATTTTTTTGCCTTAGCTCCTCTTACCTTTCTCAATTTTTCCGCCCCTCTATTATTTTTATTGATTCCTGAAGAAGCTTTTCCTGCTCTTCAGGTGTTATTTTCTCTTTCAGCTTTTGTTCACTGAGCTGAATTGCAAGCTCTGCTGCTTCAAGTCTTAATGCATCCTTAGCCATCTTAACTTCAAATTCTATATTTGTTTTAGCCTGCTCAAGAATTTTTTCCTTTAATTTATCAGTCTCCTGAATAATCTGTAACTTTTCTTGCTCACCTATCTTTTTAGCTGTATCTAAAATATCCTGAATTTCTCTGTCCTTTAATTTAAGCTTTTCCTCTACTTCCTGAAGAGCTTTCTGAGCAAGCTCTTTGGCTTCCTGTGATTCTTTTATGCTCTTCTCAATTAATTCTCTTCTCTGAGCAAAGAAGTTTTTAAGGGGTTTACCTAAGAACTTAACAAGAAGAAAGACAAGTATGGCAAAATTAATGAACTGAAAAGCCCAGCTTTTTAAACTTCCTCCTCCATGCTCTGTCTCTGCTGCCATTGCTGTAGAGGCAAAGATTACTATCATTGATATCAAAATCAATACTCTCTTCATATTACCTCCAATCAAACCTTAATCAGTTTATTCACGATCTCTTCAGAAAGTCTTTCAACTTCCTGCCTGAGTGCTGCTCTTATTCTTTCTGTTTCTGCTTTAATTTCTGTTCTTGCTTTTTCAATCATTTGAACAGCTTCTTTTTCTGCATTTGCGACAACCTCTCTCTGATAGGAAAGCCCTTCCTCTCTTAAAGCATTGATAATACTTTTTGCCTGAGCCTTTGCCTGAGCCAGATCTGCATTCATCTGAGCAATGGCTTTCTCTTTCTTTTCATTCATAGCCTGAGCTTCTTCCAGAGCACCTTTAATCGTCTGTTCCCTCTGCCTGAAAAGCTCCATCATGGGCTTAAACAGAATAGCATTAAGAATAAACATCAACACAAAAAATTGAACCATTAAGACAAAAAACCAATTGTTGAACTCTAACATACCCCACCTTCTTTCTGTTAGATTTTTGTGGCTATAAAAAACAACTGCAAAAAAGAATACCATACAAACTCTATTTTGTCAAGAAATTGTTAATTTTAAATTTTTATGGATTTCTTAAAATTTACTTATAAATCTCTGTGAATCACTACGGGATTAAGAGAGAGGCTCTTTATATACCTGGCTATTTCTTCTGCTAAAACCACTGACCTGTGCCTGCCTCCAGTACATCCAATTGCTATTGTTATATAGGCTCTGCCTTCTTTTTTATATCCTGAAACTGCAAAATTCAAGAAATTCTTGATATATTTCAAAAATTCAATTGTTTCCTTTTGTTTCAAAACAAAATCTCTTACTGGTTCATCTTTTCCGCTTAACTCTGTTAAAGAAGGCACAAAATAAGGATTTGGCAGGAATCTTGCGTCAAAAACAAGATCAGCATTCATAGGAACACCTTTTTTATAACCAAAGGAAATAATGGTCACTGAAGGCAGTATTTCTTCTTCTGCATAAATTGAACGAATTAATGACTTTAACTGATGGGGATTAAAATTTGATGTATCAATTATTCTTTCAGAAAAGCTTCTGAGAGGATAAAGCAGAGCTCTTTCCTTTTTTACTGCCTCAATTAAATCACTGCCATAACCTGAAAGGGGATGAGGTCTTCTTGTTTCTTTATATCTTAAAAGAATTGCCTCATCATCAGCTTCAAGAAACAAAATTTCTGTTCTGTAAATACTTTTGATTTTTTCAATAACTTTTGTTGCTTCTTCCAGAAACTGCTGAACTCTGATGTCAATTCCTATGGCAATATTTCTGAAAGTTGTGTGCTTCTCCAGCAACTTTAAAAATTCCAGTATAACCGGAGGTGGAAGATTATCTACACAGAAAAATCCTATATCTTCCAGAGTTCTAAGAGTTACGGTTTTACCCGCACCAGAAAGCCCTGTTACTATTACTATAAATTTTTCAGAGCTCAACTTATCTTGCTGGTTCAATTAAGCCAAAATTGCCATCTTTTCTTCTGTATACCACATTAACATCTCCGGTGAATGAATTAAGAAAAATAAAGAAATCTTTATCTAAAAGTTCCATCTGGTCAACTGCTTCTTCTGGTGACATAGGTCTTAAATCAAATTTTTTATATTTAACGATTCTCTTTGTCTGTTCTGTTTCTTGAGAAGCTGAAGCGGGATATTTGACTGCTTCTTTTTTATTTTTATTTTGAATCTTCTCTTTGTACTTCAAAACCTGTTTTTCCAGTTTCTCCACAACCTGATCCACTGCTGAATAAAGGTCTTCTGTTTTACCTTCAGCCTGAATTAAATGCCCATTTACTTTTAACAGAACATCTATTTTATGAGTAAACTTTTCTGTGCTTATTGTTACTATTGCCTCTGAAGCGTCATTTAAAAACCTTTCAAATTTACTAACCCTTTTCTCAATATACTGTTTTAATGCCTCTGTGACATCAATGTTTTTCCCTCTGATTGTTATCTTCATTCTGTCTCCTCCTTAATAATTTTTTGTTTTCTCAAAGATTTTGGTGGTATTTTAAGCTCTTCTCTATATTTTGCAACAGTTCTTCTGGCAACATCTATGCCCTGTTTTTTTAACATATCTGAAATTTCCTTGTCAGAAAGAGGATTTGCTGGATTTTCCTCACTTATAATTTTTTGAATTAGCTCCTTTACAAAAGTGGTGGAAACACTTCCATGATTGGATGGCAAAGCGTTACTGAAAAAAAATCTGAAACTAAACACACCATGTTCACAGGCAAGATACTTATTTGAAGTTACCCTGCTTATTGTGCTTTCATGAAGTCCGAGGTCATTTGCCACATCCTTCAAATTAAGGGGTTTTAAGTAGCTAATGCCTTTATCAAAAAACTCTCTCTGAAACTTGATCAGACTTTCAGTTACTCTGTAAATTGTCCTGTTTCTCTGCTCTATGCTTCTTAAAAGTTCTACAGCATTTTTAAATTTTTCTTTCAGATATTTCTTTTCATCAGAAGATAAATCTTTTTCTGTAAAAAGCTGTCTGTAAAGTTTGCTTAGTCTCAGCTTTGGAATGCCTTCGTCATTCAATATAATCTGATATTCACCTTCAACCCTGTTTACATAAACATCAGGAACTGGAATGTTCACATGAATCTTAGAAAAGTTTCTACCCGGTCTTGGCTCAAGTTTTTCTATAATTTTTACTGCTTTAGTGACTTCATCAACAGAAACATTGAATTTTTTCGCAATGGTTTCATATTTCTTTTTTCTTATATCTTCAAGATGCTCTTCCACAATAGACTGAACCAGGGTATTTCCCAGATCAAGCGCTTTTATCTGCAGGATTAAACATTCTTTTATGTCCCTGGCAGCAACTCCCGGAGGATCAAATCCCTGAACAAGTTCAATTGCTTTCTTTACAGTTTCAATGTTTGTTTCTGCAATTTTTGCTAATTCTTCTTCTGTTGCTTTAAGATATCCATCTTCATCAATGTTGCCAATAATTATCTCCGCCACTGCCCTTATTTCATCTGGAGCTTTACTTAATCTCAATTGCCACAGGAGATATTCCCAGAGGTCAGAGGTCGTTGAGTAAAAAAGTTCAAAGGAAGGCTTTTCTTCTATGCCAGGATTAAAATAACCAAGATCCCTACCATCATCAGCTCTCTCAGCAAAATATTCATCTATCATTATCTTTTCTAATTTATCCACTGCTACGGGCTCTTCAGCTTCTTCTGAAACTTCTTTTTCATGATCGTTTTCAGTCTCTTCATCCAGTTCAAGCATGGGATTTTCCATTAATTGAAGCTCAATAAACTGGCTGAGCTCAAGCTGCGGCAGTTGTAAAAGCTTTAGCTGAAGCTGAAGCTGCGGTGTGAGTGCCAGTTTCTGCGTAAGCCTTAGCTCAGCTTTCTGTTCAAGTGCCATTATAGTTTAAACTCCTCCCCTAAGTAGGCTTCTCTTACCACAGGATCATTAATCAGCATATCAGGACGACCTTCGGCAAGCAATTTACCGCTGTGTATAATAAATGCTCTATCAGTTATAGAAAGAGTTTCCCTCACATTATGGTCTGTTATTATTACCCCAATTCCCTTATCTTTGAGATGCTTTATCGTTTTTTTTAGTTCAACCACAGCCAGAGGATCTATGCCTGCAAATGGTTCATCAAAAAGCATAAAAATAGGTTTTAATGCAATTGCCCTTGCAATCTCAGCCCTTCTGCGCTCACCACCAGAAAGCTTATATCCTTCCCTGTCAGCAAACTCTGTTAAATTGAATTCTTTAAGAATTGAATCAACTTCTTCATCAATCCTGCTTAAAGCAGCTTTATCATCTTCATATTTAATTTCAAGAACAGCTTTAAGATTTTCCCTCACTGTCAATTTCCTGAATATAGAAGGTTCCTGAGGAAGGTATCCCAATCCAAGTCTTGCTCTTTCATAAATTGGCATTGATGAAATGTTTTTGTTATCAAGAAAAATATTGCCACTGTCTGGTTTTATTATTCCTGTTATCATATAAAATGTGGTTGTTTTTCCAGCTCCATTGGGGCCCAACAAACCAACAACTTCTCCACTTTTTACTTTGAAACTTATACCTTTAACAGCCTCTTTCTTGCCAAAGCTCTTTTTTAAATTTTCAACCTTAAGAGTGCTCATTTTCCTGTTTTTTTCTCTTTTAAATAAACCTTACTTTTTTCCACCAGCGATCTATCATCTTTCATGAAATATGTTATTTTTTCGCCTGTTACAAGATTTTTACCTTCTGTTGCTCTTGGTTCGCCGGTGAAAATCACTCTTTCCTCAGGCTCAGGAAGATATGTTGCCTTATGGGAGGTAATTACTCTGTCTGCCTTTACAAGCTTTACATTTCCTATTGCCTCTATCATCTTTATATTTCCACCTTTTTGCTCATCCTCGTAATAAACAATCATTTTATTTGCGTACAATGTAACCTCTCCTCTTTTAGCTACAACATTTCCTTCAAATGTAGCTGTTTTTGCTTTACTATCATTTATAAGCGTGTTTGAGGTTATTATGATAGGCTCTGGCATCTCTTTTTTGTCCTGAGCAAGAACTGGATTAATAAAAAGAAACAAAGCTACCAAAACTATAAAACTACTTTTTAGAATAGACAATTGCTGTCACCCCTTTCTTTAATTCTATCAAATTCTCACTGGCTTTGCCAGAGTTGCCTTCTATAATAAACCTGTTTCCTTCAATCTTAAGTGGATTATCAGAATAAAGAGTTTTATCCTTTGCGCTCCAGTATGCCTCTGTGCCATAAATTTTATACTCCTTTGAAAATCCTTCTATCCATTCACTTAAAATAAGATCGCCTGATTCAATCCAGTAAAATCCCTTTCTGGCTTTTACAGTAAGATTTTTTTCAGGGAAAAACATAGTAAGCTCCCGTAAATCCATTAACTTGCCATCATCACTCATCAAAGCCTCTTTTGAAAAAAGTTGTAGCTTCAACTGCCCATCTTTTTTCTGAATAAACTGAGCATCTTTAAAAAAAGAACCTTCCATTGAAACCTTTACCTTAACAGGATGCTCTTTGTCCAGATAATCAAGAACTACAAGTAAAATTACAACAATAATTATACCTGCAAAAACTAATACCAGTTTTTTCATCTCTGTTTAAATATACCATAAAAAACCTTTCATATGCGATTAAATGCGATTAAACTCCTGAGATACTGCCATTAGAATCATATCTTGTGATTGCCTCAGAGATTGTCTGCTTCGGCAAAGCCTCCAGAAATGCAAAACATTAAATACTTCAGACCTTACCTCAGGGAGATGCTTCGCATTTTCTGGTTAAGGAAAACTTTTGACTTGTAAAAGCATTTTAGTTTAAACTTTAAAATGCATTTTATAAAAAATGGGCTGATGCTATTTTTTGTACTGTGTTTAATTTATGTCAAACCATGTTATGCAGAAGTTGACTATTTTAAAAATTTTAAAGAAACTCTCTTATCCTATTTCCCTTTCATTGCTGGTAAAGTTGTAAAACTGGAAAATAACAAACTCACTCTTGATAAAGGTTATAAAGAGGGAGTAAAAAAGGGTCAGAGAGTGGTTATTTTTGAAGAAACTGTTCCTTTAATTCACCCTGTAACAAGACAGGTTATAGGTAAATCAGAAAAAATAGTTGGTTCTGCTGAGGTTGTAAGCGTTGAAGAAAACTCTTCGGTAGCTGAGCTTTTAGAAGGAAACATCTCCTCCAGCGAACCCCTTTTATTCAAGATACCGAAATCAAAAATTAAAATTTTATATGCTCAAGGAGATACTGAATGGGCAGTCGGCGAAGGCTATTACAGGGACCTGAAAGATACTGAAAGATTTGAACTTATTGATGCTCCTGTAAATGTAACTGATGTAGAAAAACTTTTAAAACATCCGGGTAATGCCGACGTTTTACTTTTACTTAAACAATCAAAACAGGATGGAAACCTGAAGCTCTCTCAGGAGCTTTACTGGATTAAAGATAAAAAACTTTTTTCTCGCACCGAGATTGAACTGCCTTCATTAGCTTTGAATGAGTTAAGAAAAAAATATGCCTCATTAATAGTTCCTGAAGGGCACACTCTTCTTTCTTTCAGACTTTCAAAAAGCATTAACAGGATTGCTGTTGGCAATTTTGATGGAATAAGCCCAAATCAAATTTTAATTGCCTCAGACAGTGAAGTAAGCCTCTACACCATAGATGTTGACCTTAAACTCAAGAGCAACTACTCAATTGCAGTAAGTGGTGATGTTCTCTGGTTTGATACAGGTGATATTGACAGGGATGGCAAAGATGAGATAGTGATAACAATAAAGAAGGATGAGAGAGTTATTTCATTGATAATTAAATGGGTTGGTGATGGTTTCAATGAAATTGCCAGACTTAATGATGTATTTTTAAGAATCTATGATGGAAGATTAATTGCCCAGAGTTACTCTCCTTCCTCTGGTTTTGACGGAGAAATTTTTTATATAAAGCCTCAACAATCAGGTTATCAGACTAAGGCAGCGTTAAAACTTCCAGTTAAAGCAAACATCTATGATTTTTATCTTTTCGGCAATATCATGTTTAAGTGGGAAGATGACGGCTCTCTCGCAGTATATGACAACAAGGGTGTTTCTCTCTGGCGCTCACAGGAACCTCTTGGATACGGACTACAGTATGAAAAACAAACTGGAATTGCTATGTTAAGCCTCGGAAAATGGAAAGTTCAAAGCAGAATAAAGCCTTTAAGTAACGGAATAATAGTTATAGAGAAAAAACCTCTTTTAGGACTTGTAAATGTTTCAACCCTTGGATACAAAAGCTCTACATTACATCTACTTCAATGGACAGGAATCGGAATTGAAGATACATCCATTACAGAAGAGATGTCAGGAGAAATACTTGACTACGCTGTTTCATCAGATAAATTGTTTGTTCTTGTAAAGCCTCCTTTTGGCTTCAATCCAAAGAGGCTTCTTCAGGGAGAAAGTCCTTTTGAGACAATTCTACATATACTTTCCTTCAAATATTAAAAAATGGGCAGATTTATAAGGCATGTTGGAATAATAATGGATGGAAATGGAAGATGGGCACAGTTGAGAGGACTACCTCGCTATGAAGGACATAAAAGAGGAGTTGAAAAAGTAAAAGAAATTATCCGTGCTGCGATAAGACTAAACATTGATGCGCTTACCTTTTATGCTTTTTCAATAGAAAACTGGCAAAGACCAAAAAAGGAAGTTGAAATAATTATGGAGTTATTACAAAATCATCTAAAAAAGGAAACTCAATTATTTCTTTCTCAGGGAGTCAGGTTTAAAATGATAGGAAATCGTCAGATGTTGCCTACAAATATACTTAAAATAATTGAAGAAACAGAGCAACTAACAGAGCATTGTAGTAATCTTACCGCACAGTTTGCCATAAGTTATAGTGGAAGGGATGAAATCTTAAGGGCAGTGAAAAAAATAATTGAAAATCAAATAAAACCTGACGAACTCAATGAAAGCTTATTCTCATCAATGCTTGACACAGCCGGGACTGCAGAGCCTGATCTTATAATCAGAACTTCAGGAGAACAAAGACTCAGTAATTTTTTAATATGGCAGTCTGCCTATTCTGAGTTTTACTTTACTCAAACTCTTTGGCCAGATTTCACTGAAGAGGAGTTTACAGAAGCAATTCTTGATTTTCAAAAAAGACAGAGGAGATTTGGAAAAGTAAGTGAGTTTACAAGGTCATAAAAAAAGAGTTCTCGTTGCACTGATTGCTTTACCTCTTTTAGTTTTTCTTGTTGTAAAGCTACCTCCTTACTTCTTTTTAGCACTCCTTACAGCAGTGTGTGCTGTTGGAATGTGGGAATTTTTAAAAATGTATAAGACTTGCAGTTTCTGGATTGGTTTTGGAATTTTCTCCTCTGTGATCATTTTTTTACTTAACTGTTTTTATCCCCAGTTTGCACTGCATTATTATGCTACAGCCTTTGCAGTAATAACCATCATTCGTTTAATAGCAAAAAAAGACCCTCAGTATGCACTCTCTGAAATCTCTCCTGTTATGATCGGGCTTTTATACATTCCTGCTTTACTTGCTTTCCAATGGTTTTTAAGAGAACATGGCTGGCAATGGATTATATATCTGTATGCTGTTGTATGGTCAGCAGACTCCTTTGCCTATTACATCGGAAAGGGATTAGGGAAAAAGAAGCTTTATCCAGAAGTAAGTCCCAAAAAAACATGGGCTGGTGCCTATGGCTCTTTAATGGGTGGAATAATTGCTTCTTTATTATTTGGAAATTTTTTACTGTCAAAGCCTTTTGTCAAACTTTTAATAGCTGGCTTCTTAATTGGCTTTATCAGCATATTTGGTGATCTTGTTGAATCAATGTTTAAAAGAGATGCTCAGGTAAAGGATTCAAGCTTTCTTTTTCCAGAGCATGGTGGAGTTCTTGATAAAATAGATAGTATGCTTTTTGCAGGTGTTTTACTGTATTTTTTTATGAAGCTTATGTAGGAGAAGGCATTGAAAAAAGTTGTAATACTTGGTAGCACAGGCTCTATAGGTAAAAATGCTCTTCAGGTAATAAGGCAATTTCCTGAAAAATTTAAGGTTCTTGGGCTTGCTGTCAAAAGTAGCATTAACCTTCTTAAAGAGCAGATTGAAGAGTTTAAACCAGAGTACGTGGCAGTTTATGATAAAAAAGCCTGCGAAAAGTTAAAGAAAGAAATAAAATCATTAAATATACTCTGTGGAACTGAAGGAGTATGCGAGATTGCAAGACTTAAAGAAGTAGACATTGTTCTTTCAGCTATTGTTGGTGCAGAAGGTCTTCTACCCACATTTGAAGCAGTAAAGGCTGGCAAAACAGTAGCACTTGCGAACAAGGAAAGCCTTGTAATGGCTGGTGACTTAATAAAAAAACAAGTCAGCAAGAGCAAAGCTCAGATAATTCCCGTTGACAGCGAACACAGTGCTGTTTTTCAATGCATTAACGGATGCAATAAAACTTACATAAGAAAAATATGGCTTACTGCCTCTGGAGGACCTTTTAGAGGAAAGAAATCCTGGGAAATAGAAAATGTAACTCCTCAGGAAGCATTAAATCATCCAAAATGGAAGATGGGAAAGAGAATTACCATAGATTCAGCAACCCTTATGAATAAAGGATTTGAAGTTATTGAAGCACATTTTCTCTTTGACATACCTGTTGAAAACATTGCAGTATTGATTCATCCTCAAAGCATTGTTCACTGTCTTGTTGAATTTATTGACGGAACCTATCTCGCCCAGATAAGCAACCCTGATATGAAAGCTCCTATTGCGCTGGCACTTTCTCTTCCAGAGAGACTTCCAGATATAGTTTCTCCAATAGACTGGAACACTTTACGGGAGCTTAACTTTGAATTACCTGATACAGAGGTTTTTCCATGCCTAAGCCTTGCTTATGAAGCAGTCAAGATTGGAGGCAGTATGCCAGTGGTTTTAAATGCCGCTGATGAGATTGCTGTTGATGCTTTTCTTTCAGGAAGGTTAAAATTTAATGAGATACCCAAATTGATTAAAAAAGTTATGGATGTCCACAGAGTTTTTAATCCTGACAGTATAGAAGAAATCCTTGAAATTGATAGCTGGGCAAGAAAAAAAGCACTGGAGGAAATAAAAAAATGAACTTTATTTATGCAATAATTCTCTTTGGTTTTTTAATATTTATTCATGAAATCGGTCATTTCCTCGCTGCCAAAATAAGTGGGGTAAGGGTTCTTAAATTCTCAATTGGTTTTGGACCAAAGGTAATTGGTAAAAGAATTGGAGAAACAGAATATCTACTGAGTGCTGTTCCTCTTGGTGGATATGTAAAAATGTATGGAGAAGAGTTTGGCGATGAAGTAATTGACGAAAGACGCTCTTTTAAACATCAGCCAGTCTATAAAAAAATTTTCATTGTTTTTGCAGGTCCTCTTTTTAACATAATTGGCGCTGTCTTTCTCTTCTGGATTGTATTTGTGCACGGAGTTCCTGTAATTAAACCAGTAATAGGAGAAGTTATGGAAAACTCACCTGCTTACATGGCAGGATTAAAGACTGGCGATAAAATCATAGAGATTGAAGGACAAAAAATCTCAAACTGGTTTGACATGGCTCAGTTTATCCAGCAGAATCCAAATAAAAATCTTAATTTTAAAATTGAAAGAAACGGTGAAATCATTCAACTTCAGATAACTCCTCATGGAAAGGAGGCTAAAAACATTTTTGGGGAAAAGGTTTTTGTTGGGCAAATCGGAATAAAGCCAGATGAAAAGGCTATTTTTATAAAAAAAGAAGAGCCTTTGAATGCTCTTAACATGTCTATTAAGAAATGCTATGAAATTGTAGAGCTTACCTATCTTACCATTGTAAAAATCTTTCAAAGAGTTGTTTCAACTGAGGTAATAGGAGGTCCTATTCTCATATTTCAGGCTGCAGGGAAAACTGCTGAGCAGGGATTGGTAAGTTTCTTAAGCTTTGCAGCAATAATCAGCATAAATCTCGGAGTGCTTAACTTGCTTCCAATTCCTGTTTTAGATGGTGGTCACATTTTATTTTTCCTAATTGAGGCAATAAGAAGGAAACCCTTAAGTGAAAAATTCATTGCAGTCTCGCAAAAAATCGGCATAGCCTTTTTAGTTGCCTTAATGATGCTTGCTTTTTACAATGATATTTTAAGACTTTTAACCGGGAAGATGCCATGATGAAAAGAGTTTTCTCTGCAGGTGGAGTTGTTTATAAATTTGAAAACGGAGATTTAAAAATACTGCTGATTTCAACAAAAGAAGGTAAAGCCTGGGCTTTACCAAAGGGGTTGATAGAAAAAGGAGAGAACTCTAAAGAAACTGCCCTGAGAGAGATAAAAGAAGAAACAGGCATAGATGGTAAAATAGTTGATGAAATTGGAGAAACTTCTTACTGGTTTGTCATGGATGGAGAAAAATACTTTAAAACTGTAAAATACTTTCTTGTAGAATACACAGGCGGTGAAATAACTCCTCAATGGGAAATAAATTCTGCAGAATGGTTTAGCCCCGATGAGGCAGTGGAGAAAATTACCTACAAGACTGACAGAGAAATCTTAAAAAAAGCCATAGAAAAAATTTATGGGCAAAATATTAAGTCCTGAACAACTGAAAAAAGAGATAGAGAAATTAAAAAAAAAGGGTAAAAAAATTGTTTTTACAAATGGATGCTTTGATATAATCCATGTGGGACACATAAGATATTTAAAGGAAGCAAAAAAACTTGGGAATGTACTAATAGTTGCCATAAACTCTGACAGCTCTGTTAGAAAAATCAAACCACTCAGACCAATTAATCCAGAGAATGAGAGAGCAGAAGTGCTTTCTGCAATGCAATTCGTTGATTTTGTTACACTTTTTAATGAAGACACGCCCTATGAACTTATTAAGTATCTTCAGCCAGATGTTCTTGTTAAAGGAGGAGACTGGAAGATTCAGGATATTGTAGGAGCAGACCTTGTAAAGGAAGCCTACAGTCTTCCATATGTTGAAGGAGTTTCAACCACTGAAATAATCAATAAAATTTTAAATAAATACAAAAATTTCAATATTCAGCCTTCAGCTGAAACTATAGAAAAGGCAAAAAAAGTAAAATTTCTCATTCTTGATGTTGACGGAGTTTTAACTCGTGGAGACATAATCCTTGACGATGAAAACAATGAATTTAAAATTTTTAATGTAAGAGATGGGCACGGTCTTGTTATGCTTCATAAAGCAGGAATAAAGATTGCTGTAATAACAGGAAGACATTCAAAGGCACTTCAGAGAAGAATGAAAGAACTTGGAATTACAGAGGTTCATCAGGGTACACGGGAAAAACTCAAGATTTTCTATGAAATAGTTAAAAAATTCAATCTCAAAAAAGAAGAAATTGCAGCAATGGGTGATGACATAATTGATTTATCTATTTTAAGCAGAGCAGGACTGTCATTTGCTCCACAGGATGCTCATGAAGAAGTTAAAAAAAATGTTGACATGGTAACTCAATGTAAAGCTGGACAGGGTGCTGTAAGAGAAATCTGTGATATAATTTTAAAAGCAAAAGGACTCTGGGATAAATTTATAGATGAATACTCAAATCTTTAATCTTCCTACGACATTAACGATTATACGCATACTTATTATTCCGATTTTTATAATAGAGGCGCCAACAAATCCACAACTTGGTGCATTTCTGTTTTTTATAGCATCTGTAACTGATTTTCTTGACGGATATCTGGCAAGAAAATTTCGCCAGATAACAAAATTAGGAATTATATTAGACCCTATTGCTGATAAACTTCTTGTAATAGCTGCCTTAATTATTCTCGTTGACATAGCAAGAGTTCCTGCATGGATAGCCACTGTTATTGTTTTAAGAGAATTCATAATCACCACAATGCGTTTTTATGCTTTATCCCGTGGAGTTGTTATTCCTGCTGAGACTGCTGGCAAGGCAAAAACCGTGCTTCAGATGATATCAATTTTGCTACTTCTTATTGCAGAAGAAGTATATGGAGTTGACCTTTATGATTTAGGAGTTATTTTAATATACATCGCCACATTTGTAGCTGTATTTTCTGGAATTCAGTATATTTTCCACTTCTGGAGGAATATAAAATGAGTCTTCTTTTCTGTATATTAGCCTTTTTTCTTGGCTCCATTCCCTGGGGATATCTCATCGGTAAAGCAAAAGGCATTGACCTGAGAAAAACAGGAAGTGGAAACATCGGAGCAACAAATGTAATGAGAGTTATTGGTAAAAAAGAGGCATTGATTACTTTACTACTTGATATAGCAAAAGGGATTATTCCTGTTGTGATTTTAAAATTCTCTTCCTATGGAGAAAATGAAATTTTGCCTGGTGCAGTGGGATTTTTTGCCATACTTGGACACTGTTTTACACCTTTTCTTAAGTTTAAAGGAGGCAAAGGAGTTGCCACCTCTATCGGAGTTTTATTAGCCTACATGCCTTTAGCTGGGCTTATTACAGTGTTTATCTGGATAATTACTGTTAAAATTAGCAGAATCTCTTCTCTGGGAGCACTTGTCTCCTTTGCTTTGCTTCCCTTGAATGTGATCATTATAAACTATCCTAAGGAGTTTTTGTTTTTTGCATGGCTCTTTACAATTCTCATTTATTCAAGGCATATTTCAAATATAAAAAGATTAATTAAAGGAACTGAACCCAGAATCGGAGAAAAGAAATGAAAGCTGTTGTACTTTTAAGCGGAGGAATTGACTCCTCAACAACTCTTGCCATAGCAAAAAATGAAGGATTTGAATGTTATGCTCTTTCCTTTGACTATAGACAACGACATAAAGTAGAGCTTGAATCTGCCAAAAAGGTGGCAGAATATGTAGGAGTAAAGGAACATTTAATCATTTCCTTTGATTTAAGAAAAATCGGAGGTTCAGCTTTAACATCAGAGATTGATGTGCCAGCTGGAACACAGGAAGGAATCCCTGTTACCTATGTTCCAGCCCGTAATACCATATTCCTGAGTTTTGCCCTTGCCTGGGCTGAGGTTTTAAATGCATCGTATATCTTTATTGGTGCTAATGTTGTTGATTATTCGGGATATCCTGATTGCAGACCCGAATATCTTCAGGCTTTTGAGCGCATGGCAAATCTTGCAACAAAAATCTCAGTAGAAGGCAAATTACAATTTAAAATTCATGCTCCTCTCCTTTATCTTACAAAAGCAGAAATAATTAAAAAAGGAGTTGAACTCGGGCTTGATTATTCTCTTACATGGAGCTGCTACAATCCTCAGGGTGAACCTCCAAAACCATGTCTTAAATGCCCAAGTTGCATATATAGATTGAAAGGCTTTGAAGAAGCAGGGATACAAGATCCTCTAATAAAATGATTACAATAAAACTTCACACGAATGTAATAAAAAAAATAGTTCTCAGTGCAATTAAAGCCAATAAAGGTAAATACACATATGAAGAACTGGTAATTGATGGTTTGAAAATTCTTGAGATGATGAGAGATGTTGGTTGCAGAATTACAATTAAAGGAAGGGAAAACCTTAAAGATTTAGAACCTCCATGCGTTTTTATAGCAAATCACATGAGCACCCTTGAAACACTAGTTCTTCCCGGTGTAATTGGAAAAGAATTTAGAGTAACCTTTGTAGTGAAGAAATCTTTACTTAAATATCCCTTTTTTGGAAAAATTCTGTCTGCTCTGAATCCAATTCCAGTTACAAGAAAAAATCCCAGAGAAGACTACAAAGTAGTAATGACTGAAGGATTAAAAAGGCTTCAGGAAGGAATATCTGTAATCGTCTTTCCTCAGGCAACCCGTGAGATTATTTTTGACCCAACGAAGTTCAACACTCTTGGAATAAAGCTTGCAAAAAAAGCTCACGTTCCCGCTGTGCCTATAGCTTTAAGAACAGATGCATGGGGAATAGGCAAAATTTTTAAAGATTTTGGTAAAATTGATCCTTCAAAGCCTATTTGTTTTTTTATTGGTAGTCCTCTTTATGTTGAAGATAAAGGACTGAAGCAGCATATTCAGGTCATCCAATTCATAGAAAACTCTCTTAAAAAATGTTATAATTGATTATGCAAGTTAAGGCCAATGACAGAATTGAAACTTTTCATGATCTTGTCAGGGTTCTCAAAACTCATCCTGAATGGCTTGAAGAACTCAGACAACTTATTTTAACTACTGAACTCATTGAACTACCGAAAAAATTTGAAGAATTCATAGAAAACGAATTTAAACCTTTAAAGAAAAAAGTAGATAAATTAGAAGAAGATGTGGCAGTGCTTAAACAAGATGTGGCAGTGCTTAAACAGGATGTGGCAGTGCTTAAACAGGATGTGGCAGTGCTTAAACAGGATGTGGCAGTGCTTAAACAGGATGTAAAAATATTAAAGGATGATGTTGGAATGCTTAAAGGTGACATGTTTGAAATGAAATTAAAGGATAAGGCACCTTCCCGTTTTGGCTTCATCATCAGAAGATGTAAGGTTTTAAGTGCTGAAAAATATGTAGAAATTTTAGACGACGCCCTTGATGAAAACAAAATTACCTTTGAAGAAAGAGAAGATGCTCTTGATGTTGACCTTGTTGCAACCGGTGTTTTGACGAAGGATCCGACAAAAAAAGTCTTCCTCGTTGCCGAAGCCTCTGTAAAAGCTGATAAAAGAGATATAGAAAGAGCTTATAGAAGAGCCCAGATTTTTAAAAAAGCTACAGATACTGAAACCTTAGCTGTTGTGGTCTGCAAAGAAAAAACACAGGGTGCCATAAAAAAAGCTCAAGAACTGGATGTTATTCTAATAAATGTTCTACGCTGATCTTCATATTCATTCCAGATTCTCAAGAGCAACAAGCAAAGAAATGATTCCTGAGGTAATTGAGCAGTGGGCTCAGCTCAAAGGCATAAAACTAATTGGAACAGGTGATTTCACCCATCCAGAATGGCTCAGGGAAATAGAAAAAAAATTAAATGAGGAAGGAAATGGACTGTTTACCCTTAAAAAACAATATCGCCTTGATGTGCCCGATTCCTGCAAAGAGGATATATTTTTCATCCTATCCTCTGAAATAAGCTGCATTTATCAAAAAAATAATAAATTAAGGAAAATTCATCTTGTAATTTTATCGCCCTCAATAAGGGATGTTACAAAAATAAATCATGCTTTATCTCACATAGGGAGTCTTGGTTCAGATGGTAGACCCATTCTTGGAGTTGATGCAAAGGAAGTTATGAAAATAATTTTTGATATTTCACCATCTTCAATGATAATTCCAGCCCACGCATGGACTCCTCATTTTTCCGTGTTTGGATCTCAGTCAGGTTTTGACAGTCTAACTGAATGCTTTGAAGAACTTACTCCTTACATCTATGCAATTGAAACAGGTCTGAGTTCTGATCCACCAATGAACTGGCGTCTCAGTGAACTTGACAGAGTAATTCTTGTTTCAAATTCTGATGCCCATTCACCAGGAAAAATTGGCAGAGAAGCAAACATCTTTGATACTGAAATGAATTACAATGCCATTGCTCAAGCAATAAAAACAGGTAAGGGATTTCTTGGCACAGTAGAGTTTTTCCCTGAAGAGGGAAAATATCATTATGACGGACACAGAGCATGTGGAGTAAGATTATCACCTAAGGAGACAATAAAAAGAAATTATTTATGTCCTGTATGTGGTAAAAAAGTTACTGTTGGAGTAATGCATAGAGTTGAACTCCTTTCTAATAGACCTGAAGGGTTTAAACCTAAACAGTCCTTTCCTTTTAAATCCATCATTCCTTTACCTGAGATAATTGCTGAAATAAAAGATAGTTCTCCGCAGTCTAAATCAGTGTTTGATACATATATGAAAGCCCTTTATAAACTGGGGAATGAATATGATATACTTTTGAAAAAAGATTTAGCGGAAATTGAAAAATTTGATTCAAAACTGGCAGAAGCAATTAAACGAATGAGAGATGGAAAGGTTTATGTAGAAGCTGGATATGACGGAGAATATGGCAAAATAAGAGTTTTTGGTGAACCTATTGAAAGAGAGATTAAAGGGCAGGCAATCCTTTTTTAAATGAATCTTAATAAAAATCAAAAAATAGCAGCAGAAACTTCAGAGAAAATATGCTGTGTTCTTGCAGGTCCTGGCACTGGTAAAACTCTTACAATAACTGCAAAGATCATTCATCTACTGCAGAAAGGTATAAAACCTCAGGAAATTGCTGCACTTACTTTCACCCAAAAAGCAGCCATTGAAATGAAGCAGAGAGTTATAAATAGCCTGAAACAAAAAGAAAACATACCTTTTATAGGCACCTTTCATCTTTTATGCCTAAAACTTTTAAGAGAATTTTTGCCAGATAAGGAAAAGCATTTTCAACTATGCACAAGAACAAAACAGAGAGAAATAATCTCTGATTTATACGGGAAAAATGCCGATAAAGCAATTGAAAAAATAACAAAATTCAAAAATACAGCTACACCTCTGGATAAAAACATCTTACTGGTCTACGAAAAATACGAAGAAAAAAAGAGACAGCTTAATCTTCTCGATTTTGATGATCTATTGCTAAAAACTCTTGAATTAATCAATAAAAACCAGATTCCACCTCTTTTTTCTTATATAATCGTTGATGAATTCCAGGATATAAACAAGATTCAGTATGAACTTGTAAAAGGATTGCTCAAAGAGAATGGTTTTCTTGCAGTATTTGGTGATCCTGACCAGGCTATTTATTCTTTCAGAGGCTCAGAAATTGAACTTTTTTTAAAACTACCACAAGATTTTCCAGATTTAACTCTTATAAATCTGTCTCTTAATTATCGTTCTCAGAAAAATATAATAGAAGCTTCAAATAAGTTTATCACAGCAAACACGAAAAGGTTTTCTAAAAGAGTTGAAGCTACAAGAAAAATAAAATCTCCTCTAATCCTTTTTGAAGTTGAAGACGAACATGAGGAAGCCAGAATCATTGTTAAAGAAATAAAGTCAAGAGTTGGTGCAACAGATTTTACAGAACTCTATAAGAACAAAGAAGAAACACCCTATAGTTTTTCAAGTTTTGCAGTTCTTACAAGAACAAATGCTCAGCTTAAAATCATTAAAGATTTTTTAAAAAAAGAAGGAATCCCAGTAAAAACTATAAAGAAAGATGCAGAACACTGGATATCTTCAATTATAAAGAAACTTACTGAAGTAATGAGTAACTCATCGGAAAAACTTTTTACAAATATGCCATTAAAAGATTTTCTTGAATCATTTGGAATCTATGAAGGATTATCAGAAATGGAAATCTTTATGTTAAGCAACATGGCAAAGACATATAAAAATGGCAAACTTATAGAGCAGATACAGGCATTCATTGATGAAGTCTCCGCAATGACACCTCTTGATCTATTTCCAGAAAGCCTGAATGCAGTAAGCCTGCTTACTCTTCACAGTTCAAAGGGTCTTGAATTTCCTGTTGTTTTCATCGCAGGTTTTGATGAGGGTCTGATTCCCTATACTCTGGCATCTGATACTGATGTAGAGGAAGAAAGAAGGCTCTTTTATGTTGGAATGACACGGGCAATGGATGACTTAATACTTATTCATTCAAGGCAAAGACTCATAAATGAGAAAAAATTAAATATGTGTGTTTCTTCTTTTCTTAAAGATATACCAGCAGAATACATAAAAATAAAAAAGGTCCGGTCAAACAGAACCGGACCAAGACAAAAAGGTCTTTTTTAAACTTTTATTTCTGTACCAAGAAGCTCAAGAAACTTTCTTATCCACTCTGGATGAGCTGGCCAGGCAGGTGCTGTTACAATATTTCCATCTACACAAGCATTTGAAAAAGTTGAATTTACTTCACACCACTTTCCACCGGCAAGTAAAATTTCTGCCTTTACTGCAGGATAGGCAGTAAGAGTTCTGCCCTTTATAACATTTGCGGCAGTCAAAAGCTGAATTCCATGACATATGGCAGCAACAGGTTTGCCTGATTCAACAAAATGTTTTACTATTTCTAATACTTTATCATTAAGTCTCAGATATTCAGGAGCTCTTCCACCTGGAATTACAATGGCATCATAATTTTCAGGTTTAATTTTTTCAAAATCTGCATTTAACATAAAATTATGACCTCTTTTTTCTGTGTATGTCTGATCTCCTTCAAAATCGTGCACAGCAGTTTTTACAGTTTCGCCTGCTTTTTTCCCCGGACAAACTGCATGAACAGTATGTCCCACCATCTTGAGTATCTGGAATGGCACCATTGCCTCATAGTCTTCCACAAAATCTCCAACAAGCATTAAAATTTTTTTAGACATACCACACCCCCTATGATTTTGTTTGAGGCTGTATCATTTTTATTGAACAGCCTTTTTATTTATTATAAACTGTTTATGTTAAGATATTGTTACGCCCTATGAAAAAATATAGCAGGGTAAAAAAAATACTGGCAGAGTTACAGGATTTCTATCTTCTTTGCATAAACTCCATTTTAAAACTTTTTAAAAGACCTCTATACTTTGATGATATAATTGAGCATATGGAGTATGCTGGTTCTGCCTCTGTTTTTATTGTATCTCTGGTCTGTCTTTTTGTAGGAATGGCTCTCAGTCTACAACTCAGTGCTGAACTCAGCAGACTTGGATTAAAGATGTACACAGGTAAAATTGTCGGTATTGCAGTAATAAGAGAAATTGGTCCCCTTGTAACCGCACTGGTTTTTATAGGTAGAGTTGGTGCTGGACAGACTGCTGAAATTGGCTCAATGATTCTCGGACATCAGATAGACACCTTAAGGGTTTACGGAATTGATCCTGTTAAAAAAGTAGTAATTCCAAGAGTAATTGCATCAGTTGTAATGCTCCCTTGTCTTACAATAATAGGAGACCTCGTATGTCTTATTGGAGGCTACTACATAGCAGTTTTTGTCAGTAATCAGAGCGGTTCTTTTTATTGGTCAAGCATTATTAGAGAATTAAATTTTCAAAATGTCTTCTCCGGCTCAGTAAAACCCTTTATATTCGGATATCTTATCTCCTGTATAAGCTGTTTTTACGGACTTACAACCCGTGGAGGTGCAAAAGGTTTAAGAACCTCAACCACAAAAGCAGTGGTTACATCAATTGTTGTTGTAATCGCTACTGATTTTATACTAACAAGAATTTTACTCTATGCACTGGGGTTTACTGTATGATAATCTTTGATGATGTATGGTTCTCTTACGGAGACAGAGAAGTCCTCAAAGGTGTGAGCTTTACTGCAGAATTTGATGAACAAATAGCTGTTCTTGGCGAAAGCGGTGAAGGAAAAACAACCATCTTAAAACTGATTCTGGGTTTAATCACACCGGACAAAGGAAAAATTATAATAGATGGTATTGATATAACCAAACTAACTGAAGAAGAACTTATTCCTGTAAGAAGAAAGTTTAGCATTGTTTTTCAAGAAGGAGCTCTTTTTGACTCTCTGCCTGTGAAAGAAAACGTAGCTTTTTTCATGAGGGAACTTTTAAAACTTCCTGATGAAGAAGTTTATCGGAGGGTAAGAGAATTGCTTAAACGTGTTGGAGTTGAAGATGCAGAGGAACTCATGCCAGAAGAACTAAGTGGAGGCATGCACCGAAGAGTAGCCATTGCCCGTGCTCTGGCAGTGGGGAAAACAAAGATGTTTCTTTATGATGAGCCAACCGCAGGACTTGATCCTATCAATTCTGAACGAATTATTCAGCTAATTAAAGATTTAGCAGACAGAGAAAATATAGGTTTCATGATAATAACTCATATGGTTTATGTAGCATGGCAACTTTGCAATAGATTTATTTTTCTTAAAGATGGATATATCTTATTTGATGGCAATAGAGAGGAACTCATTAAAACCCAAATTCCTGTTGTAAAGGATTTCATAAAAGAGCTATTTTTTAAAGTGTAGCAAGATTCAATGCAGAAATCTCTGAAGTTGCCTTAGAGACTGGTTTAACATTCTGAACGGTAAACCAGTCTCTAAGTAAAAGCGTCACACAGTTTTAGTTTATCGCATTTTCATGAACCCAGTATTTCTTTTAAGTCTTCATCCGCTGTTTTGATTGGCTTTATACTAAAATTATCAACAAGAACTGTCAAAACATTAGGGCTTACAAAGGCAGGAAGGCTTGGTCCGAGACGGATGTTCTTAATACCGAGATAAAGCAGTGTCGTAAGAATTGCAACTGCTTTCTGTTCAAACCATGAAAGAATCAGAGAAAGTGGAAGCTCGTTTACACTTACATTGAAAGCCTTTGAAAGCGCCAGAGCTATCTGGATTGCTGAATAGGCATCATTGCATTGACCCACATCAAGAAGTCTTGGAATTCCTTCAATTGAACCAAGTTCTTTATCAAAAAATCTGAATTTACCACAGGCAAGAGTAAGAATAACAGTGTCTTTTGGTGCTTTTTCAACAAACTCTGTGTAATAGCTTCTACCAGGTTTTGCACCGTCACAACCTCCCACAAGGAAGAAATGTCTTATTTTACCAGCTTTAACAAGCTCAATTACTTTATCGGCAACGCTTAAAACAGCATTTCTTGCAAAGCCTACCATTACGGTTTTTTCTTCTCTGTCCTCTGGAAAACCTGGCAACTCAAGAGCTTTTTCAATTACAGGTGTAAAATCCTTATCTTTGATATGTCTTACCCCGGGCCAGCCAACAACACCTGTTGTGAAGATTCTGTCTTTGTAGGACTCCTGAGGTTTAATTATACAGTTTGTGGTCATTAAAATTGCTCCGGGAAACTCAGCAAACTCCTTCTGCTGGTTCTGCCATGCTGTGCCGTAATGTCCATAAAAATGCTTATATTTCTTCAACTCTGGATATCCATGACAGGGAAGCATCTCTCCGTGGGTGTAAACATATATGCCCTTTCCTTCTGTCTGTTGTAAAAGAAGCTCAAGGTCTCTCAGGTCGTGACCAGAGACTACAATTGCCTTGCCTTTTTTATAACCCAGTGGAACTGCCGTAGGAACAGGATGTCCGTATTTGCCAGTGTTGGCAGCATCAAGAAGCTCCATTGTTTTGAGATTAACCTCTCCGGCTTTCAAAACCATATTAAGCCAGTAATTCATATCTCCATCTCTCTGCATGGCATCAAGGGCATCATAAATAAAGGCATAGACAGAGTCATCTTCTTTGCCAAGAATTGCTGCATGGTCAGCATATGCTGCGATTCCTTTTATTGCATAAAGAGTAGTCTCTTTAAGCGATTGAATGTCAGGATCCGGAGAATTCTGAAATAACTTTTTATTTGCCTCTTCACCCTGCTTTATCAGTTCTTCCATTGAATCAACAGGAAAGATGCGGCAGGCATCTGTTTCCTTAACTGTGTAACCTTTTTCCTTGAGTTCTTCTCTGATTTTTACTGCTTCATAGATAAAATTTCTTATTGCCTCAGAATCAAAATTAACATTGGTAAGTGTTGCAAAGAGAGCTTCAACAGTAAATCTTTTAATTTTGTTGTCCAGCCTGTTTTCCCTGAGTGCTTCCTTTGCATAAGTAGAAAGTCCCTGAAGGCAGTAGATTAACAAATCTTGAAGATATGCCGTATCTGGCTGTTTCCCGCACACACCCAGTTTTGTGCATGCTACCTGATTTGCTGTTTGTTCACATTGTCTACAAAACATAGTTAAACCTCCTCAGAAGCATTGTTTATAATTAATTTTACTCTATTTAATCAGCAGAAAATATGATTTAAATCATGTTTTCAACAAGAATTCTACAACTTTTGTTTTTTTATTGAAATTTTGTTTTTCTATATGTCATATTTATGACATGAAGGATAAAGTTGTGATTGTAGGTCAATCAATTCAAATTCAAAAAATCATGACACTTATTGATAAACTATCCAGAACTGATAGCACGTGCTTGATAATGGGAGAGAGTGGAACAGGTAAAGAGCTTGTTGCAAAGATGATTCATCTTAAAAGTCTCAGAGCAGAAAAGCCTTTTATTCCTGTTAACTGTGCTGCCATACCTTCCGAGCTTCTTGAATCAGAGCTTTTTGGTCATGAAAAAGGGGCTTTTACAGGAGCACAGGCTCAGCGTCCTGGAAGATTTGAACTTGCCAATGAAGGAACAATTTTTCTTGATGAAATAGGTGATATGCCCCTTCATCTTCAGGTAAAAATATTGAGAGTTTTACAGGAAAAAACCTTTGAAAGAATAGGAGGAACCAAACCCATTCATGTAAATGTGAGAATTATAGCAGCTACAAATAAAGACTTGGAAAATGAAGTAAAGGAAGGAAGATTCAGAGAGGACCTTTTCTGGAGACTGAATGTAGTTCCTGTAGTAATACCTCCATTGAGAGAAAGAAAAGAAGATATACCTCTTCTTTGCGAGTATTTTATTTATAAATTTTCAAAAAAATTTGGCTATTCATTAAAAATAAAATCAGAAGTAATGGATGTTCTTTTAAACTATCACTGGCCTGGAAATGTCAGGGAACTTGAAAATTTGGTTGAAAGACTTTATGTTTTAAATGATGGTGGAGTTGTAAATGTGGAAGATATTCCTGAAAGAATAAGGCTTGGAGAAAATTTACTGCCAAAGGCTATTTCTGAGGATTTAAATCCATTTAGTGCAGGAATAGACCTTAATGAAGTTTTAAAAGACTACGAGAAAAAGTTAATTTTACATGCCTTAAATCTGCACGGATGGATTAAAAGCAGAGCAGCCAGGTATCTGAACATAAACAGAACAACACTTATTGAAAAAATGAAAAGACTTGGCATTAAAGACAATGAAAACTCTGATTAGCATCATTACTATTATTTTATTTTTCAGCATTGCCTGGGCAAATGATGCTCTTAAGAAGGGCGAGGATTTTTTAAAAACTGAGAATTATTTACAGGCAAAGGAGTTTTTTCAAAAGTTTACTGAAGACCCAAAGCTTGCAGATAGAGCACTTTTAGGTCTGGCAAAGGCAGAATACTTCCTTGGAAATTACTATGAAGCCACAATTCCTCTTAAGAGACTTTTAAGAGACTTTAAAAACTCTTCTACTTTAAATGAAGCAAATCTTTACATGGGATTAACATATTTAAAAATTGGAAGACTCAGGGATGCGGAGTATTATCTTGAAAAAGTTCAACAACCTCTTGAAAAACAGGCAATGATTGGCAAAGGCTGGATCGCCTTTTATAAAGGTGATTTAAGGACACTGCAGGCAGTTTTACAGAGGCTTGACAGGAAAGATTTTAATGATCCGGAAACTGATTTATTGAGGATAAAATATCTTGCCATGACAGGCAAAGCTGATGAAGCATTAAAGGAGTTTAATAAAAATCTGAAACTTAGAAAAACTCTTTATGATCTTGACAGAGCTGATGTTTTAATAAGGGCAACTAAATTCAAAGAAGCAGAAGATGTTCTGAAAAAATTCATTGAAAAGTCAAATAAACAATACGATACAATCAAGGCAAAAAAAATGCTCTTTGAGATGTATCTAACACAGGGGAAAACCGAGGAAGCTCTCAAAATAGGAAAAGAGATTTACTTTTATATTCCCACGGATGATGTGAGACTCAAGATTTACTCAATTTACATGAATAGCAAAAACTATGATGAAGCATTGAGAATGCTTTTCTTATTCAGAGATAAGGAGCTTAAAAATAAGAAAATTGAGGAATTTCTAAAAACTATCATGCATAAAAGCCCGGAAAAGGCTGCAAACTATATTGTTAAAATATATCCCTTTTTACCAGCAGATTCCTCTCTACTAATTCAATCAGCTCAATTTCTCATTTCTCAGGGAAGATACAATGAGGCTAAAAATCTACTAAGGAAAGTTCAAACAGGTACAAGAAGAGCAGAGGCAGTGATTCCATACTCACAGATTTTGATAAAAGAGGGCAAGTATAAAGAAGCTAAAAAATTTTTAGAGCCTCTTAAAGAGAAAAATCCTCAAGCAACTGCTCTTTATGCTCAGATTCTTGCTCAGGAAGGAGATAAACTTACCGCACTTTCCTATTTAAGGAGAGTATCAAAATCAATAAAGGATCCTGAGATTTTAACATTATTGGGAGATCTTGAATATTCAAATGGAGATAGAAAAAAGGCAATTCATTACTGGCTTGAAGCGTCAAAGCTTGGCAATGCAGAAGCAGCACTTAAGGCTGCTGACTACTTTTATCTTTCAAAAAAAATAAAAGAGGCAATTCAATATTACAAAAAAGCAATAGATGCGGGAATAAAGGACAATAATTCTCTCATGTGGGCATATTACCAGTATGGCAAACTTGCCCATGATAAAACATATCTTGAAAAGGTTGCCGCTTCAAAGGGAGAACTCTCTGAAGCAGCGAGGGCGCTTCTTCATTAGCCATGCAGGACGAACTTTTAAAGGAAGCAATACTAAGATTTAACACAGCCTCTGAAGCTTTAATTAAGTATTACAGCCTTCTTGAAGAAAAAGTAAAACTTCTTACCGAGGAAGTTGAGCAGAAAAAGAGGTTGCTGAGTAGCATAATTGAAAGCATTGACATAGCTGTTGTGTTTTTTGACAGCGAAGGTGTCATCAGATTAATCAATCGGGCAGGTGAGAATCTCTTTAATATTAAAGCAGAAGATGTTATTGGCAAAAGAGATTTACCGATAAAGATTCAGGGAGACATGATTTATCCAGACCTTGGAAAGCCTTTTTATGCAATAGTTTCAAGATCAGAGGTTGTTGATTCAGAAGGAAATAAAATTGGGCATGTTTTTCTCTGCAAAGACATTACGAGAATAAAGGAACTTGAAGCAGAAAATGAAAGAAACAGAAGACTCACTGCTATGGGGTCTCTTGTTATGAAAATAGCTCATGAAATAAGAAATCCTCTTGGAAGCATTGAACTTTTTGCCAATATGATATCTGAAGACATAAAAGAAGGAATTCATGGAGATTATGCACGAAGAATCTCAAGCTCTGTAAAGATGTTAAGAAACACCCTTGAAAACATGCTGAGTTTTACAAAGGGAATAACTCCAAAAAAAACTTTTATGTGTCTCAATGAATTGATTGATGAAATAATAAAGGAGTTTCAGGAACTATTTAGCAGGGTTGGAATAGAGATTCACAACAGAATAAAGGAAAAATTTTTTCTAAACCTTGACCCTGCTCTCATGAGGCAGGCATTGATAAATCTTATTGTTAATGCATATCAGGCAATGCCAGAGGGTGGAACAATTACTATTGATGCATGTAATGATGGTGATTTTATCAAGCTCACTATTAAAGACACCGGTCATGGAATTGACAGTAACATAATAGATAAAATCTTTGATCCCTTTTTCTCCACAAAAGACAGAGGCACAGGACTTGGGCTTAGCATCACAGGAAGTATAATTTCTGCTCATTCAGGAAGAATTGAAGTAAAAAGTGAGATTAATGAAGGCACAGAATTTGCAATATATCTACCTGTGAAATGAAGTCGGTTCTTATAATAGATGATGAACCTGACATGGGCTTTGCTCTAAAGGAAGCAGTGTCTCGTTTTGGCTTTGCTTCTCATTATTATAGAGACCCTTGTCATGTTCTTTCCTCAGTTAACCTGAGTGATTTCTCTTTAATCATAACAGATGTAAAAATGCCCAGAATGAGTGGTCTTGAGTTTCTTGCTGAGATAAGAAAAAGAGGTATTTTCACTCCTGTAATCGTTATTACAGGGTATGGCTCTGTTGAAGATGCTGTGAAAGCAATGAAGCTTGGTGCTGTGGACTACATTATGAAACCATTTTCAATGGATACTCTGAAATCTCTTGTGTTCAGGCTTATTCCAGAAGAAGATGAAATTGTTGCAGAGTCTCATCAGATGAGAAGACTTCTTGAAATAGCAAGAGAGATAGCAAAAACAGACATTACAGTCCTGCTAACAGGCGAAAGCGGGGTTGGTAAAGAAGTTATTGCAAGATACATTCACAAGCACAGCCTGAGGGCATGTGAACCTTTTGTCGCTGTAAACTGCGCAGCTATTACAGAAACACTTCTTGAGTCAGAGCTTTTTGGTCATGAAAAGGGAGCTTTCACAGGAGCAACTGAAAGAAAACCCGGTAAGTTTGAACTTGCCAATAAAGGAACAATTCTTCTTGATGAGATAAGTGAGATGGCATACAGGCTTCAGGCAAAGCTCTTAAGGGTTATTCAAGAAAAGGAAGTTGATAGAGTTGGTGGAACAAAACCTATCCAAGTTGATGTAAGAATAATTGCCACAACAAATAGAGACCTCTGGGAAGAGGTGAAAAAAGGCAACTTCAGGGAGGACCTTTTTTACAGAATAAATGTGTTTCCATTGAGGATCCCACCTTTAAGAGAAAGAACTGAAGATATAGTTCCGCTTGCAGAGTTTTTCGTAAAAAGACTTTCAAATAAGATGTCAAAAAAATTTACAATTACAGAAGAGATGAAAAAATACCTGCTCAGTAACTCCTGGCAGGGCAATGTCCGAGAACTTGAAAATTTTATATACAGATGTGCTGTTCTAAGTACAGATGGACAGTTAAGGATTCCTGAAGATGAAGTTTTTTTTGAAGACAAAAAATCAGTAAAAATTGGCAAAATAAAGGATGCAGAAAAGGATTTAATAATTGACGCTCTTAAGAAAACTCAAGGAAATCGCACAAAGGCTGCAAAGATTCTTGGAATAAGTGTGAGAACACTGAGGAACAAAATAAATGAATACGGACTTAAAGATTTATGATTCTGGCATTAATTTTGCTTTAATTTGCAGGGAGGCGTAAAAATATGGATACGACAATAAAAATTCTTGAAAAAGTAATGGATATATGTGCCTACAGGCAAAAAATTCTTGCTTCAAATATTGCAAATGCTGACACACCAGGTTATAAAGCAAAGGACATAAATTTTCAGGAAGAATTAAAAAGAGCATTTGAGAATGATACAGAGACATACAAAGTAATTGAAGCATCAACAACTATGCCAAACAGAGATGGAAATACTGTTAATATAGAAGTGGAGATGACCAAGCTTGCAGAGACAATGCTTATGTATAATACTGCAACGCAACTTATTTCAACAAGAATTCGCATGCTTAAAGACGCAATCAAAGGAGGTAGATGATGAAGGATATATTTTTACCTCTAAAGGTTTCAGCAACAGGGCTTGAAGCTCAGAAGATAAGACTCAATTTAATTGCCTCAAATCTTGCAAACATTAATTCAACGAGAAGTCCTGAAGGAGGTCCCTATCGCAGAAAAGATGTTATTTTTACCACATATATGTATGACCAGATTTCTCAGGGTGTTGATGTGGCGAAAATAGTGGAAGACCAGAGACCTTTGAGAGTTGTTTATGATCCATCACATCCTGATGCAGATAAAGATGGATATGTGAGATATCCAAATGTAAATCCAATGGAAGAAATGATTAATCTTATTTCTGCATCCCGTGCCTATGAAGCAAATCTTACGATGATTAACTCATACAAGGACATGTTTATGAAAACCATAGATATATTGAGGATTTAGGAGGATTTAAATGACAGAAATAAAAAACATAAGCGAAATTTTAGGGAAAACTCAGGAGGAGTTAAAAAATCTAAAAGGAGCTCAAAAAGAATCCTTTGAACAGGCTTTAAAAGATGCTATAAAAGAGGCATCTCAGGTAGAGCAGGAAGCTCAAAATGCAATTGAAGCTTTTGCAAAGGGTGAATTAAGCATTAATCAGGTTGTTATGGCAATGCAAAAGGCTGACCTTACTCTTCAAACACTCATTCAGGTCAGAAACAAAGTAATAACAGCCTATGAAGAAATCTCTCGCATGCAGGTTTAATAAAAAATGCCAGTTACAGACAGAATAAAAACAGCCATAGAAAACATTAAAAACATGCCTCTCAATAGAAAGCTGGCGCTTGGTGGTCTTGTTGTCATTGTTTTTGCACTTATTTTGACTTTGTTTCTATGGCTACCAAAGCAGGATTATCAAGTCTTATACAGTAATCTTTCAACAGAAGATGCAGGAAATGTAATCAATAAACTGAAAGAGAAAAAAGTGCCCTATCAGGTTAAGGACAATGCCATATATGTTCCTTCAGGGAAAGTTTATGAACTGAGACTTGAACTGGCTGCACAGGGAATTCCCTCAGGAGGTGGCGTTGGTTTTGAGATATTTGATAAAACTCAAATAGGACTTACAGAGTTTTCTCAGCGTATAAACTATATAAGGGCTTTGCAGGGTGAACTTCAAAGAACAATTAAACAGCTTCAGGAAGTTGCTGAGGCAAGGGTTCACATAGCAATTCCAGAAAAAACAATATTCACAGAAAAGGAGGACCATCCAACAGCATCTGTTGTACTCAAACTCAAACCTGGAAGAACCCTCACAAAGGAGCAAGTAACAAGCATAGTTCACCTTGTATCAAGCAGTGTGGAAGGTCTTTCTCCTCAATATGTAACTGTTGTTGACCAGTATGGCAATCTTCTTTCCGCACCAAAGGATCCGACACAGCTTGTTGAGGCTTCTCAGATTGAATACAAAAGAAACATTGAAAAAACTTATGAGAAAAACATTCAAAGCATGCTTGAAAATATTGTTGGCAAAGGAAAAGCAATAGTCAGGGTTTCTGCAGATATAGATTTTTCAAAGGTTGAAAAGGTTGAGGAAAAATATGATCCTGACACCATAGCAATCAGGCAGGAACAGCGCACACAGGAAAAGACAATGGGACCTCAGGTAGGAGGAATTCCGGGAGTGCTTTCAAATCAACCCGGTCAACCTCCAGCAGCAGCTTCTCAGAATGTACAATCTCAAAGACAGCAGGAAAGCATAAACTATGAGGTAAGCAAAAGTATAAGCAAAATTCTTCAATCCACAGGTCAGATAAAAAAGATATCTGTAGCTGTTCTGGTTGATGGAACTTATAGAGAAGAAAAGGGTAAAAAAGTTTATGTTCCAAGAAGTGATGAAGAGATTAAAAAGTATCAAGAGCTTGTTCAGGCAGCCATAGGATATAATAAAGAAAGAGGTGATTATGTGATAGTGGAAAGTATGCCCTTTGAAGTCATACCTGAAGAAAAGCCAGGGATTGACTATATAGGCATAGCAAAAACAGTTCTTAAATACCTGATACCTCTAATTATTGTTGCCCTTATAATTCTTTTTGTTGTAAAACCAATAATTGAATTGCTTAAAAGACCAGTGGAAGAAAAAATTACAAAGAAAGAAGTCATTATATCTGAGGAAGCTATTCCTCCAGTACCAGAAAGAGACATAAAGGAAGAGATAAGGCATATAGCAAAAACAAATCCCAAAAAAGTTGTCGCCATTCTAAGAGAGTGGATAAGCGAGTAAATGAGAAAATTTTCAGGCATAGAAAAAGTTGCAGCCCTTCTTTCATTAATTGGTGAAGATGCGGCAACAGAATTATTCAAACATTTTGATCCCATTGAACTTGCCCGAATTATTCCCATGATGTCAAGAATAAAACTTACTCCAGAGGAGGCTGAAGCAGTACTTAAGGAGTTTGCAGAGAAAGTGGGCACTGCTCCTGTTATGGTTGATGAGGAATACATTAAAACAATTCTTACAAAAGCCTTTGGAGAGGAACAGGCAGCAAAGCTCATAAGCAAGATTGAAAGTGGAGCAAGTGCCTTTGATATTTTAAGGTGGCTTGATTCTCAGAGCATAGCAACAATGCTTCAAAGAGAGCATCCTCAAACAATTGCCATAGTTCTGGCTCATTTAGAACCAACACAGGCAGCAGAGGTTTTAAGCAGATTTCCAGAGCAGCTTAAAATAGAGGTTTCTCAAAGAATTGCTAATCTTGACCAGATTTCTCCTACAATACTCACTGAGCTTGAAGATGTTCTGCAGAGCCAGCTTCGCTCATACACACAATCAAGAAGAATTGGTGGAGTAAAAACAGTTGCTGAGATTCTCAATCAGATGGACAGAACCAGTGAGGAGTTAATTCTAAAAAACATTGAAGAAAAAGATCCAATTCTTGCTGATGAAATAAGAAAACTCATGTTTACCTTTGAAGATCTTCTCTATGTTGATGACAGAGGAATTCAAACAATTCTTAAAGAGATTTCCACTGATGATCTTGCCCTTGCACTTAAGATGGCTTCTGAAGAATTAAAGGAAAAGATATTCAAAAATATGTCAAGCAGAGCAGTTGAGATACTTAAAGAAGAAATGGAGGCAAAAGGACCTGTTCGGGTAAGTGATGTGGAAAAGGCTCAGATGAACATTGTAAGGGTTGCAAGAAGACTTGAGGAAGAAGGCAAAATTGTAGTTGGGAAACGAGGAGGAGAGGCAATTGTTACCTAAGGAAATAAAGCCTTACAACTTTCTGTGTTTTGATGAAAATAAAAAATCTGTTGAAAGACAGGAGACTAAATTTAATGAAGAAATCATAAAAAAAGGCTATGAAGCCGGTTTTAATAAAGGTTATGAAGCCGGAGTTAATGAGGGTTTTAAAAAAGGCTACGAAGAGGGTCTTGAAAAAAGCCAGAAGGAAGTAAAAGAAAAAACTTACGAACTTGTGAGAGCAACAGAAATCTTTAAAAATCTGATAAAAGAATTAACAGAATTTAAACAAAAGCAGGTAGAATTTTTCTTCCCTCAAATTTTAAAGCTTGCCTTTCAGATAGCAGAGAAAATCGTGGCTACAAAAATTTCCTTTGACAAGGAAGTAACACTTTCAGTTGTTAAAGAAGCATTAAAAGCCGTTCCTTTGAATGAGGAAAAGATAATCATAAAGGTTAATCCGGAGGATTATGGTTTTATCTCTCAAAAAATTGAGACTCTTGAAATTGAAAGTGCTCGCCTTCAAGTAGAACCTTCCACTGAGATCACACATGGAGGCTGTTCAATTGAGACTCAATCTCAGCATATTGTATCAACAATTGAGCAGAGACTTAAGGAGATAGAGAATGCTCTCAATTCAATCCTTTTTCAGTGAAGCTGAAAAGGCTCTGCAGCAGATAAATCCTTTAAAGATTTACGGAAAAGTAACAAAAGCTGTTGGACTTATTGTTGAAAGCATTGGAATAAATGCAAGCATCGGAGACATCTGTGAAATTATTACTGAGGGAAACACGATTGAAGCTGAGGTTGTAGGTTTTAAAAATGGAAACATATTACTTTCTCCACTGGGCGAGATTTACGGAATAAGAACAGGAGCAAAAATTGCTGTGAAGGGTAAACAGAGCTATGTTTCTGTGAGTGGTGATATTCTTGGAAGAATAATCGATGGAACAGGAAAACCCATTGATGGCAAAGAGCCAGTAAAAGGAAAGCCTTTTCCAATATATAAAGATGCTATTAATCCCCTTGAAAGAGAAATCATTGAGGAACCTCTTGATCTTGGCATAAGAACTATAAATGCCCTTATAACATGCGGCAAAGGACAGAAGATTGGAATTATGGCAGGAAGCGGAGTTGGGAAAAGTGTTCTTCTTGGAATGATTGCAAAATATACTTCAGCAGATGTAAATGTAATAGCGCTTATTGGTGAGCGTGGTAGAGAAGTAAGAGAATTTATTGAAAATGACTTAGGAGATGAAGGCTTAAAGAAGTCAGTCGTGGTTGTTTCAACCTCTGACACGCCAGCTCTTGCACGCATCAGGGGTGCTTTTTTAGCAACTGCTATAGCAGAGTATTTCAGGTCAAAGGGCAAAGATGTACTTTTACTTATGGATTCACTTACCCGTTTTGCAATGGCGCAGAGAGAAATAGGGCTTGCAGCAGGTGAGCCTCCCACAATGAAAGGATATCCACCGAGTGTTTTCAATTTAATGCCAAAGCTTCTTGAGAGAGTGGGAGTCACGAAAAATGGTGGCTCAATAACAGGAATCTACACTGTGCTTGTTGAAGGAGATGATCTTTCAGATCCTGTTGCTGATGCAGCAAGAGCAATTCTTGATGGACATATTGTGCTAAGTAGAGAGCTGGCAAACAGGAATCACTATCCTGCAATTGATCCACTGAAGAGTATAAGCAGACTGATGAAAGACATTATTGATGAAAAACACATGAAGTATGCTCAAAGGCTTCTTGAGCTTCTTGCAATCTATGCAAGATATGAGGACATCATAAATATTGGTGCATATAAAGAAGGAACAAATCCTCAGGTTGATCTTGCTATTAAGATGATGGACAGAATAAACAGCTTCTTAAGGCAGGATATAAATGAAAAGGTTAGTTTTCAGGAAAGCCTCAGTCAGCTTTACAGTTTATTTGAAGAGCAATGAACATGAATACTTTAAATATGATATTCAAATTACGGGAATGGGAAGAGGAGCTTGAAAAACAGAAGTTTATAAGCATCCTCGCTGAGAAGCAAAAACTGGAGGGATATCTGAAAGAGCTTGAGGAAAGATTCAGCTCCATGGATTTTCGTAATGAGGCGACTTCAGCAGAGCTTCTATCAATTTATGATGAAATGCAGTATCTTGTGAAACAGTTAAAGGAAACCCGGGAAATCATACAAAAAATAGATGATGAATTGGAAGTGCAAAGACAGGCTTATGAAGAAGCCTTCAAAGAAAGAAAAAAGATTGAGCAGCTTTACGATAAACTTATTAGTAAAATAAAGACAAATCGAGAAAAACTTGAAGAAAAATTAGTTTCCGATGTGTTTATAAGTCGGTTAAGGAGCAAATGATGTTTAAGAGAGCAATTATTCTTTCCATATTAATTATTGTTTTAGGACTGGCAGCAGGAACCTTAATTGGACAGCAGACATCAAACAAACAGGCTACCAGCATAGAAGAAGACAGACTGAAGATTCTTCAGCAAGACCTTGCCAAAAAGACTGAGGAGTTGAAAAAATTAAAAAGTGAAATTGATGCAAAGCTAAAACAGCAGGAGGAACTTAAAGCTCAGCTTGAAAAAGCTCAGCAGGAAAACTATCAGAGGCTTGCCAAAATATACGAAGCAATGCCTCCAGAAGAAGCTGCATCAAGAATTGAAAAGCTTGATGAAGACACTGCTGTTGCGCTTCTGCTCGCAATAAAACCCCGTCAGGCAGGAAAAATTCTTGCCAATGTAACTCCTGACAAAGCAGCAGCACTTTCAAAAAGAATCGTTTCAATAAAGGAAAAAGTATCCAAGTAGGAAAATTTTTCTCTTTCTAATCTGCGTTTAAATGCAAAAAATCTTTTAAAATCAATAAATTAAAACTGGCATAAAGATTGAATTATTTCTGGCATGATGTTAACAGGAAACATAAATCTAAATGCATTAAATTTAATCAAAACACAGGTGGCTGTAACAAGTAACCCCAACGGATTTGATGATCTCTTCAAGGAACTTCTGAAGTTTCTCTTTGAAAATAAGGACATATCAACTGATGCTTCAGCAGATAATAATCCCTTTGTTCCTCCCTTTGTTTCTTTACAGAATTTGCTATTTCAGGATTTTACAAACTTTAAAGAACTCTTTCAGTCTTCAGAGTTTTCTTCTGAACTAAAAGCCTCCCTCAGTCTTCTTCAGTCAGGTCAGATAGATATAAAAGAATTGAGCAGTCTTTTGCAAAATCTTAAATCTCAGAATAACAGAAATGAAATTCAGAGTTTAATTGAAAATTTTGATGGAAAAATTCTTTTAAATAAAGAAAAACAGCACCCAAATAGTTTAAACTTATCAGAAGTAGTTCAAATTTATTCAAACAAAGGTAATTCCGAGCAACTTCTTTTTAATTCCGAGTCATTCAGCTGCTCTCAGGGTAAGCTCAGCGCTGAGTCTCCTTCAACTTTACTTTTAAATATTATTAAAACCTATTCAGAAAGCAGTGGTAATCACTCAGATTTTCAGAATATTCACATGATAAAGAAAACTTTCAATAAAGAAGAGTTATCATCACAATTAAGTATTTTTCACAATATTCAGGAAAAAATCAATGAAATTAAGGATGCTCAGCAAAAAATTGAACTTCCCTTTACCCGGTTAAAGGAAGTCTCAGATATAGTTTTTAAGGCATTATCTAGTTCTCAGAAAACCATAATAGTGCAGCTTGAACCACCAGAGCTTGGTAAAATACTGATTAAACTCTCCATGGACAATGCGGGTTTGAGAGCTGATATGAAAGTTGATTATCCCCATGTAAAAGAGGCTCTTTCAGGACTTATTCCTGAGATTAAAAGCAATCTTGAGTCAACAGGACTAAAGGTTTCGGATTTTCTGCTTGATTTGATGAAGGAGAATCGTGGATACTCTGATTCCTACAATGGTCAGGGACAGAGAAAATACAGAGGCAATCAGAAATTTTTTGAATACTTTGTATGAGACTGTTCAATAAAAATGATACATTATTTTGTCATTCCGAGACTGCGTAAGCAGGCGAGGAATCTCCTCTCAGTGTGGAGGCAATTGAGAATAATAAACAAGATAAGGAGGATAAAAAAATGACTGATGTAACAACTATATTTGATAATCCACTTTACACACTCCAGCAAAAAACAACTGGAACTGGAAACAATCAGATAGACAAAGAAGCATTTTTAAAGCTTCTTACAGCACAACTCAAATATCAGGATCCACTGAATCCGATGGACAATACAGAATTTGTTGGACAGCTTGCAATGTTTTCAGCACTTGAGCAGATCATTAATATTGGAGATACATTAAATAGTTTTGTATCTACCAAAACAAAGGAAGATGCCATGCTGCTTGGAGCAACTTTAATTGGAAAAACCATTACAACCACCTCTTCAGAAGAATTCACAGTAAAAGGAGTAAGCTATGAGGATGGAAAACTTAAAATTGATGTGGGAAGTAAAACCTTATCGCTTGATGAAATAAATGGAATAAAAGCCTAAAAAGGAGGTGATACTGTGTTAACATCACTTTTTACAGGAATAAGCGGACTTAATGCAAACGGACTCGCCCTTTCAGTAATAGGAGATAACATTGCCAATGCAAACACTGTTGGCTTTAAAGCAAGCAGAGCTAATTTTGGAGATATACTCAGTCAGACACTTGGCGGGGCATCAGCAATGCAGGTTGGTCGTGGAACTATGATTATAGATATTCAAAAGATGTTCACACAGGGAACTCTTGAGACCACATCAAATCCTCTTGATCTGGCAATAGAGGGAGATGGATTCTTTGTCGTAAGGCAACTTAATGGACCAACATACTACACCAGAGCAGGACAGTTCAGGCTTGACAAAGACGGCTATGTCGTTGATCCCAATGGTTATAGGCTTCAGGCATATCAGATGGATGCAACTGGCAATGTCACAGGTGCGATAAGTGATGTATATCTTGCAGGATTGATGAGTGAGCCTTCAGCAACCAATAAAATAAATATGCAGGTAAATCTTGATTCAAGGGATGATAGCAAAACATGGAGTTTTACTCCTGGAGCAAACTTGCCAAATTCGTCGGTATATAACTTTTCAACAGCAATAACAGTATATGACAGTCTTGGTAATCCTCATCTTGTTTATACATATTTTGTAAAAACTGCAACACCAAATCAATGGGAAGCACATGTTATATACAATACCAGTGCAACAGGAACACCAAATTATCAAGAGATAGACTTTGATTCAGGCACAGCAGGAACACAGCCCATAACTTTAACCTTTAATTCCGATGGAAAACTTACCACAATCTCCCCTGCCACTCCCATAGCAAATTTTAATTTTTCAGCTTGGGGAGCTACTAATCCGCAGAATATTACCTTTGATTTTACAGACTCAACTCAGTATGGTTCACCAAATGCTGTGGTATTCCAGAATCAAAACGGATATACTTCAGGAAATCTGATTGCAATTACTGTTGATCAGGATGGAGTTATATCGGGCGTATTTACAAACGGACAGGTAAAAAAGGTTGCTCAAGTTGTTCTTGCAAAATTTGTTGCAGCTCATAATCTAACGAAAGTGGGCAAAAATTTATTTCTTGAATCCTATGGTTCAGGCGGACCTACTTATGGAGCTCCAGGGACAGTGGGTGTTGGCTCTGTTTATGCAAACTCTCTTGAATCAAGCAATGTGGATCTTGCTGAGGAATTTATTCGTATGATTGCAGCACAGAGAGCCTATCAGGCAAATGTAAGAGTAATTACAACAACTGACAATATGTTAAATGAATTGATGAACATAGTGAGATAATTGAATTTTGAATCTCAGAAGGCATGTACACAGGAGAGCTTTCCTCAACTATTCCTTTCATTGCATCTCTAAATGAAGCCTCTGCCCTGAGGCCCCCTCTTGCAGGGGATGCACCTATGTCATGCCTTCTTTGCAGTAGCTTTATCTCTTCAAGGACGGAGTTTATACCTTTCTGATTCTCCTCCCAGCGTTTGTTCCATTCCTGTCTTTTTTCAAGGAGATCCCTCGGTTTTGCCTCGGGATGACAAAGTGGGATGTCATTACAAGCTTCACACAGAGAATAATTCAATCTCTTGACTCCTTTAGAATGTTTTGATAAACTTGGATATGTCAAATAGTGAGGTTCTTAAAATCTTAAAAGAAATCCCTATTTTCCAGCATCTTTCTGATGAACATCTAACTCTTATTTCTAAAGGTTTTAAAATATACAGAGTAAAAAAGGGAGAAATTATCTTCTATCAATCTGATGAAAGCACTGATCTTTATATTATTCTTGATGGTGCAGTTAAAGCCTGCCTTTTAGACCCGGATGGTAAAGAACTCATTCTCAATATTTTTAAAAAAGGTGATTTCTTTGGGGAGTTAAGTCTTCTTGATGGTAGACCAAGATCGGCAACAATTATTGCTATTGAGGATTCTGTTGTTGGATTGCTTAAAAGAGAACACTTTCTAAAATTACTCAAAAATAATCCTATGATTGTTATCTCTCTTCTTTCTGCTCTTGTTGAAAGAATAAGGATGACCGATGAAATGCTTGGTGCAATGGTATTTTTGGATGTTAGCAGGAGAATCATGAAATTTCTCATGAATATTGCTGAAAAGCAAGGAGAGAAAACCAGAGACGGACTTATAAGAATCAAAAAAATCACCCATAGAGAACTTGCCTCCTGTACAGGTGCTTCAAGAGAAGCCATTACAAAGGCATTAAAAGTTTTGAAGTTTAAAGGAATATTGAAGGAGGAAGAAGGCTTTTTCCTTATATCAAAAAATTTTGAGTCCTGTAGTTTTTAAGAGAAAAAAACAAGAAACTAAAACTGAATTCTCGATGAAATTTGACAGAATAATGTGAAAATTACCTTTACACTCACATTTTTTTCTGATATCATCTGCTTAGAAAAGCATAAAAGGGAGGTTAAGATGAAATATTTAAAGCTTATGATTTTATTAATTCTTGCAGGATTTTTCTATGGATGTGCTCAAAAGGAGATTTCAAAGTGCACACTGCCTGAGCACAACCCTGAGCATCACTATCTCATTGGGATGAAAGCTCTGGAAGATGGAAATCCTGAGCTTGCACAGGAGAAATTTGAAAGAGCCATTTACTGCGATGAAAACTTTTCAAAGGCTTATTCAGGGCTTGCCATTGCAAAATCTGAAAAAGTTAAAAGAATTCAGGACCCTGAAATTAAGAAAATTGAAATTGAAAGAATTAAAAAAGATCTGAAAACTGCAAAAAATAAAGCAAAGACTCCACAGGAAGAGTTTGACTATTACATGGCAAAAATAAGAATTTTAACCAATCTTAAACCAAATGACTGGCTTGAGGAAACTGAGAAAGCCTATTTTAATGCAGTGGACATTAAAGTTGATGATTCTCAGCTTACTTATTATCAGGGCAAAGAAGCAACGCATTATTTTATGGGAATTGCCTATCTTGAAGCATTTGATTTTGAGAAAGCAAAGGATAAATTCAAGGCAGTGTTAAACTCAAAAAGAGACGGAAAATGGCATGAAAAATCTGACAGGGCATGGAAAAAAGCTGATAAAATCACCCGTGCAATGGCTGGAATAACAGTTGGAAATGCTGGTAAGAAAATCGCAGTTAAAGATTCAATAACAAGGGCTGATCTTGCAGCTCTGCTCATTAATGAGCTTAAAATTGACAGAGTTTTTTCAGGAAGAATTCCTGCTCAAAGCCAGATTGAAAAAATAAAGCCCGAGTTTGTGCCTGCAGACATCCTAAACAATCCATTTAAGCAGGAAATCCTCACCATACTCAAATGGAAGATAAGAGGGCTTGAACCAAAATACGATGAAACAGTTAAGGCTTATCTTTTCAAACCAGATGAGGTTGTAAAAAGAGGTGAGATGGCTTTGATACTGGAAGATGTATTGATTAAAATCACGGCAGATGAAAAAATAGCCACAGCTTTCTTTGGACATGAAAAATCTCCTTTTCCCGATGTAAGAACAACCTCACCAATTTACAATGCTGTCATGAATATGACCACAAGGGGAATAATGGAGCCAGAGCTTTCAGGAGAGTTTAATCCTGAAAGAGCTGTTGATGGTGCAGAAGCAATTCTTGCAATAAGAATGTTAAAACAAAAATTGAATACTTATTAGGAGGGAAAAGATGAAAAAGCTTGTAGTTCTTATTTTATCAATCCTTTTATTAACAGGGCTTGCAAATGCTCAGGATGACAAATTTTCATCTGTGTTTGAAAAGGCAAATGAATGGCTTCAGAAAAACAATCTATCCATCACAACATCTCCTGAGCAGGCGTTTATTAATGATTACATTCTCGTGGCAGCTGAAGGGCTTCCTTCAGCAACTGCCAAAACTCCAGCCCAGAGGAGGCTTACTGCAGAGCGCGCTGCAACAGCCCTTGCATACCGACAGCTTGCAGAGATTCTTGAAGGAGTTGCAGTGGTTGGTGATACCCTTGTAAGGGATGCTGAGCTTCAGTATGATGTTGTAAGAACAGCAGCCACAGGCTTTATAAAGGGTGCTCAGATTGTTTATAAAGAATGGGATCCTCAGCAAGAGGTTGCTCTTGTTGTTGTAAAAGTGGGAATGTCAGGTCCAAAAGGTTTTGGCTCTCTAATGTATGAGAAAATTCTCGGTGATCCAAAAGTCAAAAAGGAGATTATTGAGCCACAGCCACAGTTTAAAGCAAAACCTGTTCCGGTGGAGGAGAAGTATGACGGACTTATAATTGATGCCAGAGAGGTGAACTTCAGACCTGCTCTAATAAACAGAATATTTACAGCAAAGGGAGAGGTTCTTTATGATCCTTCAAAGATAAGTCAAAAAGTGCTTGTTGAGCAGGGATGTGGAGAGTACACCAACAGCATTGAAAAAGCAAAGGCAGCACTGGAAAAGAGAGGAGTTAAAAATCCCTTAATTATTAAAGCCTCTGGCATCGTGACTCCCTCTGATGTTCAGATTTCTGATGAAGATGCTGTCAAAATTTATTCTGCCAACCAGAAGGCAAACTTCTTTGCAAGTGCAAAAGTTGCCTTTGTTTTGAAATAGGAGGAAAAACATGAAAAAGCTGACTTTGCTTGTTTTAAGTTTGCTTTTTATCACTGTAACAGCTTCATATGCTGAAGAAAAAGAATATGAAATCACCCGTATCTTTATAACCCTTGAAGAAAGAAAGGAACTCATGCCAGATATACTCAACATGACACTCTCAGTAAATGTAAACACTCAGAAAGAAGCAGAGGCTGTTAATATGCTCGGTGTAGTTGATAAAGCTATAAGAGGACTCAATGTCAAATACAGTGGCGGAAGTTATTCGGTCTATAAAAACTGCTGGTGGGAAAAAAATAAAACAAAATGCTCAGGATACAAAGGTGACATTGGCTATTCATTTGAACTGAAAGAGGCTAAGGAGCAAAACAGGATTCTTGATGCAATTGATGCATTAAAGGAAAAATACGGTGAAAAAATGGATTATACAGTATCTCATCCTCAGTGGCTCATATCAACCAAAAATGCAAAAGCAGCAGAAAATGAGCTTAAATATGAGATCATTGATACTGCAAAGGATTTCGCAAAAAAAGCAGGAGAAAAATTGGGTAAAATCTGCTCAATCTCAAGCATTGACTATGAGGTGAGGCGTCCCTACTTTTGGGACCTACCTGTTTACAAATCTATGAATATGGAAAAAGCCATGATGGAAGCACCTGAGCCGAAAAAGGAGGAAAAAACATTGAATGTAAAAGCATCTATTAGATTCATATGCAGGTGAGGGTTTTTATAATATTTTTGCTTCTTATACCTTCAATTGCCTTAGCCCAGCCAAAAAGTGAGGCAGAAAGGCTATGGGAACTTGGGGATAAAGCGTATAAGGAAAAAAGATACAAAGAAGCAATCTATTACTATGAAAAATCCCTTGCATTATGCGGAAACGATTATGAATGTTATGCCTCTAACTACAATGGGCTTGGCTCATCCTATGAAGACATGGGTGATGACAATAAAGCACTCTTTTATTACGAAAAAGCAATTGATGCTGCAAAAAGACTTGGCAATAAAGAGTGGCTTGCTGATAACCTTTTTCTTGCTGGTTCAATTTATTATCGCAAAGCAATAGATTACAATAAGGCGTATAACTATCTTGAAGAATCAAGAAGGCTTTTCAGCGAAATCGGTGCTAAAGACTCTCTACCAATTGTGCTTCATGAACTGGGAAAAGCTGCAAGGGCTATAGGCAAGCATGACAAAGCTCTTTCAAGCTTTAATGAGTCTTTGAAGCTTTATAGACAAAAGGGCGATGAATACTCAGTGGGAGCAAATCTTTCTCATATAGGACTTACCTACTCCCAGATGGCTCAGCATGAAAGGGCTCTTTCATACTATGAGGAGGCACTGAAGATTGCAAAAAAACACAATGATCCTGTAGGCACCTCAATTGTCCTGAGAGAGATTGCCGATGCATACTGTGACCTTTACAAACATCACAGGGCAATCTCCTACTATGAAGAGGCAATAGAGATCCAGAAGAAAAATGATCTTAAAAAGGAGTTAGGAGTTACTTTAAATAATCTCGGCTCACTTTATATGGACATGGGCAGATATGAAAAGGCTCTCTCACACTATGAAGAGGCATTGAAACTGGCAAAACAGGAAAGTGATTTACCAACAACTGCAACCCTTTTAAATAACATCGGACATGTATATGGAAGAATGGGTTACTCTAACAAAGCCCTTGAATATTATGGAAAATCACTGGAGTTGGAAAGGCAACTTAAAAGACCTTTTTCGCTTACTTATGTTTTAAACAATATCGGGATGGAGTACTTCAGGGTAGGTAAGTTTAATGAAGCTCTGAGATATCTTTATGAGGCAGTTGATATTGACAGAAAACTGAATAATCCAGATTTAATTGAAACAAGGCTTAATAATATAGGAGCAGTTTATCTGAAGCAGGGGAGACTGAAAGAGGCTGAGCAGGTATTCCTTGAAAGAAAAAGGCTTGAAGAAAGAATTAAGCCAAACAGAATGCTTCACCCCGGACTCATAGAGGTATATATTCTAACAGGAAGATATGATGAGGCTTTAAGGCTTGCAAATGAGATCCCGCCTTCATGGAGGGATAATCCATACAGACACTTTGAGTATTATACTCAGGTAGGGCTGGCATTGAAAGGCAAGGGTGCTTTGCAGGAATCAGCAATCAACTTGATGAATGCCATAAATATAGTTGAAGACATGAGGCAGGCCATTACTGAAAAGGGACAATTTTTCGCTGGAGGAGGGTATTACGGAAGGCTTACCCCATACAGAGCCATAATATCTGTGCTTTATGAGATGGCAGAAAAGGGTTATAACCTTACACCTGGTAGCAGAATAACTCTCACGCCAGAGGCTTCATCATGGCAGGTTCGCACAAGAAGAAGCGCTTTTGACTTTTCAACCTATGGACAGAATCCTGAATCTGCTGCCTTTTATTTCTCTGAACTTACAAAGGCACGCACCCTTCTTGAGGCAATGGCTGGTTCAGCAAGAAAAACTGTAACAGCGGAAATCCCGCAGAGTTTAAAGGATGCTGAAGATAGACTTCTTCAGGAGCTTTCATACATTGATAGTAGATGGGAAGAGGCATTAAAAAAAGGTGAACAGGCGGTAAAACAACTTCAGCAGAAAAGACAAGGAGTTAAAAAACAGATTGATGAATTGATAGAGGTGCTGAGAAAGAATCATCCAAGATATGCAGCGCTTCACTATCCACTTCCTGTTAAAGCCGAAGAGTTGCCATTGAGAGAGGATGAAGTTTTGTTTGAGTATGCCGTAACTGATGATGCAACCTATTTATTTGTTGTGAGAAAAGGCAGTGTAAAAAGGCTTATAAAAATACCTTTAACAGGGCAGTCCCTTGAAGAGACAGTAAAATCCTTCATTGAGCCAATGAATATGAGAAAACCTGAAAAATTCTCAACAAACTTAGCCAGCAGACTATACAAGGCACTGCTTTCTGAGGCATTAAATGAGGTAAAAGAAAATGAAAGGATAATCATCGTGCCTGACGGAATTCTGGGACTACTTCCCTTTGAAGCACTGATTATTAAAGAAGGAACAGGTCTCAAAGACAGTCTGTATGTGGCAGACAGATACACAATCACATACTATCAATCCGCAACCATTATGGCACTTCAGAGGATTTTAAAAGAAACTAAGCCAGAAAAGCCTCTCTTTGCACTTGGAAATCCAGTTTACAGCAAAGATGACCCAAGATACATCGCATGGAAACAGGGAAGAAAAGATGTGTCCTTTGCAAATCTAAATCAGTATGCCTTCAGAGGTCTTGCAATAAAGGCAAAATGGGGTGCTGTAACAGAGGAAGAAAGAGAAAACAGAATAGTGTTTCCACCTCTTCCAGAAACAGAAGATGAAGTAAGAGAGATTGCAAAGATAATTGGAGTTGTGCCTGAACCTCCTCAGATTTTACTTTCAGTGATGGCTAATGAGACAAATCTTAAAAATGCAGGTCTTGAAAAATATAGATACATCCATCTTGCAACCCATGCATCCCTTCCGGGAATGATTCAGGGAATAAATGAGCCATTCATACTTCTTGGACAGGTAGAAAATCAGGGAGATGACGGATTCTTAACATTAAGCGAAGTTACTGGTATGAAGCTCAATGCAGATATGGTTGTGCTTTCTGCCTGTGTTACTGGAGTTGGGAAAGAGGTTGAAGGAGAAGGAGTTGTAAACTTTGCAAGGGCATTTCAGCAGGCAGGAGCAAAGGCTGTGATAGTGAGCCTCTGGGAAGTGGCATCTGAGCCAGCAGTGGAGTATATGAAGACTCTGTATAGCCATCTGAAGTCAGGCAAAAGCAGGGCAGAGGCAGTAAAGCTGACACGAATAGAAATGAAAGCAAAATATCCCAATCCTTTCTACTGGGCTGTGTTTATTTTGCATGGAGAGGGATGATTTAATGCTCATAAAAGAGCTTGGAGGATATTCAAAAATGAAAACCGTTGAGATATCTCAAAAACTCGGTAATACCCAGACACCATTCATAATAAATTTTGGAACGGATAGATGGGTGTATAGTTTAGAATAATGGTTTGTCACATAGTATGAAAGGAGGAAAAGAAAAATGATTGGTTTACCGGAATTGATATTGCTAATTTATCTTATTTCAGTGGCATTCTGGATTGCAGGAATCGTGGTTGCAATTAGGATAAAGCAGAAGAAGGCTTTTTACATTCCTCTTGCCGTGTTGTCCTTACCAGTGTTAATGTTTTTAAACAGAGTATTGAGCATCTTTTTAATCAAAAATCAGATAGTATCAACCTTCAAAAGCAGCGTGATTGCATTTGCCATAAGCAGTTTTGTGATCTGTGCACTGCAAATCTCAATATTTTTCTACATGAAAAAAATCAAAAACAGAACAGTTAAGGCAAAAGAGGCAGAAAAATGAGAAAAATTTATACTTTGCTAATAGCAGGAATATTAATTTTTCTTTCAACTAAGGCTATTGCTGCCGAGGAGTTGATTAAAGAGGAGACAATAAAAAATTTCACTTATCATCTGCTTTATTCAGATAAAACTGTTATGCTGAAAAACGGAGAATATGAAGCTCCACTGAGACCAGGCAATGAAAAAGATTTAAAAAACTTTGTTAAAGTAAAGCTTGTAAAATATCTGACAGTAAACTCATCTGAAGTTGGACCATTTGCTGTGGTAATACTGGTTGAGAATGAAGGTGGAAGCGGTTTTTTCTATGAGATTACCGCAATTGTTAAAGAAGAAGATAAAATAGTTCAGACAAACTCTATTGAACTTGGAGATAGAGTTGAAATAAAAGACTTAAACTTTATTAAAGGTTATTCTTTCCCTCTTGCTGGAGCTAAGAGAAGTTCAATCTTGCTTACGCTTCTAACTCACAAAGAAAGTGATCCATCCTGCTGTCCATCAAAACTTGAAAAAAGATGTTTTACTCTTGTAAGAGATGAGGCCAAAAAGATTAAGTTATTATTCTGCGAAGAAGCGGATGAAAAATATCCTATCCCTATTGTTAAAAAACCTGCAATTTATCTTTATCCTGAAAAAACAGAGAAGGTTGAAGTAGCTCTTAAACCAAATGGTATTATAACAAGGACAATCCCAGAATACAAAGATAAATGGATTGTGACTGCTAATCCAGATGGCTTAATAGACGGTAAGTATCAATATCTTTTTTATGAAGTAAAGCTGCATAAGCCTGTTGTCCCACCTGGGGAAGGATGGGTAGTTTATAAGAAAGATCTATCCAGCTGGTTTGATAGATACCTTCCAAAACTGGGCTTAAATAGCAGAGAAATTAAGGATTTCAAAGATTACTGGCTTAAAGAACTTCAGAAACATCCATTTGATTACTACGAGATAAAACTTTTGAACATTGATTTTTTATCAAAAAACCTGCAAGTTAAAATAAATCCAGAGCCTGACACATTTATAAGAGTTATCTTTAATTTCAAAGCTGGTTCTGGTGCTCCACAAACTTTAAAAGAGCCTGCTATTAAAACGCCTGAAAGAAAAGGTTTTACAGTAGTAGAGTGGGGTGGAATTGTGGAGAAATCATCATTAAACGATCCAGATTATTTTGATATAGGAGGCTATGAGATTAGAGAAAGAACTACCATAGAAAATGAAAAAAACATATATCATGCCTTATCAGAAGTTGTAATGAAGATAAGAAAGGATGTTAAAAATGCAACAACTTACTCTATACTCAAGGAGATTAACAGGTATAAACAGCGAAAAGATGAGGAAAAAGTTAAGCAATTAGAGGCTGAGCTTGAAAAAATCAAGAAGATAGATAATAAAGGAGAAAAAGGATATGTTATCAAGGAGCCTGAAAGGATGAAGCCATAGAGGTTTTTGTGAAAAAGGTTTTTGTAACTATACTATTAATGTTTTTTCTTCAGTCCTGCTCATGGACAACAGAGTTCTTTGTGCTTAATAGCTCAAAAGATCAAATAGTGGTTACTTTTAAATATCCAGTAGAACCTGAAAGGACAACCCCCTATCTTGAAAGATTGAAAAAGAAAAATCCGGAACTTTATGAAAAAATCAAACCCACACCTTGCAAGTTTGAAAAAGAAATAAAAAACAACTGTTTTCCAAAGATATGTGATGAAAATTTTGAAAACTGCAGATTATTGCAGTCTGATGAATTCATCTACAATCAAGATGAATGCTTTGTAGAAGTAGTATTAAAACCCAACCAGTCTATCAAATTATTTGAAATTTGCTGTAGTTATACTGGCACAGCCGAAGAAACAGCTAAAGAAAAAGACGATGGCAAGTCTATTGCTGATGCCATCAATGTTATGAGCCTTGCCATCAAATCATCTGATGAGACAGAGGTTTACAAAGGGATTAAACTCATGAGGGCGTTTAAAAAGATTGATAAGACTTTATATGTAATAGAATATAAGGGGGGGTAAGCCATGAAACAGGTAATGCCAGGCCGAGTGCCGTCTAAAATAGGTTTTGCGGGGTCAATCGTATTTATAATTTTAGCACTATTGATGCTGATACTTATCAATTCCCAATTTTCTGAACACGGTGAGGGTGGGACTTTTATTCATCTTGTTTTTATGCTGGTTGGCGTTGTAATAGTAGTGGGTGGAATTGGAAGTGCAATTTATTCCTATAAAAATGCATTCAGTGAAAAAAGAATTTCTGAATACGATATTGTTGAACAATCAGAAGAAGATGAATCTATTAAAGGGGTAAGGAATGAAAAAAGCGATAGAGGCTCTACAAATTATTGTCCCTACTGTGGAAATCCAGTAAAGGAGACATTCTTATTTTGCCCTAACTGTGGGGAAAGGATTAAATAAAAATCTCTGGAGGTATGTCGTGGGTAATGTGTCTAAATATTTTATTACAGCAATTATTCTGATGATGGTTTTTATTTCTACCCCCCTTCCCTGTAAGGCTGAGGACATTCCAGATGCAAACAATAGATTTACCTTTGAAATCTACCAAAAGCTCACACATGGTAAAGAGGATAAAAATCTATTCTTCTCGCCTTTCAGTATAATCTCTGCCATGGTTATGACCTATGAAGGAGCAAGGGGGCAGACAAAAGAAGAGATGGAAAAAGTCTTTCATTTCCCTGTGGACGATAAGGCTCGTAGAGAGGGATTTCTCAAATTAATTAATGAGATAAATAAAAAGGACAAAAAATACGAACTCCACACTGCTAATGCCCTCTGGGCTGAAAAGAGTTATAAATTTTTAGAAGATTATCTTAAAACAGTGGAAAGATATTACCATGGAAAGGCAACTAATGTTGGATTTATTGATCCATCAGAGAGGGAACAGGCAGTATCAATGATAAATAGCTGGGTTTTGGGGCATACAAATGGTAAAATCAAGGATATAATAAAACCGCAAGCAGTATCTCAGGATACAAGGCTCATCCTTACAAATGCGATATACTTTAAAGGTAAATGGAAGCTCCAGTTTGATAAAAAATTAACAAAAGATGATGACTTCAAGGTTACGGCAGATAAAAAGATAAAAGTGCCAATGATGAGAATGGCTATGAAAGGGTTTAATGACTACCCTGAGTTTAACTATGCTGAAACAGATGAACTGCAAGCCCTTGAACTTCCCTATGAAGGAGAAGAACTCTCCATGCTGATATTGCTTCCAAAGGGAAATCTGGAGAACTTGGAAAAGACTTTAAGCTATGAAAAAATAGAGGGGATAAAAAGAAGTTTAAGTTTAAGGCTTGTAGAATTATACCTGCCGAGGTTTAAGTTTGAAACAGAATACTCACTCAACTCAGTTTTTGCTGAAATGGGAATGCCAACTGCCTTTTCTAATTTTGCTGACTTTTCAGGCATGGATGGCACAAAGAAGCTCAAAATAGATAAAGTAATCCATAAGGCATTTGTAGAGGTCAATGAAGAAGGCACAGAGGCAGCGGCAGCAACTGCTGTGGTTATGGTAACTAAATCAGCTTTAAATGAGCCGAAAAAACCAGTTGTATTTCGTGCAGACCATCCGTTTATCTTCATAATCCAGCACAACAAAACTGGTGCAATACTATTTATCGGGAGGGTTTATGAACCTAAATGATTGGATAGGCAGAATAAAAAAACCTGTTTTTATTGAAACGATTTTATGGTTTTGTATGATGTTATGTATTTTTTTAGGATTTGGTTTTACAGTGGCCTTTGCCTCTGAACCTGTGGTCATTACTGCAGATGGTGAATATGTTATGGGTAATGGGGAGACAATGGAGGTGGCAGAGGAAAGAGCGAAAAAGGCAGCGATACAGAAAGCGGCAGAGCAGGCGGGTGCATATGTAAAAAGCTATACAAAGGTTAAGAATCTTGCCCTTGAAAGCGATGTTATTGAGGTCATTGCCAATCACTCAATGAAAGTAGAAGTCATTGAAAAGAAAAAGTCAGTGCTCGGTGATGTGGATGCAATAAGGTTTTATGTGAAGATAAAAGCAACCATGACCCAGGAAGAGATAGAGGCAAATCTTAAAAAAGTAAGAGAAGACCAGAGCATCGTAGAAGCTTATAACAGGCTTAAAGCAGAGTTTGAAAAACAGGATAAGGAAATGGCAAAACTTAAACGACAGCTTGAATTTGCAACAGCTGGAGATAAACAAAAAATAGCTAAACTCATCTCCGAAGAGGAAAAAAAATACAAGGCAAACCTCTGGCTTGAAAGGGCTCAGGAAGTTTGGGATACCGATGAAAAGTTAAAAGCCTATGAAAAAGCCTTAGAATTCAATCCAGATTTGCCTCAGGCTTACCTTGGTATTGCAAAAGCCATGATAGATAAACACATAGGCGAACCATCCAGTGACAAAGAGAGAGAAGATAAACTTGATGCTTTAAGAGATGCTGTAGAAAGTATAAACAGAGCAATAGCGCTTGATGAAAACTATGCAGATGCTTATGCCCTTCGGGCAGATACACTTCACAAAATAAAATGGATGGAGAATCAGGATGAAAATAAAAAGGACTACGATGAGAGGATATTAAAAGATATAAGCAGGGCATTGGCGTTAAACGCCTCGAATAAAGGTGATTTGTATTATCTTAGGGCTTCAATATATCTGGAGGAACTACATGATGCTGAATTAGAACAGGCTAAAACAGACCAGTATAACTACGAAGTAATAGAAGATTACCTCAATAAAGCATTAAAAGAGATAGACATGGCTGTTTCTCTTTGTAAAGAAGAAGACTTAGCCTGTCTTGCTGAAAATTATAGAAAGAAAGCATCTGCATATAGTGTAGCAAGGGCTTATTATATAAGGCGTGGTAATAAAAAAAGAGAAAAAGTATTTGAAGATTTAAGAAATAAATTTATCGCCAAGGCAGAAGAAGTAGAAAAAAGGGAAGAGGCTAAATTAGATGAAACAATATCTAAAGAAGAGGCGTTATTCTCTCAATATGTCAAATCAGAATATGGCAAAATTGAATACTACCTATTTGGGGGAGGTTGGGAAGAGAGGGTAGCGGGTGTTTCCTTCAAAGAGATGAGGCAAAAAAGCGAGGATGAACGGGAGAAAAAAGGTAAAGAACTAATCTCAAAACTTGAAAAGAAGATTTCTTCAGGAACTGCATCTGCAGAAGAGTATCTTTTTATGTCTTATAGAGTAGAGCCTCCCTTAAAGGAGGAATATTTCAAAAAAGGTATATCTCTTCTGGAAAAAAGAAATCCTCAAGGGATTGATTTACTTTTGCTTGTGTATCTTTATCTTTCCCATGGAGGAAATTATGATGTTCAACTAAGTTATTTAAGCAAAGCGAAAAAAATTGTGGATAAAAATCTTTCACAGGCACAAAAGGCATTGAGCATAAATGAAGTTATTTCTTTGTCATCAGAGATGGAAAAGGCAAAAAGTGACACAGATAGAGCTGATGTTACCAAAAAACTTGCTAAACTCAACAAAGAACAGGCAGAAGCCTTTTATTGGTTTGCTTTTGCAGCACAGATTTCAAATCAGAAAGCTGAGATTTATGAGAGGCTGGATTTGCCCCAAAAGGCAAGGGAAGAATATCTCTATTTATGCAATACTTTCAAAGACGACAGGGCTTGTAAAAATGCAGAAAGATTAAAAAAATAAAGGAGAAAACAATGAATAAAAAATTAATTGCAACTATATTTTTTCTGCTGATTTTATCTCCCTCTTTATTATTTGCAGACAAAGGACATTTCTGGTGGGATGATGCAAGTTTGAGTGAGGATTCTCAGAAGGCAATCATATTTCACAACAAAGAAGAAGAGGTGCTTATTCTCGGGACAGAACTTAAAGCAGACAAGGAAACAGGGGTTTTAGAATTTATTCCCTTTCCTTCAGAACCAGCGGTAAGCCTTGCTAAGGGGAATCCATTTGAAGCGATAAATAAGCTTTTGAGAATTAAAAGGATAGAGTTTGAAGGACCAATTACAAAAGGTGGTGCGGGGACTGAGCCTGTTGAGATAAGATTAAGCCAGAAGATAGGGCTTCATGATGTAACAGTGATAAAGATAAATGATATAAATGGTTTTAATAACTGGGTCATTGATTTTCTTGATAAAAAAGGAATTAAAAAGATTGAGCTCAAAGCCCTTAAGAATTTTTCAGCTATTGCAGAGGATTATATAAAAAGAGGCATTCAATACTTTGTCTTTGACTATGTTGAAGTAAAGAAGACACCGAGGTTTATAGAGCCATTAATCTACAGGTTTAAAACAGACAAACTATATTATCCATTGAAGACTTCAAACATAATAGGCGGATTTGGAAGAATTGAGCTTGTGCTCATACTTCCAGGAAGTCTTGGAATAAATGAAAATGAGCGAATAAAGATAATTGAAGCATTCCCAGAAAAACGCAGACCTGAATTAAGCACCACATCAAAGGTTTATCTGAAGGAACTCAAGCCCATTTATGAAAAGGCAGATGAGATTTTCACAGAAAAAAGCAAAATCTATCTTCAGATGCTTCGTTATGAAGGAGCTTATAAGTTCAGAGATGATTTGAACATTGATATATCAAATATTGCACCTTATGCAAGGAAGGTAGAAAGAGGTTGGGGATATGAACCGAACTTTCTTGATGATTTTACACTTGATGAGCTTAATGATTATTTTGAAGCCCATCCAGAGCTAAGAAAGAAATAAATTTGACGGAGGTGTATTATGAGAAAGTTATTAGCCTTTATGTTAGTAGTGAGTTTTTTTCTTGCAAATCAGGTATTTGCACGCTCTGCTTTTGAAGAAGCTGTGGATACGGCAATTGAAAGCAAAAAGGCAGAACAGGAAAACAGAAGAAGTAGCTTCCCAGGTCCAGCACAGCCCCAGCAGGAAAGGGAAAATTTTTTAAAAGATATTAACGAGAAAATCCCAACTCCTACTCCAAAGATAGAAAAGGAAGGGGGTTCAGAAAGGTAAAGTATAGAGTGTAAATAAAGTATAATCTGCATATTAAATTAAAACAAAAGGAGGTATATCATGAGAAAGTTACAAAAACTTTTAATTGTGATAGTTTTGCTTCTGTGCAGCATGGTTAATCTGTATGCTGGAGAGGATAAAGCCATAAAGCAATCAGTCCAAAACATTTATTCAGAAAGGTTTGACTATACTAATGAAATGAAAGATAACTTACTATGCTGGAATTGCAGACCCGACAATTTCTGCAGAAATGCAATGACCTGTTGTAATTGTGAATGTGAAGATAAATCTTGTTATGATGAAGTAAGATGTTGTAAATGTAAAGAGAAGTAAAAGGTGAGGATAAGTCATGAAAAAGATTTTTATATCCATTTTTTTTCTTCTCATCACCTCCATCTATGCGAAGGCGGAGATTGAAAAATACAGCTGTGTAGAAGTTAAAACAGACCTTGCAGGAAACAAAGTCCAATACGGCATAAACAAAGAAAACTATGCTGAGTTTGAGATTAAAGATTGTGTTTTGGAAAACTTAAAAATCCATGTAAAAAATAGAAGTATAATTTACAAACAATCACGAAGAATTATTGAAGACGGAAGGATAGAGAAAAATGACCTTTTTGCGATTGAATGTTCTCAACCTTTTCCTGAAGATGCTGATTTAACAGATTACGAAGGGATAAATTTTAACTTCTATCGCGGGAAAATCACTCCATTGATAAATCCTGAATATCCTCTTTATCCAACCTTAAAACAAACTGCAGAAAAGCTGAATCTTGAGACTCCGCATAGAACCTTTATTACATTCAGCGGGCTTGGAGGGGCTTCTCATGAATTTTTCTGTTATATTGACAAAAAACCTTCAACAAAGCCTTTGCAGGATAAATGCCTGTATACTTTTGATGAAGTTCTCGATATACACGAAAAGAATAAAAATACGGTGGCAATTGAAAACCTTGCAGAAAAGTATTTAAAGAGACTTGATTATGAAAAGGCAGAAAAGGCATACAAAAAGGCAGTGGAACTTTCTGATAAGAAAGACCTTGCACAACTTTTAAATTTCTATCTTGCCGCCAAGCAATACAATAAGGCAAAAGAAATCCTGCTAAAGGAGATTGAAAATTCACCGTATGACCCTTTATCATACATCTCTCTGGCAAATATCTATCTTTATGAGAGAGAATTAGATAAGGCAGAATATCTTGTTCAAAAAGCCCTAAATCTAAGATTTGACAATGGTCTTTACAAAGCCTATGGGATTTTAGGTGAGGTATATGTTGCAGAGAGAAATTATAACGATGCAGTTACCTCCTTTGAAAAGGCGATAAAGTTTCTAAAAGAGGAATGTGAGAGTGAAGGTTTATTAAATAAGTTCTTTTACAGGGGGGATGTTCCTCCTGTTGACTGCGAATATAAAATTCTACCATACCAGCTAAAGATAATCCATGCACTTATTGAGCTTGAAGACCTTGACAGGGCAGAAAAACTGTTGAATGGAATGATTGCTAAAAATCCCAATGAGCCGAGCATATACGGACATTTTGCCTATCTATACGCAAGCAAGGGAAACTTCAACAAAGCCTTAAAAATGGCTGACAAGGCAGTTTCATTGCTAAAATCGAGAGGTATAGGTGTAAACATTGTTAAGGGCGAGATTTATCCTCAGATTTTCTCTGTTAGAAAAAATAGCCCTGCTGAAAGGGGAGGTTTAAAGAAGGGAGATAAAATTATAAATATTGATGGAAAGGATTTAAGGCTTTTTAGAGAAAAAGGCGACATTGTTAAGATGCTTGTTGAATATATAAACAAAAATGATAAAATCAGATTAACAATCCACTCTGAAAACTCTACTGAATTAAAAAATGTAGAACTTATCCCACAGGAATTATTACAATCCAGTGCCTCACAGGTTCTGGCACTGAAGGCACTTATTTTACGATCAAAAGGAGATTACAGGGAATTTGAGGAGTTATCATTAAGGGCAGAGGAATTAAACCCTGAAGACAGATTGACCCTTACTGCTTTAGCCCTCGTCATGGCTCATAAAAAGAGATACAACGAGGCATTTGAGATTATGGAAAAATTAGAAAAAGGAGGTTCAGATAGCCTTACATTGCTCATAAAACCTCTCATTTATGCAAAATCAGGGCAGATTGATAAGGCAAAGGAACTTTATCAAGAAATTCATGAGGAACTGATAAAAACAAAAAATGCTCTTTATAAGAATTTCCTTGCAGAGTTAAAAAAGGCGTTGAAAAAAGATATAAAATAATTTGAAAAGTTAGCTGGAGATACATATGATTAGCAGAAAGGTTCTTTTATTTTTAGTTTGCTTGAATATATTTTGTGCGATTAGCATAAACCCCTCATATGCCGCTGAAAAGCCAGAGATTTTTGTGCAGTTGGGGCACTTGCAACCGGTTGCTATTCTTAATTTTTCTCAAGATGGTAGATATGTATTATCAGGTGATCAGACAGGAGTTAATATTTTAAAAATATGGAGTATAGAAACGGGTAAGTTGTTTAAAACATTTCAGTTCCCTCAAGGAATCAGTGACATGCCCACCGCAGCAATTTTATTACCAGATGCAAAGTCGCTTCTGGCTGTTTTTGTAGACAAAATTATACTTTTTGAAATACAAACTAACCAAGCTATAAAGATATTTAAATCGGAGATAACTGCTGATGAAATAGCCATTTATCCTAACAGTAAATATGCATTATTGTCATCCAAATTCCATAGGATGATTGCGCTTATAGATTTGGAGACAGGAGAATTATTATATAAGATATTACCCTCATGGATAGTGCCGATTAGTATCTCTAGTGACCTAAAAAATGCAGCAATAATTAACTATGATCCTTACAAAGGGCTTGATATTACTCTTACTCTTATAGATATAAAAACAGGTAAAACATTATGGAATTATGAATTGTCCGACACCCCTACATCTACCATAATTTCGTCAGAACTTAAAATTGTTTTGACAACAACAGAAAATAATTTTCTCCATATAATAGATTTGAAAACTGGCAAAAGAATTCAACTATATAAGATATCTGATCACAGTAAACTTATAAATGCTTATGGCAGATATGCATTAATAAAAACACCAAATTCAATAGAACTTTTGGATATTCGATCTGGGAGTCAATTAAGAAAAATAAATTCCAATGAAGAAATTAATTCTATTTCTCCTGATGGTAAATATTTTATAACTTCAGCAAATAATGTTTATTCCTCAGATAATTTAGAAAAAAAATTACAACTTCAAGGGCAGAAGTTTACCAAAGCTACATTTTATAAAGATTATCTTCTTACTGGTGATGAAGAAGGCAATATTATTCTTTGGGATATTTTTTCAGGTAAAGAAGTCAGAAAATTTAGTCCACTACACGCCAGACAACAATATGTAGTAAAAAAATTTGAAAAATATTTGGTAGCAGTTGCAAGTAAAAAATGGGTTATCTGGGATATTTATAATGGTTCACTTATTACTATGACAGAGTTTACAGACTTTATACGCCCGTATGTACCCAAAGATGCTTATAATAATGAAGGTCTAATAGTAGTGAGTGGAGAAGCAACATCTTTAAATAGTATATTTAAGGCAACAGTGGATGATGCCACAGGCATATTATCCCTTCGCGATGCCAAAACTAATAGTGAACTTGCCAAATTCATCCTGTTTACTGACGGTGAATGGATAGTTATTACTCCTGAAGGCTATTACAATGCCTCTCCCAACGGTGATAAGCATCTTAATGTCCGCATTGGCAACAATGTCTATGGCATTGAAAACTACCGTGAGACATTTTATCGTCCTGACCTTGTAAAGCTTGCGCTATCAGGAGGCTCGTTAAAGGACTTTAAGACATTGGCTGATGTAAAACAGCCTCCTGTGGTAGAGATAATTGATACTCCATCAACCACAGAGAAGGATGAGATAAGGGTTACCGTGAGGCTTACAGATGCTGGTGGTGGCATTGGGGATGTGAGGCTATATCTTAATGAGACAGCAGTGTTAGTTGACAGTGCAAGGGGGATAAAGATTACGCCAAAGCCCGGGGAGAAGGCGATTTATAAGACCTACATAGTAAAGCTCCTTAATGGTGAAAACATTATCAAGGCAGTTGCCTTTAATGGAGACAACACCATGCAGAGTAACCCTGCGGTGCATAAGGTAGTTGCCACACTTTCAATCAGAAAGCCCTCTATGTATGCAGTTGTCATAGGCATTAATGAATACAAAAACCCGAAGCTTCAGCTCAGATACGCAGTGGCGGATGCAAAGCTTTTTGCTGAGTCATTAAAACAGGTTGCCAAACCTTTATTTGAAAAGGTAGAGGTCAAACTTCTTGCAACAAAAGAGGAGACCACAAAGGAAAATATCAAAAAGACTCTTGAAGGTATGAAGACAGTAAACCCTGAAGATGTATTTGTCTTTTATGTGGCAAGCCACGGCACAGTGGATGAGGGAGAGTATTTTCTTATCACCTCAAATGTTGGTTCTTTAAGTACATTCAGGCTCAAGGAGGATGCCCTTACACAGACAGAGCTGAAAGAGCTCATAGCCAATGTGCCATCAACAAAGAAGCTCATAGTCATAGACACCTGCAATGCCGGGAAACTCGGTGAGGCGCTTCAGATGGCGATGCTTACAAGGGGAATGAGTGAGGAGACAGCAATGAAGATACTCAGTCGTGCTGTGGGCTCAACGATACTCAGTGCATCAACATCTTTGCAGGAAGCGATGGAAGGCTATCAGGGGCACGGGCTCTTTACCTATGTACTTACAGAAGGATTGAAGGGTAAGGCAGACACAGACAGGGATGGGTTTATCAGGACCCTTGAGATAGCAAGCTATGTGGACAGTGAGGTGCCAGCACTGGCAGAGAAGGTCTTCAAGCGTGCCCAGTATCCAACAGCCACACCAAGCGGACAGGCATTCCCCATATGCAAGGTGAGGTGATTCAAGATTCAAAATTCAAAGTTTAAAGTTCAAAAAGATTCAAAAGTGAAAATTACCTTGAAAACTTCTTAATAAGAGCTTATAATTTGATTAGCCAAAGAAGAAGGAGGTTACAATGAGGATTAAACTCTTTATAGTAATAATACTGCCAGTTCTTTTTACTTCATATCTTTACGGAGCTCAGTCCACAATTACAGAATCAGAAGGTTATGCCTGTATGAGTGAGGACAGGACAAAACGCCAGACAGAGGAGACTGCCCTTCAGGATGCAAAGAGAAAGGCAATTGAGCAGGTATCAACATACATTCAAGTAGAAACACAGGTTAAGGATTTTGAACTTCAGAATGACATTATTAAAGCCTATGCAAATGCAAAGGTAAGGGTGATTGATTCTCAGGCAAAATGGGACACTGGACCACCAAAGGTAGGAGACTGTTACAGAATTAAAATTAAGGCAGAGGTGATCCCTGATGAAGAGGCTATGAAGAGACTCTCTCAGGCAAAGGAACTTGATGACCCTTCTGCTCCACTTAAAGTTCAGCTCTGGACAGATAAAAAGGAGTATCACGCTGGTGAGAGAATTAAAATTTTCCTCAGAGGTAACAAGCCCTTTTATGCAAGAGTTGTTTACAGACAAGCAGATGGAAGCCTTGTTCAGATTCTTCCAAATCCTTACAGAAAAGACAACTACTTTCAAGGAGGAGTTGTTTATGAGATTCCTTCAGGTCCTGACAGGTTTGAACTTGAGGTGACACCACCCTTTGGAGAGGAAAGCATCATTGTTTATGCCAGCACAGGTGAGCTGGGGACAGTTGATCTTGAACCAGCTGGAGGGGTTTATAAGATACGAACAAAGCTTGATGAAATTGCTGATAAAACAAGAGGAGTCCAGATTATTGAGAAAGGACAGAGCAAAGCAACAGAGTTTTTTGAGATAAAACTTAATGTTCAGACAAAATAGTGAGCTCCTTGAGGAGCTTAAATTAAAAACAGAGGAGGTTAGAAAATGGTAAGAAAACTTTTTCTGATTGCTGTCTGCTTTGTGGTATTTGTTATTTCTGGATTTGCAGTTACACAAAATCAAGATACTGCCACAGCTTCTCAAAGAGTTGATTACTGCCTTGCAATGAATTCAGATGGAAAAATTGAAACAATGATAGCTGTCAAACCATGCACACCATCAGGCTGGTGGTGCACCTCTAATAGCCAGTGCTGCAGTGGCAGATGCACAAACAATGTATGTGATTAGATGATGTTCTTTGTCATTCAGAGGGCTTGTCCCGAGCCGAAGGCGAGGGATCTCCTTGTGACAGCGAAAAAAGCGGAGGAGATTCCTCGCTTCGCTCGGAATGACAAAAAAGGGTAAACAAGGAATGACAAAGAAGGGTAAAAAAGGAATGACAAAGAAGGGTAAAAAAGGAGGAGATTCCTCGTTGCTAACGCTCCTCGGAATCACAAAGTAAAGGGCAGGAATGACAAAGTAAAGGAACAGAATAACAAAGAAAAAGACCAGAATGACAAAGTAAAAGAGACTTGGAATGAAAAAGTAAGGGTTGCTTTAACAAGAAAAAAAGCGTTGTAGAATGGTAGAAAAATTTGACATTGTAAAAGGAATACATTAGAAAAAGTCATGAGAAAAATTTTGATAGTTTATAAAATTCTGATACTATTTTTTATAGTTTTCCTCTGCCCTTCTGCATTCTCAAAAACTCTTATTCTTGAAGGAAGTCTTCAAAGCAGGATAAAGGTAACCCAGCAGATGCGATTTGATGTACCAGAGCCTCTTGAAACACTGAGTTTCAAATTTGCTCTTCCAAAGAATTTCTTAAATAAATTCATGTCCCAGAAAATCCAGAATCTTGATATAAAAATTGAGCCAGAGCCAGAAAAATTTGAAACAGTAACTGACAGGTATGAAAATCACTGGGGCATTGCAAGCTGGAAAAATCTCACAAAATCAGTGAAAGTAATAGTTACCTTTGAAGCTTTTGTTGGCTCAGAGCTTAAAGCAGAAAACTCATTAGCAGAGTTTCCTCTAAAAAGCATTCCTGAATCTGAAAGACTTTTTCTCAAATCAACAGAGCTCGTGCAGTCTGAACATCCTGAAATCATAAAGCTTACACAGGAGCTTACAAAAGATGCTCAAACAGAATATGAAGCAGTTACAAGGATTCTCAACTGGGTTGTTGACCACATAAAATACACCTACAATCCACCTCAGTTTGATGCCCTATGGACACTTAAAACAGGTAAGGGAAACTGTCAGAACTTTGCCCACATTGCAATAGCACTTCTTAGAGCATCTGGAATTCCATCAAGAGTTGTGGGAGGACTCACTTTGAAGGAACAGTGGAAGATTCCAATGGGAAAAAGCTTTCTTGTTCAGAGCATGGGACAGGGAGGACATGCATGGATAGAGATTTATTTCCCTGATCTTGGATGGCTGAGCTATGACCCCCAACAGTCAAAACAGTTTACATCAACAAGGCACATAAAGCAAACTCACGCTCTTGAATCAGACGAGGTGAATGATACATGGAAAGCTTATCCTTACCTGCCTGCATATACTGAAACAATCAATGCACAGTTTCTCTTTGACAGAATTAATATATCACCAAAAGCTTCAGAGAATTATCCAAAAGCCTATCTTTTAAGCAACAAAATGATAGTTAAAAGAGAGATAGTGGAAAAGCCACCTCCTCCGCCGCCACCTCCACTATTACCAAAAGAAAAGGTATTTGAATTCGGAAATATGGATTTCCCTAATCTCGTTGAGCTATATCAGATTTCTGGAGACAGAGCAATGAAAATACTTGATAGGGAAACAGCAGAGTATGTTACTTCAAAATACATCTATGCTCAGGCATTCAGAGTTGACGAACTTGTAGAGATTGAAAAAATATCCCTTGCAATGAGAAAATTCGGTGGTGATGGGACTATTTATATTGATCTCGTATATGATGAAAACAGTAAGCCAGGGCTTAAAGGATTCAGGTCAAATCCTGTATTTCTTGAAAACATTCAAAAAAGACCGGGCTATTACTGGATTGATTTTACATTCCCAGATAAGGTAATTATAGAAAAGGGAAGATACTGGATAGTGCTTAGGCATTCTGGAGATGTTATAATAAACTGGTTTTTCATACCGGGGAATCCCTATGGAGATGCTGATGATACCCGTTCAACTCTTAAAGGATACAGCTGGGAAGATATTTTAAACTATGACTTTGTATTTAAAGTAAGGGCAAAAAGACAGTAATGTCACCTGTTAAAGAAGTTCTTTTAAGACAGATATACTTTACAGGAATTCAGGCAGTTGTTGCAGTAACAATTTCAGGATTGCTGATAGGCTTTGTTATAGTTCTTCAGACAGCTTCAATAGCTGGAGCAGGCTCAAGCAATATGATTGGTAAAATACTTTTATGGCTCGTTTTAAAAGAAATTGCTCCATTTTTTACAGGACTCATAATTCTCACAAGAAGTGGCTCTGCTATTGCAACAGAGCTTGCAACAATGAAACTTGGCAGAGAAATTGAGTATCTTGAAGCAATGGGAATAAAACCTGAAGTTTATTTAATAAAACCCCGGCTTTACGGAATTATGTGTTCTGCTATTGTTCTTTCTGTATATTTTCAGCTTACAGCCATTTTTGGAGGCATTTTTCTTGCAACCCTTATAAGTGGGATTTCTTTTTCAGATTACGGAGATGCTATTGTATCACAGTTTTCCTTTAAAGAAGTTGTCATATCTTTTATAAAGTCTTTTGTTTTTGGATTTGCTATTTCTCTAATCTGTATTTGGCAGGGACTCTCTGTCGTAAAAAGTCCAACTGAAGTGCCCCAGATAGCAACAAAAGCTGTTACTGGAAGTCTTTTTTCATTGTTTCTGATTGATGTTATAATGGACTTTATTGCGAAAATTATTGAATGATAAAAGCCTTTGATTTAACTGGTGAATTTATTAAAAGAGAAATGAACTTTGAGATTAAAAAAGGTTCAAAAACTGTTTTTATTTTTGAAAAGGAAGAGCAGGGAAGTGAGTTTTTAAAACTCATTACAGGTATTAAAAATCCTGAAAAAGGAGAGATTATCTTCATGGGAAAAAACCTGAAAGAAACAACAAGAGATGACCTTTTTGAATTAAGAAGAAAAACAGGCATTGTTTTCAAAACAGGAGGACTTATAAGCAATTTAAAGGCATGGGAAAATTTAATACTTCCTGCTGTTTATCATAAAGTGGATGATGAGGAAAAAATTATTAAAAGAGGGATGGAATTACTTAAAAAACTTGAATTTAAAAAAGAACCAATGAGTGCTATAGCAGAGCTTACAAATTTTGAAAAAAGGATCATTGCAATTGCAAGGGCAGTTTTAATGAATCCTGAGATTTTTATCTTTGAATATCCCTTTGATGGAGCTGAAGAATCAGAAAAAAAGTGGCTCATTGAGAAAATACAAGCGCTCACAGACAGTAGCACAATGCTTTACATTCTTGGTTCAGAAAGAGAAAGTTTATTAATTGAAAAGGCAGATGTAATTAAATATGCAGAAAATTAAACAGACAGATCCGAGATTTATTTTTCTCAAAGGTAAAGTTTTTTTATTTATTGCAATAGCTCTCATAGGAGTGAGCATCCTTCTTTTTTTCATTGCAAAACACAGAGGAGTATTTATAAAAACAGAAAACTTCTACTTCATTACAACAAAAGCAACAGGACTTTACAGTGGTATGCCTGTTAAACTATCAGGATTCAAAATTGGAAGAGTTAAAGATATGCAACTTCAGGATAATGGCTTTGTAAAAGTAATCCTTTCCATAGAAGAAAATCAAGCTAAATGGTTTAAGGAAGGCACAGTAGCAATTTTTGCCAAGGAGGGATTTATTGGCGAGTCTTACATTGCAATTTTACCTGGAGATGGAAAGCCTCTTAAGCCAGGGCAGTCAATAAAGTTTTTCAAGCAGACAGGGATTGAGGAGATTGCAGGAGAGCTCAAGGGCGAGATTTCCGATATTCTTCAGGGTATAAGGGAAACGATAAACTACATAAATGAACCCCAGGGTAATATTAAAAAAAGCATTGAAAACATTGAAAAAATATCCAGAAATTTAATAGAGACCACAGAGCAAATTAACAGATTACTTAAGGAACTGAACAGAAAAACTCCTGAGATAGCAGAAAAATCAGATAAAGCACTGCAGGAGCTTACAGAGCTTATAAAATCTCTGCAAAGGCTTTCTCAAGAGCTTAATGAAACAGCAAAAGTGATTAAGGGAGCAACAAAGGAGGATTTACCCATAATGGTTGAAAGAGCCAAAAAGAACATGCAAGATCTTGATGAGATACTGCAGAGCATAAAGGGACTTTGGCCCATAAGAGAGGGAATTAAACCACAGAAAATAAAGCCTGTAGAGGCAGATACCTATGAAAAATAAATTGAAAATTTCAGGAATAACTCTTTTATTCCTTTTCATAATTCAGGCATGCTATAAAGCTCCATTGGAGCAACCTTACAGAATAAAAGAACTGAATAGTTTAATTTTGCAGGCAAATAAAGCCTTTGAAAGAGGACAAAATGAAAGAGCAAAAAATCTTTACACAGAGGCTTTAAAAAAATCCCGTTTAATTCAGGATGACAATGCCACTGTTATAATTTTGATAAGTCTATCAAGGCTTTATACATCAGAAAAACAGATAAAGGAGGCTAAAAATTTTATTGATACAGCAGTAGAGCTTTCTAAAAGAGCATCTCTGCCAGAGGAAACAATTGAAGAGCTTGATTTTGAAAGGGCAAGAATAGGCTTTATTGTCAATGAGGATGTGGAAGAGTTTTTAAGAAAACTCACTCTTTCAGAGATCACCAGCATAAAGATAAAATCATTAAACCTTCTTGCAAGAGTCAGAATAAAACAAAATAAAAATGATGAGGCTGAAAAGTTACTCAATGAAGCTCTTGATATTAACCAGAAAATGAGCAGAGTTGAAGAGGCTAATTCATTAAGACTTCTTGGTATTGTTTACTTAGATAGGGATAAAAAAAGAGCAGAAGACTATTTTCTTAGAGCACTGGAGATTGACAAAGAACTGGCAATTCCGAAAAAAATAGCCCTTGATATGCAAACTCTTGCCATATTTTATGAAAAAATTGGTGACCAGGAGAAAGCAAAAGAATACCTTATGAGAGCCCATGAAATCTGGAATGGACTCGGCAAGGATGACATTGAATAAAAAGCAGGAGGTAATTATGAAGGCAGTAATTTTTGTTATTTTATCCATATTTTATTTATCAGCAGTTGCCTATGGAGCAGTTGGAGAGATTGAGAAAATTGAAGGCAATGTTTTTTACAGAGAGCACTCAGGTATTCCCTATAAAAAAGCAACAGCAGGGTTATTATTAAACTCTGGCTACTGGATAAAAACAGAGTCAAAAAGCTGGACAAACATAAAACTCATCGATGGAAGCAGATTTATCCTCTCTGATAACACAGAACTTGAGATTTCAGATTATCTGTTTGACAGAGGCAGAAAGAGCGGAGTTTTTTATGTAACTCAGGGTAAAATAAGAGCAACCGTTTTAAAACTTACAGGACAGACAACGAACTTCAGGGTAAAAACACCTACAGCAGTGGCAGGAATAAAAGGGACAGAATTTATGATGCTTGCAAAAGGACAGGCTAATGTATTTTTTGGTAACGAAAATACGGTCTACGTCTCAGGATATAATACAGTGGAAAAAACTCTTACCGCTGATACAATGGTTCAGAATACAAGAGGTCTTACACCCACAGAACCTGTAAAAGTGGAAGAAGGAACACTTCTTTATGATGCAAAGATAGGACTTTCACAGATTACAGGAGCAGCTCCACCGAAGGAGTGGGAGATTTCAGGTGAGTTGCCACATATAATAGCAAGGTGGAATATAAATTATGGGCATTATCTCGCCGATGCTGGTAGATATGAAGAAGCACTTTATGTGTTTCAGATAGCTCTTGACCTGAGTGATAATTCAGAAATAAGGGCAGATGCAAGACTTGAAAGAGGTGCTGTATACTCAAGATTTTTAAGAAATCCTGAGGCTGCGCTTTCTGAATATCTTCTTATTCTTGAGGAGTATCCAGAGACTCCTCAAAAAGAAACAGCTCTTTATCTTACAGCAATGACTCTTTATGAACTGAAGTTTAAAAAACAGGCAAAGCAAAGACTTACTCAGTATAAAAAGGAGTATCCTGATGGAAAATATTTGACAAATATAGAGACAATTCTGAAACTTCTGGACGATGAAAAGTAAACTTCTGATTTTTCTGTGCATTGGCTTTGTTTCAGCTTTCATTGTTTCTTTTTTATACATTTTAAAGATTGATTTTTTAACATCCTTTGACTTGAAACTTAAAGATGTAAGATTCCGTCTTAGGGGAAATCTTGAGCCTGACAGAAGGGTTTTAATTGTTGCTATAGATTCAAAAAGTATTGACAGACTTGGCAGATGGCCATGGGACAGAAAAATAATCGCAAAATTGATAGAAAATCTTAAAAAAGCAAAAGTCATTGCACTTGATATTGTTTTTTCAGAAGTCTCCAATCCTCAGGCTGACAGAATTCTCTCTGAAACAGTAAATAAAAATGCAGTTGTGGGATATTATTTCAGAGATGACGAAACATACATCAATCCCCGATCTTATGAAAATCTTAGAGAATCAAGAATAAAAATAATCAAGACAGAACAAGAAGTAAAAACCCTGCCAGTGCGAGAATTTGCCTATGCAGAGCTTAATATCCCCTCAATAAAAACCCAGGCAGGTTTTTTTAATATTTTTCCCGATAATGATGGAGTTTACAGAAAAATTGCGCTCCTTGCTCTATACAATGGAGAGCTTTATCCCCATCTTGCACTTAAAGCAGTTGCACAATTTAAAGAAGTTCCAGTCATTGTTGAAATAGCCCAGTATGGAATAAAAAGCATAAAAATTGGATATGAAACAGCGCCTGTTGATGAATCTGGCAGTCTTACTCTTAACTATTACGGAAAAGCTGGCACATTTAAAACAGTTTCAGCAGTTGATGTTATTGATGGAAATGTGCAGATTCCTGAGGACTCAATAATTTTTATTGGTGCTACAGAAATAGGAATTGCTGACATCCGTAGTACGCCAGTGGATCCTGTTATGCCGGGAGTTGAAATATCTGCAACCGCTGTTTCAAATATCCTGAAAAATCAGTATTTAATTTACAATGCATGGGTTACACTGGTTGATATTTTATTTATAACAGTGCCTGCAATTTTGCTGAGCTTTATTTTCATCAAAGTATCAAGAACTTTCCTTTCACTCACCATATTTATGGCTTTTTCGTTTTTAACATATTTTGTCAATCTTTTTATATTCAAAAACTACTTTTTGGATCTCTCTTTGATTTACCCTTTTGTTGCTCTTTCTTTGTGTTATGTGCTTTCAGAGGCATACAGAAACTTAATAATTGAGAAAAAAAGCAGATTTCTTAAAAAAGCCTTCTCAAGCTATGTCTCACCTGAAGTTGTTAACATAATAATGAAAAATCCTGATGCATTAAAGCTTGGTGGAGAAAAAAGAACAATAACTGTGCTTTTTTCAGATGTAAGAGGTTTTACTACAGTATCAGAGCAGCTTAAGCCTGAAAAACTCGTATTGCTTCTTAATAGTTATCTTGATCCAATGACGAAGATTGTTCTTAAACACAGAGGAATGCTTGATAAATACATAGGTGATGCCATAATGGCATTATATAACGCACCCGTGGAGTTTTCGGAACATGCTAAAGAAGCAGTCTTAACTGCTATTGAGATGACAAAAGAGCTTAAAAATTTAAATGAAAAGTTTATTCAATATGGATTTCCCGAAATAGATATTGGAATAGGAATAAATACAGGAGAGGCAGTAATAGGAAATATGGGTACAGATATGAGATTTGACTACACTGCCATTGGAGATACCGTAAATTTAGCATCAAGGCTTGAAGGATTAAATAAATTTTATGGAACAAGAATAATAATAAGTGAAAGCACCTTCAATGCTTTAAAACAGAAGAAAGAGTTTATTATAAGAGAACTTGATCTCATAAGAGTTAAAGGTAAAAAAGAGCCTGTAAAGATATATGAAGTTATAGAAAACCTTGCTTTTGAGCCTGCAATAAAAGATTTTGAAAAAGCTCTAAATCTTTACAGAAATTTCAGATTTAAGGAAGCGATCGAAATATTTAGCTATATTAAAGAAAAATTTAATGATAAAGCTTCATCTGTTTATGAAGAAAGATGCAAAGCCTATCTTCAGAATCCTCCTGCATCAGACTGGGATAAAGTTTACACTGCCAGAGAAAAGTAATACAATAAATTATATGATTGATTTAACCACTGTGCCTTCTTTACCAGGAGTTTATCTATTTAAAGATGCGTCGGGAAAGGTTCTTTATGTTGGAAAGGCGAAAAATCTTAAAAATAGGCTCAAGAGTTATTTTCAAAGCAGTGAGCTTGATGAAAGAAAGAAAAAAATGGTTCAGCTTGTAAAAAACTTCTCCTACATCGTTACATCAAATGAGTATGAAGCCCTTGTTCTTGAAGCAAATCTTATAAAGGAGTATAAGCCACCTTATAATGTTTTATTAAGAGATGATAAAAACTATCCATACCTGAGAATAACAATTGCTGAAGAGTGGCCCAGAATAGATGTTGTTCGGAAGCCAAAGAGAGATGGTAATTTATATTTTGGTCCCTATGTTCCTGCTCAGTCAATGTGGGAAGCTTTATCTTTTATCAGGAGAAACTTTCCAATAAGAACCTGTAAACACAGTTTAAACAAACCAGTGCGTCCATGTGTTCAGTATCAGATGAAAAGATGTCCTGCTCCCTGTGCTGGATTGATAAAAAAAGAAGACTACATGAAAGGAGTTGATGAGGTTATCTTATTTTTAAATGGGAGGAAAACTAAGTTGCTTGATAGATTACATGAAAAGATGAGAAAACTCTCTCAAGAACTTAAATTTGAAGAAGCTGCTGTTGTTAGAGATCAGATTAGAAGACTTGAAAGAATATTTTCTCAGCAGAGGGTGGTCTCTCAATCTGTTGAAGATATGGATGTTATAGGAATTTATACGGAAAATTCAAAAATATCCGTCAATGTTTTATTTGTAAGGAATGGCTTGCTTATTGGTTCAAAGGACTGGATAGTTAAAAAGGCTTTTTATGAAAATGAGAGAGAACTCATCACTTCAGTAGTTGAGGCTCTCTATTCAAAGGAAATGCTTATTCCTTCAACCATTATGATGAAAAACTTACCAGAAAGTTTGGATGAAATAAAGGAATGGTTAAAAGCTAAAAGAGGTGCTCCAGTTGAGCTCAAAACCCCTTATTCCGAAGAAGAAAGAGCACTTCTTGATATGGCATTAAATAATGCAAAGATTCATATAGAATCAAAGCTTTCGCCGGTAGAGACCACACTTGAAGAGCTCAAACAGAGACTTAATCTTATAGAAACTCCTTCCAAAATTGGCGCCTTTGATGTATCAACTCTTTTTGGAGCTCATTCTGTAGGAAGCTTCATTTACTGGGAAGACGGAAACTTTAACAAAAATTTTTACAGACATTTAAAAATAAAGGAAACTCAAGGAATTGATGATTATTCAGCCATGAAGGAGATTGTTTTAAGAGTTGTAAGAAAGTTTGATACAGATGAGGGAGTTCCAAAACCAGATTTAGTTCTTATTGATGGTGGTTTGGGACACTTAAATACTGCATTGAAAGTCATAAATGATTTAAAAGAGGAACTACCATGTTTTGCAATTGCTAAGGAACCTGACAGGCTTGTTTTTCCAGATGGAAGGGAGATGCTTCTTGAAGATAAAAAATCCTCTTCCCTTCTATTAAAAAAAATAAGAAATGAGGCTCACAGATTTGCCATATCCTATCATAAAAAGCTCAGAAAGAAAGCCACTTTTCAGTCAGTTCTTGAAAAAATTCCTGGAGTTGGCAAAAAAAGAAGGCTTACGCTGCTCAGACATTTTGGTAGCATTGAAAAAATAAAGTCTGCATCCTTAGAGGAAATAGCATCTTTGCCTGGATTTAACCTGAAAGTTGCTCAAAAAGTTATTGAAGCACTTAATTAAGCTATTTATCTTTTTCTTTCTGAAGGATTTCTTCTGCAAGTTCCCTGTAAGCAATAGTTCCCTGAGCCTCTGGAGCATAAAAAATAGCAGGCAATCCATTCATGGATGCCTCAGCAAGGGCAATGTTTCTTGGGATGCAGGTTTCAAAGGTTTTTGAACGAAAAACTTTTTTTATATCCTCTGCAATGGTTCTGCTTAAAGTAAGATGTTTGCTGAACATGGTAAGAAGAATTCCTTCAAGTTCAAGAGCTTCGTTGAAATTTCCTTTAATTCTCCAAAGCAGCTTTATAAATACTCTCAAAGCTTCAAGAGCAAACTGCTCACACTGAACAGGAATTATTACAGAGTCTGAGGCAACAAGGGCACAGAGAGCAAGAAAAGAAAAAGATGGAGGACAATCAATGAAAATATAATCAAATTCGTCTTTACAGGGCTCAAGTAAACACTTCAGCCTTTTGTCTCTCTCTTCAGTTTCAAATATCTCAAGTTCTGCCATGAATAGATCAATTCTCGAAGGAATTACATAAAGGTTTTCAAATGGCTGGATTAAAACTTCTTTGAGTGTTGCTTTGTCTGCGTAAAGTTCGTATAGTCCTTTAATTTTTTCTCCATTTTTTCTCATCCCCAATCCAAAGGTAAGACTTGCCTGAGGATCTGAATCTATTACGAGAACTTTTTTACCTTTTACTGCCAGAGAAGCTGAAAGATTAATAGCTGTTGTTGTTTTGCCAACACCACCCTTCTGACTGGCTATTGCTATAACCTTCCCCATTTATCTCAATTTGAATTTTAAACTTTGAAATCTAAATCGCCACTCAGAACATTATAAATCTTCAGTTTCTCTATAAGTTGCCTCCGTGCTTCTTCAAAGGATGTTTTGATTCTAAATCCGGCTGCATTTTTGTGACCTCCACCACCAAACTCTATTGCAATCCTACTAACATCCACATCACCCTTTGAACGAAGGCTTACTTTAATGAAGTTTTTTTCCATCTCTCTAAAAAGCACTGCAGCTTTGACATCTTTCAAAATTCTCAAAAACTCCACAAATCTCTCAGTATCTGGCTCAGAAGTTTCAGTCTCTTCAAAATCCTCTTTACTTATAAAAGCTATTGCAACAGGAGGTATTAATTCCACTCTGTTCAGCATTTTTATAAAAAGTTTAAATCTATTTTCACTCCACGATTCAAAACTATTTTGATAAATATATGAAGGTTTAGCTCCACATATTACCAGCTCTGATGCTATCTGAAAAACCTCTTCATTAGTGTTGTCAAACTGGAAATTACCGGTATCCACAATTATTGCTGTATAAAGATTTGTGGCAATTTGAGGAGTTATTTTACCGTTGAGGCTTTTTATAAGATAATAAATCATTATGCCTGTAGCTGCAGCCTCTGGTTCAATCCACTTTATACTCGATGCATCAACTGTTTTGTTAGTTTCAATGTGATGGTCAATAATTAATTTAGTGCTAAAAGTTGAGGCATTAATAGTTTCAATAATTTCTTTTTTATAGCTGATTCTGGCAACAGTATTGCAATCAACAAGAATCAAAACAGGCTTAAGGATTGAGGATTGAAGGTTTTCAATGTTTTTAATTAATCCAATTCCTGGAAGAAACTGATACTGCTGAGGGGCTGGTTCTGCATAAATTTCTGCTTTTTTGCCAAGCTGTTCAAGCAAAAATTTTAAAGCAATTGCTGAACCAAAGGCGTCTCCATCAGGCGTTGTATGGGTAAGTATCAAAAAAGAGTTATTCTTCTGGATTGCGTCAATTAAATCTTTCGGTGGTTTCAAACCTCCTCCGGAGCCTTTTTAATTTCTTTTAAAAGCTGATCAATTCTAAATCCTCGCTCTATGGATTCATCAAAAACAAATTCAAAAGTAGGTATTATCTTTATTCTGAGTCTTTTGGCTATCTCACTTCTTATAAATCCCTTTGCTTCATTTAAAATCTGAATTGAAAGCTCTCTTTCTTCTGCCTTAAGCACAGAGATAAAAACTCGTGCCTGTCTTAGGTCATCTGAAAGTTTCACATCAGTTACTGTAACAAAACCGAGTCTGGGGTCTTTTATTTTATGTAAAATTATCTGGGCAACCTCTTCTTTTAAGAGAACTCCAAGTCTCTCAGACCTTTTATATGGATGCATTTTAAATTCCTTTTACGGGAATTTTTTCAAGAACATAATTTTCAAGAATATCGCCTTCTTTAATGTCATTAAAGTTTTCTATTGTTAAACCGCATTCATAACCAGCCTGAACTTCTCTTACATCTTCTTTAAATCTTTTTAAAGAACTGATTCTGCCTTCATAGATCACGACGTTGTCTCTTATTACTCTTATGCCGTCACTTGCTCTTGATATTACACCATTTAAAACATAGCATCCTGCCACAGTTCCAACTTTTGAAATCTTAAATACTGCTCTTACCTCTGCTCTACCTATAACTCTTTCTTTAATTTCTGGTTCAAGCATTCCCTGCAGAGCTTTCTTTACATCATCAATTACTTCATAAATAATACTATAAAGCTTTATGTCAACACCAAGCTGGTCAGCCAGTTCCTGAGCTTTTGTTTCTGGACGAACATTAAATCCTATTATTATTGCATTGGCAGTGGCTGCAAGATTAACATCACTCTCTGTTATACCTCCAACAGCTGTATGTATAACCCTGACTTTAATATCAGGATGAGTTATCTCCTCCACTGCTTTTTTCAATGCTTCCACTGAACCCTGAACATCACCTTTTATGATTAAATTAAGCTCCTTAACTTCTCCTTCTTTAATTTTCTCATACAAATCCTGCAGCGTCAGTTTCTGGGCTTTTTGCATCTCGGCAAGTCTTTTCTTCTGTGCTCTTGCATTAGCTATTTGACGGGCAATCTTTTCATCTTCCACAACTGTGAAACTGTCTCCTGCTTGAGGCACTTCTTCAAACCCTACTACTTCAACAGGAGTTGATGGTGGAGCTTCATTAACTCTTTTACCTGTATCATCAATTAATGCTCTTACTTTTCCATAAGTTGTTCCTGCAACAAAAGCATCTCCAACCCTTAAAGTCCCGTTTTGAACAATCACTGTTGCCACAGGACCACGACCTTTGTCAAGTCTGGATTCAATTATTGTTCCCCTTGCAGGCTTATTTGGATTTGCTTTGAGTTCCATTATTTCTGCCTGAAGGAGTATCATTTCCAGTAAATTTTCTATACCTATTCTCTTTTTTGCTGAAATATCAACGAATATATTCTGACCACCCCATTCTTCAGGAATAACTCCATGTTCACTGAGCTGGGTTCTCACTCTCTGGGGATTTGCCTCTGGTTTGTCTATTTTGTTTACAGCAACCACTATAGGAACACCTGCTGCCCGAGCATGATTTATTGCTTCAATTGTCTGTGGCATTACTCCATCATCAGCAGCAACAACAAGAACAACAATATCAGTAACCTTTGCTCCTCTTGCTCTAAGAGCTGTAAATGCTTCATGCCCTGGTGTGTCAAGAAATGTAATATCTTTACCTGCAAGACTAACCTTATAGGCACCTATGTGCTGCGTGATTCCTCCTGCTTCCTGTTCTGTAACTTTTGTTTTTCTTATTGCATCAAGCAGTGAAGTTTTACCATGGTCAACATGACCCATAACAGTTACAATAGGAGGTCTCGGTTGAAGAAGCTCTGGAGTATCTTCTGGCTCTTCTATTACATCAATTTCCTCAGCCTGAGAGAGCTCTACTTTCACTCCAAAGCTTTCTGCTACAAGCTGGGCTGCATCCAAGTCAACAGGCTGATTAATTGTTGGCATGTAACCGAGTTCCATGAATTTTTTTATAACATCAGAGACTTTCTGACCTATGAGTTCTGCAAACTCTTTAACTGTTGTGCCTTCTTCTATCTTGATAGACTTTTTTCTCGGAGCAGTTGATGGTACCTGAACAGGCTCTTCTTTTTTTAGTTTGTTTTTAACTTTTTTTTGCTCCTTTATATCAAGCCACTTCTTTGGTTCTGATTTTTTGGGAGGTATTCTGTTTATCACGGGTTTTGGCTTTATTTTTTCAATTTTTTCAAAAGTTATTTCTCTTCTAAATCTACCGGGCAGATGTATCTCTTCTTCATCTTTTATTTCTTCTTCAATAATTTTAGGCGCTTCTTCTTTTTTCTCTATCTCTTTTGTCTCTTCAATCTTTTTTACTTCAACTGTTTCTATTTTTTCGTCCATTTTTTCTGGTTGTTTTTCTTTTTTAAAATGCTGTTTTATTAAGTCAACTTCCTCTGGTTCTATGTTGATGTTTGTAGTTCTTTTTTTGAACTGGACATTTCTAATTTTTTCAACGAATTTTACAATTTCTGAAGGTTTTACGCCAAGCTGTTTGGCTAATTCTATGCTTCTAACTGCTTTATCAGACATAATTTAATTCTTCCCTCCTTGTCTCTAAATCAATAAAATGTTATCATAAATAATTAAGTATATGCAAATTAAGGAGGAGGGAAAATGGCAAGCTGCTATGTATGTGGCAAGAAAAAAGTGGTGGGACACAATGTAAGTCACGCAAACAACAAAACAAAAAGATACTTCTTTCCAAATCTTCAGAGAATGAAAATTATTACTGAAAAAGGTCCAAGAAGAGTGCATGTATGCACAAGATGTCTTCGTTCAGGTCTTATCAAAAAAGCGATTTAGACATGGAGAGAATAGGACAAGTTTTACCTACTTTATTCAATAATTTTGGTATAGAAGAAGCAGTATCACTAAAATTTTTAAGAAAACGATGGAATGATCTATTCGGTTGTCCTGTTAAAGATCATACTTTTCCAAAGGATTTAAAAAATGGCGTTCTTTATGTGGTAGTTAACTCCCATGCATGGCTTTCTCAGCTAATTCTGTTAAAAGATGAATTTATTAAAAAACTTCATGTATATGGAATCAAGGATGTGGAATTCTGTTTTGGAAGAATTTACAGGAATCAGAAAGAAAAAGAAGAGGAGAGAGAAATCACCGGTTTATCTGCACAACAGCGAGAATGGATGGAAGATATTACGAAAAATATAAGAGATGAGGAGATAAGAACAACTGCTGAAGAACTCTTAAAAAAATATCTTCTTTTTATAAATCAAATTAAATCTGGGCAAAATAAAAATTAAGGAGTTTAATAATGACAGAGTTTAATTTCATCTTTAAGGATTACTCAGAGGAAGAAAGCAGAATTTATGAAGGAGCCATGAAAGAAATAATGCAGAACATAAAGAACGGAATGTCCTTCAGAGACGCTGTTGACAGTGTCCAGGTGGATGATAATGAATTAAAAGCTTTGATAGAAGATGATGCATTAAAGATACTTATTGCAGAGCTCTGTTATGTTTCAAAAATCCCCTTTGAAGAGTTGGCAAATATGTTAAAACTACCTCTTGAAACAATAAGAAAGGCAAACTTTGAGATGCTTGAAGATGTTCAATTAACCCTTGACAATACTTTTAATAAAAAGAGGAAAGGCAATGCATAAAAGAGTTAGATTATATTCATTGAGCACATGCCCTGTATGTAAAAAAGTAAAAGAATTTTTAAAGAATAACTCTGTAGAATATGATTTAATTGAAGTTGATACTCTTGACAGTGGTGAACAATGGCTTGCAATGAAAGAACTGAAAAAAATCAATCATCTGGAAACCTTTCCAACAGTTGTTGTTGAGACAGCTGTAGTAGGCTTTGATGAGGAAAGCCTCAGAAAAATTCTGGAACTTAATACCTCATATGACACCTGAAAAACTCTATGAAATTTTAGAAAAATATGCCAGGTCAAGGGGCTGGCAGTTAAACAAGGATAAAGACTTTGTATTTGAACTTTTGAAAGGGTTGATTAAAAATGAAGAACGTTATGGTTACAGATCGTGCCCTTGTAGACTGGCTTCAGGAGACAAAAAGACAGATGCTGATATAATCTGTCCCTGCCTCTACAGCGTAGAGGACATAAAAGAATATGGAAGATGCTATTGCGGTCTTTATGTAACAAAAGAGTATAATGAAGGAAAGATAAAAAGTAATGTCGTCCCAGAAAGAAGAAAGAAATAGAAGAGGGAGGTGATTTCATGATTTTCAGTGAATTAATCACGCTTAAAGAACTAAAAGAGGATCCCTATTTTAGAGAAAATATGTTGTGGGATGTTGAGCCACAGGAAGTCATGTCTCCAAGATGTGTAAAAGAAGGAGATAAATTAGTTTATAAAGGTCCTATTAAGGGTTATATCCCATACATTGACACTTCAGGTGCAAAGCCTGTTCTTTTTATAATGAGACATACCCAGATGGATTATGGAGAAACCATAGCAAGAATAGATGAAATCCCTGAAGAAATGCTTATTGAAGCAGTTAATGAAAACAGGGATAAAATATGCTTCGGAATGTGTCCAATAAATGAAAAGATAAAACAGTGGCTAAAAAGAGAACTTGGAGCTTTATAAATTAAAAATCTCCTCAAAGCTCATTATTGTTAAAAAATGCTTTGATTTCCGTGGAATAGAGCGGGCAGAGGAAACTGCTCTTAAAATAGGTAGTTTTACTCCTGCAAGTTTGGCTGTATGGAGAATTTCTTCTGTATCGTCAACAAAGATTGAATAGTCTGGTTCAAAAGAAACTCTTTCTTTAAGTCTTTTCCAGAATTCAATTTTCTCTTTGGGATAGCCAATATCAAAGGATGTAAACACGTCATGAAAATATTTATCAAAGCCTGTTTTCTTAAGTTTAAGCTCCATTACTTTGTTGTGAGCGTTTGTTACAAGATAAACTTTTTTACCATTGGAGTTTACAAATTTTAAAAATTCTTCAGCATCTGGATGAGGACAAATAAGATGATCCACTTCCTTTTTAAGCTGGAATATATCAAGACCTGTTTTACATGACCAGAAATCTACGTCTGTCCAATTAAGACTCCCTTCTTCTGTTTTGTACATTGAGAAAAGTATTCTTTGAGCTTCATCAAAGCTTATTCCTTCTTTTTCAGCATACTTTTGAGGTACATAAATCTCCCAGAAGTAATCGTCATAATACTTATCCAGTATTGTTCCGTCCATATCCAGAAGAATTGTTTTTATTTCATTAAAAAGTTTCATCTTCTGCTGAATACCAGGACATATCAATATAAAATCTTGTTCTCTCGTAAATGGTGCGTAAGATATTGCTTAATTCAAAAAATATCTCTTCATAAAACTGAAGATCCTTTAATTCTTCTTGAGAAGCAGGATAGGAATAAGCAATTTCATACTCTTCACCCTCCATCAAATCTTTTCCAATGAACTCTTTTTTTACTAAAACCATATCCAGCTCAGGATACTCATTAACTATCTCTTCAAAAAGTTCACTTATATGATTGTATCCTTCAATAAATGGAAGGTTTATGACAAATTCAATCTCTACCATGTTTTCAAACTCATCAGAGTTCTGGTCCTCCTCATCATAAAGAAAAGAACTACTTGTCTGATGGGCATCATAAGAAAATGACACTGTAGCACTTATTGGATAGGGAGGCTTAATTTCTGGCAAGGTCATTAAAAGCTTGCTCTCTTTATTTAAGGAATACTGCTCAATGTATGTGGACATATCATACACATCAAGATAATTTTTTGCTGCATCCATTATTCTCATCTGTAATTCTTCAAATCTTATCACAGTTCCTCCTTATCGGGTTGCCTTTAGTTTATATAACATTATACCATATAACGATAATATTCTTTGAAAGGGAGGATTAATATGAAAGCTGGATACTTTATTACAGGCACAGATACAGGAGTGGGGAAAACTATTGTTACTGCTGCAATACTTAGGAGTTTTATAAAAAAAGGATTAAAGGTTGGTGCAATGAAGGTTGTTGAAACAGGATGTCTTAACAAAGATGGGATACTGTTACCAAGTGATGGAATGCTTTTAAGAGACATGGCTGAAATGAATGACTCTGTTGATTTAATAACGCCTGTAAAAATGGAGAATCCATTGAGCCCCCTTGTGGCATCAAGGCTTGAAAATATAGAAGTTGACATTGATAGAATATTTAAGTCCTTTGAAACTCTTAAGAAAAAGTATGACTATCTTGTTATTGAAGGTGTAGGTGGATTAATGGTTCCTCTTATCAAAGAAGAAAAAAGGAAAACAAATTTTTATTTTGTCAGGGATTTAATCAAAGATATGGAGTTACCTGTAATAATCGTAACGAGACCATCTCTTGGCACCATTAATCACACACTTCTTACATTGGAGGCATTGAAAAATAAAAAAATTCCTGTAAAGGGTTACATTATTAATTTTTCTGAGCCCGCAAAAAATGACATTGCTGAAAAAACAAATCCGCAGGTTTTAAAAGAATTGCTTGATATACCCTGTCTCGGAGTTCTTCCATATTTAACTGAACTGAATAAAGACAGAATAGGAGAAACAGCTCTAAAAAGTCTTGATGTTGAAGCCTTGATTCAAGGAGTATAAACCTTTACAGGATTGTTATTTTCATCAAGGATTACAATCTTTGGTTTGTGCAAAGGAATTTCATTTTCCGTAAAATAGCCATAGGAAAAAATAACAATTCTGTCTCCTACCTGAGCTTTTTTTGCAGCTGGACCATTAAGTCCTATTGTTTTTGAGCCTTTTGGTGCAGGAATAACATAGGTATCAAATCGCTCACCATTATTCATGTTGCTTATCCATACTCTTTCATAAGGCAATATTCCAGCCAGCTCAATTAGCTCAGCATCAATGCTTATTGAGCCTTCATAAAATAAATTAGTCTCTGTTACCTTTGCCAGATGTAGTTTTGCTCTTAAAAAACTTCTAAGCATCTTACTCTATTATTTTAGGAACTTTAAAAAATTTATCTGTAGCCTGGGGAGCATTTTTTAACACTTCCTGTCTCGGTAAAGACTCCTTAACAACATCCTCTCTGAATACATTATTAAGCTCAATAACATGGGATGTAGGCTCTATAGCAGCTGTATCAATTTCATTTAATTTTTCAACATACTCAAGAATGCGGCTTAATTGATCCTGATAAAGCTCTAATTCTTTCTCATCAAGCTCAAGCCTACTCAGCATTGCAATATGTTTTACCTCTTGTTTTGTTATTTTCATCTTTACACCCTCTCTAAGTTTACAATTTTTGGAGCTAATTTTTTAACCCCTATGCCTGGAAAGTTAACAACAACCTTTAAATCATCTCCTTCTCCATAACAGTCTCTTACAACTCCAACTCCCCATGTGGGATGCTTTACTTTGCATCCTATCACAAATGGATGCTTGACCCTGGATTTTTCTGATTCCTTTTTTTCTGGAGTAAATGAGGAATAATCTTTTCTGATGCATGTGCAGTATTCAGGTGGAATGTCTTTGATAAAGCTTGATGGCTCCTGTTTCTGAACTTTTGAATAAAGCTTTCTCTGCCTTACACTTGTAAGGTATAAAAGATTCTTGGCTCTTGTCATTCCCACATAAAAAAGCCTTCTTTCTTCCTGTAATTCCACAGGATCTTCAAGTGCCTTAAAGTAAGGTAAAATTCCCTCTTCACAGCCTACGATGAAAACCACCGGAAACTCAAGTCCCTTGGCTGCATGAAGGGTAAGAAGACAGACTCCGTTTTTCCTGTTTTCCCATGTATCCACGCTTGAAAGAAGAGCAACTTTATCAAGAAATTCCCTTAATGATACTTTTTCTGCAGAACTAAGAAGCTCTAAAACATTCTGAATTCTGTCCTCTTCAATTTCCTCAAGATATCCAGTAAGATTCAATATATCCCTTATCATTGACGCAGCATCCTGATACTCTTTCTCAGAAAGCTCATCTATAATTGTGGTAAAGGATAAAAGCTTTTCTTTTAAATTAACAGCAACAGAATCATCTTTTATCATTTTTTTTATTGCTTCATAGGTTGATATCATATGTTTTTTAGCTTCATTTTCAATTTTTAATAAAGCTCCTGCTCCAATTCCCCTTGGAGGAGTATTTATGATTCTCATAAGGCTTACATTGTCTTCTTTGTTTAAAATAAATCGCATGTAAGCAAGCACATCTTTTATTTCTTTACGGTGGTAAAAGCTTACTCCACTTATCACCTGATAGGGTATCCCTTCCATACGCAAAGCCTCTTCCAGAGCTCTTGCCTGAAGAACCAATCTGTAAAGAATTGCAAAATCTCTAAATTCATACTCACCTTTAAGATAAAGTTCCTTTATATTTTTTGCTATGTACTTTGCTTCTTCCTCTTCATTGCTCAATTGACAGTAAAAAACTTTTTCACCCCAATCTCTTTCTGTCCAGAGAGATTTTGGTTTTCTCATTGGATTTTTTGAAATCATGGCAGTTGAGGCAAGAATTATATGCTTTGTAGAACGATAATTCTGCTCCAGTTTAACTACTTTTGTCTTTGGAAAGTCTTTTTCAAAGTTAAGAATGTTATAAACATTTGCTCCTCTGAATTTGTAAATACTCTGATCATCATCTCCAACAGCACAGATATTTCCATGATATTTGCAAAGAAGTTGTAACAGTTCATACTGAGATTTATTGGTATCCTGAAATTCATCCACAAGTACGTATCTGAACTGTTCAGAGTATCGTCTGAGTAAATCTTCATTTTCCCTGAATAACCTTATTACGCAAAGAATCAGATCATCAAAATCCAGAGCATTGCATTTTTGAAGCTCTGTCTGGTATCGCATATATATCCTGCCCAGTCTTTCTTCAAACTCGTAACCTTCAATATTTGAGATATAATCTTCCGGAGTGACCAGATTTGATTTAAGATTGCTTATTTTGTTCACAACACATTTACATAAAGCTTCATGCATGTTCAGATCTTTTAAGATTCTCTTTATCAGCCCTGCCTGATCATCTTCGTCATAAATGATAAAGTCTTTTTTATAACCAATTTTTTCAATTTGAGCTCGCAGTATTCTTACACAGAGTGAATGGAATGTTCCTATCCAAGGATTTTTAAGAGTGCCGTTACAGATTTTAAAGATTCTTTCCTTCATTTCATCAGCTGCCTTATTTGTAAAAGTTACGGTGAATATGGAAGATGGATGGAATCCCATTGCTTCTTTGAGATAGGCATACTTATAAGTAATCACTCTTGTTTTACCACTTCCTGCTCCTGCAAGAACAAGAAGTGGACCTTCACAGTAAAGAACTGCTTCCTGTTGTGCCGGATTTAATTCCGACAGAGGGAAATCTTTCATAGCTGTACCCCTCTTATTTTATTTTTTATCAAACTATTCAACGGTAACACTTTTTGCAAGATTTCTCGGTTGATCCACATCACATCCTCTTAAAACCGCCACATGATAAGCAAGCAACTGAAGAGGAATAGTGAAAAGCACTGTATTGAGATAGGTGTTTATTCCCTCAACATAAATAAATCTATCAGACAACTTTTTGAGTTTTTCATCTTTACTGTCTGAAATGGTTATTATAAAGCCGTCTCTTGCCTTTATTTCCTGCATGTTTGACAGGGTCTTGTCAAAATAAAGATCGTCGGAAACAATGAAAACTACAGGAAATCCTTCCTCTACTAAAGCAATGGGTCCGTGTTTCATCTCTCCAGCAGGATATCCTTCTGCATGAATATAGGATATTTCCTTGAGTTTAAGCGCTCCTTCAAGGGCAACAGGATAGAGCGGTCCTCTACCAAGATAAAGAAAATTTTGCTTTCTGTAAACTTCCTTTGCAAGCTCCATTATCTTATCTTCAAGCTTTAAAGCCTCTTCAGCCATCCGCGGAAGCATGATAAGATGTCTCAAAAAACCTGAGTAGAGATCCGCTGTAAATATTCTCTTTGCCTTTGCCATAGCAAGAGTAAGAAGATACAGGGCTACAATCTGACAGGTAAAAGCCTTTGTTGAGGCAACCCCTATCTCAGGTCCTGAATGGGTATAAAAAACACCATCTGCTTCCCTTGATGCTGTGCTTCCTACAACATTGCATATGGCAAGAGTTTTTACTCTTGATTTTTTAGCAAATCTTAGAGCTGCAAGAGTATCCGCTGTTTCTCCAGACTGGGTTATTGCTATAAATAGAGAGCCTTCCTCAAAGGGAACATTTCTGTATCTGAATTCAGAGGCAATATCTACTTCTACAGGTGTTTCTGCCATATTTTCAATCATGTATTTACCAATAAGACAGGCATGGTAGGAGGTACCACAGGCAACGAGATATATTCTTTGTGTAAGAGCAAGATCTTCAAAGCTTATTCCAAGCTCTTTGTACACCACCTTTGAAGCATCAGGTAAAACTCTTCCCCTTATTGTATCTGCAATGGCTCTCGGTTGTTCATGTATTTCCTTAAGCATGAAATGCTTGTATCCACCTTTTTCAGCCATTGAGGCTGTCCATGTAACGGTCTGTATTTTTTTGCTTTTCTCTTTACCATTTATGTCAAACACTTTAAAATCGTCCTTTTTGAGCACAATCATCTCACCATCATCAAGAAAGATTACTCTGTTACAGTGATTTAGAAATGCTGGTACATCAGAAGCAATGAACTTTTCATTATCCATAATTCCAGCAACAAGAGGGCTTTCCATTCTTACGCCAATGATTTTATCAGGCTCTTTCTCATCAATTACTACAAGAGCATAGGAGCCTTTGAGCAATTTAACTGCCTGTCTTACTGCTTCCTCAAGATTAAAATTGGCTCTATATTTATTTATGAGATGTGCAATTACTTCTGTATCAGTCTCAGAAATGAATTTATAGCCTTCCCGTGTTAATTCATCTTTCAGGGCAGCATAGTTTTCAATAATACCATTATGAACAATAGCAATTCCACCAGAACAGTGGGGATGTGCATTTAAACTTGATGGTTTACCATGAGTTGCCCATCTCGTATGTCCTATTGCCAGAAAGGGTTGTGAACTCAAAAGTTGAGGATTCTGAGTTTTAATAAGTTGTTCCAGATCATTAATCTTTCCTTTGCATTTGACAGTTTTAATTCTACCATCAGTCAAACAGGCTATTCCTGCTGAATCATATCCCCTGTATTCAAGCCTCTTTAATCCATCAAGCACTACTTCAATGGCATTTTTACTTCCTACGTAGCCGATAATGCCACACATTATTGTCTCCCCTTCTTTTTCTTTGCCCAGCCTTCAATGTGTTTTTGAGGTGTTCTTGATATGGCAAGAGCATCCTCTGGAACATCTTTTGTAATTGTAGAGCCTGCACCTATGTATGCACCTTTTCCAACTTTTACAGGTGCCACAAGCTGAGTGTCACTTCCTATGAAAACTTCATCTTCTATTTTTGTCTTGTGCTTTTTCTTTCCGTCATAATTGCATGTAATCGTGCCTGCACCTATGTTTACATTCTTACCTATTTCAGCATCTCCGAGATAACTTAGATGAGCAGCCTTCGTTCTATCTCCAATTACTGATTTCTTAACTTCTACAAAATTGCCGATTCTGCACTCCTTACCAATAAAGCTCTCAGGTCTTATATGGGCAAAAGGACCAATTTTTGAACCTGATTTTATATGAGAGCCTTCAATAACTGTGTAGTCCCTCACCTCAACCCTGTCTTCAATTATGCTGTCACGGATTCTTACTCCCTGATAAATAACACAGTTTCGACCGATTGAGGTATTTCCTTCAAGAAAAACATTTGGATAAACTATTGTATCCTGCCCAATTTTCACTGAAGGACCAATCCAGACTGAGTCCGGATCATAAAATGTAACCCCTTCATTCACCCACTCTTTAACAACTCTGTCTCTTAAATACTTTATGGCAAGGGAAAGCTCTTCCCGATTGTTTATTCCGATTAGTTCATCTTCTTCTGCCATTGCATAGGCATCCACTTTATATCCTTTAGCTATGGCTATTTCTACAAGGTCTGTTAAGTAAAACTCTCCCTTACGAGGGTTTTCCTTAATCTCTTTAACGAGCTTGAGGACTTCTTTTTTTACCAGATAAACTCCGCTGTTAGCCTCATCTGATTCAGAGCCAGAGTAATCAGTGATTTCCAATATTTTTTCAACCTCACCCTTAGAGTTTCTTAAAATTCTTCCATATGAATGCTTTCTGCTTGGATAAAAAGAGAGAATTGCCATATCCAGAGATTTCTCATCAAACACCTCTAAAAAATTAAGTAGTGTGTCCTTTTTTATCAAGGGTGTATCACCATTAAGAATAAGGATTTTTTCACTTTTTATACGAGGCAGAGCAACTTCCACAGCATTAGCTGTTCCCTTCGGCTCGTTCTGAAAAACAATTTTTACATTTCTCGTACTCAGATATTCTATAACTTCAGTTAAAGATGGATTGACAACAACAAATATACTGGCAGGACTTAAACTCTGAGCACACTCTACAACATAGTCTATAATTGGTTTATCAAAAATTCTGTGAAGCACTTTTGGCAGCGTGGATTTCATTCTTGTGCCCATTCCTGCTGCCAAAATTATCACATCCACTATTTATCACCTCTTATTATCTGTGGTGCTGCTATTCCACCTGAAAGAATTATCTTTATTCCTTCCTGCACTGGAATATTTGTATGAATTACACTTTCAGGTTCAAAAAGCACAACTTCTCCAAGATAGAGATTATTCGTTGGTATATAAACTGCAATAAGTCTTTTTTCCATATTATTTTCTTTTAATAAACACTCCTTTGTCTGAAATCCGAACACGAAACTGTCCTTTCTTGGATACTCAACAATTACAAACTTCTGAAAGGATGTTTTATTTTCAGGTGAAAAAGCATCAATTAGCTGTTTCAGTGAAGAATAAAGGCTTTTAAAAATGGGAATTTTAAGAAAGAGCAGTTTTTCAATCTGGTCTAAAAGCTTTTTCCCAAAAACATTGGTTGATATAACTCCTACTATAAATACAAGCAGTAGCGCTGTTATAAATCCCAATCCAGCGATGTGCTTGCCAAAAATATAGTCATATATAGGACCCAAAAGACCATCTATGATTTTAAAAAGTTGAATAAGGATAAAGATGCTTATTGCTACAGGAATTGTTACTATTAGACCTGCAATAAATTTTCTCTTAAAAGTAAGCCTAATAGATGGTTCCATGCTATGCTTCTGCCTTACTCATAGCCTCATCTGGTATATCAAAGTTTGCATATACATTCTGAACATCGTCATGATCCTCTAAGGCATCCATCAGTTTCAACATTTTTTCTGCATCTTCTCCTTCTACGGAAACATAGTTTTTAGGCAACATCGTAACCTCTGCCAGAGAAACATTTATACCAGCCTTCTGAAGAACCTCCTTCACATTTTTTAAATTTTCTGGTGAAACAATTATTTCATAATTTTCCTCTTTTGGATCATTCTTTACATCTTCTACGCCTGCATCCAGTGCAACTGAAAGAAGAGTATCTTCATCTACAGATTTTTTATCAACAAGAATATATCCTTTTTTCTCAAAAATCCATGAAACACATCCTGACTCACCAAGACTTCCACCATGCTTTGAAAGAATATGCCTTATTTCAGAAACAGTTCTGTTTTTATTGTCTGTCATTGCTTCAATTAGAAGGGCAACTCCTCCCGGACCATAGCCTTCATAGACAACCTCCTCATATGCTGTTCCAGCAAGCTCTCCAGTGCCTTTCATTATTGCTCTTTTTATGTTGTCAGAGGGCATGTTTACTTCTCTTGCCTTCTCAATGGCTACTCTCAGCCTGGGATTTTTTTCAGGGTCTCCACCGCCAAGACGAGCTGCTACTGATATTTCTTTTACAAGCTTTGTAAAAATTTTCCCTTTTCTGGCATCAACCTGAGCTTTTTTATGTTTGATTTGTGCCCATTTGGAATGACCTGCCACAATAACCTCCCCGAGAAGGATGGAATATTTTTAATAATAATAAGATTTTTCTTTTTATGTCAAATTCTTATCTCTTCTATAACATTCAAAGCATCAATAAATAAAGAATTTTTAATGCCTCCAACTGTAAGCTCCTTAATAAACAAACTTCTTTGCGCCTTTATAAATTCAGATTTATCAATTGAAGCAATACTGCATATTTCATCAATAAACTCAGGAATAACAGGAACTTCAAAGAGGCTGTTTTCATTCATCATGAATTTTCTAAAAAAAGGATTATTCTCAAACTCTAAAAAAATCCTTTCCATGATATTTTTTTGAAAAATAAGATTCTGCTGAAGTTTATAAAAATTCTCTTTAAGCTCTTTATCTGTAAACTCACCGTCCCATATCAAAGGAGCATCATCATGAAATCCCTTACATGCCCGAAAAGCACCTTTTTTTCTTTCTGTTATTACAAGATCTTGTAAGTCTTCTGGAAAAGTAACTGAAAACGGAATAACATTGCATTGAAGAGGTTTCTCTTTTCCATGTAGGGAACATAAAGAATCTCTCAACATTTTACATCTTTTTTTAAAACGGTTTCCAGCTATAAAATCTCCAATTATGTAAGAGTTTTTGTATTTAATGGCAAACTCTTCTATATAAGTTTTATGAGACGAATTAAAAGGATGTATTTTTCTGAATCCGACTGTAATCGGGAAAAATCTGTAAAGTCTGCCAGACTCTTTCAATGTAAGAATTGTTGCTCCTCCACAACAGACAGAGGAGCAATTAATCATGCATTGAAATCTGATCTGCTTTTTCACTTTCTAAACTGCATTACATCATCCCTTAATACAACTGCTTCAAGCTGCGCAGGAAATCCGCATTCTTCAAGAAATTTTAATATATTTTCCCTTCCGCCTTCCTGCCTGTCAACAAGAACCACAACCTTTTTTACAAAAATTCCTGCCTCCTTAAGCCGGGTTATTGCCTGGATTGTTGAGCTACCTGTTGTAATAACATCATCCACAACTACCACACTATCACCTTCCTTAATATTTCCTTCAATCCACTGCATTGTGCCATGTTCCTTTGCTTTTTTTCTTACGACGAATGCTTCTACTGGATTACCTCTTAGATAGGATGTATAGGCTACAGCACTGGCAATTGGATCAGCACCGAGAGTAAGCCCTCCGATGCCTTTTACATTAAGGCTGGCAATCATGTCATAAATAATGTTGCCTATCAAATACATTCCTTCTGGAGAAAATGTTACTGCTTTGCAGTTAAAATAATAATTACTTAGCCTTCCAGAGGTAAGCTTGAATACAGGTGTTTCAGAGTATTTAAATGCCTTTTCATAAATAAGTTTAATGAGTTTTTCTTTCATGACTTTCAGTTTCAGCCTCCAGTAGTTTAGTTATAGTTTCTTTAAAATCTATCTCAGGATTAAACACCTGAGGCTAAGACCTCCTTTATATGTCTCATCCAGTAAGGATAAAAATCAGCATAGGCTTTAAGAGTATAGATTAAAAAATCTTCCCATAGTTCTTCATTCTTTAAAGTTATAAGCCTGCCTCTTACTACATTATAAGCAAAAAGAACATATGCATCATTTAAAACTTTGCAGTCAACAGGATAGTTTACTTTTTTTCTACTTTATCAAGTAAAGTAATCTCGTAGTAATACCAGTCGCTTTCTTTAAAATTTTCAACAAAAACAGCTATATCAATATCTCTAAAGTAAGCATTCTCAATGAAAGAGCCAAATAAATAGGCAAACGCAATACGGTCTTCCTCTTCAAGCTCTGATTTTATAATGTTAGATATTTTTCTTTTTTCTTCCTCAGGAATCTGGTATAGCTTTATTTCTCTATTTTTAATAGCTTCTTTCCTGCTTTTCAGACTCACATACCTCTTTTACAGTATCTTTCACAAGTTTTCCATTTTCCCAGACTTTTTCTGATACTTTTCTGCATTTTGTATAAGGGTCCTTATAGTAGTAATCGCTTGCTGGTTCTGCTCTGTAGTAGCCTCTTCCATCTTCAGTCCTGTATTCAACAGGTCTTCCACTCTGATAGGCTTCTCTTGAACCTCTTGTTGAAATATCAGCAATAGTTGCACCAAATACAGCTCCCAATCCCGCACCGATAACTCCACCACGCCATGGATTTTTTTTGTCAAGGAGTGCTCCTGCTATCCCACCAACCACTGCACCTGCACCTGCTCCTTCATAGTGTTGTTGCTGAAGCTGCCCGCATGCCACTGTAAAAAGCATTAATGCTGCCAAGACCAGGGCTAATCCCTTCATACATCAACCTCCTTTTTTTCTTTTATTCTAACTTATTAGGATGATATCTGAAAATTTTTGAAAAATCTTTATCCATTGTAATAATTATGCGATTCTGCTGACAGGCTATTTTATACACTTCATCATCTTTTATCCCTGATAATCTACCGCGTATACTCAATACATCATGTCCTTGTTCTCTCAAGTATTCAATAATCGGTTCAAATAAGTTCTCATCAGCAAGAAATCTCATATAAACACACCAGCTTCTTCATCAGCAAGAGTCGCAGCATAACTCAAACATGCCTTAATATCTTCATCTGTAATGTTAGGATAGGCTTTTTTTATATCTTCAAAACTTTCTCCTGAAGCCAAGAGTTCAAGAATTATATGAACAGGAATTCTTGTTCCTTTTATGCAGGGCTTTCCACTGCAAATTTGAGGATCCACTGAAATTCTCTCTACTTTCATTTGCCCTCCTTTTTTTTATTCTACATCAATTGCTTCAAAAATTACTCTATTTCTTCCTGACTGCTTTGCTTTGTAAAGAGCTATATCCGCTTTCTGGATTATTTCATCAATTGAATATCCCTCTTCTCCATAGTATGTGGTAAATCCTATGCTTATGGTGTTTTTAATTCTTTCGCCTTTGAATGTATAAAAATCATTTTTTTCAACTTTTTCTCTGAAACTCTCAAGAATTTCTCTTGCTGTATTTTCATCTGTGCCTGGCAGAAGAATACAAAACTCTTCACCTCCATATCTTCCAATCAGTGCCCTTTCAGGCATGCTATTGTGAGCAAGATGTATCAACTCAATTAAAACTTTATCACCTGTTTGATGCCCGTAGGTATCATTAACTTTTTTGAAGAAGTCTATGTCAAACATTGCCAGAGTTAAAGGTTCTTTATAAAGATTGCACCACTGAATCTCCTCATGCATCTTTTCTAATAAAAAGCCTCTTTGATAGGCTCCTGTTAAAGGGTCTTTTGTTAGAAGGCTATTAAAATCTTTCTTAAACTCAACAATTTCACTGGCTTTATTTATCTTCATTAAGATTTCACATTTCAAAAAAGGCTCTATGACATAGTCAAAAATCTCATAGTTACAGAGTTTTTCAATGGTTTTTTCATCTTTTCTCCTTAATATCAGAATCAATGGAATCTCTCTTAGAGAGGGTGCTTGAACAATTTTTTTCAATAACTTCCAGCATGTCCTCAGGCAAAAATCAAGAATAATTATATCAGGCTGGCTTTTATAAATTCTATCAATAGTTTCATCATCAATGGGAGAAACGAAAAGATTTTTCACTTCTTCTTTAAGAAAATCAGACAATTTTTTTATAAATTTTTCTCTATTAGAACAAACAAAGAGATTCATCACTGCGGATTTATCATTGTAATAATTGCCCTCCTTGGTGATGTCTCAGTAATGGCTCTTCCAATAACTATGTAGTCTGCACCCTCACAAAAGGCTTCATAAGGTGTGGCAACTATTTTTTGATCGTGAAAATTAGCATCTTTCAGCCTTATTCCTGGAGTTACAACAGTGAAATCCTTTCCGCACAGCTCTTTAATGGTTTTTACTGAAGAAACTGCAGATACAACTCCATCCAGTTCTGCCTGTTTTGCCTTTAAAGCTAAATTTTTAGCAAGAACTTCCCGGGCAACTGGGGAAGAAAACACCTGAGTTAATTCTTCGTCGTTCAGACTTGTTAAAACAGTAACCCCTAAAATCTTAGGTGGTGGTATATTTTCTCTGTAAGAATATTCTTTTACAGCCATGACAGCTCTTTGCATCATTTCAATACCGCCTGAGGCATGAACTGTAAACATGTCAATCTCATATTGAAGCACAGATTTTACAGCTTTGTAAACAGTGTTGGGAATGTCGTGAAATTTGAGATCAAGGAAAACTTTCTTTCCTTTATTTTTGAGAATTTTTAAAATCTGAGCTCCTTCGCTCAGAAAAAGCTCAAGTCCTACTTTGTAAAAATTAATAAGCCCTTCGAGTTCATCAACAATCTTTAAAGCATCTTCTTTTTTTGAAAAATCAAGGGCAACTATGATGCGACCCGGGTCAATCATATCTTTGGCAGCACTATGCCCTGTTGAGCCTGATACTTTCCTTTTCTGTCAGCATAGGAGACCTCGCATTCTTCCTCAGCCTTTAAGAAAATGAGCTGGGCAATTCCTTCATTGGCATAAATCTTTGCAGGCAGAGGCGTTGTATTTGATATCTCTATTGTTAAGTAACCTTCCCAGCAGTTACTTGACCAGCATGCTTTACCGTTTCTCCTAACATAAAGTGTATGATTTGGAACAGTAACATCATACACATAATCATCATATGGAACTTTACTGAATGAATTTTTGTAAATTTTAGGTGTTAGATGTTTCTTTGAAATTCTTATTTTGTATATATCGTGATTGCTTTTAACAATGTGGTTTTTTAAGACTTTCTCTTTATGATTTTCTTTTGGAATTCTTCTTATAATTGATGCCCAGCCTGCTTTTAAAATGAGCTCCTGTAAGTCATCTGCCAGTCTCTTTGATGATGTTGTAAATGTCTCTGTCTGCATATTACCATCGCCAAACATGAAAGCTGAAAGGAAAACTCTTATCTGCCTGCTGCTTAATTCCTTAATAATTTTCGGAACAAATTTATCAGATGCTTTACCAAACTGCATAAGATATTTGGCAAGCTGTTTACTGTTACACTGAAAGCCTGTTTCTGTCTCAATAAAATTAAAAGGTAGTACTTCAAGCCACTTTTTAACAATCTCTTTTTTACTGCCAAAACACGCTATTTTAACAAGATAATTGCCATTTTTTCCTTTATAGGCACTTCCTTCAGCAAGCCATAATCCAAAAAATCTAAGCCAGTCATCCATTTTTATCCTTAATGGAGGTAAATAATCAGGGATTGATTCATATTTTATTTTTTTCCATAAATTAATACCTACACTGTGACCATTTATAATTTTCCTATTCTTTTTCTTTTCAATAAAACCCTGTTCATGAAGTTTTTCCAGATGATATAAGAATGTTCTTTCAGAAACAGTAACTTCACAGGCTTCATAAAGCTCTTCTGTCTCCACATACTCACCATCAAGACGACTGAGAATGGTATTTCTTATTTCAACTCCTCTTTTTTCAATATCATCCAGCATTATGGAAGGCAGTTCAAAATACTCCACATCTGGTGCATTCCATATGCAGTCTCTTTTGAGTTCATAGTTATGCTTTCCATAAATCTTTTCTGCAGGAATAAACTCAAAATGCTCTCTGTATTTATTTCTAACATACATTAAATGCGCTGGGGTTACTAAAAGGTCAATACTTCTTCCTTTAATCTGAATCATCTGTCCTTTAAATCTAAACTTCTGCATTTTTTCAATCTTTTGATACTCAAGCACACCTTCTTTATTTAAAGTGGCAACTTCTTCATCTCCCCTTAACTCTTCAAACCTTTTCCAGCCTTCTTTTGTTAAAATCTCTGTTTCCCTGTCATAACAGGGCTCAAGAGGCGTTACATTTACAATTATTCCGCATCTTGCATAAGTTGATTTCCCAATGCATATTACAAGCACATCTCTTGGAATTCTGAAATACTCCACAGAACGGGCAAGGGCAAAGGAGTTTGGTGGAATTATGCACACAGGACCTTTAAATTCAACAAAGCTTTTCGGGTCAAAGTTTTTTGGATCAACGACGGTGGTGTTTATATTAGTAAATATCTTAAACTCATCGGCAACTCTCATGTCATAGCCATAGGAACTTACACCAAAAGAAATAACTCCTTCTCTGACAAGTCCTTCCTCAAAGGGCTCAATCATTCCTTTGCGAGCCATCTGTTTTATCCATCTGTCATTTCTTACCATACGATCTACTCCTTCTCATCAATTGTGTTTCTTATTTTAAATAAAATCTCCTCAGGAGATACGGTTTTTTCTACAGAGATAACATCTTTAAGTTGCACTGGATGACCGCTCATTATGATAACCTTTGCCTCTGGTTTTATTCTCTTAATATGTCTCATAACTTCAATTCCAGGAATTCCTGGCATAACAAGGTCAATAAGACAAAGGGCAATCTCATCCTTGTGTTTTTCATAAAGCTCTAAAGCTTCATCTCCATTTTTAGCTTCATAAACAGTATAACCGTATTCTTTAAGAAAGGATGAGACAAATCCTCTCGTCTGCTCGTCATCATCAACAACGAGAATTGTTTCTTTGCCCTTCAAAACTTCAGGATCTATGGAATGTTTTGTTTTCCTGTCTTTTGCCGGTAAATATATCTTAAATGTTGTTCCTTTGCTTGGCTCACTATAAACATGAATGTGTCCATCATACTGCCTTACAAGTCCGAAAACAGTAGCAAGTCCTAAACCTGTTCCTTTACCTTTTGGTTTTGTTGTAAAAAAGGGTTCAAATATTTTTTGCTTTGTCTCTTCATCCATTCCTTTTCCTGTATCAGAAACACACAGAAGAACATAATCCCCTGGCTTTACAAGAGGATGAGTGTAAGAATACTCAGCATCTATATAGATTTCTTTAAGCCCTATTGAAAGCTTTCCTCCTTCTGGCATTGCATCACGGGCATTTGTAACGAGATTCATAAGAATTACTTCAAGATGAGTTTTATCTATTTTATAAAAAATTTCTTCCTCAGGAAAATGGAGTTTTAACTCAATATCTTTCCCGATAATTGGTCTTACAAAATCTGAAAACTCTTTAAGATACTTATTTAAACTGATTTTCTGAACTTCTCCAACTTCCTCTTTTCTGCTGAATGTGAGTAGTTTCTTTGCCAGATCTCTTGCTCTTTCTCCAGCATCAAGGATTTTTTCAACAAAGTTTTTAAGAGCTGGCTCTTCTATTTTTGTATGAAGAAGCCCTGCAAATCCTATTATTCCAGTAAGAATGTTGTTAAACTCATGGGCAACCCTTCCTGAAAGAACACCTAAGGATTCCATTTTTTGGGAATGAATTATCTGTTCCTGTATCTTTTTTCTCTCTGAGATGTCTATTATTGAGGCGACTGATTTTTTCGTATAGGGAATCATTGCTACACTTAAAAGGACATCTCTAACTTTTCCGTTTCTGTCCTTCAGTTTTGATTCATACTGCCTTGGAGCAAGGGATGGAGAGATTCTTCTTAATTTGTAATACTCTATCATTTTTTCAAGCATCTCCTCAGCAAAAAACTCTGTCCACTTCATTTTACCTTCAATCTCTTCTTTTTTATATCCCGTTAAAGCCTCAAATTCTTCATTGGTGAATTCAATGGTCATATCTTCTTCAACAACTATAATTGCAACTCCTACGGATGATATAATTGTCTTTTGTTGTTCATAAAGATGAAGAATTTCTTCATCTTGTTTTTTAATGTCACTGATAAATTTCATGAATGTTTCTTTTTGTTTATTAATCAACTGACCGAGCATTCTTACGATTTCCACAGGAGAGTCTTCAGATGCAGTTGCTGTAAAGTCTCCTTCATGAATGCTTCTTAATACATCAAAATGCTCACAGATTCCAATTGCAAGCTCATGAGTAAGCTCTATCATTGCAGAGAGTTCTTCTGAAACTTTGTTTATGGAATTGATAAGTCTTTGAACTGCATATCTTTCACACTGAAGGTCTATTTTATAAGAAGTATCTCCCTCGGCAATCTTTAATAGAACATCAGAACAAAGATGAAGGACCTCACTTAAACTATGTCTATATTCGCATAAGGGATTATTGCACTTAAGATATCCACCATAAGGACAGGGATACTGTTCCATTACTAAATCCTTATCGTAACCTTTAGTTTATTTCCGAATTTTTCTATGTTAAGGATTGTTTTGCCAAGCTTCTGGCACCAGGCTTTTATGTCTTTTTCAAAGGTAGGGCAGTCTCCTATTACTTCTATAACTTCGCCCTTTTTGAATTCTGGATAAACAGCACTTAGTTTAAGAACAGGGATGGGACATTTTAATCCTGAAAAATCTAAGCTTCTGTCTGCCAAGCTTTTTCCTGTTCCTCCATTTCTTTGAATATTTTTTCAAAAATTTTCAATGCCTCTTCTGCCTCTGCTGGCTCCATCTTATTTATTGCAAAACCTGCATGGACAAGAACATAATCACCAATTTTTGGCTCTTCAGGAAGCAACATTAAACTGACCTGTTTCCTCAGTCCCATTACATCAACAGTTGCCGTGAAGCCTTCAATCTCTACTATTCTTGATGGCACTGCAAGACACATCTTACCCCCCAGTTTTTTAAAATCTCTAAAACTACACCTACTAACTCACCTATTTTACCAGCTATTGTCTCTGAAAGGTCAAGTCCAACATCTATAACCTCAGGCTGAATACCAACCAGAACGAGCTCCTCTGGCATTATACCCATAAGCCTCGCAATCTCAAGGAGATCCTGCACTCCCACATGATGAAGAGAAAGCTTCGTTTTTAAATACGGAGGGATCTCTTGTCCTTTTAAAATGCCTATATATCCTGGTTCTTTATGAAAATCAACTATGTCTATCAAAAGAACTTTTTTATACTTTTCAATGTATGGAAGAAGTTCAAGCCCCAGTGTCCCACCATCAATTATTTCAATCTCGGGTTCAAACTTATAATTTTTCCTAAGTATTTCAATGACTTTTGGACCAACTCCTTCATCCCTTAAGAGAATATTGCCTATTCCGATTATACCAATTTCCATCTCTCCTCCAATAAAAAGCCCTCCCCGCGGGGAGGGCTTTTTATTTTTTGTTCTGAGTTTATTACTCTATTCTTCTCTCACCTCAATCATGTGCATTCCGCATGCCATACATGGATCATAAGAATGTATGGTTCTCAAAAGTTCAAGAGGAAGTTTGGAATCGGCAACAGGTGTGCCAACAAGTGCTTCTTCAACAGGACCACGCTGCCCTTTATGGTCTCTTGGTGAAAGATTCCATGTTGATGGAACAACCATCTGATAGTTTGCAATCTTTCCATCTTTTATAACAACAAAGTGAGCAAGACATCCACGAGGTGCATCGTGTAATCCTACTCCTTTACACTCTTTGGGCCATGTTTTCGGATCCCACTTGTCGGTGTCAGCTATCTTTGTATCTGCTTTTTTCATATTCTGGGCAAGCTCAAGGATATAATCCTTTGTCTTTCTTGCCATGAGCAAAGTCTCAATTCCTCTTGCAGCGGTTCTTCCAAGTGTGGAGAACAATGCCTCAGGTCCTACTCCGAGTTTCTTAAGAACCATGTCAACAACTTCCTTTACATCCTTATGCCCTAGTCCATAGGCAACAAGCATTCTTGCAAGAGGACCTACTTCCATTGGAAGGTCTTCGTATCTGATTGCTTTACCCCAGCTGTATTTTCCTTCAACATTTAGATATTCATAAGGAGGTTTTGGTCCAGTATAGTTGGGTGTTGTCTCACCTTCCCATGGATGAAGTCCTACATCACCTTTTGAGTATTTATACCATGAATGTGTAATATACTCTTTGAATTTTTTGTGGTCTAATGGTTCTATCTTTGCCAAATTCTTGTTCTTAATAACTCCACCTGGCAGATACATCTTGCCATTTGCATCAGGCCAGTCTCCACAAGCAAGGAAGTTATTAAATCCACCAATTCCAGCCCATTCTTTATAAAATGAAGCAACTGCAAGAAGATCAGGTATATAGACCTTCTCAACAAACTCAAGAGCCATATCAGCATACTTGAGCATAAATGCAATACTGTCGGCATTAAGTGCATTCTGGCTTTCCGGGTCAACTGGTGTTGACTGTCCACCAACAACAAATGTCTGTGGATGAGGATTCTTTGCACCAAGAAGTGCCTGAATCTTGATTATCTCTCTCTGAACATCCAGTGCCTCAAGATAGTGGGCAACTGCCATTAAGTTTGCTTCTGGTGGAAGTTTATATGCTGGATGTCCCCAGTAGGCATTGCTGAATATTCCAAGCTGCCCTGACTCTACAAAAGCCTTGACTTTATCCTGAACTGCCTTGAAGTATGTGGCAGAATTCTTGGGCCATGAAGATATGCTCTTTGCAAGCTCTGATGTTTTAACAGGATCTGCCTTTAATGCTGAAACAACATCAACCCAGTCAAGTGCATGAAGATGATAGAAATGAATAATGTGGTCCTGAACATTCTGATTTGCCATTATAATGTTTCTTAAGATTCTCGCATTATCTGGAATCTTTGCTCCAATTGCATCTTCAACTGCTCTTACTGATGCAATTGCATGAACAGTGGTACAAACACCGCATGCTCTCTGTGCGTATGCCCATGCATCTCTTGGATCTTTCCCTCTGAGGACAATTTCCATACCACGCCACATTGTGCAGGAAGACCAGGCATCTTTTACCTTTCCACCATTCACGGTGGCTTCTACTCTTAAATGCCCCTCAATCCTTGTTACAGGATCAATGACTAACCTTGCCATACATGCCCCCTTTATAATTTATTCTGTTTTTACTTTATTTGCTATACCAGCCATTGCAGCAAGACCAACTGCTTTAGCATAGAAACTATTTTTCTCTGCTTCTGCATACAGATTATTATCCCAGAACTTTGGCTCTGAACAACCGATGCAAGGATGCCCTGCCATCACCGGCCAGCTAACACCCTCATTCCATCTAATCGTAGGGCAGTTGTGATTTGTGAATGGACCTTTACAACCCATCTGGAATAAGCACCAGCCCTGTCTGTGACCTTTGTCTCCCCATGCTTTTACATACTCACTTGCATCAAAGTGTCCTCTTCTTTCACAGTTATCGTGAATGAGTTTTCCGTATGCAAAAAGAGGTCTTTTGAGTTTGTCAACTGCTGGAAGTTTTCCAAAAGTGAGGAAGTAAACCACCGTTGCAGTAAAGTTTTCCACATTAAGTGGACATCCTGGCAGATTAATGACTGGTTTGTCCTTAATTATATCCATTACTCCTACAGCACCTGTTGGATTTGGCTTTGCTGCTGGTACTCCACCAAAGCATGCACAGTTTCCAACGGCAATCACTGCCATAGCATCTTTACATATTTCTTTAATGAGATCAACTGCTGATTTCCCACCAATTGTGCAGTAAACTCCACCATCCTTCAATGGAATTGCACCTTCAACTACCACTAAATACTTACCCTTGTAATTCTTGATTGCATCATGCAGAGATTTTTCTGCCTGATGTCCTGCTGCAGCCATAATTGTCTCATGATACTCAAGAGATACAACATCAAGAACAATCTGACCAATTGTTGGTTTGCTTGCTCTTAGAATACTTTCAGAACAACCTGCACAATCCTGATATTCAAGCCAGACAACAACAGGTTTTTGTTTTTTCTCCATTGCTTCAGCTATCTTTGGAACAAAAGAAGAGGAAAGTCCTAATACTGCTGCAGTAGAAGCACAAAACTTAAGGAAGTCTCTTCTTGAAACCCCTTTACGAACCAATCCTTCATAGATTGTTTCTCTCTCCATACATGCCCCCCAAAAAAATTTTTTTCTGTATAAAAGTCTATATATTTTTTTATAATTTGTCAAGAGATTTTTAAAATTTTTTATGAATGATAATTTTTACTTCTGTTCCTTTATCCACCTCACTGTCAATTTTAAACTGCCATCCATGAGCTAAAACAAGGTGTTTAACTATAGCCAACCCCAATCCTGTTCCTCCAAGCTGTCTTGAACGAGCTCTGTCAACTCTATAAAATCTTTCTCCAATTCTATGAAGATAATCCTTTGGAATTCCAATTCCTGTATCTTCCACTGAAAGAATTTCTTTATCATTTTCTTTAAAAAATCTCACTTTTACTAAGCCTTTTTCAGTAAATTTTATGGCATTGTCTATGAGGTTTACCATTATCTGAGTGAATCTGTTTTTATCAGCGTAAATAAATGTTTCTGAAGGAATTTCTTTTTCTAAGATAAGTCCCTTTTTTTCTGCCCTGTCTTTAAAAATCTCAAAAACTGAGTCTACCAGACTCTCAAGCAGTATCTTTTGCTTTTCAATTTTTATATCTCCTGATTCAATTCTTGAAAGAGTCAACAGGTCTTCCACAAGTGCATCAAGTCTGTCTGCCTGATTTTTTATGATCTGAATAAATTTTTTTGCATTCTCTCTGTCATCAATGGCTCCATCAAGAAGAGCTTCTGCATAGCCTTTTATAGCAGTAACAGGAGTTTTAAATTCATGAGAAACATTTGCAACAAAATCTCTTCTTATATTTTCAAGTTGTTTAAGTCTGCTTATATCATGAAGAAGAATTATTAAAAAAGATACACTACCTGAATCAATCACAGGCATTGCTTTGGCAAGAAGATATATGTCTTTTCCTCCTTTTTTAACTGTAATTTCTTCGGTCAAATCCTGTTTTTCACTCATTGCTGAGCTTATAAGATTTATTAAATCTATGTTTCTAATAACCTCAATTACAGGTTTTCCTTCCGGAGGTTCGTCTATCTTTAAAATATCTCTAAGGCTTTGATTTGCAAGCATTATATAACCTCTGGGATCAATTATAAGAAGTCCTTCTGTTATTGATTTCAAAACTGTTTCAAAGCTTTGAGGTGATTTGATTTGAGGTAATTCATAAAGATTTTTCTCAGACCGCAGAGTCTGTATTCTTTGAGAAAGCGTTTTTATTCTGCCTGCCATTATCAAAATTATAAGAATTAAAAGAAAAATCAGAAATATTAAAAGTTCCGATACCATTAAGCCTCTATGTAATAGCCGATACCACGAAGTGTTTTTATATATTCTGGATTGTCAGGATCGTCTTCAATTTTTAAACGAAGTCTTCTTATGTGAACATCCACTGTTCTTGAATCCACATAAATATCCTGTCCCCATACTGCATCAAGAAGGTGGTCTCTGTTGAAAATTTTATTTGGTCTTTCTGCAAGGTATAAAAGAAGTTTAAACTCAGTTGCTGAAAGTCTTTTTGGTTGACCTTTTACTGTTACCAGATATTTTTCCTTATCTATTACCATTTCTTTTATTTTTATAATTCCCTGCTCAGAATTTGCTCGGATTGTTCTTCTTAAAACTGCTTTTATCCTTGCCAGAAGCTCTTTTGGACTGAAAGGCTTTGTAATGTAGTCGTCTGCTCCTGCCTCCAGTCCCGTAACTTTATCAAACTCTTCACCTTTTGCAGTTACAATTATTATTCCTGTTTTCTGCATCTTTGGATTATTTCTTATAACTTTGCATATCTCAAGTCCTTGAATCTTAGGTAGCATGAGGTCTAAAACTACGAGGTCAAAGAAATTCTCTCTCAATTTCTTTAAAGCTATCTCGCCATCAAGAGCCACTGTTACTTCAAAATTTTCCTTTTTAAGAGTGTAAGCTATTAAATCAGCAATCTCTTTTTCGTCCTCAACAATTAAAATTTTTTCATTCATTTAAAACCTTTTTTAAATCTTCCTCTGATATTTCAAAATTTATTTTCATTTTGCCTATTGCCTCTGGAATAACCATTCTCAGCTTCCCTTCAATATTCTTTTTATCAAGCAAAATGGTTTTTATCATGGCTGAGGAATCTACATTAAGGGGAAGATTTATGGGTAATCCAAAATTTTTCAAAATATTTTTTATTCTTTCCAGAGTCCCCCTGTCAAGAAAACCAAGCATTCCACTCAGCTTTGCCTCATAGACCATTCCAATTGATATTGCCTCTCCGTGAAGATAACTTCTGTAACCTGTTAAAGTTTCAAGAGCATGCCCAATGGTATGACCATAATTTAGTATAGCTCTGAGAGAGCTTTCTCTTTCATCCTTTGAAACAACCTCTGCCTTGATCTCACAGGCTCTTTTTATTATCTGGATCAGTATTTCTTTTTCTTTTCTTAGAATTTTTTCTCTATTCGTCTCAAGAAATTCAAAAAACGCACTGTCCCATATAATCCCGTACTTTATTACCTCAGACAAACCTGAAATAAACTCTCTTTCAGGTAAAGTATCAAGAGTATCAACATCAATCCATACTAAGGAAGGTTGCCAGAAACTACCAATCATGTTTTTGCCAAGGGAATGATTAACAGCTGTTTTCCCGCCAACTGAACTATCAACCTGGGCAAGCAAAGTTGTTGGTATCTGAATGTAAGGTATGCCTCTCATGTAAATGGAGGCAACAAAGCCTGTAATGTCTCCGATCACACCTCCTCCCAGGGCAATAAGTGAGGAGCGTCTGTCAAATCCAGCTTCAAGAAGCTGAGTAAGAATATGATATGCCCAGAAATAGTCTTTATAAAGCTCTCCATCGGGGATTAAAACTACATAAGCGTCAAATCCTTCATTTTTTAGAGATGATATTACTTTTTCGCCATAAAGCTCAAAAATCTTTGGATTGCTAATTAGAGCTACTTTCTTTCCTATAGAAAATCTGAGCAATCTTTCTCCAATAAGAGAGAGATTTCCTCTGTCAATAAGAATTTCATAACTTCGTTCACCCAGTTCAACTCTAAGTTTTTCCATCTCTCAACCTCTCAATTATTTTTTCTGCCACCTGCTCAGGAGTTAATCCTTCGGTGTCAATGCAAAAATCTGCTTTTTCGTAAAGAGGCTTTCTTCTGTTAAAAAGTTCCTTTATCCTTTCCTCAGGATTTTCAACCTGCAGTAAAGGTCTGTCTTTGCAATGTTTCACTCTTTCAAAAATAACATTTTCTGAAGCTTTAAGGCAAAAAATTACACCATTTCCCCTAAGTTTTTTCATATTTTCATCTCTTAATACAACTCCTCCTCCAGTGGCAATAACCTGTGAGTCCCTTTTAGTTATAAGATTTATAACTTCTGATTCAATATCTCTGAAACGGGACTCTCCAAATCTTGAAAAGATTTCACTTATTTTCATCCCTGTAGTTTTTTCAATCACTTCATCAACATCAATGAACTTAAAGCCAAGCTTTTCTGATAGAATCTTCCCAACTGAGGTTTTCCCTGTGCCCATGAATCCTATGAGAACAATGTTTTTCATGCTAAAATTAAATTATGCAATATTATTATACTAAAAATTTTATAGGCTTCGGGATTCTTCTGTTTCTTGTATTTTTTATTTTTACCACTGCCTGTGCAAAAAAAGAGGCTGATTACTATAAGGTTACAGAAATCAACGATGGAGATACTGTCACCATCGTTACAGGTAGTTTTTTTGGAATTATGGTTAAAACTGAGAGAGTCCGTCTTACTGGAATAGATGCACCAGAGCTTGCTCAGGAACCATGGGGAAGAAGAGCTAAAAATCATCTAAGAAAACTCATTAAAGAAAGTGACTGGCAGGTTCAACTTGAGCTTGATATTCAGCGTAGAGATAGATACGGAAGAATTCTTGCCTATCTATGGGACAAAAACGGAAGAATGCTCAACTATATGATGGTAAGAGATGGATATGCTATGGTTTATACAGTGCCACCAAATGTTAAATATGCTGAATGGTTTCTGCAAGCACAAAGACTGGCAAGAGAGGAAAAAAGAGGGATTTGGGGGAAGGATGGACTCAGTGAGAGCCCATCTAAATGGAGAAAACAGCATCCTCAAAATCGTCTGTAAGATTTTAAACTGAAACCGTGAATAGAAGTAGTAAAGATTTACATTGAGGAGTGAAACTCTGGAAAAACTACAGTATAACAATTTTACGAAAGTCTAAAGAGAGGACTTTCACAAAGCCTTGATAATTCTTGATGGACGGTAGGGGAGTTGAACCCCCGACCTCCAGAGTGCGATTCTGGCGCTCTCCCATCTGAGCTAACCGCCCGATCTGTTTTATAATATTATTTTAGCAAAAAAATTTCTAAGGAGGAAAAGATGAACTGGCAAGATGTGAAAAAAAATGCAAAAGAAAAGTTAAAACCTTACTGCCGTGTATGTCCTATTTGCAATGGTATTGCCTGCGCAGGAGAAGTTCCCGGCATGGGAGGTGTTGGAACAGGCTCTTCTTTCAAAGCCAATATTGAAGCTTTAAATAAGATCAAACTCAATCTTTCTACTATTCATAATGTAAAAGAACCTGATACAGCATTGGAAATTTTTGGTCAGAGTCTTTCTCTTCCTGTAATGGCTGCTCCTATAACAGGGACAACATATAATATGGGAGGAGCAATTACAGAAGAGGTTTATACTGAAGAGGTAATTGCAGGCTCCGTTATGGCAGGAACAATTGGCTGGACAGGTGATGGAGCAGATCCATTAATGTATGGAAGCGGAATTAATGCAATTAAGAAAAATAATGGCAAAGGAATTCCTGTAATTAAGCCAAGAGCACAGGATGAGATAATCAAAAGAATAAGGCAGGCTGAGGATGCAGGAGCAATAGCAGTAGGAGTTGATATTGACGGAGCAGGGCTTATTACAATGGCGCTTAAGGGACAGCCCGTAAGTCCAAAATCTCCTGAGGAAATTGAAGAACTCGTTAAGGCAACAAAACTTCCTTTTATTTTGAAAGGAATAATGACTTTAAGAGAGGCTGAGATTGCATATAATATAGGAGTAGCTGCCATTGTTGTATCAAATCACGGTGGAAGAATTCTTGACCACACTGCAGGTGTTGCAGAGGTTCTGCCAGAGATTGCTGAAAAATTTAAAGGTAAAATTACAATTATTGCAGATGGAGGAGTTCGCTCTGGTGTTGATGTCCTTAAGCTTCTTGCTCTTGGTGCAGATGCTGTGCTTATTGGAAGACCAGTGGTTGTAGCGGTTTTTGGTGGTGGAAGAGAAGGTCTTAAGCTTTATTTTGACAATATAAAGAATGAACTTAAACAGGCAATGCTTCTTACAGGGGTTGCCTCAGTGAAGGATGTTCCAAAAGCTATTTTAAGGGTCTAATTTCATACTGCTCAGGCATATTGCCTGAGCAGCTATCCCCTCACCTCTTCCAATAAATCCCATGCCTTCAGCTGTTTTTGCTTTAATGTTTACTTTTAGTCCAAGTTTTCTGAAGTTTTCAATCATTTCTGGTATGTAAGGGCTAAGCCTTGGTTTTTCAGCAAAGACTGTGCAGTCAATCCAGATTGGTTCAATTTTTTGCTCCCTTGTGAACTTTAAAGTTTTTTCAAGCAAAACAAGGCTTGAAATATCTTTATATTGAGGATCTGAATCGGGAAAATGTTTTCCTATGTCGCCTGCTCCTGCAGCACCCAGTATTGCATCAATTATAGCATGAATTAGGACATCTGCATCTGAATGCCCTTCGAGTCCTTTTTCATAAGGGATCTCAACTCCACCAATAATAAGTTTTTTCCCTGAGACGAGTCTGTGGCTGTCATATCCTATGCCAACTCTTATGTTTAGGCTGAAAGTTTTAATATTGTTTATATTGAGAATTGATTCCATCTTTTCAATGTCCTGTTTTGTTGTTATTTTAATATTTTTTTCATCACCATCTACAGTATAAACTTTACCGCTGTATCTTTCTATTAAAAATGCGTCATCAGTTCCATAAACACCTTCACTGTAAGCTTTTTCGTACACCTCAAGAATCTTTTTAAACCAGAATGCCTGAGGTGTTTGCACTGCTCTTAGCATTTCTCTATTAATTGTTCCACCAACAATGTTTCTACCTTTAATCCATTTAACTGTATCGGTTATTCTTGTTACGGGGATTACACCGTCAATCTGTGGATTCAAGGCATTAAACACTCTTTCTACTAATTCTTTACTGACCAGAGGACGGGCTGCATCGTGAATTAAAACAATCTCTGTATCCGCAGGCATTAATTTTAGAGCGTTGTAAACAGAGTCCTGTCTTTCATTTCCGCCTTCAACAACTTCTCTAACTTTTTTAATATTAAAAATTTTTAGATAAGATCGCACCTTTTGGACTGCATCTTTTCTTGTTACGATCCAAATATCATTGATAAAATCAAGATTATCAAAAGTTTGAACAGCCCACATAAAAATGGGTTTGTCATTTACTTCAAAAAATACTTTATCTGGTGAACCAAATCTTTTCCCTAAGCCTGCTGAAACTATTATGGCACTGCATTTCATGGGTGTGTTTCAGAAGAGGAGTCTTCGCTTTTTGGTTTGCCGAATATCATTCTTCCAGTTCCTGTTTGTAAAACACTATGAATTACAACATCAATAGTCTTACCAATATATTGTTTTCCTTCTTCAACAACTACCATTGTTCCATCATCAAGATAAGCAACTCCCTGCTCAGGCTCTTTACCTTCTTTAACTATAAAGAGTTTTAAAATCTCACCCGGAAGCACAGGAGGCCTCATTGCCTGAGCAAGTTCATTCATATTCAACACAGGCACTCCTCTTAATTGAGCAATTTTTATGAGGTTTAAATCGTTTGTAATCAGCGTACCTTTTAGAATTCTTGTAATTTCAACTAGTTTGGTATCAACTTCCTTTATTTCAGGAATGTCTTTTTCCACAATCTCAAATCTTATTTTTTCGGCACTCTTAATTTTATGAAGTACATCAAGTGCTCTTCTTCCTTTTGCTCTTCTCAGAGGATCTGGTGAGTCTGCAATGTACTGGATTTCTCTTAAAACAAATCTTGGAATTAATACTGTGCCTTTTATGAAGCCTAACTCTACGAGATCGGCAATTCTACCATCTATGAGAACATTGGTATCAAGGATTTTTGGCTCTTCCCATATAGCCTCTTTTTTAATTATCCATAAAATATCTCCAATTTTGATTGTCTGAGCCTTTTTTAAACCAAAAATTGCACCAGCATATCCAAAACCTGTAACAATGCTAAAAACAAGAAGTCTCAGATCAGAGAAAATTAGAAGAGGAATGCTTAAAAGAAGTCCTGTTAAAATTCCGAAAAAAAGCCCTAAAAATCCAAACATTATTTGCGAACTATTCATTTTTTTCAGTTTTGAGTATATAAAAAGCAGCAAAAAAATACTGCCTGATAAAACAATCAGGCTTTTTATAATAGGATTGACGAAAAATGAATCACTTAAGTTGAAAAGACTAACAATGCCGATAGTTATCACAAAAAGAAGAACTAACAGGCTCATGATCCCAGAATCATATAAAATTTTTTACCGCCTCTGTTTATCAAAACCAGAACATCAGCTCTTGAGATTCTCTGAATTGCCTTTTGAAAATCAGATGCAGACAGTATCCTCTGTCTTTCAATCTCCATTATAAGGTCTCCCTTTCTAAGTCCAGTTGTTTCAGCTGGTGAGCCAGGTTCAATTTTGTAAACAACAACTCCTCTGTCTTCAGGATCAACTCCAATCTGTTTTGCCATAGACGGGTCAAGGTCAATTACTGATAGTCCTTTAAAGGGATTTTCAGGCTTTCCTGTTGATTTTTTTAAAATTTTTGTCTCCTGAATCTGCTCTGAAGGAAGTTGAGCAATTGTCACTGGTATTATATAAATCTGACCATCTCTGAAAATTTTTAGATTCACGATTGAACCAATTTTGCTTTGAGCTACGAGATTTCTAAGTATAGCACTTTCTGTTATCTGTTTGCCATCGTATTCAAGAATTATGTCACCTCTACGGAGTCCTGCACTGTAAGCAGGAGACTGTTTTGTTACATCTGTAATTATAACTCCATATGCCTCTTTTAAGTTAAATCTTTCTGCAAGCTCTGCAGTTAAATCCTGAACCATTATTCCTATCCATCCCCTTATTACCCTGCCTTCTTTTATTAAACTGTCTTTTATCACACGAGCCATGTTGCTTGGCACAGCAAATCCTATTCCCTGATACCCTCCTGTTCTTGAAAATATTGCTGTATTTATTCCTATGATTTCTCCTTTTATGTTTACAAGAGGTCCTCCTGAATTTCCGGGATTAATTGCTGCATCTGTTTGAATAAAGTCTTCATAATCAGCTATCCCTACATCTGCTCTCCCTGTAGCACTTATAATTCCCATTGTAACTGTATGAGTTAATCCATAGGGATTACCAATTGCAAGAACAAAATCTCCCACCTGAAGATTGTCTGAATCTCCCCATGGAGCAACTGGTAAATCCTTTGCATTTATTTTGATTACCGCAAGATCTGTTTTCGGATCAGCTCCTACTAAGATGGCTTTAAATGTTCTTCTATCATAGAGAGTTACTTTTATGTCCTCTGCCTGTTCAATAACATGATAGTTTGTAAGTATATATCCATCAGCGGAAACAATCACCCCTGATCCCATACTCATTTCTTTCCATTTTTTACCCTGAGAATTTCCAAAGGGTGGTAAAAACTCAAAGAGATCTTCCAGTGTTGGCGGACTCTGAACTGTTCTTGTTGTAGAGATATTTACCACGGAAGGAGAGACAGCTTTAACTATCTCAGCAAAACTTTTAACAGGCTCAGCAATATCTCTATAAATAGGGATAGACTGTCTTGGTGTGGTTATAAGATAAAATGATGTTATCCCTGTTAAGCATCCAATGATGAAAGTTAAAATGAGTAAAGCAAGTTTTTTTCTTGTCATTCTATCCTCTTTTAACCATTTTCCTGATCTCTCCAATCCTGAGAGTTATTTTATGTGAATCAAGATGCTCAAGATATGCTATAGCATATCTTCTCGTTGTATTAAGAAGAGTTCTAAATTCAGAAACTGTCATTTCATTCTTTTTTGAAAAGAAATCTTTAAGGAGTTCAAGCATTTTGTTATAACTTTCCACTGGAAGATACAGGGAGTCATTTATCCGTACTATCTTGCCTTTTTTGACAATTATTTTTAATATGTCTGACAATTTTGATTCAGAGATTGAAAGTTTTTGAGCAAGCTCCTCTTTAAGTGGTGGTTGAAAATCTCTTTGAAGTTCTTTTATTATTCTTTCCTCAAGCTCTGGGTCAATCTCTTCCCTTTGTGCTGACTTAAGCTTTACTGTGTTGCCCTGTACTGAGATATCCTCTATGTAGGGTAAAAGCATTAAGACCTCTGGGAATCTATCAAAGGAAAGTTTTGTTTTAAGTTCCTCCTTTGGTAATCCTTCTTTAAGGGGGTTTACCCGATGAAACTCCTTGAGAAAATTCAAGATAGATGATTTGAAACTATTGAAAACATCCGTGTGGAAAAGATGATTTTCTGTCTTTATAATCTTTCTTTTTTCAAGAAGTTCATCTATAGCTTTTTTAATCTCCTTTAAATCTGCATTTATCCAGCCTTCAAGCTCAGACATTGAGATTCCGCTAAATGCTTTTCTTTTAATTTTGACTTCTATCTTTTCTGAAAGCTTGCCACCTGAAAGCAACTCAAGATGCTCAGGCTGTATTTCTTTCTTTTTTCTTGGTGGTTGAGGGTCAAGAACAATTCCTCCTCCAAGAGTTTCAAGGGGAGAAAATCTCCTGAAAATAAATTTATCTTGAGCCATTGCCACTATGGGTTCCTGCAGTTTAACATAAGCAAAAGCTTCTTCTTCAGGTAAAATTTCAGCTTTGTTGAAAAGCTTTATCCTGCCTACTGTTTCCGATGTATTAAGATAAAAATGAATGGGAGCTCCGTTTTTGAGGGGACTTACATCTTTTAAAAGCTTTATCTTTACTTCCAGAAATGTGGTAGGTTTAAGTTTTTTAGGGATGGTGACAACATCTCCTCTTTTAAGGTCTTCTTTTGATACTCCCTGAAGATTTATTCCAACTCTCTGTCCTGCATAGGCTTCATTAAGTCTTTGTCCGTGACTTTGAAGTCCTCTTATTTTTGAACTAATTCCTGCAGGAATAATTTCTACTGAGGAGTCAACAGAAATTTTACCTGAAAGAACAGTGCCTGTAACAACAGTTCCAAAGCCTTTTAAAGTGAAAACTCTGTCAATGGGCATTCTGAATATTCCGCCGGTTGATTTTTCTTCAACTGAAAGTGCAAGCTCTCTGATTTTTTCTTTTAAAAGTTCTATGTTGTATCCACTTCTTGCTGAAACCGGTATTATCTGAGCATTCTCAAGAAATGTTCCTTTAACAGCTTCCTTTACATCTTCTTTTGCAAGTTCCACTGTTTCTTCATCAACAAGATCTACTTTATTCAGAGCAATCAACCCTGATTTTATTTTTAGCAGATCACATATTGCAAGGTGTTCTTTTGTCTGAGGCATAACTCCTTCATCTGCAGCCACTACCAGCATGACTATATCAATTCCACCAACTCCTGCAAGCATGTTTTTAATGAGTCTTTCATGCCCTGGGACATCAACTATGCCAACAATCAGGTCTGGATATTTTATGTTTGCAAAACCAAGATCAATTGTTATTCCTCTTTCTTTTTCCTCTTTGAGTCTGTCAGGATCAATTCCAGTTAATGCCTTTACTATAGCACTTTTACCGTGATCAATATGTCCTGCTGTGCCAAGAATTACCTTTTTCATCTACTGAACTGAACGAAGTTTCTCAGAAGCTTAAGTCCTGTTTTCTGTGATTTTTCAGGATGAAACTGTGTGGCAAAAATATTCTCATAAATTATCATTGATGTAAAATCTCTTCCATAATCTGTAACTCCAGCAATAATCCTTTCATCTTCAGGGACAACATAGTAAGAGTGGACAAAGTAAAAATAGGAGTTATCAGGAATACTCTCGACTATTTTGTTTTTTCTTTTGAATTTAACTACATTCCATCCCATATGAGGGATTTTGTATTCTCTTGGAAGATCGAATCTTACAACCCTTCCTTTGAATATGTCAAGCCCTTTGCAGAGTCCGAACTCTTCAGATTCACTGAAAAGTATCTGCATTCCAAGACATATTCCAAGATAAGGTTTGCCATTGAGAATTTCTTCCTTTATTGTTTGTAATAGTCCCAATTCTGAAAGGTTTACCATGCAGTCACGGAAAGCTCCAACTCCTGGAAGCACCAGAGCTCGGGCATTTTTAATATCCTCTGCATTCTGAGTGATTTTTACCTGAGCTCCAACTGCCTCTACTGCCTTTGAAACGCTCCTTATATTTCCCATTCCATAGTCAATGACTGCTATCATTTTTAAAGTTTACCATAAAATAAAAAGTTTTTTTAAATTTTCCCAGTCTTTATATGGCTTAAATACGGCATCTTTAAAGGTTTGCACTCTAAGGCTTCCATCTGGTAATTCTTTAATCTGAATTGCTCCGTCTTCATCAGTTCTATAAATCTTGCATTTTTTATTTAGATTTTCAATGATTTCCTTATGAGGATGTCCATAGGGATTCTGTTTTCCTGCACTTATTATACAAATCTCAGGCTCTGTTGCTTTATAAAATTCTGGATAAAAAGAGCGTTTACTTCCATGATGGGGAATTTTTACTACATCTGATTTTAAGTAATTCACAGGAATTGTCTGTAAAGCATCAATCCCAGCATCTGATGTAAAGAGAAAAGTTTTTTTAAAACATTGAAATTTAAATATCAGGCTCACTTCATTGCTGTCTTCCAATAAAGAAGGACTCCAGAATCCTTTATAAGGATGAAGTATTATGAAGAAGCATCTGTCTGTCTTTAAAACATCGCCTCTTTTAAGATGCCTGATTAAAATATCATTGATAAGCTCTTTGCTGTAATTAATATATCCTGTGTCCCATATTTCTTTTATCTGAAAGTTTTGTAAAATTCTCTCAACTCCTCCTGCATGATCCTTTTGTTCATGAGTAATAATCAATATCAGCTCTTTAGCGTCATAGGCTTTAAGAAACTGATTAGCCTCCCATCCTGTTTTCCCTGTATCTATAAGAAAAAATCCAGTTGAAGTTTTTAAAACCACTGATTCTGCCTGACCAACATCAAGCAATGTAATTTTCAGGCTTTCTTTATCTTTTACATGCATAAAAATTGGGATTAAAATAGAAGTTAAAAATAACATCAGGGAAAAACCAAAAGTAATTATTTTTGTCTTCTTTAAACAATAAAAACTAAATAACAAGACAAAAACAGCCATATAGAAATTAACCAGTGCTACAGGAGGAACTGGAGGAATCCATATTGATGAATATTTAAAAGAGGCAAGAATGTGCATTGTTTTAAAAGAAAGCTTTCCAATAAAATCAATTAATTCTGGAAAAGGATAATATCCTGTAATTAAAAAAATTGCTACAAACAATAGATGAAGAGGAAAAAGAATCATCCCTATCAAAACTCCTGCTGTAAGGTTTGCTAAAGGTGATATTAAGGATAAATAGTGAAATCTGTAAATTATTAAGGGTGCTGTAATTAGCGTTGCTGAGACAGTTACAAGGAAACTTAAAAGAAGATAGGAGACTCTCTTTGGAATTTTATCTTTAAAATTTTTATAAAGATCTGATGCAAAGCCTATTCCTGCAGTGGCAAGAAAGCTGAGTTGAAAGGAAACATCTTTTATTGCCTGAGGTTCAAGAATTAAAATCATAAAGCATGCAAAGCTTACAGTAAAAATCCACAGGGATTTCCTCTCTGATAAAACTCCTATCATAAAAAGTATTGCCATAATAAAAGAGCGAGTGCTTGGATAATTTGGTTCAACAATAAGAAAGTAGCATAAAATAACAGGAAAGGTAAAAAAAGTGGCTAACTGAGAAGGTTTCCAGTAAAGGGTAATTTTTAACAGAACACTGTAGGGAAGCCTTTTAATGAGAAATTTAAATATCAAAAAACAAACCGTAAATAAAAGACTGAAATGAGCTCCTGATATGCTGAGAAGATGAATCAGTCCTGTTTTTCTGAAGTCTTCGTGAATCTCTAACGGAATTGAGGTTCTTTCACCTGTTGTCATTGCAATGAGTGTTCCAGAGATTTCTCTATCAAGGCTCTCTGAGATTTTTCTATTTATTTTTTCTCTTACTTCATCAACAGCAGGTTTATGAGATTGCTCTTGCAGCTTCAGTCTTTTCAAAAAACAGAGAGAATCTCCATATTGATAGGGATTTAAATGTTTTTTACCCATGCGGCATTCTATCTCATATGTTTCTCCTTCTTTTAAAGTTTGGTTTGAGTATACTTTCAAGAGTGTTTTTTTTATTTCGGAATTGGAGTTAATAACCTTAAACTCGTATGTATTGCCAGTTTTATTTTTTAAATATCCTGTAAAGTGGATATTTTCAGGTGTTTTGGCATCTTTAGTGTAAGTAATGCTTCCATAGAGAATCCCAAGAAATATTGATATTGCAAGGAGTATAGCGATAAACCTTTTATTTTTAAAGGTAAAAATTAAAAGAATTGAAAGAGCTATTGTTATTACAGGGAAATAAGTAAAAAGATATCCAAGAAGAATTCCCAAGAGTAAACATGGGATAACGGGCATTAGCAGAGTTTTTGTTTTATTAACTCTTCCAGTTCCTCTAAAACCTTATTGGCTCTTTCTGGATCTTCTTCCTCCACCATAACTCTTATTTTTGGCTCTGTTCCTGATAGTCTTATAAGTATTCTTCCGTTTATTTTCTGTTGAAGCTTTGATACTTTGCAATTTAAATCTTCAATTTTTTTTATAGCCTCATTTTTTGAAATTCTCTCAGGAATCTTAATGTTCTTTAAAAGCTGTGGATACCTTAATATTTCCTTTGTTAATTCACTGAGAAGTTTACCATTTTTCATCATAATGTAAGCCATCTGAACAGCTGTTATTGCTCCGTCTCCTGTGCATGAATAATCAAGACAAACGATATGTCCTGACTGTTCTCCACCGAGATTGTATCCACCTTTAAGCATCTCCTCCACCACATATTTATCACCAACCTGCGTTCTTACGAGTTTTATTCCATGTTTCTTAAGATAGTTCTCAACTCCACTGTTTGTCATAACAGTAGCAACGACTGTATTCTTTTTAAGTTTTTTTTCTTTTTTCAGATTCATTGCCCACAGAGAGAGAATAAAATCACCATCAATAATGTTTCCCTTTTCATCAACTAAAATTGTTCTGTCTGCATCTCCATCATGGGCAATTCCAAGATGTGACTGAGTTTCTTTTACTTTTTTTACTAACCCTTCAGGATAAAGAGCTCCGCATTCCTTATTTATATTCAGTCCATCAGGTTTATCATTGATTGTTATTACTTCTGCTCCAAGTTCTTTGAAAAGTGTTGGAGTAATTTTGTAAGCTGCTCCATTCGCCGGATCAATTACTACTTTAAGTCCTTCAAAGGTGAAATTTTTTGGTAGAGTTGATTTAACAAACTCTATGTATCTTCCTACAGCATCTTCAATTCTAAAAGCTTTCCCAAGAACCTCTGCCTGAGGTCTGCTTTGAGGAAAATCAGGTTCATTTAAAAGTTTTTCAATAGTGTTCTCAATATCCTCAGACAGCTTAAAACCATCAAAGGAAAATATCTTTATTCCATTATCGGGAAATGGATTATGAGAGGCTGAAATCACCACTCCGGCATCCTGACGCATGCTTTTTACAAGAAAAGCAACTGCTGGAGTGGGAATTGGTCCAACAAGATAAACATCTCCTCCCATTGAAGTTATTCCTGCTGTTAAAGCTGATTCAATCACATAGCCTGAGATTCTTGTGTCCTTTCCAATAAGGATTTTTGGTTTGTGAGAAATCCTCTGTTTTAGAAGAAAACATAGAGACATCCCTGCTTTCATGCATAATTCAGGTATCATTGGATACTGATTTATTGTCCCTCTAATTCCATCTGTGCCAAAAAGTTTCATTTCTTCCTCCCCAGTTTGACATTTATATAAACTGTGTCCTCAGCTGTTCTGAAAATTTTTCCTTCCGGGTCTATTTTTGCCTGAATTTTCAAGTCTTCAGCGATGCCTTCTATGTCCACTGGCTCGGTTTTAATTACACGAATTCTGTTGAGTTCCTTTTTTGCTCCTTCTATTTTTATGGTATGAGGCTCAGAGCTTACTGATGCAATATAAAATCCTCTGGCAGGACTCCCAGAGAGAATCACTTTTACAGGAACTATTTTTTGTAATTTTTCGTCCATGTAAACTTTTACCTGCGAAGGTTCAATTCTCAATATTTCAATTCCTCTTGGCAGTTTAATGGAGGACTTTGTTATGGGGATTGAATTTTCACCAAGTTTAGCAGCAGACAGGTCAATTACCACTCTGATATTATTTTGCACTAATTCCTTAAGAATTCTTTCCCTTGCAGAGATCGCAATTGTTACCTTTTTTACGCTTTGTTTTAAAATCTCCATCTCTGCTGGAGTATTTTTAAACTCTATAGGAACTTCAACAGAGGTTTCTGTTTGTCCTTTAAATGTGACGAAAAACCAAAGAAATATCGCTAAAGCAATGGATATTAATTTAAATGTAAGATTTTCCGCTAAAAGTTTTTGCAAAACTCTGCTCATTTTCTCTCTCTTTCCGTTGTAAATAGATTTGTTAATTTCTCTCTCAGATTTTCCATATCAAGGTTGCTGAGAAGCTCTCCATTTACTGCTAAAGAGATAGCTCCTGTTTCCTCTGAAACTATAACAGCAACAGCATCTGTTTCTTCTGTAATACCAAGAGCAGCTCTATGTCTTGTCCCATATGTTTTCTTTAAGTCTGCTCCGAGCTTTATGGGAAGAAAACATCCGGCAGCTATTATTCTGTTCTTTTTTATGATTACAGCACCATCATGAATCGGGCTTGTGGGATGAAATATACTCATTAAAAGCTCTTTTGTGACTCTTGCTTCAAGAGGAACACCTATCTCAATGTACTCATTGAGACTCACATTTCTTTCAAAAACAATTAATGCACCTATTTTTTTGTTAGCAAGCCCCTGAGATGCCTTAACTATTTCTTCAATCGTTTTCATTTCTTCTGCAGAACTGAATCTATGAAGTATTGGAGCTTCTCCCATCTGAGCAAGAGCTTTTCTTATCTCAGGCTGAAAAAGAATTATCAAAACTATTACTATCTGGGTCCAGAAACTCTGGATAAGCCAGTCAAGAGTATAAAGTTCTAAAAATCTTGAAATTACAGAAATTGCAAGAAGAACCCCAACTCCAATGAGCATTCTTGCAGCACGAGTTCCTTTAACAAGAATAAATATCTTGTAAATGATAAAAGAAACAATGGCAATATCAATTAAATCCTGCCATCTTAGTTGATCAAAAAATTTTTCCATATTTTCAGGATAATGCTTCTTTATTAATTTTTATTGGAATGTTTGATTTCACCGCCTTTAAAAATGATTTAAAAAAAGCTTCATCAGATATATCAGCTCTGTCCTTTGCTAACATGATAATTTGGAAAATCTTTCCAATAGTTATATCTCTTTTTAAAGAGGCTTCATACTGCTCTGGAGTAATTCTATTAAGTCTTAAAATTTGAAAATATATGTCTTTCTGGAAAATTCCATTTCGTTGAAATCTCGGATCATTAATAATTGCATCCTGAATTTCTCTTTCTGTTGCCTCTACTGCATACTTTTTTGCTAAATAAAGCAGAACTTCTTCATTAATTAAATCTTCCAGAACTTTTTCCTTCAGGTTTTCTTCCATTTTTGCTGCCTTCTCTTTAAATACTTCTCTATAAAGCCTTCTTGTCTCTTCATAGCTTCTCCAAAACCTTTCTGATGTAATTTTCTGCCCTGCCACCTCTGCTACTACAGAAGAGTGCTGTTTATCCACGGTTCCCACACCCCAGAAAACAAAGGTGATAATTACAAGAAAAAACAGAAAGTAGAAATATTTTGCATTTTTTCTAAGTGTTTTTATCACATCGAACCTCCCTGAATAAATTAACTCTTTTACTTTAAAAGAATTTTTTAACATAAGGCAAGCTATGATATAATAAAAAAGCTTAAATCAAAATTTTATGAGGTGAATTGATGCCTATTTATGAGTATGAATGCAAAAAATGCGGAGAGGCTTTTGAGTTACTGGTTTTTGGGAACAAAAGTGTTTCATGCCCTAAATGTGGTTCAGAGGAAGTTATTAAAAAATTTTCCACCTTTGCAACCAAAGGAGTGCAAAAAGGAAACTCCAAATGTTCTTCCTGCGGAGCCTCTTCGTGCAGTTCCTGTAAATAACTTATCAGTCTTCATTTACTTACCAGAAGATTATAAAAAGGAGTCAGTATGCCAGATGTCCTAAAAGTTAATATTGAAGAAGAGATGAAAACAAGCTACCTTGATTACGCCATGAGCGTAATCATTGGTAGAGCACTTCCTGATGTAAGAGATGGGCTTAAACCTGTGCAGCGCAGAATTCTTTATGCCATGTTCAGAGAAGGACTTCTTGCCGGGAAAAAGTATTCAAAGTGTGCTGGTGTTGTTGGCGAGGTTCTTAAAAAATATCATCCCCATGGAGACCAGGCTGTTTATGATGCTTTAGTCAGGCTTGCACAGGACTTTAACATGCGGTATCCATTAATTGATGGGCAGGGAAATTTTGGTTCCATTGATGGAGATCCTCCAGCAGCCTATCGTTATACAGAAGCGAGACTTACAAAGATAGCTGAAGAACTCTTGCAGGATATTGATAAGGAGACGGTTCCATTTGTTCCAAACTTTGATGCAACCACTGAAGAGCCTCTCGTGCTTCCAGCCAGAATTCCCAATCTTCTCATAAATGGTTCTTCAGGAATTGCTGTTGGCATGGCAACAAATATACCTCCCCATAATCTCAATGAAATTATAGATGCATTAGTCAGTCTTCTTGAGAATCCTCAGATTTCATCAGAAGAACTCATGAATTTTGTAAAAGGTCCTGATTTTCCAACAGGTGGCACAATTTATGGCATAGAAGGAATCAAAGACCTTTATTTAACAGGAAGAGGACTTATTAAAATAAGGGCAAAGGTTAAAATTGAAAGGGAAACAAAAGGTAAAAAACTTAAGGAAAGCTCTCTTTTTGAAGGAGAAACAGAAGGCAAGGCAGTTAAAGAAAGAGTTGTAATAACAGAGATTCCCTATCAGGTAAACAAAGCGAAGCTTATTGAAAAGATTGCAGAACTTGTAAGAGAAAAAAAGATTGAAGGTATAACTGAAATAAGAGATGAGTCAAACAGGGAAGGTATAAGAGTTGTTCTTGAGCTTAAAAAAGGTGAAATGCCTGAGGTAATTTTAAATAATCTTTATAAACATACTCAGATGGAAACCACATTTGGTGCCATAATGCTTGCTATTGTTGATGGACAACCAAGAATTTTAAACCTTAAGGAATCTTTGTGGGAATTTCTTAAGCACAGAAAAGATGTTGTCCTTAAGAGAACAGCTTTTGATTTAAAGAAAGCAGAACACCAGGCTCATATTTTACTTGGGTTAAAAATTGCTGTAGAAAATCTTGATGAAGTAATTTCCATTATAAGAAAATCACAAAATCCAGAAGAGGCTAAAATTCGCCTTATGAGTAGATTTCCTTTAACAGAAACTCAGGCACAGGCAATACTTGATATGAGACTGCAGAGACTTACAGGACTTGAAAGGGAAAAAATAATTCAGGATTATGAAACAATGCTAAAAGAAATTGAAAGCCTTAAAGCAATACTTGAAAATGATGCTCTTGTGAGAGAAATTATCAGGGATGAACTTATTGAAATCAAACAAAAATACGGTGATGAGAGAAGAACACAGATAGTAGCTGAAATAAAGGAAATAAATGTAGAAGATCTCATTGCCCAGGAAGATATGGTAATCACCCTTACGCATCTTGGCTATATAAAAAGAACTTCTCTTTCTGATTATCGCAGTCAGAAAAGAGGCGGTAAGGGACTTACTCCAATGGAAACAGTTTCAGAGGATTATCTCACAGATGTGCTGGTTGGTTCAACACATGACCACATCCTGTTTTTCAGTAATTTTGGCAGGGTCTACTGTCTTAAAGTCTATCAGATTCCAGAGGCAGGAAGGCTGTCTCGTGGAAAAGCAATTATCAATCTTCTGCCTCTCAGCGAAGGAGAAAAGATTACCACTGCTCTGATATGCAAGGATCTTGAAAAGGGTTTCCTTACGATGTTTACAAAAAGGGGATTTGTTAAAAAAACATCCATTGAAGAGTTTAAAAACATACGCAGTAAAGGTGTTATCGCAATAGACCTTGAAGAGACAGATAAATTAATTTCAGTGATAAAGACAGATGGGCATAATCATCTAATCATTGCGACTAAAAAAGGAATGTCCATAAGATTCGATGAAAAAGATGTAAGACCCACTGGAAGAACAGCACGGGGTGTAATTGGCATTAGATTCTCAGAGCAGGGCGATGAAGTGGTATCTGCAGATGTGGTATCTGAAGGCTCATATGTTCTTACAATTACTGAAAAGGGGATTGGGAAAAAAACGCCAATTGAGGAGTATAGACTTCAGCATAGAGGAGGCACTGGCATAAAAAACATTAAGCTTTCTCCAAAAACAGGCAATGTTGTAGCATCATTACAGGTTAAAGAGGAGGATGAAGTTATAGTTTGTAGCAGCAGTAAGATGCTGAGGCTTAAAGTTTCCCAGCTGAGACCCCAGGGAAGAGCCACAACAGGTGTTAGACTAATAGAGCTTTCTCATGACGACACTGTAGTCAGTGTGGGCAGGATTCTGGAAGGAGAGGCAAATGTCAATTTATAATCTTGATTATTTTTTTAATCCAAGAAGAATTGCAGTAATTGGAGCTAATGACAGACCTGGAAGTATTGGCTATACGGTTTTTAGAAACCTCATTGGTGAAGGCTACAGAGGAATTGTTTATCCTGTGAACTCAGGAGCAGATTCTGTTCAGGGAGTTGAAGCATATAAACGCCTGAGTGATATTTCAAAAGAGATTGATCTTGTTGTGCTGGCAGAAGAATGTGGCACAGGCATTCTGAATGTTCTTGAAGAATGTGGGCAAAAAGGAGTTAAAGGAGTTATTTTGCTCTGTCCTGATTTTAGAACAAAGGTCAAAGAAGCAATGCATCTTGAAGAAAAGATAGAGGAAATTCACCGAAAATATGGTTTCAGACTTTTGGGACCAAACACCCTTGGCTTTATCAGGCCAGGGATAAATTTAAATGTGAGCCTGTTCAGAAGAAGACTTAACAAGGGCAATATTGCATTGATAGCACAGAGTGCAACCCTTTCAGTTGCCCTATTAGATAGAGCTGCTGATAAAAATATTGGTTTCAGTTATTTTGTCTCTCTCGGTTCTGATATAGACATAGACTTTGCTGATCTTATAGATTTTTTCGGTGTTGACCCATCTACAAGAGCAATTGTTATATATATGCAATCTATTAAAAATGGAAGAAAGTTTATGACTTCTGCCCGCTCTTTTGCTTTTTCAAAGCCTATAGTTATAGTAAAATCAGGAAAGTTTGTGGAATCACTGGAAGTTGCTTTAACTCACTCAGGACTTCTTGCAGGTGAAGACAAAGTTTATGATGCTGCCTTTAAAAGAGCAGGTGCTGTAAGGGTTGATGAAACGCTTGATATGTTTTATATTACAGAAACTCTTTCAAAGCAACGGAGACCAAGAGGTAAAAGGCTTGCAATAATTACGAATGCTGGAGCTCCAGCTGTTACTGCAGTGGATAGCCTTCTAAGACTTGGAGGGGAGCTTGCTGAGTTTTCAGAGGAAACAATAAAAGAACTTGAAGGCAATGTGCCTACTCGTTTTATTAGAAATCCCTTAGACTTAGTTTCAGATGCAAACCCTGACCACTATGAAAAGGCTTTGAGAATAGTAATAAAAGATAAAAATGTAGATGCAGTATTGGTAATGTTGACTCCATCCCTGGGAACAGAGCCTGTTCAGACAGCTCAGAGAGTTATAAAAATAGTAAAGGAGAATCCATACAAACCTGTTCTTACCAACTGGATGGGCGCAGCACTGGTTGATGAAGCAAGAGAATTGCTCAATTCCAATGGAATTCCAACATTTGTAACTCCTGAACAGGCAGTAAGAACATTTATGTATATGTATCGTTATGATTTTAACCTGAAACTTCTTCTTGAGACTCCTCAAACAATTCTTAAGGATGTAAAATTTGATACTGAAAAAGCAGAAAGCATAATAGAAAAGGCAATTTCAGAAGGAAGGTCTATCCCAACATTCTTTGAAGCCTCAGAAATTCTTTCTGGCTATGGAATCCCTGTAATTTTAACAAAAAGAGCTAACAGTATTGAAGAACTCAAGCAAGCAATAGCTGAAATTGGATATCCAATTGTTTTAAAAATAGATACGCCAAAAATAATACACAAATTTAAAAAAGGTGGAGTAATTCTTGATGTAAGAGATGAGCTGGAAGCTGTAGAAGGATTTAAATGGCTGAAAAGACTTGCTGAAGAGCATGGAGACCCTGATGCTTCTGTTATTGTTCAACCAATGGTCATAACCTATGGATATGAAATTGCTCTTGGAGCCAAGAAGGAGCCAACCTTTGGTTCAGTTATTTTATTTGGAACAGGAGGGAATCTTCTTGAAGCACTTGAAGACTACTCAATAGGCCTTCCACCTCTTAATCAGACTCTTGCAAAGAGACTTATGGAAGAGACGAAAATTTATCGTTACCTTAAAAAATACCCTTACTATGAAGATATTTTACGCAGGCTTGAAGAGACTGTGGTAAAATTCTCTTATCTTATATCAGATTTTCCCCAGATAAAGGAGTTTGACATTAATCCTATATTTATCACTGATTCAGAAATATTTGCCCTTGACTGCAGCATAATTCTTGATAAAACAGCGCCAAAGAAAAAGGCAGTGATCAAGGGAGAGTTCTGCCCACCCCACCTGAGTATATGTCCATATCCAGTGCATCTTTACAAAGAAGTGGAATTAAAAGATAGAACAAAGGCAATTGTAAGGCCCATTAAGGCTGAAGATGAATCTCTTATTGCAGCTCTGCTTGGAAGATGTTCAGAAAGAACAATAAGCTTAAGATTTTTCCAGAGAGCAATTGATTTGAGACATGAAAATCTGGTTAGATTCTGTCAGGTTGACTATGATAGAGAACTTGCCTTTGTGTGCGTTATTAAGGATGGTGAAGAGGAAAAGATTGTTGCAGATGTGAGACTTTCAAAGGATCCTGATGGCACAGATGCTGAAATGGCAATTTTAGTTGAAGATGCATGGCAGGGTAAAGGAGTTGGAAAAGCACTTTGCAGTTATGCTATTGAGGTAGCAAGGGATTTAGGTGTAAAAAGAATCTGGATGGATATTTTAAGAATAAATACTTATATGTTGGGACTTTCAGACAGATTAGGATTCCAGAGACACCATGTTGATGAGGACAGTGTCAAGGTATTATTAAATCTTGATAGCACCTGATGAATGAAAGAATTCTTGTAGTAGATGAAGATGGAGTTTTAAGAGAAAACTTAAGTAACTATCTGAAAAAACTGGGTTTTACTGTAGATGTAGCAGCAACATTTCAGGAAGCAATAAATACTTATGCATCCTATATCCATGACTTTGTGATTGTTGAGATAGAGCTTCCAGATGGAGATGGACTGGAGTTTATAAACAAAATCAAATCATTAAATCCTTCTGTAAAAACTATTGTAACTACATCCTGTCCATCAGTAAACTCTGCGCTTAAAGCATTAAAACTTAAAGTGGACGATTATCTTATAAAACCTTTTGTTTATGAGGAAATTCTCACATTTTTCAAGAAACCAGCAGAAAAACAGAAGACTGAAAAGATTATTCCATCCTTTGAAGAAAAATTTTTTTCAATAATCGGTGAATCAGTGGAGATTAAACTTTTGCTTGAAAAAATAAAAAAGATAGCAAACACTCCAACGAATGTTTTACTTCTTGGTGAGACAGGAACAGGAAAAGAGCTTTTTGCAAGAGCAATTCATGAAGCAAGCTACAGAAAGAAAAAACCATTTGTAGCAATTAATTGCGCCAGTCTGCCTGAGAATCTTCTTGAAAGTGAGCTTTTTGGTTTTATAAAAGGTGCTTTCACTGGAGCCACATCTGACAAAAAGGGGCTTCTTGAAATAGCTGATGGTGGCACTGTATTTCTTGATGAAATAGGTGATATGCCAGTAGGGCTACAGGCAAAACTCTTGAGAGTGATTGAAGACAAGGAAATTCGCCCACTTGGCAGTGTTACCACTAAAAAGATTGATCTTAGGTTTATTTCAGCCACAAATAAGGACCTCTTAGAAGAGGTAAGAGAAGGTAAATTTAGAGAAGACCTTTTTTTCAGGCTGAATGTGATAACACTTCATATTCCTCCTCTTAGGGAAAGAGGAAAAGATATAGAAATTCTTGCATATCATTTTATGAGAAAATTTGCCATAAAGATGGGAAAAGATATTAAAAAATTTGAGCCACAGACAATCCAGATTCTGCTTAAATATCCTTGGCCAGGAAACATAAGAGAACTTCAAAATGTAATAGAGCAGGCAGTAGTATTTGCCGAGTCAGATACAATAAAGCCAGAGCATCTTCCAGAGCATGTAAGAAACATGGAAGTTACTCCAGAAAAGAAAAAGGATATTCCTCTTATTTCAATTGAAGAATTTACAAAGGAATTTATTTTGAAATATCAGTCAGTTTACACTGAACAGGAGCTTGCAGACATGCTTGGAATAACAAGAAAGGCTTTATGGGAAAAAAGGAAAAAATGGGGTCTTCCAAGACCCGGAGAGAAAATATAAATTTTTTAAAAAGCAAAAATTATTGTAAAATATCTCAGGTATGGAAGAACTTATTCAATTTTTAAGAAATACTTATCCCTTTAACAGACTTCCTCTGGAAGAAATAAAAAATTTATCCAAATTTTTATTAAAAAGAGATTATCAGAAGGGCGATATAATTTTTAAAGAAGGAGCTCAACCTTTACAATTTCTTTATATAATTCACAAAGGTGAAGTTTTTCTTGAAAAAAACAATCAACTTGTATATCACCTGAAAGATGGAGATATTTTCGGTTATGTTTCCCTGCTTGGAGAGCTTCCTCCTGCTACCACAGCAAGAGTTGTGGAAGACAGGACAGTTATACTGGAGTTGCCAAAAGATATTTTTCTTAACCTTTTAACCGGATACGATGAATTTGCAAGATTTTTTACAAAGGAGCTGGCAAAGAGAGTTCACAGAGTTCCTCAAACAAAAACTTCTTTTCAGATGGAAAGACTTATTGATGTAAGAGTTAAGGACATAAAATTAAAAGAGCCAGTAATTATTGCCTCAGAAACAGTACTTCAAGAAGCAATAAAATTAATGGCAGAGAAAGACTCAACTTTCTGTCTTGTTAAAACAGACAGTACAGTTGGTATTATTACTGAAAGAGATATAATAAAAAAAGTTCTTGCAAAAGATTTAAATCCTCAACAGATAAAAGCAAAAGATATAGCAACTTTTCCTGTAATAGAAATATCTTCATCTGAGCCACTTTTCAATGCTCTTCTTACAATGGCAAAGCATGGAATAAGAAAGCTTGTAATAAAGGATGGTAACACTATTTCAGGCGTTCTTGATGACAGAACAGTTATATCCCATGAAAGTAAAAACATAATTTTCCTTATCAAAGAGATTGATAAAGCAAAATCAGCAGAAGAACTTGCTTATATTTACTCAATCATACAGGACAGTATTATTGAAGGTGTTTTAAGTGGAATGGATCCAGAATATGTGGGCAAGTATATTGCAGAATTAAATGATCATTTTATGAAAAAAGCGGCACAGCTTACAGAAAATCTTTATGGAACAGCATCTTCTTTATACAGTATTATGGTTATTGGCTCAGAAGGAAGAAGAGAGCAGAGTCTTAAGACTGATCAGGATAATGCTTTAATTTATGAAAATAAAAGAGAAGACTATTTTGAAAGATTCTCTCAAACTTATATTGAACTGCTTCTTAAAATAGGCTTCCCACCCTGTCCTGGAAATGTTATGCTCAATAATCCTTACTGGAGAAAAAGCAAAGAAGAATGGTTTAAGGAGATACACCAATGGATGGAAAATCCCAAGCCAGAAAATGTTCTTAATATCAGTATATTTTTTGATTTCAGAAGTGTTGCAGGTTCTGAATCCCTTGTTGAGGAATTAAGAGATCATGTAAAGAAAAAAATAAAGGCAAGTAAAACTTTTCTCCCTTTTCTTGCCTCTGAAGCAGTGAGGTTTAAGCCTCCATTGAGCTTTTTTAAAACTTTTTTAGTCGAGAAATCAGGTGAACACAAGGGAAAAATTGATATAAAAAAATACGGAATTTTTCCAATAGTCCAGGGGATAAGAGTTTTAGCTCTTGATAACGAAATAAATGAGACTAATACTTTTGAGAGAATAAGAGGGTTAAAAAGTAAAGGAGTATTCACAGAAGAATTTGCAAGAGACTTAGAAGAATCCTATAGATTTTTAATGAGCCTCAGATTAAAATCTCAGGCTACGCAAATAAGGGAAGGAAAGACACCGGATAACTACATCGCTCCCTACAGTCTTTCAAAAACGGAAAAAGGGGTTTTAAAGGATTCCTTTAAGAAGATTGAAGAGTTTCAAAAGCTTCTTTTTAATAAATACAATTTAAGATATTTTTCTTAAAATTGTAACTTTTCTACACATCAGCATGTTACTTTTCGTAACATTAAAAAGAGTCTCCTTTTATAAATTTTTGATTTTTAACATTTTTTTATCTGGCATTTCTTTTGCTAAATTTTAAGGCATGGTCAAAATAATAGAAGATACGATAGAGTTTCTAAAAAGCGTGCCACCTTTTGAGTTTTTAGATACAGAGGTGGTAAATTCCATAGCTGTTAAAACCTCTATGGAGTATTATCCGAAAGGAACTCATATACTTATTCAGGATGGTTCGCCAAGTGAATTCCTCTATATTATAAAAAAAGGCGGGATAAAGGTTTACAGAAAAGTTGATACAGAAGAAGTAACAATTGACTTCCGAAGTGAGGGTGATTCTTTTGGATTTGTATCTTTAATAAGCGGAGACAAATCACGTGCAAATGTTGTTGCCATAGATGACACGATCTGTTATTTAATTCCAAAAGATGTAATCCTTAATCTCATGAACAGATATCCTGAAGTAAGGGATTTTTATTTAAAATCTTTCATGAACATATATATTGATAAAAAATATGCTGAAGAGACTTCCAAAAAAACTCTGACAGCTACGGTTGATAAAATTCTTTTCACTACAACTGTAGAAGAAATTGCTTCAAAAAATGTTATTTCAGTGCCTGAACATACTCCTCTTAGAGAAGCTGCAAGAATAATGTGCGAGAATGGAATAAGCTCTCTTGTTATAATGAACTCCGAAGGAATTCCTGTAGGTATAATAACGGATAAAGACCTCAGAAGAAAGGTAGTTGCAGCTGCAAGAGATGTTAATGAACCCGTAAAGAATATAATGAGCTTTCCAATAATTAGCGTGGATGCAAAGGACTACTGTTTTGAAGCAATTGTAAGAATGCTCAAATACAATATTCATCATCTTCTCGTAATTAAAAATGGACAGATTGGCGGAATAATTACAAATCACGACATCATGATGCTTCAGGGTCTTTCTCCTGTAACAATAGTAAGAGATATTGAAATGCAACAGAGTATTGAAGGAATTATTAGTACTTCAAAACAGATAACCAATCTCGTTGGTAATTTACTTCAGCAGGGTGCAAAGGCGAGCAATATTACCAGGATTATTACTGAGATAAATGACAGAATAGTTAGAAAAATAGCACAGTTTGCTGAAAGAGAATTCGGTCCTCCGCCACTTCCTTATTGCTGGATAGCTCTTGGTTCTGAAGGCAGAAAAGAGCAGACATTTAAAACTGATCAGGACAATGCTTTAATTTATTCAGACCCTCCAGCAGGACAGGAAGAATCAATAAGAAAGTATTTCCTTGAATTTGCAAGTTATATTAAAGACAGCCTTCTTAAATGTGGTTTTCCACCCTGTCCTGGAGATATTATGGCAAGCAATCCAAGATGGTGTCAGCCTCTTAAAGTATGGAAAAAATACTTTTCTCAATGGATATATACGCCAAAGGGTGAATCAATCAGTCTTTCTAATATATTCTTTGATTTTAGAGCTATTTATGGAGACTTTTCCCTTGAAGAGTCTTTAAGGGATTATCTTTTAAACACCGTTAAAGATCAGAAAATATTTTTAGGTTATCTTGCGAATCTTGCTGTAAAAAATAAGCCGCCTCTGGGATTTTTCAAAACATTTGTGGTTGAAAAAAGCGGGGAACATAAAGATAAACTCAATATAAAAATAAAAGGGATTGCTCCCATTGTTGAGATTATTAGACTTTTCAGTCTTGAAAAAGGAATAAGAGAGACCTCTACTCTGGAAAGAATTGAAACACTTAAAAATAAGCATGGCGTAGTTAAAGATTATGGAGAAGAAATTATTTATGCCTTTGAGTTTCTCATGCTTTTAAGAATGAAACATCAGTACGAACAGGTAGTTCAGGGAATGATGCCAGACAACTTTATAAATCCTGAGACCCTCAGCAATCTTGAAAAGAAATTGCTTAAGGATACATTTCATCTTATATCAAAGTTACAGGATATTTTGATTGAAAGATATAAGCTTATGATTATCTGAAATGCTTTCAATATTTAGAAAAAAGAAAAAGATTCCTGAATATAAAGGAATATCAATTGCAGAAACAGAGTTTACAGTTGTGGATACTGAACTTACAGGACTAAACGAATTGAGGGACACAATTATTGCTATTGGAGGCATAAAAATGAAGGGTAAATCAATAAAAATGGGTGAAATATTTTACAGGACTATAAAACCAGACAGGTTTGTAAAAAAAGACAGCATAATGGTTCATGAGATTACACCATCAGAACTGGAAGAATGTCCTGACATAGCTCCAATTCTGAGAGAGTATCTTTCTTTTGTAAGGAATTCAGTCATTGTAGGGCATTGTATATCAATTGATATTGCTTTTCTTAAAAAGGCAATTCACAGACACCTCAAAGAGAGCTATGAGCCTATGGCAGTAGATACTTTTGTTATTTATAAATGGCTTATTCATAAGGGGTTATTACCAGAGAACTTTATAAATAATAAATCATTAAAGGATGTGGCTATATCACTTGGCATTGAACCAAAAGAGTTGCATGATGCACTGGTTGATGCTTTTATTACTGCTCAGGTTTTTCAAAAGATAATAACATTACTTGGAGATATTAAGATTTATACTACCCAGGAACTCATGGACATAGGGAATCCCAATATATCCGGATATATGGGAGTTGAAAAAAAACAAGCATTTCAACTTTAAGGAGGAGGTTTTAAGATGAAAGAGAAGATTTTAAGTTCCAGTGAATTCAAAAGTCTTGTAAGAAGTAAAAATGCCATTTCTCTGATTCTTACGATGGCTGAACTGGTAGTTTACTTCGGTTTTGTTCTGCTTATAGCTTACAACAAAGAATTTCTGAGTCAGAAAATCTATGGACCAGTTAATGTAGGTATTCCAATTGGTATAGGTGTGATAGTTGTTTCATGGATTTTTACAGGAATTTATGTAGCATGGTCAAATAAGAAGTATGACCAAAAAGTAGCAGAGATTAAAGAAAAATTAGGAGGTGAATAATGCAAACCGTTTTGGGACAACCAACTTTAACTGGTATATTTTTCTTTCTTTTGTTTGTATCAATAACTCTTTATATTACCTACTGGGCAGCTAAAAGAACAAGAACAACAACAGAGTTTTATGCTGCTGGAAGAAGCATTACAGGGCTACAAAATGGGCTTGCTCTTGCTGGAGACTATATGTCTGCAGCAAGCTTTCTTGGGATAGCGGGACTGGTTTCTCTTAAAGGATACGATGGCTTAATTTACGCAGTAGGCTGGCTTGTTGGATGGCCCATTGTTATGTTTCTGATTGCAGAACCATTAAGAAATCTCGGTAAATACACTTTTGCAGATGTTGTGGCTTACAGGCTTAAACAAAGACCAATCAGAACAGCAGCAGCCACAGGAGCTTTAATAACTGTGCTTTTTTATCTCATTGCTCAGATGGTTGGTGCAGGCTCATTAATAAAGCTTATGTTCGGACTTCCTTATGAGATTGCCATAATAATTGTAGGATGCCTGATGATAGCGTATGTTCTCTTTGGAGGAATGCTTGCAACCACATGGGTTCAGATTATAAAAGCCTGTCTGCTTCTTGGCGGTGCAACTTTACTGGTTTTGCTCACTCTTTATAAGTTTGGCTTCAATTATCTTGAACTCTTTTCAACTGTTACAACGCAGTATGGTGAAAAATTTGTTCAGCCTGGTGGTTTAATAACAAATCCTCTTGATGCTATATCTCTTGGAATAGCCCTGATGTTTGGAACTGCAGGACTACCCCATATTCTCATGAGATTTTACACTGTGCCCGATGCCAAGGAAGCAAGAAAGTCAGTATTTTATGCAACAGGGTTTATCGGTTATTTCTACATTCTGACATTTACAATAGGATTTGGAGCAGCAGCATTAGTAGGACAGGAAATTATAAAGAAAATTGACAAAGGTGGTAATATGGCAGCACCACTTCTTGCTGAAGCACTGGGTGGTGAGATTTTTCTTGGATTTTTAGCTGCTGTTGCCTTTGCAACAATTCTTGCAGTGGTGGCGGGTCTGACCTTAGCTGGAGCATCAGCAGTGTCTCATGATATTTATGTTGGCGTTGTTAAAAGAGGAAGAGCGGATGAAAAACAGGAAGTAAGAGCAGCTAAGATTGCAACTCTCTGTCTTGGCATTCTTGCAATAATTCTCGGTATCGTATTTAAAGGACAGAATGTAGCCTTCATGGTAGGTTTAGCCTTTGCAGTAGCAGCTTCTGCAAACTTTCCAGCATTGCTCATGTCCATTTTCTGGAGAAAGTTTACCACACAGGGGGCTGTATGGAGCATTTATACAGGTCTCACTTTGAGTGTAGTTTTAATTATTCTGAGTCCTACTGTATGGGTGGATATTTTGAAAAATCCTCAGGCAATATTCCCGTTAAAAAATCCTGGAATAGTTTCTTTCTTTGCTTCCTTTGCCATGGGAATCCTTGTCTCTCTTTTGACACAGGAAAAAGAAGCTGAAGCAAAGTTTGAATCTGAAAAAATAAGGTCCTATATTGGAGTTGGAGCGGAATAAATGTTAAAATTGATAGAAAAAAGGAGGTAAGGCTATGACACAGGGAATTGATGTATTACTTAAAGAACAGAGGGTTTTCCCTCCACCAAAGGAGATTTCAGAAAAAGCCTATATTAAAAGCATGGCTGAATATGAAGCAATGTATAAGAGATCAGTGGAAGATCCTGAAGGTTTCTGGGCAGAAGTTGCGGAGCAAAACATTACATGGTATAAAAAATGGGATAAAGTATTAGATTATGATTTTGAGAAACCATATATTAAGTGGTTTATCAATGGAAAACTCAATGCTTCTTATAACTGCCTTGATCGCAATCTTGACTCTTTAAGAAACAAAGCAGCTCTTGTATGGGAAGCAGATGATGGAGAAGTCAGAACTTACACTTACTGGCAGCTTTACAGAGAAGTTAACAGATTTGCCAATGTGTTAAAAAAATTAGGAATTAAAAAAGGCGATAGAGTGGCTGTTTATTTGCCCATGATACCTGAGCTTCCAATTACAATGCTTGCCTGTGCAAGAATTGGAGCAATTCACAGTGTTGTCTTTGCAGGTTTTTCAGCACAATCCCTGAGAGACAGAATAAATGATTGTGGAGCAAAGCTTCTCATTACTGCGAATCAGGGAGTAAGAGGTGGAAGGATTGTTCCTCTTAAAGCAAATGCTGATCAGGCACTGGAAGGAACTCCTTCTATAGAAAAAGTAGTCGTTGTGAAGAGAACACCCAATTTTGTTGACATGGATCCCCAAAGAGACTTCTGGTGGCATGACCTCATAAATGATCCTGAAATAAGTAACTATTGCGAACCAGAAGTAATGGATGCAGAAGACCCGCTTTTTATACTTTACACATCAGGTTCAACGGGAAAACCAAAGGGAGTGCTTCACACAACAGGCGGATACATGGTGTATGTAAATGTAACATTTAAATGGGTATTTGACTACAAACCCGAGGAAACATTTTTCTGCACAGCAGATATCGGCTGGGTAACAGGACATAGCTATATAGTTTATGGTCCACTTAGTGCAGGAGCTACATCACTCATGTTTGAAGGAGTGCCAACTTATCCAAATCCTGGAAGATTCTGGGAGATAGTGGAAAAACACAGAGTTAATATATTTTATACAGCACCTACAGCAATCAGGGCTTTAATGAGAGAAGGAGAGCAGTGGCCCTACAAATATGACCTTTCAAGCTTAAGAATTCTTGGAACAGTTGGTGAGCCAATTAATCCTGAGGCATGGATGTGGTATTACAAACATGTTGGGAGGGAACGCTGTCCCATAGTTGATACATGGTGGCAGACTGAAACAGGTGGATTTATGATTACACCTTTGCCAGGAGCAATGACACTCAAGCCCGGCTCTGCAACAAGACCTTTCTTTGGAGTTGTTCCAAGAGTGTTAAAAGAAGACGGCTCTCCTGCAGGAGTCAATGAGGGCGGATATCTTGTGATTGAAAAACCCTGGCCAGGAATGCTAAGAGGCACATGGGGAGACCCGGAAAACAAAAGAATAAAAGAGGTTTATTTCTCTCGCTTTCCAGGGAAATACTTTACAGGAGATGGTGCAAGAGTGGATGAAGATGGAGATTACTGGTTAATGGGAAGAATTGATGATGTTATAAATGTCTCTGGACATAGAATCGGAACTGCTGAAGTAGAGTCTGCTCTGGTTGCCCATCCTGCAGTTGCAGAGGCAGCTGTAGTAGGTTTTCCTCATGATATAAAAGGTGAAGGTATCTATGTTTATGTGGTTTTGAAAGAAGGATACGAGCCATCAAGGGATCTGGAAAAATTATTGATTTCCCATATAAGACATATGATAGGACCCATAGCTACGCCGGATAAAATCCAGTTTGCAGGAGGACTTCCAAAAACAAGAAGCGGTAAGATAATGAGAAGAATTTTAAGAAAAATAGCTTCCGGTGCTATTGAAGACCTCGGTGATACCTCAACTCTTGCAGACCCATCAGTAGTAGAGGAGTTAGTCACAGGAAGGAAATAAATTTTAAGGGTGAGGGTCACCTCACCCTTTTTTTTATATGCCGAAGGCGGGACTCGAACCCGCACGGGTTTCCCCACACGCCCCTCAAACGTGCGTGTCTACCAGTTCCACCACTTCGGCTTATATAAATAATAGCAAGAACTCCTAATTTATTTCAAGCTAATCCTGTTAAGATTTGACTAAATCTGCTGAAATATATTAGAAAAAACTATGATAAAGCGTTATTACTCCTTTGGAGAATATCTTAAAGAAATATTTGGTAAAAAGGTGTATAAAGTAAATGTGGACGCTGGTTTCACATGTCCAAACAGGGATGGCACTCTTGGTTATGGTGGTTGTATTTATTGTAATAATGCTTCTTTCAGACCTCCAAGCTGTGTTCCAGAAATTTCTTTGACTGAACAGATTTCAAGAGGAATACAACATGTGAAAAAAAGATATAAAGCTCAAGCTTTTCTTGTTTATTTTCAACCCTATACAAACACATATGCTCCAGTAGCAAAGCTTGAAAAGCTTTACAAAGAGGCTCTATCTTTCCCGGAAGTCATAGGACTTGCAATCGGAACCCGTCCAGATTGTGTAGATGATGAAAAACTTGATTTACTTAAAGAACTTTCAAAATCTCATATGATAATTATTGAATACGGATTACAGTCAATTTACGATAAATCTCTCAAATTTATTCATAGAGGACATGACTATGCTACATTTCTTAAGGCTGTTTATGATACCTGTGAAAAAGGAATACTTGTTGGAGCTCATATAATAGTTGGTCTTCCTACAGAGACAAAAGAGGAATCCCTTCAGATGGCAGACGAGATAAATCGTCATCCAATAAAGTTTCTAAAGATTCATCAGCTTCAGGTTGTAAAAGACACTGTTCTTGCAAGAATTTATGAGAAAAAGCCTTTTAAGGTATTTGAATATGAAGAGTATCTTGACTTTGTGGTAGATTTTCTTGAAAGATTGAGTCCAGATATTGTTATTCAGAGACTTTTTGCTACATCGCCTGATGAAATTTTAATTGCACCTAAGTGGAATCGTTCAAAGCAACAGATTTTGAACGATATAGAGAAAAGACTTGAGGAGAGAAATGCTCGCCAGGGTTCAAAGTGCACATTTATTAGGGATAGAGCCTTATGCTATTGAGGTAGAAGTTGATATAGCTCAAAGAGGACTTCCCCATTTCAACATTGTGGGGCTTCCTGATACAGCAGTCAAAGAATCCAGAGATAGAATAAAAGCTGCTTTTAAAAATACAGGATTCCCCTTCCCCATAAAACAGATTACAGTTAATCTTGCACCAGCAGATCTGAGAAAAGAAGGCTCTTCCTTTGACCTTCCCATTGCCATGGGAATTCTTGCTGCAGAGGGACACATTCCAAAGGAAGCTTTAAAGGATTTTCTTATTGTTGGAGAACTCTCCCTTGAAGGCAAGGTAAGAGGTATTAAGGGAACTTTATGTATTGCCTCAAAGCTGAAAGATAGTGAGATTAAAAAAATCATAATTCCCAAAAGCAATGCCTATGAAGCAGGAGTTGTTAAGGATGTAGAGGCATACCCTGTGGAAAATCTTACAGAGGCAGTGGAGTTTTTAAGGGGTGAAAAAATAATTAAACCCTTTAAAACGGAAATTAATTTTTATGATGATACCGATCATTATGAAGACCTTGCTGATGTGAAGGGTCAGTTTCAGGCAAAAAGAGCCCTTGAGATTGCAGCAGCAGGCGGGCATAACATAATTTTTATTGGTCCACCCGGAAGCGGTAAAAGCATGCTTGCAAGAAGACTTCCAGGTATACTTCCTCCAATTACTGTTGATGAGGCAATAGAGACAACCAAGATACACAGCGTTGCAGGACTAATTCCTGATGGAAAGGGATTAATCACCACCCGCCCATTTCGTAGCCCGCATCACTCCTCAAGTGATGTAAGTTTAATTGGCGGAGGACAGATTCCAAAACCAGGAGAAGTCTCACTTGCTCATAATGGTGTGCTTTTTCTTGATGAGCTTCCTGAGTTTAAAAGAAACGTTTTAGAGGTGCTGAGACAACCCCTTGAAGATGGCTTTGTAACTGTTGCTCGCAGTTATGCTACAGTTCAGTTTCCTTCAAGATTTTTGCTGGTAGCAGCAATGAACCCATGCCCTTGTGGTCACTATGGAGATACTTTGAAACCATGCACTTGCACTCCTCAGATGATAATTCGTTATCGGTCAAGAGTCTCAGGTCCTCTTCTTGACAGAATTGACATTCACATTGAAGTGCCCAGAGTGAACTATCAGGAGCTGAAAAATGACACACCATCAGAAAGCTCAAGAAGTGTCCGAGAAAGAGTAATCAAAGCAAGACAGATTCAACTTAAAAGATTTAAGGATGAAGGAATATACTGTAATGCTCACATGAAGACAAGACATCTAAGAAAATTTTGCAGAATTGATGAAGACTGCCATAAACTCATGCAGTCTGCAATGGAGAAATTAGGCTTGAGTGCAAGGGCTCATACAAAGATAATTAAAGTCGCAAGAACAATAGCTGACCTTGAAGGCTCTGAAAACATTAAATCTCAACATATAGCAGAAGCAATTCATTACAGAAGTCTTGAAAGGTTAAGTTTTAATGTTTAAAATCCTTTTTATTGGATTATCCTCATTTCTCATAGCTTTATCAGGTGCAATGATGCCTGGGCCTCTTTTTGCAATAACGGTCTCAGAAACACCCAGAAGAGGCTGGCTTACAGGACCTATTCTTGTAGCAGGGCATGGAGTTCTTGAGCTTTCTCTTTTGCTGTTGATTGTTTCAGGACTGGGAAGTTTTTTACAGATGAATGAAACTTTTATTGTTGTTGCACTGGTTGGTGGCTTATTTTTATTTATTATGGGTTTATCAATGTTTCGTTCTTTACCAGAACTGAGCCTTCAAAATGAGTTTAACAGGCAGGCAAAGGGTTCTCTTTTCTTATCAGGCATTTTATTAAGTCTGGCAAATCCTTACTGGTCCTTCTGGTGGGCAACAATAGGGCTTGGGTATCTTGTTCAGGCAATGGAAATTGGAGTTATTGGAATTGTTGCCTTTTTCACTGGACATATTCTCGGAGATTTGGCATGGTATTCAGGAGTTTCAGTAGGAGTTTATAAGGGCAAAAAAGTTCTCAATGACAGCCTTTACAGAAAAATAGTCTTTCTCTGTGCCTTAATTCTTATGGGCTTTTCCTTTTATTTCATCTGGACAGGCATTAAAAGAGCTAAATACTTTTTTTAAACTATACTTTACAAAAAGTTCTACTTTTTTTAAACTATACTTATGATAAAGTGGCGTGCAATTTTTGATAAAATTGAACCTCTTATTCTGTCGCCTGAAGCCATTGTTATAACAGGAATGAGGAGAACTGGCAAAGCTACAGTGCTAAAGTGGGCTTACGAAAAGATAGAGCATAAAAATAAAATTTTCATTGACCTTGAAAATCCCATAAATAGAAAGATTTTTAGCTCGGAAAATTATTATGAAATTAAGAGAAATCTTGAATTTATGGGGTTAAATTTTACTGAAAGAGCTTTTATTTTCATTGATGAGATTCAGTTCGTAAAGACAATTCCATCTGTAGTTAAGTACTTTATTGATAATTACAATGCTAAATTTTTTCTTACAGGATCTGCAAGCTTTTATCTTAAAAATCTTTTTACTGAATCACTTTCAGGAAGAAAATACATATTTGAGCTTTTTCCTTTAAGTTTTAAAGAGTTTCTCCACTTTAAAGATAAAAATTTTGATATTAATGAAAACTCCCCTGTTTCTCAGAGCACTTACAGCTTATTAATGCCCCTTTATGAAGAGTATCTTGAATTTGGAGGCTTTCCCGGCGTTGTGCTTAAAGAAAGCATAGAAGAAAAACAAAAAGTACTTGATGATATATTTAGTTCCTTTTATCAACTGGAAATAATACAGCTTGGCGATTTTAAAAGAAATGAGACAATAAGAGACATGATGCTACTTCTTGCTCAAAGAGTTGGAACAAAGATTGAAATAGGAAAGCTGTCAAGTGAGCTTGGAGTTTCCCATATAACAGTAAAAGAATATCTTTCATTTCTTGAAGGAACTTATTTTATTAAATTGTTAAAACCTTTTAGTAGGGGGAAAGATATTGAGATAAGAAAGATGCCAAAAGTTTACCTCTGTGATTGCGGACTTTTAAATAGAATTTCAAAACTGGAAAAGGGAAGAATCTTTGAAAATGCTATATTTCAGAATCTGAGACTTAAAGGAGAATTGAACTACTATCAAAGAAAATCAGGAGTGGAGATTGATTTTATTCTGAACAAAGAAAAAGGTTATGAGACTAAGCTAAAGCCCTATGCTTCAGATGTTTCAAGACTTAAAAAACTGGTTCATGATATAGGTTTAAAAGAATTCAGGATTGTCTCAAAAGAATACACCAGCCTTGAAAACACAGTATTCTGTTTTCAGATTTAGTTCATAGATATATCAACTCATCCTTGTAATACTGGGAAAGGAAAAGAAGCAGATAGTCTTTAAGATGCCTTGTTATTAAAAAGTTTTGCTTTACATGGGCATGTCCATTTTTTCCAAGCCACTGTGCAAACTCCTGATTTGTAAGAAGTGTTCTTATTGAATAGGCAGCACCCTCTATTGAATGACACAGCATTCCTGTGATTTTGTGTTTTACTTGAAGCATTATTCCACCAACAGCTGATGCAACCACTGGTTTACCCTTCCACAATGCCTCTGTCACTGTTAAACCAAAGCCTTCTTTTAATGATTTCTGAACAATCACTTTTGCTGCCCTCTGCAAAGCATTTATCTCTATGTCACTGTCAGGTGGAAGCAGAAGAATATGTATATCGGGATTTTTACCTGCCACCTGCCTTACCTCTTCAAGAACCTTATCGGACTCAGGATCATCAGTGGCTGTTCCTCCAGCGAGAATAAGCTGACAGGGAATGCTTTTTCTTACTATCTCAAAGGCTTTTATTACACCAACAGGGTCTTTGAGATAATCAAACCTTGAAACCTGAAGTATTATTGGCTTTTTTCTATCAATTCCATATTTATCCAGGACAGCATTAATCTGTTCCTCAGAGAGCTCTTTATTCTTATTGCTTAGAGGATCTATAGAAGGATATATCAAAAACATTCTGATTTTAAGCATCTTTGCAAAGTTTGGAGCAGAAAAAACCGCTGCATCATACTGTTCAACATAGTCTTTGATAAAGTTCCATATCCTTTCATCAGGATTTGATACATCAATATGACATCGCCACAGCCATTTTTCTCCTACCTGTTCTCGTTTTTTTATTAGAGCAACTGGCTGGGGGTCATGAACAAAAATTATGTCTCCTGATAACTCCATTTCTTCAGAATTTTTTCTGTTTATCTCAAGAAAATACTCAAACTCATCTTCTTTGAATTCTTCTCTTTTTCCATGCAGTGCATTGTGAAATTTTTTAGTAATGTTGAAAAATTCATTGTCTCCCTTAATGACACTCCATTTTGCATCAACTCCAAGTTCATTAAGAAAGGGGACCATTCTTGCAAGAATCTCTGCAACTCCTCCTCCAATATATGTAGAGTTAATATTCAAAATTCTTTTCCCTGAAAGTTTATCTGCAAGAATTTTTAATTCTTCAAGTAAGGATTTACCAATTATTGGTTCATAATCTCTGAGTTTTGGTCTTTTAGTATGCAAATCCCTATCCAACTGTTACCTCCGTTTCAAGATAACTCTCAATTATAGAGATTATCTGCTCTCTTAAGCTTTCAATTGTGTGCATATAGGGGTCTATGCTCATAATAGCCTCTGCAAGTTTTGACTCACCAAGACTTTCACTTAGCCATAAAGAAAAATCATTGGAGATTTTACCAACTCTTAATTTTGCCTCATATATATGAAAAAACAAAGAATTGGAACTTATAAATCTTAATACTTGAACAAACTCTCTGAGGTCATGAGCAATATAGGGTGTTGGCATGATTACACTCACAGATTTAATAAAATGAAACTCTTCTCCTTCTTCACAATTTTTATCGCCGGGGTTATTGCTGAGATATTCCTCAATTATATCTGATACTCTTTTTCTTATTTCTCCAATACTTGAGAACTCAAAGATGTCCATTGAAGAGAGTTTTTCAGCAAGGGCATCATAACCTAAAGCATTTCCAATCCATAGAGCAAATTCATTAGAAGGCTGAGGGGTAAGATAGTGATACTCTTCAATAAAGTCATGGGTATGATAGAAAATAACAGAATCGGGAACTTCTCTTATGTATCTCAATAGTTCAGTTAGATTTTTTGCCTTTAATCCTGTAAGTTCTTTTGCGTTTAGTCTTGTATAAAATCTGAAAGGTTCTTTTGCTTTTTTGGGCGGTTTTCTGAGTATTTCCAGTTTTGCTTTAATAAGCCTGCTATTGGGTATGATTAATATTTTTTCGTCAAAACTTTTTACCTCTATATGTCTCCATGTTATGTTTAAAACACTACCTTCTTCACCAGATTCAAGTTTAATATAGTCTCCTTTTTTGATTATCTCACCATTTATAATGTCAAAACCAGCAATAAAATTTGAAATATTTTCTTTTAGAGCAAAAACAGCTATTGCGCAGCCAAGAATTATAAAAAGAATAAAAGGAGTGGTGGGGAACTTCCATATCTCAAAAAATATCAATATTGCCATAGTAATAAAAACAATAACAAATGCGGTTTTCAATGCCTGAAAAGGTTTAAATAGAGGTTTCTTTATAGTTTCAGAGTAAAGATTTAACATTTCTATTGCTGTTCTGTAAAGAACATAGATTAAAGATAGAAAGAAAACGGTTAGAAGAATTCTGCAGATAATCAAATAAATTTGTCCTTTTACAGGAGAGAGTTCTACTGCAGTATAGGCACCAATGATTAAAATCCAGTAAAATATAATAATAGTAAGATTTGAGATAACTATCTCCTTGCCAGCCCACTTTACTGATTTAAGCCTGTCTATAATATATTTAGAAAATTTGAATCTTACAAAGAATGCTAAGATTGTGAAAGACACTAAAACTATCAGCGGAACAAAAAATATAAACCAGTTTTTTTCAAACCATTCAAGCATTTAAAACCTCTTTCAATGTTTTAATAAACCTATATACCTCTTTCTGATTCCTGATAAAGTATTTTGCCAGAGTTTTTTTTGAATATCCAACTTTAACGGTTAAACCCTTATCATTAATTTCGCTGAATACTGTTTCATCTGTAATGTCATCACCAACAAAAACAGGTAAATGTTCTCCTTTAAAGTGACTTATCAAAAATGAAACTGCGCTGCCTTTATTCCAGTTAACTGCTGGTAATACTTCAAAAACCATTTTCCCCTTTAAAATTTTTATATAATCTTGGTTAAAATTGCTGATAATATCTGAAAAGAGCTTTTTCAGTGTGCTTCTATTTTTTGCATCAACCTGACGATAATGAAGTGCAAAAGAAAACTCTTTTTTTTCAACCACCATTCCCAGAAATTTATCATTCAATTTTTTAACCTCTCTGTAAATTTTGTTTATATAATCCTTCAGTCTTTCCGCATCTGGATTAATATATTTTATCTCTGGACCTTCTATGTATAAACCATGACTTCCACTGTAGTAAACTCCTTTTATTGAAACTCTCTTTTTTAAATCTTTCAAATCTCTACCGCTTATTATTCCAATTTTTATTTTATTTTTAAGTTCCTTAAAAACTTCTTTAAGTTCATAAGATAAATAACAGTCTTCTGGATTTTTCATTATCGGAACAAGAGTTCCATCAAAATCAAAAAACAAAAATATTTTTTTTACATTTGCAGTATCAAGCCAGTTTGAATGAAAAAGATATTCCGGCATTTTTCAGAGTCTCACCAGTGATGCAATAAGATCTCTTGTCCAGCGATATATATTCCTTTCCTGAATAAAACTTCTCATCTTACGCATTCTTTCCATTTTTTCATCTTCATCCATTGTTAAAGCATCATATATTGCATCTGCTATGCTTTCAATATCATATGGATTAATTATAACTGCATCTTTAAGTTCACGGGATGCACCTGCGAATTGACTTAAAATAAGAACTCCGCTTTCGTCTTCTCTTGATGCAATAAACTCTTTTGCCACGAGATTCATTCCATCATGAAGAGATGTTACCATGCAAAGGTCTGCTATTTTATAAAAAGGTATAATTTTTGAATGAGGATGATATCCTTTTAAAAATACTATGGGTTTGTAATTATTACTCTGAAACTTCCAGTTAATTCTGTCTGCGACTTCTTCAACAGCATCCATAATTTCTCTGTATTGTTTTATGTGAGTTCTGCTTGGGGAGCCAAACTGCACGAAGCTAAACTTACCAATAAATTGGGGATATTTTTCAAGAAATCTCTCAATTCCAAGAAATCTTTCAAGGATTCCTTTTGTATAGTCAATTCTGTCAACGCCCACTCCAATGTATTCTGCTTTTATTCCGAGTTCTTTAATAAGTTTTACTTTTAGTTTTGCCTTATTTTCAACATTATCTGAAAAATCCTCAAAACTGACACTTATTGGAAAAGGCTTTACAGTCGTAATCTGGCCTCTTCGTTCTATTGAAAAATGTTCCCAGTCTATCTTTGATTCAAGAAATCTGTCAACGGTATCAAGGAAGTTGTTGCAGTAAAACTGAATATGAAAGCCTATTAAATCTGCACCAAGCATTCCAATAAGAATTTCTCTTGCCCATGGACATATACCAAACACTTCAGGATTAGGCCATGGAATATGCCAGAACAAAGCTATTTTTGCATCAGGTCTTTTTTGCTTTATTAAAAGAGGAACAAGAGCAAGATGATAATCCTGAACGAGAACAAGGGGAGAGTCCTCATCTTTTATCTCATCAAGCAGGGCATTGGCGAATTTTTCATTCACTCTCTGATACTCAATCCAGTCTTCCTTTCTGAAAACAGGTCTAACATAGGTTATGTGACAGAGGGGCCAGAGTCCTTCATTGGAAAATCCATAGTAATATTTTTTTTCTTCTTCTTTTGTAAGCCATACTCTTTTTAATGTATATGAAGGTTTTTCAGGTGGCACTCTTATTTTGTCCTCTCTGTCAACAACCTCTCTGTCAGCATCTCCTGCTCCATGGGCAATCCATACTCCATCACAGGCTTTCATAACAGGGTCAAGGGCTGTAACAAGTCCTCCTGCAGGAACAACGCACTTTATGTTCTCTCCTTCTTTTATGTGCATATATGGTTCTCTGTTTGAAAGAAGAAACAGTTTCTTATCTCCTAATTCTATTCTGATAAATTCCTTGAGTCTTTCAGCAGTCCACAGTGAGTCTGTAACTGCTTTAAATCTTTCTTCCTCTTCAGCTTTTGCCTTAATCATTGATAGGGTTTTAATCAGATTTGTAACTTCATTTACCAATGGAGCAAGAACGTCTCCTTTAACAGGCACATAAGATGGAGGATTTTTAATTTTTCCTGTTCTTAACTCTTTAAGCCATTCAGCCATACGAGCAACAGGACCTGTAATATTCCATTTAATTACAAGAACAGAGATTGCTACAATTGAAATAGTTAAAGCCAACAAACGAAGCATATTCTGTTTCCACATCTCTTTAAGTCTTATATCAATATATGAAGCATCCTGAAATAGTGCTAAAGCACCGATTAAAGGCTTTTCTTCAAAGACATCTGAAAATATTGGTATTACATAGAGATATATTCTTTCTCTGTCAATTTTTATAAACTTGGATTTTGGAGATTTTTCAGCGAGAGCATTTATCACCTCAACAGGTGCTTTTGATATATGGGATTTCAGGAAAGAATTTGAAGATATAACATGCCCTGATGCATCAAAAACAGCAACACCCTTCAGTCTTTCACGATTGCCGAATTTTTCAACAAGCCTGCTAAGTCTCTCAGTCTGTCCTGTTTCAACCAGCGTTACAACAGACTCTCGCAGACTTTCTGCAAGTATTATGCTTCTTCTTTCAATATCAGCCTGAAGACTATTTTTTTCATCATTGATCTGAATTAAAGAGAAAACTGCCACAACAAGTGTAATGCCAATAAAAAGAGATAAAATAAGCCTGAAGGTTAATTTCATTGAAAATATTATAACATTTTATGCTAATTTTATGCTAAATCTATGTTTCTTTATAGTTTGTCATGCTACAATATCTAATGGAACTTCATCTTATTTTTCTTTATCTGGCGGTTTTGCTGTTTTTTGCAAGGCTTACAGGAGACATCTTTGCAAAATTTGGCATTCCATCTGTTATTGGTGAGATATTCGTAGGAGTGCTTCTTGGACAGAGTGTTCTTGGAATAATTCCACTTAGTGATGTTTTTCGCTTGCTTGCAGAACTTGGAATAATAATTTTGCTTTTTCACATCGGACTTGAGGCTGATTTAAAACAATTGAAACAGGTCGGTATTTCTGCTTTAGCTGTTGCACTCACTGGAGCAGTAGCTCCAATTATTACAGGATTTCTTGTTTCCTATTACATTTTTAATTTCCCATTTATGAGCTCTCTTTTTATTGGAGGGACTCTTACTGCTACAAGCATTGGCATTACTGTAAGAGTACTTGAAGATTTAGGTAAAATAAAAGAACGCTTTGCTCAGATAGTGCTTGGTGCAGCAGTTTTAGATGACATATTTGGCGTTGTTGTGCTTGCAGCATTGTTTGAGTTTTCAAAAACTCAGGAGATTCATTTAAATGCTACATTGCTTCTAATACTTTATATTGGGACATTCTTTCTCTTTGCACCAATAATAGGTAAAATTTTTGCCTATTTCATAAGCTTTCTTGCAAAAAAGCTCAATACCCTTGATTTTGTTCCTCCTATTGTAGTTGCCATAATTCTGCTGTTTGCCTTTGCCGCGCATGAAATAGGCTCACCTGAAATACTTGGTGCATTTACTGCAGGAATTGCCTTTTCAAGAAGATTCACTATTCCCTTTGCTGCAGCTTTTCAGGCAGACAGAGAGATTATCCATAAAATTGAAGAATCGCTGAATCCTCTCATATGGATATTTACTCCAATATTTTTTGTCTATGTGGGATTGCAAATTAATTTGAGAGCAATTGATTTTCAGTCTCTGCACTTCTGGGCTTTAAGTGCTGTCCTCCTCATAGTTGCTCTCGCAACCAAACTACTGGCTGGTTTATTTGTAAAAGGGACAAAAAAAGAAAAATTAAGTGTTGGCTTTTCCATGCTTCCAAGAGGTGAGGTAGGTCTTATTTTTGCTGAATTTGGAAGAATAAGCGGAATTTATGACAGCACCCTTTATGCAGTAATAATCTTTGTTGTTGCTCTAACCACTCTGATTGCTCCTGTTGTATTAAAAACTCTTTTAAAAGAAGAAAAGGGGAAATTCTCATGATAAGGCATGATGTAAGCCTTTTTACTGATTTTGACATTTATCTTTTTAAAGAAGGAAATCATTTTAATGCCTATGAAAAGCTCGGTTCTCACATTATTGAGGTTGATGGACAGAGAGGAATATATTTTGCTGTGTGGGCACCAAATGCAGAACAGGTCTATGTTATAGGTGATTTTAATGGATGGAAACCATTACATCCTCTTTCAGTAAGATGGGATGGCTCTGGTATATGGGAGGGTTTTATACCTGGAATTGATAAAGGCACAAAGTATAAATACTATATCATATCCAGATACGGTTATCATCTTGAAAAAGGAGATCCTTATGCTTTTTTATGGGAAACTCCTCCTGCAACTGCATCAATAGTTTGGGATTTAGAGTATCAGTGGAATGATAAAAAATGGATGCAAAACAGGGCTCAGAAAAACTCCCTTTATTCACCCATATCAATATATGAGGTTCATCTTGGTTCATGGAGAAGAGGTGAAGGAAATAGATTTCTTACATACAGAGAGCTTGCTGAATGGTTACCAGAATATGTAAAAGAATTAGGCTTTACTCATGTAGAATTTTTACCTGTTATGGAACATCCTTTTTATGGTTCATGGGGATATCAAACAATTGGATATTTTGCACCCACAAGTAGATATGGCACCCCTCAGGACTTTATGTATTTGATTGATAAGCTTCACCAGTATGAAATCGGTGTAATTCTTGACTGGGTTCCATCTCATTTTCCCGATGATGGACATGGACTCAGCTTTTTTGATGGAACTTATCTTTATGAGCATCAGGATCCCAAAAAAGGATACCATCCTCACTGGCACAGTTATATCTTCAATCATGGAAGAAATGAGATTAGGAACTTTCTTATAAGCTCAGCAATATTCTGGCTTGAAAAGTATCACATTGACGGATTAAGAGTTGATGCTGTTGCCTCAATGCTTTATCTTGATTATGGAAGACAGCACGGAGAATGGATTCCAAATAGGTATGGAGGCAAGGAAAATTTAGAGGCAATAGAATTTATAAGAAGACTTAATGAAGCAGTTTATGAAAAATATCCTGATACTCAAACAATTGCTGAAGAATCAACAGCCTGGCCTCTTGTCACCCGTCCTACCTATATTGGTGGACTTGGATTCGGGATGAAGTGGAATATGGGATGGATGCATGACACACTTAATTATTTTTCAAAGGATCCCATATACAGAAAATATCATCATGGAGAGCTTACATTCAGTATATGGTATGCTTTTTCTGAAAACTTTGTTCTTCCGCTAAGTCATGATGAGGTTGTTTATGGTAAGGGATCTCTTTTAAATAAAATGCCCGGAGATAGCTGGCAGAAGTTTGCTAATCTAAGGCTTCTTTTTGGATATATGTATGCTCATCCAGGTAAAAAACTTATTTTTATGGGAGGAGAGTTTGGACAGCTGTGTGAGTGGTATCATGAAAAAAGTCTTGACTGGCATCTTCTTCAGTATCCCCAGCATCAGGGCATTCAAAGATTGATAAAAGATTTGAACAATCTTTACAGAAATGAGCCAGCCCTTTATGAGTTTGAATTTGATCCATCAGGTTTTGAATGGATTGATTTTAGCGATGCAGAGCAGAGTATAATAAGTTTTTTGAGAAAAGGAACAGCCCAGATGATTTTGATTGTATGCAATTTCACGCCTGTTCCAAGATTTAATTACCGAATAGGAGTTCCCTTTAAAGGTTACTGGAGAGAGATTTTAAATACTGATTCAGAGCTTTACGGAGGAAGTAACTGCGGAAACATGGGAGGAGTCTTTTCAGAAGATACACCAATGCATGGAAGACCTTATTCTCTAAAGTTAACTTTGCCTCCTCTTGGAGTTTTATTTCTAAAAAGGCAAAATGAATAAAATTGTTTTTGCAATCATTATATTTATATCCCTATTAAGGCTTGGCTCCGGGAGGCTTTTTGATGTTGATGAAGCAGTCTTTGCACAGGCAACAAAAGAGATGATTCAGAGTGGAGACTGGATAACTCCTACATATAATGGTGAGCCCAGATATGACAAGCCCATTCTTTTTTACTGGCTGATGGCTTTTTCTTTCAAGTTATTTGGAGTTAATGAGTTTGCTGCAAGATTTACTTCAGCGTTATCAGGCTTGATTTTATGTGCTGTTCTTTATTTTTTTATTAAAAACCTGAAAGGTGAGAAACAGGCTTTTTATACTATTTTATCATTTGCTTTTTCTTTGTATTATTTCATTTATACCCATGCTGCTGTGACAGATATGGCATTAAGTCTATTTATAAGCATTAGTCTCATCTGTTTTTACATGTCAGAAGAAAAAAATAAAAAGTTTATTTATGGATTTTATATTTTCTCAGCCTTTGCTTTTCTTACAAAAGGATTAATTGGCATAGTGTTTCCATTTGGTATAGCTTCAGTTTATTTATGCATTAAAAAGGGCTTTAAAGGATTAAAGGAGCTTTACAACTTGTGGGCAATTTTGCTTTTTCTTTTAATATCAATGCCATGGTATGTTGCTCAAATTCTGATAAATGGTAAAGAATTTATTGAGCAGTTTTTCATAAAGCATCATTTTATGCGATATACAGGAGTGATTTCAGGACACAGAGGTCCGATTTATTTTTTTATCCCTGTATTAATAATCGGAATGTTTCCATGGATTTCTTTTATTGGAAAGGCTTTTAAAAATTTTAAAAGAGATGCTCTTAAGCAGTTTTCTTTGGTCTGGGCAGGATTTATCTTCCTGTTTTTTTCTTTTTCAACGACAAAGCTTCCAAACTATATTCTACCTGCTATTCCTGCTTTTTCAATCTTAATTTCCTATGGCATGATTGAGGTTAATAAAAATTTTTCAAGAATTCCATATATTTTTTCGGCAGTTATTTCAATTTTAATTGCAGGTTTTTTAATTGTTGTAAAAGTAAAGATTACCAACTTGTTACCGTATTTTAATATGAGCTGGCTTAACGTACTCCTCTTGATAATAAGTTTCTTTGCTGTGATAAGCATTTATACATTCCTAAGAAGAGAGAGGGGTTTTTTATTGTTTGCGGGATTGAGTTTCATTTTAATTTTAGCTATTTCAATAAAAGTACTGCCTGCCATAAATGAATATATGCAGGGAACGCTTTATAAATACAGCATTTATGCTAAGCAGAATCTTCAAAAAAATGATGTTTTAATTACATACAAAATAAACAAGCCAAGTATTCCCTTTTATTCGGACAGAAGAATACTGAGGATTGACTCTGAAAAAGAGCTTATTGAAAGCATTAAAAATAAAGGCATTACAGAACGAAAATTAAATGGAGTTGTTATATCACGGGTTAAAGATGTGGAATTTTTAAAAAGTATCGGATTAAACTTGATAGAGGAGGACAGAGATTATGCAATTTTTACATTCTCGGGTTAAAATTCTCTTTCTTATTGTTTTGTTTCTTATTCCGTTATTTATTTTTGCTTTTGATAAAGATGTAATGTTATTTATTAAGCATTTCCAGAAAAATCATATGAATCTTAATCAATTTTTTGAAGAACTGGATATGATAATGGATTTTGTATATAAGGCTGCTATCATAGTAATATCTCTTTTTGCAATTTACAGTTTATTTAAAAAGAAAGAAGTTGGTAAATCTTTATCAATGGGCATCATTGCCGTTTCCATAGTTATCCAAATAAAGCATCTTATTGGAAGGGCAAGACCAAGGCTTGGATTTGATACATTTTTTGCAGGTCCTTCTCTAAACTATCTTTACTCATCATTTCCTTCTGGACATACAACTTTTGCTTTCATGCTTGCCACAGTATTTTCGCACTACTATCCAAAATATCGCTATTTATTTTATGCTTTTGCAATATGGGTGGGATTTGAAAGGGTTGAGGATTTTGCACATTTCCCTTCTGATGTTTTAGCAGGAGCAGTGTTGGGTGCTATTATTGGGCGATTTGTTATATTTAAACTTTTACCAAAAACAGACCAGAATCGTTCAATTTAGTTTTTTATTTTCAATCTCTTCAGTCCCTTTGTGTTCCTCACGAGATTCAGCATCTGACACAGCTTTTTTAAAGCCTCTAATGGCTTCTCCAAGACCTTTGCCTATCTCAGGAAGCTTGGAAGAGCCAAAAAGAACAATTATGATTATTGAAAAAAGAAATATATCCTGATAACTGAGCATTTTGCCCTCCTTTTTTTTCTATTTTTTCTAAAAATAAAAAAATAATAATAGTTTTGTCAATTAAATTTTCAGATAATTTTTATTGAGTATTGACCGGTTAATTAAAAAGATTTTAAAATTTTTCAAATAATAAAATTAACAAAAGGAGTGCTTCAAGCATTGGAAGAAAACAATAGCATTCATCCAAGAGTTCGTAACAGAAGAGTTCATCTTGCCAATGAAAGGACTTTTCTTGCATGGATTAGAACAAGCATCGGAATAATGGCATTTGGATTTGTTGTTGAAAAGTTTGCACTTTTTGTAAGGCAACTCTCTATTTTTCTGGGCAAAGAGATGCCTCAGTCAACACATATAGGATATTCTTCATTTTTTGGAGCCTTTCTTATTGCTCTTGGTGCAGTAATGGGTTTTCTTGCATTTATAAGATATAAAAAAGTAGAAAAACAAATTGATGAAGATAGTTATAAGCCCTCTTTATTACTTGATATACTTTTAGTGATTTCTATCCTTGCAATTGCGGTGTTTTTAATAATTTACATGCTCCATAGTATTTAACATTATTTTTATGTTAATGCTTTATTTTTCATAAAAAGCCTTGACTTTCAAATGCAGTTCATTTAATTCGCTCTCAGGATCTGAATCCCATACAATACCACAGCCTGCGTAGTAGGAAAGAGCATTTTTTGAGCCTATTGCTGTTCTTATTAGAATTGATAAAGTAAAGTCGGTTTCATTCTTTATCAGTCCTGCACATCCGCAGTAGTACTCCCTATTATGAGGCTCAAGTGTGTCAATCATCTCAACAGTTTTTCTTTTTGGTGCACCAGTCACACTGGCAGGAGGAAAGGTCTGTTTTATTATCTCAATCATAGATTTATCTGTTTGTCCTTCAACTGTTGAGTGCATCTGATAAAGAGTTCTATATTTTGTTATTTTAAAAAGCTCAGGGACCTTTATACTTCCAATGTGGGCAATTCTACCAATATCATTTCTCATCATATCTGTAATCATGAGATTTTCTGCTTTGTCCTTTTCACTGTTCTGGAGGAATTTGAGATATTTTGAGGTGCCTTTAATTGGTTTGCTTATGAGTTTATTTCCTGTTTTTTCTAAAAAGAGTTCCATTGAGCCAGAAATTACGAAGAAACTGCCAGTATCAAGAAAAAATCCATAAGGAACTGGCTGATTTTTATAAAAATTGAAGAAAAGACTCACAGGATCTCCACAAAGTTCAAAATCAAAACGATTTGTCAGGTTTATCTGATAAACTGTTCCATCCTCTATAAGGCTACGTATTTTTAAGACTCCTGCTTTAAATTCATCATCGTTTAGCGATTTTCCTTTTAGTATAAGCTTTGTTTTTTTCGGTTTTGGTGCAAGTTTTTTGAATTTTTTAATTTTCGCTATTAAAACAGGGGGTAATTCAGACTCCTTAATGTTTAATTCAAGGGTATGGGTTGCAAGATGATAGGAAAATACAGCAAAACTGAGGGGAGGAATCTCTTTGATACTATCTAAGCTATTGTATAATTTAATATCTTCAATTTCTGCCTCGTAAAAGCCTTTTTTGACAAGCCAGTTACCAGACAATACAAGTTGCATTTATGGTTGGTTTTCCTCATCAATAAGGGAATTTAGATATTGTAAAATTTCATTATCAAAAGGATATTTTTTATCCATAATCTGAGACACAGGCAATGCTCCTGTAAGACTGTTTAGTATAAAAACAGCTCGGGCAGTGTAAAGGTCTTCTATTTTTAGCCTTTCCTCTTTCACATTTGCTTTTTCAATCAAAATCTGAAGTGTTGTTCCTGAAAGCAGTCCAGATTCTTTTGCAGGAGTTTGCAGCCTCTCCCCCTTAACAACTAAAATATTTGATGAGGCACATTCCGTTATTTCATCATTTTCATTAAGCATGATTGAATCATCAAAACCTTCCAACAAGGCTTCTCTCTTTGCAAGAATATTTGTAAGGTAGTTCATTGTTTTATGATAAATTACAGGATTCCTACTGTGTCTTTTAATGCTTGAGATAAAAAGTTTTTTTGGATTTAAATCGGCTTTGTAATCTTTGATTATAACGAGAGATTCACTTTCTTCAGGGTATGAGTGATAAATACCTTCTCCCTTTGATATAAGGCAGTATTTAACATATATATTTTTTCTTTTTTCTGCTTTTTCTTCAATTAGCCTGTAGAAACTCTCAAAATCAGGGCATGGAATATGAAAAAATTGAGCTGAATTTTTAAGCCTTTCATAATGCCTCAGAAGTTTCTTTGTTTTTCCCTGCCATAGAATTGTCTCAAAAAGGCCTTCGCCAAATAAAATGGTTCTGTAATTCACAGTAAGGTTATTTTCCTTCCGACAAAAGAGTTGAATCCTGAATGCAGGATTTTCCCTCAAATTTTCCACCCTCTTCAATGGAAAGCTTAAGAGTATAAATTTCGCCTGTTACACTGCCTTTATGAGTTATAGTGATTATTTCTGAAGCATTTATGATTCCATTAACATTTCCACCAATTATGATACCTCTGCATACAATATTCCCTGTGATTTTCCCTGAATCTCCTACTGAAATCCAGTCTGCTTTTACTGTACCTTCAACTGTTCCATCAATTCTTACACTGCTGTTTGATGTTATTTCTCCGTTAATAAAAGTCTCTGCTCCAATAACTGTTCCCATTTTCTGCTGTTTTTTAAAAAACATTAGAATCCTCCTTTAGATAAGACAAAGGATTAACAGGAGAGTTGTTTTTCCATACTTCATAATGAAGATGTGCTCCTGTGGTAGAACCAGTATTCCCTGAAAGAGCTATAATGTCTCCCCGTTTTACTTTTTGTCCTACATTTACAAGATTTTGTTTATTATGAGCATAAACAGTGGTAAAACCATAACCATGTTTAATCATTACTACATTTCCACTACGAGCCTGATATCCTGAAAAAACAACTATGCCGTCTGCCGTTGCTCTGACTTCTGTGCCTTCTGGCACAGAAATATCAACACCTGTGTGTATTTCTTCATTTCCATATTTTGGATGCTCTCTTTTTCCAAAAGGAGATGTTATCTCTCCATTGACAGGCCAGCCAAGAGGAGTTGACCTGTATATATCATGCTGCTCCAATAAAAAATTTTTTATTTCATTCACTGAGTTTATAGCTTTCTGAGCATGGCTTTTCAATTCTTCTATATCAATATCGCCAGAGGGGTGAAAATTGACAGATTCAAGGATTGCTCTCTTTGATTTCAACGAAAAAATTCTATTAAATTCTGCTTCGGCATTTTTCAAAGCAATAATTGTAGATTTAAGTTCATTAAATCTGTTCATTATAGAGGAAAAATCCTGTTTCATACGATAGTATTCAATCGTGTTAACAGCTTTTGATGCAACATAAACATTAAAGGCAAAAACAGAAAAAATAAGTAAAAAAATTATTAAAAAAGGAACCTTTAATCCATAAACTTTTGTTCTTCCATGGGGAATAAACATTATTGTGACAGGAGAAAAGATTTTTAACATTAATTTTTTTAGTTTATACACAACAACCACCCCCTTCCTTTGAATGAATAAATTATTATTTCAAATTTTGACTTAATATTCAAGTATTTTGTTTTTTGAGAACTTGTCTAAATTTCCTTAAGCTTAATATAATAAGTTTATGATTAAAAACACCTTTATCCTTCTTGATGGAATTGGAGAAAAAAGAGAGCGAAAGCTATGGAGAGAAGGAATTCTTACATGGGAAGATTTTTTCAATTGTAAAGAAGTTTTAGATGTAGACTATGAGAAAAAAAGAGCCTATGACGAGTTTCTTTATAAAGCTTATGAGGCGTTAAGTTGTAAGAATTGTTACTTCTTCTCTGAAAACTTAAAAAAAAGAGAACATTGGAGACTATTTGAAGAGTTTATCAATGATACTGTATGCCTTGATATAGAAACAAACGGACTGACACCAGAAAAAGGTGGATATGTAACAGTTGTTGGGCTATATTCAATAAAAGGATATAAAGCTTTAATTAAAGGAGAAAATCTAACTGAAGACACACTGCAGCAAGCCATTGATGAGCATAAATATCTGATAACCTTTTATGGAAGCATCTTTGATATCCCCTTTCTTAAAAAAGAGTTTCCTAATTTAAAAATTGAACACATTCCTCACTTTGACCTCTTTTTTGCAGGAAAAAGGCTCGGGATTCAGGGTGGACTGAAAAAGCTTGAAACATTATTTCTGATTGAAAGACAGGACGAGCTTAAAGGACTTAACGGATATGATGCTGTAAAGCTATGGAAAGCCTATTTAAGTGGAAGCATTGACAGCCTTGAACGCCTTATCTCTTATAACAGAGCGGATACAGAAAATTTATTTCAACTGGGAAAGATTTTTTATGAGATGCTGCGTTCACAAGTAGGCATTGAAGAGTTTATGGATAATGGAACAAAAAGAGATTGTCAAAAAGTTTCTTAATTATTGTCTTACTGAAAAAGCCCTCTCTATAAATACAGTAAAATCTTATGAAAATGATTTGAAAGGATTTTTAAATTGGCTTGATGAGCAAAATATTTTAATTCTTAACTGTAAAAAAGATGACATAGTGCACTATCTGTTAGGCTTAAAGGAAAAAGGCTACACTTCTTCATCCATTGCGAGAAACCTATCTTCTTTAAAGCAGTTTTTTCGTTTTTTGATTTTTGAAGGCTCAATAAACCACGATCCAACAGAGGGGCTTAAATCACCAAAACTATGGCTAAGACTTCCAAAGGCTCTTGAGTTGGATGAGGTAAAAAAGCTTCTTTCAGTGATGCTTCAAAGCAAATACTACTTAAGAGATATTACCATGCTTGAATTAATGTATGCTTCGGGCTTAAGGGTTAGTGAGCTTGTTAATTTAAAATTGAGCGATATAAATTTTGAAGCAGGATTTATAAGAGTTAAAGGCAAGGGAGATAAAGAAAGAGTTGTTCCAATAGCTCATCGTTCAATAGAGAAAATTAAAAAGTATTTAGTAGAGCTAAGACCAAAGCTTCTTAAAAAGAAGACTTCTGATTATGTTTTTTTAAATAACAGAGGAGAGGCAATGACCCGTCAAAGATTCTGGCAGAATCTCAAGACAATGGGAAGCGTTGCTGGAGTGAATGTAACACCTCATATGATAAGACATAGCTTTGCAACCCACTTGCTTGAAGGTGGTGCAGATTTAAGATCTTTACAGAAAATGCTTGGTCACAGTGACATATCAACAACGCAAATTTATACTAAAGTTTCAATGGATAGACTCCGCAAGGAGTACCTTAAACACCATCCAAGAGCCAGATAAAAGCTATATTTTTTCAATTAAATATTTGATTTTATCTGCAGGCACTTTATTTTTATTGAGGAGGGGCAGTATTTCCAATAATGCTTCTTTAACCCATTCTGAATAAGCTTTTACCTCTTCCTCTGTAAACTCACTTCTACGCAGAGGACTGTATTCAGCAGTGGTTCTTCTATCATAAAGATTTCCAAGATATCTTCCTATTTTGGGTGAGACTGCACCTGATTTAATAAAATGCATGCTGAACATTATTTTTACGCCCTCATGGGATTTTGGTTCAATGCCAACACTTGCAAGAAGTGCTTTTACTGCATGTTCCAGTGCAAAGTAGAGGTTTACTGTGGCATTTGCCCATCTTTTTGCTTTTCTGTCATCTAAAAAAGCTTCAAGCTTTTCTTCTGCTATTTCAATCTCAGCTAATGCTAATTCCTTTCCCAAAGCACCACTCCATCTTTTTTTATTTCTCTGATAAGAGCTTTGTCTGAGTTAAATTCCTCCTCAGACAATAATGTAAGGGAGAGAGGAAATTCTTCTAAAAGGAGTTTGTTGAGTACTTCCCATTTTATACTCCAGATTATGTCCCATAAACTTTTATTTACTGGAGATTTAACCACCACAGCAACATCAAGGTCACTTTCCTCATCAGAAAGACCTCGAGCACGGGAGCCGAATAAAATAATTTTTGATGCCTCAGGCATGCTGTGTTGTATAGTTGAAGAAAACAGTTCAAGAATTTTTTCTTCAGCAAAGGAAAGATTTAAATTTTTTGTAACAATCATGAGTTAATTATATCATTTTTAAGCCATACAACTCTCTGAGGGAAGGGAATTTCAATTCCTTCTTCCTGGAAGCGTTTAAATATTCTTTTTCTTAGCTCATGCTGAATTTTATATTGATCAACGAACTCTCTTATCTGACATACAAGAGTAAAGTCAAGTGAGCTTTCCCCAAAACCAGGGATAAATCTTACAAAGGGTTCAGGTTCGCTGAGCAGTCCTTCTATCTCCTCTGAAGCCTTTTTTGCCTCTTCAATCAGTATCTTTTCAACCTTCTCAGGGTCTGATGAATAACTTACACTTACAGGAATCAGTAGAGACATTCTTTTTTCAGGAAGGAAGTAGTTAATCACAATACTCTGAGCAAGCTTGCTGTTGGGTATTACTATCATATTATTTGGAAGCATTCTTATTCTCGTTGTTCTCCATGAAATATCCTCCACATATCCTTCCTGTCCTGTCTCAAGCCTAATGAAATCTCCAACCCTTATTGTTTTTTCTGCCATGATATGTATTCCAGCAAAGAGATTCTCAAGAGTGTCTTTAAGTGCCAGAGCAACAGCAAGTCCGCCTACTCCAAGTGCTGTTATAAGTGGTGCTATGGAAATTCCGAGAATATTAAGGATTACTATAAACCCGATTAAATATACGGTTAGTTTTATGATGAAATTTAAAAGTCCCGTTGATTGAACAGAGACTGATGAACGCTCAACATACTGATTGAAAAGTCTGTTAACAAGATTTGCAGCAACCACAGTGATTGATAGAATTATCAATATATGAATTGCCCTGACTACATATAAGTTGTACTTTGATGGAAGTTCCGAGCTGTCAACTCCAATGTAAAGGGCTATTCCAATGCACCAGAAAATGGAAGGAAATTTAATTGTTTCTATTATTAAGTTGTCTAAGCCAGTTTTAGTCCTTTTAGCCCAGTGATGAACTATTTTAAACAGAAAAAATCTTGCTAAAAGTAAAACTCCCGCTGAAACTATTACTATGATAGAGGAAACTGCAATTTTTTCAATGTTCATGTATCACCCTTAAATTGTTTACAATTCATACACCTAAAGGAAAAATCAGGCATTAGAGTATGCCTGATATCAACGATAATAGGTTACAGAAATTAATTCCAAAAAATCAAGATTTTGTTTAATCATTGAATTTGCCAATAAAAATATCATTTCCAAGTCTTTTCTGTCATTCCAAGCTTTTTCCTTGTCAGTCCAAACCTGCGGAGCAGGCGAGGAATCTCCTCAGCTTTCATTATGAAGAAGACACTGCTCAGGCTCGGGACATGTCCCTTGCAATGACGAAAGATCCAATGTTTTGCTTACTCTATCAGCATTTTTTAGGTTTATTTCAGATGGCAAATTCGGGATTTCTTATATTGTAAATTTCATGTATAATAAAAATCTATGACAGGAATAATAAAAGCAATGGGACTTGTTTTTGGAGACATTGGAACAAGTCCCATATATACATTAACTGTAGCATTTTTAATTCTTGAGCCTACCTATGAAAATGTTCTTGGCGTTCTAAGCCTCGTTTTCTGGACGCTTGTTATTATACCAACTCTTCAATACAATATCCTTGCAATGAGACTCAGTATAAGAGGTGAAGGTGGTACAATTGTTCTTGCTGAGATATTTAAATCCCTTGCAAAATCAAAAAAAGCAAGAGCAGTTGTTACGTTCTTATCTTTTATTGGAATCTCTTTTCTTATGGGCGATGGGGTTATAACACCATCAATAAGCATTCTAAGTGCTGTTGAAGGCTCGGCTTTTATCCCGGGTGTTACAGTATCACAGGGAATGATTGTTTTGACTGCAATGGTTATTGCCATATTCTTATTTTTCTTTCAAAAAAAAGGAACTGAAAAGATTGCCTCTGCTTTTGGTCCTGTAATGGTTGTATGGTTTTCTTCTCTTTTTGTTCTTGGTGTTTATGGAATTTTTAAAAATACCGATGTTTTGAAAGCTGTAAATCCCTACTATGCCATTAATTTTCTTTTAAAAAATGGCTGGAAGGGCTACTTAATCTTGGGAGAAGTTATTCTTTGCGCAACTGGTGCTGAAGCAATGTATGCAGATATGGGCCATCTTGGTTCAAAGCCAATAAGACAGGCTTGGGCAATTCTGTTTTTTGTTCTTTCAATTAACTATCTTGGTCAGGGTGCTTTTATTCTATCTCATCCTGAAGTTAAAAACATACTTTTTGAACTATCTTTAAATTTTTCATCCTATCTTTATGTTCCTTTTTTAATTTTGAGTATAGCTGCAACAGTTATTGCTTCTCAGGCAATGATAAGTGGCATGTTTTCAATTGTTTATCAGGCAATCACCACAAGAATAATGCCCATGTTAAAGATTGATTATACCTCAAAGGAATTAAAATCCCAGATATATATCGGCAGTGTTAACTGGCTTTTACTTATTGCAGTTTTATTCATTATGCTGGAGTTTAAAAGTTCTTCCAATTTAGCAGCTGCTTATGGAATTGCTGTAATAGGAAATATGTGTATAACAGGAATCATATTAATTTTAATCTTTTTTCTTAAAAGAAACTATTTTGCGCTGATAGCTGCTCTGGCTGTTACCGCTGTTGATCTTATATATTTCAGCTCCTGTATACATAAGATTCCTCAGGGTGGATATTATTCAATTGTACTTGCATTGTTTCCACTTTTGACTATTCTGCTTTTTACAAATGGGCAGAAAAAACTTTACACTGCCATGCAGTTTATGGATAGAGAAGACTTTATTTTAAAATTTGAGAGAGTTTATAAAACAAATCCAAAGATAGCAGGAACAGCCATTTTCTTTATCAGGGATACAGGTAAGATTTCACCATATATAGTGGAAACAATGTTCTATCACGGAATAATCTATGAGGACAATATATTTCTTTCAATACTCATAAGACCTGATCCATTTGGAGTAACAGGTTATTTTAAGGAAAATCTCTGCCAGGGTATAAGAGTCTTTGAGATTGAGATGGGTTACATGGAGTTTGTAAATATTGAAGAAATACTCAGGGAAAATGGAATTGATGAAAGAGCAATATTTTATGGTCTTGAAGACATTATTGCAAGAAAACACTGGAAGTTATTCGCCTTTATAAAAAGAATAACTCCAGCATTTATAAGCTTTTTCCGTTTGCCTTCAAGAAAGCTTCATGGTGTTCTAACAAGAATTGAAATGTAAGCTACTTCACTATAACCACAGGGCATGTTGCATGAGTGCAACCCTACGGGAGACTGAGCCAAGAAGCCATTTTTCAATATTTGACATTCCTCTCTGTCCCAGAATGAAGCTTTTAGAAGGATTTCAAACATTTTTGCCTCCTTTTCAGTGCATAACTCTACCTTTATTGGTAGGAGTTATCAGCCACTGAAAATCAGAGGCAGTTAAAGGCGAACTCCATCGCCTTTTTTAAAATAAAAAAATTTGAAGCTATATGTCAAATATTTGGTATAAAATTAATTAAATACTATGGATTTGAGAAAAGTTCTTTATGAGTGCTATCAGTTTGTTATACAGAGGAGAAAACCAGAGGGCGGTTTTGCTGCAACTCCATTATTGCCTGCAACAGTTGAAGATACCTACCATGCATTAATGATAATACAATCTCTGAAAGAGCTTGTTTAAATTCAGAATTAATAGATTCCCATCTATCAGATATTGGAAAATTACCTGAACCCATACCAGTAAAGGATTCATATATGTTTATTTATCTGTCCTGTAAAGGAATTATCAAGAAAGGAATTTTCTTGATTTTTTGAGCTGTCTTCATGAAAAATTATAACATAACTCTTAAGGAAACAAACATGAAACCTGCAACAGTATTTATTGTTTTACTCGGAGTTGTAAGTCTATTTTCTGATATGACCTAATTGTTCATTGTTCCTCCATACCCTTTCTTATGAGGGTAAGAAAAATGTTACACTAAAAATTGATCACAAGACATCTACTTTCGGAGGTTTTAGATGAAAACATGGTTTGTGTATGTATTTGGTCGGTGGATAGTTCTTTCAGGTATTGCAGGAGCACTGCTACAGTTTGTTTTAAGTGACTATTTAAAAATCCATACAATTCCAGCATTTTTGCTTAATCAGTTTTTACTTGCCAATGTATTCTGGTTTGTTGACAAAGCAATATTTAAATCTCACTTCAATATCCCTGCTTTTTATCCTCTATGGGAAATCAGAAAGAATGTGGTATGTGCTGACTGCGGAAAGATTTGTGAGGGATATAGGGTTGTGAAAACAAAAAACTATGACAGGCTTCATGATCCTGAACCAGAGTTTAGATGCAAAGAATGCAGAGAAAAGAAATTAGAAGAATTAAGAAAAAGAGGAATAGAAGTATAAAATAAAAAGAGGTGGAGGATTGTTCCTCCACCTCTTTACTGAAAAGCTTACTATTTCTTTTCTTCTTTCTTTTCTTCTTTCTTTCCTTTAGCTTTTTTCTCAGCCTTGGCTGCTGCTTTCTTTACGCTCTTTGCTGTGAGTTTGCCATCTTTCTCAGTGTATTTTACTACAACCTTATCACCAGCCTTTACATCCTTAATCTGTTCATCTGTAACACCGATTGTGAGTTCCTGCTTTTTGCTTTTTACTGTGATGGTTTTACCAACTGTGTCAACAGCTGTAACTTCACCAGTAATGCTTTTTACTTTTTCCTTAGCAGGCTTCTTTGCTGGCTCGGCTGGTTTTGCTGGTTCAGCTTTCTTTGCTGGCTCGGCTGGTTTTGCCTGAGGCTGAGCAAATGCTGCTGTTACTGTGAGAGCAAATACCAATGCCATTACTACTGCTAAAATTTTCTTCATTCTCTTTTGTCACCTCCTTTCCTTTTTGTTTTTTTTCAAAGGGATTTCAGTCTTTAGCTCTGAAAATATATTATACAAATTTTATGCCAGTCTGTATAAGCCTATTTATCTACGTTTTCTTTAATAGAGTTTTCCTCATTTGAGGAAATTTTCCCTTTTCGGGAAATTCTCAGAAAGTCCGAATTTTTCAAGCCTGTACCAGAATGTTTTGTAACTCATTCCAAGTAATCTTGCTGCCTTTGCAATAACATAATTGGATTTAACCAGTGCTTTTTTTAACAACTCTTTTTCAAGCTCTTCGTAGTTTATTCCCTCATCCGGTATATCTATTTCAAAGACATTTCTTGGTATGGAAATTTTTATTTCATCCTTAATATCTTTCAATGTAATTTTTTCTCCTTCACAAATAATTATTGCTCTCTCAATAACCGTCTCCAGCTGTCTTATGTTTCCAGGCCAGTGATAATTAATTAAAGCCTCCAGTGCTGTACTGTCAATTCCATTAATTCTTTTTCCAAATTCTCTTGAGTATTTTTCAATAAAAAAGTTTACAAGCTCTGGAATGTCCTCTTTTCTCTCTCTTAAAGGAGGTATTTCCACTGTTATGACTTTTAATCTGTAATAAAGGTCTTCTCTAAATCTGTTTTTTTCCACCTCTGTAGAGAGATTCTTGTTGGTTGCTGCAATTATTCTAACATCAACTTTGATTGTATCTTTACCGCCAATTCTTCTAACTTCTTTTTCCTGAAGCACTCTGAGAAGCTTGGATTGAGTTGCAAGAGGAAGTTCAGCAATTTCGTCAAGAAAAAGTGTGCCCTTGTCCGCAGCCTCTATGAGTCCTATTTTCCTCGTATTTGCACCTGTGAAAGCTCCTGGTTCATAGCCAAAAAGTTCACTCTCTATCAATGTTTCAGGAATTGCTGCACAATTTATTGCAATAAAGGGTTTGTCTTTTCTTGATGAATTATAATGGATTGCCTTTGCAATAAGTTCTTTTCCTGTTCCTGATTCGCCATATATTAGCACTGTTGCATTTGTTGGAGTTACTTTCTTAACTATATCAATTACCTGAAGCATTTTTCTGGATTTTCCAATAATGCCATTTATTTTAAATTTTTCATAAAGTTCTTTTCTCAGCATCAGATTTTCTTTAATAAGCTTCATTCTTTCTTCTGCTTTTTTTACGGTAACTAAAAGAACTTCTTTATCAAGAGGTTTTGTAAGATAATCAAAGGCTCCTTTTTTAATTGCCTCAACTGCTGATGAGATTGTTCCAAATGCAGTAATAACAATTACAGCAGGACTGAAGGGTTCTTCTGGCAGGCTGTTGAGAATTTCAATACCGTTCTGATTACCAAGCTTTAAATCAGTAAGAATTATCTCAGGAAGGGCTTCATTGATTATTTTTTTTGCCTCATCTAAGCAAGAGGCGACATAAACATCATAGCCCTCTTCTGAAAGGATTGTTTTAAGAATTTCTCTCTGTAACTGTTCGTCATCAATTACGAGTATTGATGTCATTGGTTAAACCGGGATATAGATTTTTACTTCGCTACCCTGTCCTAACTTACTTGAAAATCCTATTGTTCCACCATGCTCTTCTATAACTTTTTTTGCCAGAGGAAGCCCAAGCCCTAAACCTTCTTTTTTAGTAGAGAAGAAGGGTTCAAAAATTTTATCAATAAGCTGCTCAGGCACTCCAGAACCTGTATCAGATATTCTGATTAAAATACTGTCTTCTACGAGCTCTGTTTTAATGAAGAGATTTTTAACTTCAGAATTTTTCATCGCATATATTGCGTTTGTTATGATATTTAAAAAACAGCTTTTTATCAAATCTACATCAATATTGAGAGTAAAATCAACTGTGTAATCTTTATAAATATTAATTCCTTCTTTTTCTGCTGTTGCTTCAATAATTGAGACAACTTCATCTATTATCTCTAAAATACTTGCAGGCTTTCTATTAAGTTTAAGAGGTCTTGTATATTCAAGATATTCTGTGATAAGGTTGTTTACCCTATAGATTTCCTGTTTCATGGTTTCAAGCAGTTTTACATGGTTATTGTTATTTTTTTCTTCTTTTTTCAGTTTTTCTATAAGATGATCAATGCTTAAGTTTATGAAATTAAGAGGATTTCTTATTTCATGAGCAATTGTTCGGCTGAGCTGTCCAATTGCTGCAAGATGTTCTGCTTCTCTGAGTCTTTCCTGTAGCATATGGCTTTCCTTAAGTTTCTGAATCATGAAATTAAAACTTTCTGCTATTTTGCCTATTTCATCTTTTCTATTAATATCAAGTCTATAATTAAAATCACCCTGTGCCACTTTTATTGCAGCTTCAGTCAGGTTATCAATTGGTCTGGTATATCTTAAAGAAATTATGTAGGTCACTATTATGCCTATGGAAAATATAATCAAAGTTGTTATGATTCTTTTCAGTGCATTGGTTTTTAAAATTTTTGAAAAATCATCCTTATTAATTCTAAGATGAATATATCCATATTGAACATTACCAGCTATTACAGGAACTATTACATTGTAAACATTTTCTTCTTCAAACACAGGTTCACCGAGTTCTGCCTTGATTATTAATTCCTTTTTCCTGTGAGTTATTGGCTTTCCTATGTTTTGTGGATTGGTGCTTGCAATTATTTCCTGCTGATTGCTGATAATAGAGATCTCTTTTATGCCTTTTGTATTAAGTTTTTTAATATAATCTGCAAGTTTGTTTGAACCACCACGGGTAACCTCTTCAACTCCTATCTGGATCGCCTTTGTGAGATCTGCAGTTTGAGATTCTATTTCTTTTAAAAGTCTCTTTTCGGTCTGCGTATAAAATACATAGAGCGAGGACATTAAAGTAAAATTAAGCAAAAGCAAAAGCACTACAAGCTTCCACTTTAAAGAAAGCCTATCAAGGATATTCATAATCATGTATAATGTATTATAGTATGCTTTCAGAAAGAATATCATCTGTCTTTAAAAAGATAACATATGCTGCTTTAAAAGCAGGCAGAAATCCAGAGGAAATTAAACTTATTGCTGTAACAAAATCTCAAAGCATTGATAAAATAAAAGAGGCAGCTCAGCTTGGTTTAAGAGTTTTTGGAGAAAACAGAGTTCAAGAAGCAAAAAATAAAATAGAAGCTTTAACGGAGTTCATGGCTCAGTGGAGAATTAATATTGAATGGCACATGATAGGGCATCTGCAGAGCAATAAAGCAAAGGATGCTGTAAGGCTCTTTGAATTAATTCATTCTGTGGATTCAGAAAAGCTCGCAGCATTGATTAACAAAGAAGCAGAAAAAATTGGCAAAATTCAAAGAGTTTTAATTCAGGTAAAGCTGTCAGAGGAGGAGTCTAAATTCGGAATAGAGCCTGAAGATACGGAAAAATTAATAGAGTTTTGCTCTAAACTTCCAAATATTAAAGTAGAGGGACTTATGACAATTCCACCCTATTTTGAGAATCCTGAAGATGTAAGACCCTATTTTAGAAAATTGAGACAGTTAAGGGATTTTTTATCAGGTAAATATTCTTTTATTAAAGAGCTTTCAATGGGAATGTCTCATGATTTTGAGGTAGCCATTGAAGAAGGTGCAACAATGGTGAGAATAGGCACAGCCCTTTTCGGGCAGAGAATATGAGGCTGTTTAATATGAATAAAGGGTTATTTTGTCATTCCGAGGGGCTCAATGCCCCGAGGAATCTCTGGCTCGTTCCGATGCTAAAAAAGTGGAGGAGATTCCTCGCTTCGCTCGGAATGACAGGAAAAAAAGCTCGGAATGACAGGAAAAAAAGCTCGGAATGAAGAGTAGAGGTAATTGAAAATTAAAGAAACTTGCAACTTCTTGATTTTCAAGAACTTGTAAGTTTTTGAACAGTCTCAATAAATTTAGGAGGCAAAATATGATAGGTTTTATTGGTGGTGGCAATATGGCAGAAGCCCTTATAAGAGGGCTTGTTAAAGAGGGTAAAAAAAATATTATCGTATCTGAACCAATTGCTGAAAGAAGAAGATACCTTGAGAACTGTTATGGAGTAAAAACAACGCCATCGAATCAGGAAGTTGTTAATTTATCTAACATCATTGTACTTGCAGTAAAACCTCAAAATATGAAAGAAGTTCTTGAAGAGATTAAAGATACTGTTTCTGAAAAACACACTGTAGTTTCAATAGCTGCAGGAATTCCTATTGAATTCATTCAGAAATATCTCAAAACAGACAAGTTAATCAGAGCTATGCCAAATCTTGCAGCCACAGTGGGAGAGGCAATAACTGTTCTTGCCCTTTGCGAGTGCCTTGAAATGAAGATTATAGCTCCGGTAAGAGACATATTCATGAGTGTGGGAAAAGTAATTACGCTGCCAGAACAATACATGAATCTTGTCACTGCTTTGTCAGGCAGTGGACCTGGATTTTTCTGTTACATAGTTGAGCAGTTTATAGATGTGGCAACAGAGCTTGGATTCGCTGAGGATATAGCAAAGGAACTCGTAGTGCAAACATTTATTGGAACAGCAAAGCTTCTTGACAGCGGACTTCCACCTGATAAAATCAGACAGAAGGTAACATCTCCCGCTGGAACAACAGAAGCAGGGCTGAAGGTTTTGTCTCAGGGAGCATTAAGAGAAATCCTTTTTAAAACAGTGCAGGAAGCAGCAAAAAGAGCTGAAGAGCTCAGCATTCAGAGCTGAGGTGAAAAAATGTTTATAATTGGAAATCTCATAATTGCACTGGCAAACATTTTAGATATTGTCTTTACCATTTATACCTTTATCGTGATTATTGCAGCAGTACTTAGCTGGGTGAACCCAGACCCTTACAATCCTGTTGTCCGCTTCGTTTATGCAGTTACAGAGCCTCTGCTCAGACCAATAAGAAGACTGTTACCCCTGAGACTTCCTGTTGATATTTCACCATTAATTCTTTTGCTTTTGATATATTTTCTACAGAGATTTTTAATCCCAAGCCTTGTAGAGCTTGGTTACAGAATTAAAGGAGGCATTGTATGAGAATCACACCACTGGATATTCAACAAAAGCAGTTCAAGGTTAAATTCAGAGGTTTTGACATGGAAGAAGTATACTCTTTTCTTGAGATTATCAGGGAAGAGTTGGAAGAACTTTTAAAAGAAAACTCAATGCTAAAGGAAAAGGTTGCAATCCTTGAGAATCAGATGGAGGAATACAGAAAGATTGAGCAATCAATTAGAGATACATTGATGACAGCACAAAAGCTTGTTGAAGACTACAAAGCAAATGCTAAAAAAGAGGCTGAACTTATAATTAAAGAGGCTGAAATAAAGGCAGAGAATATTATTAAGGAAGCACAGGAAAAAGTTGTCAAAATTCACGAGGATATTGTGGATCTAAAAGGAATAAGAAGGCATTTTAAAGAAGAGATAAAAAGACTCATAGAGAGTCATTTAAGAATGCTTGAGTTTGATAAAGAAAGAGAAGGGGAAGAAGAAAGTGAGATTTAGTTCTTTGAGAGGAATGCAGGATATTATAGAGCAAGTTCACCTGTGGAGCCACATTGAAGAAAATGCAAGAGAAATATTTAAACTCTATAATTTTAAGGAAATCCGTACCCCTGTTGTAGAGAGTGCTGAAGTTTTTCTAAGAAGTATTGGTGAGGATACAGATATAGTGGAAAAAGAGATGTACATCTTTAAAGACAAAAAAGGAAGAACCGTTGCCTTAAGGCCTGAAGGAACAGCTTCTGTTGTCAGAGCTTACATTCAACACAGTCTTTTTCTGAGTCCAGCTCCACAGAAGTTTTACTATATTGGTCCCATGTTCAGATATGAAAGACCTCAAAAGGGAAGATTCAGACAGTTTCATCAGATTGGAGTGGAATGTTTTGGGGTAGGCTCTTCATGGATAGATGCTGAATTAATTTATATGGTCAAAGTTTTTCTTGAAAGACTAAAGATTAAAAACTTAACTTATGAGATAAACTCTCTTGGATGCAAAAAATGCAGACCAGAGTACAGAAAAACACTTTTTAATTTCTTATCTGACAAAGTATCCCTTTTATGCAATGACTGTCAGAGAAGATTTAAAAGAAATCCTCTAAGGGTTCTGGACTGTAAGGTAGAATCCTGCAAGGAAGCTCTGAAACAGACTCCTTTAATTCTGGATTTTTTATGTGAAGACTGTAAAGAACATTTTTTAAGCTTGCAGAGAGAGCTTGATGAGATGAATATATCCTACACTGTCAATCCTAAGATTGTAAGGGGACTTGACTATTACACAAGAACGGTTTTTGAAGTTACAACCACTGCTCTTGGTGCACAAAATGCTGTTGCAGCAGGAGGAAGATATGATGACCTTGTTGAGTCCTTTGGAGGTCCACCAACTCCTGCAGCTGGATTTGCCATAGGAATTGAGAGATTGATAGAGCTTTGCTCAACGGATTTGTTAATACAGACTGATAAACCTCTTGCATATGTTGCTTACATTGGCAGTGAATCAAAAAAAGAGGCGAAGAAAGTTATCAAATTTTTAAGAGAAAACAACATATCCACAGAAACTGCATATGAGGAAGTTTCTTTAAAAAGTCAGATGAGAAAAGCTGACAGGTTAGGCGTTAACATTGTTATAATTATTGGTGAGGATGAGATTAAAAAATCAGTCTATAGATGGAAAAATATGAAGACAGGCACAGAGGGTGAATGTTCTTTTAATGAGTTAATTGAGTTAATAAGGAGGAGTAATGACCAGAACTAAGGCAGAACATTTTTTTAAGAAATTTAAAGATAAAAAAATTCTGGTAATTGGAGATATTATTCTTGACAGATATATCTTTGGAAAGGTTTCAAGAATTTCTCCTGAAGCACCTGTTCCAGTTGTTGAGGTTACAGAGGAGTCTTTCAGACTTGGAGGTGCAGCAAATGTAGCTAATAATATTATTGCTCTTGGCGGAAAAGCTTATATTTCAGGAATTATTGGGAAAGGTTCTGCTGGAAAAACTGTAAGGGATTTACTGGAAGAAAAAGGCGTTTGCATTGACTATATCTTTGAAGATTCCAGAAAAACTACAGTTAAAACAAGAATAATTGCAGGAAATCAACAAATTGTAAGATTTGATGTAGAGGATCGTAGAAGACTTGAAGGTAAAGCAAAAGAAAAATTTCTTTCCATGATAAAAAATGCCTTAAAGGATTTTGATGCTGTAATAGTATCTGATTACAAAAAAGGCGTTGTCTCTGAAGAACTATTCAGAATTCTGGTGACTCATAAAAAGAAAAATGGTAATTTTGTCGCTGTTGACCCAAAGGTGGGACACTTTAGGCTTTACAAACATGTTTCTCTTATAACTCCAAATATTGCTGAAGCCTCACATGGAGCAGAAATTGAGATCAAGGATGAGAAAACTCTTATAAAAGCTGGACATAATCTTTTAAAAAAGCTCCTCTGCGATTCTGTTTTAATAACAAGAGGGGAAGAAGGCATGAGTCTTTTTGAAAAAAAAGACTCTGAGGTTATTGTTACCCATCTTCCAACAGTTGCCAGAAAGGTATTTGATGTCACAGGTGCAGGAGACACTGTAATTGCCACTGTAACACTTGCTCATGTTGCAGGTGCTGATGTGGTTTCTGCTGCAAAGATAGCCAATGTAGCAGCAGGAATTGTGGTTGGCAAAATTGGAACTGCTACCGCTACACCTGAAGAGATACTGGAATTTCTGAAAACCCATCCCTATGCATAGAGCTCTTGCCCTCTATTCTGGAGGTCTTGATAGTCTTCTTTCAATAATCATTGTAAAGCAACAGGGCATTGATGTAATTGCCTTAAAATTCTTAACTGGTTTTACATCACCTTTAAAGGAATCTGATTTAAAATACTCCTGTCAGTTTGGCTTTGAAATAAAAGAGATTGATATAAAAGAGAAATTTATCGAAGTGTTAAAAAATCCAGAGTATGGATATGGAAAAAATCTTAATCCCTGCATAGACTGCAAAATTCTCATGCTCAGAGAAGCAAAGGAAAGACTTTCAGAATACAATGCCTCATTCGTAATTACAGGAGAAGTGCTTTCACAGAGACCCATGTCACAGAAGAGAGAATTTCTCACACTTATTGAAAATAAGGCAACATTAAAAGGATTGATTTTAAGGCCTCTTTCTGCAAAACTGCTTAATCCTACAAAGCCTGAACAAGAAGGAGTTATTAACAGGGAAATGTTATACGATATTTGTGGAAGAACGAGAAAACCTCAGCTTGATTTAGCAAAAAAATTTGGCATTGAAAAACCTCCTCAACCAGCAGGTGGATGTTTGCTTACTGATCCGGGCTTTTGCAAAAAGGTTAAAGACCTTATGGAACATAATGAACTTACTGTAAAGAATATTGAATTGCTCAAAACAGGAAGACATTTCAGGATTTCAGAAAAATGCAAGGCAATTGCTGGAAGAGATGAAAAGGAAAATCAAGTTCTATTAAGCAACTATCATGGAACATTTATCTACCCCTGTGATTTTAAAGGTCCTGTCGTATTTTTAGCTGGAGAGTGTTCAGATAAAGATATTGACATGGCAGCATCAATATGTGTGTATTATTCAAAAAGAAAAACTCTGGAGGTTATCATTAAAACTGGCAGTCAAGAGAAAAGAAAAACTTATGATGCAATTACACATGACAGAATAGTAAAATACAGACTGTGATAGATGGAGCTGTTCAATAAAATGTTATACTATTTTGTCATTCGAGCCTTTTTACTGTCATTCCGAGCCTGCCAGAGGCAGGCGAGGAATCTCCTCTTCAGTGTGAGGATAATTGAAAATTAATTAAGTTTGCAAGTTCTTGATTTTCAAGAATTTGCAGATTTTTGAACAGTCTCATAAATACTATGGAGGTTAGAGATGAGAAAGATTATTATCATCTTTTTAATATTACTTCTTTTTGGTTGCGGAGGAAAAAAGCAGGTCAAACCGCAATCTTATGAATACTCATATAGCACAGAGGCATTTAAAGTTGTAGATGAAATAAGGCAGGCTTATCAAAATAAAGATAATGCTGGAATAAGAAAAAACTGTTCAGAATCAGCTTATAGAGAGATAATTGCATCAATAAAACCCTTTGATAAAGCAGAGCTTGAATTTACCCCTGTTCTTGCTGAGTTGGAAAAAGATGGATACAGACTTTATGTTTCATGGAATGGAAAATGGAGTTATCTCGGCAAGGAAACAGAAGAACGGGGGCTTGCAATCTTTTTTATGAAAGGTAATCCTCCGCGAGTTGAAAAAATCCTGAGGGGCAATCCTTTCAGATATCCAGATTAGCCAAATCTACCAGTGATGTATTCCTCTGTAAGTTTGTTTGATGGAACGGTAAATATTTTGTCAGTTTTGTCATACTCAATGAGTTCACCGAGCATCATAAATCCTGTCCAGTCAGATATTCTTGCTGCCTGCTGCATGTTGTGAGTAACAATTATAATTGTTACTCTATCTTTTAAAGAGACAATCAATTCTTCAATCTTTCCTGTTGAGATAGGGTCAAGAGCACTTGTGGGCTCATCAAAAAGTATAATTTCAGGCTCCACTGCCAGTGCTCTTGCAATGCAGAGGCGTTGCTGTTGTCCTCCACTCAGTCCAAAGGCATTTGTATTCAGTTTATCCTTCACTTCATCCCATAGCGCAGCATCTTTCAAAGCTTTTTCAACCCTTTGTTTTAATTCTGATTTATTTTTTATTCCTTTAAGTTTTAAACCATAGGCAATGTTGTCAAATATTGTCATTGGAAAAGGAGTGGGTTTCTGAAATACCATACCGATTTTGCTTCTCAATTCAATCAGGTCTGTATCTTTTGAAAGTATATTCTTTCCCTGAAAGATTATTTCTCCCTCATATCTGTTTCCAGCATAAAGATCGTGCATTCTATTAAAACATCTCAGCAAGGTGGTTTTTCCACATCCACTTGGACCAATAAGTGCTGTAACCCTGTTTTTATACACCGTCATGTTTATATTTTTAAGAATGTGAATGCCTCCTGTGTAGTAAAAATTAAGATTTCTTACCTCAATTTCAGGATTCAATCTTTATACCTCCTTTTTATAAGAATCCTTCCAGCGATTGTTGCAAAAAGGATAAATACAGTTATCATTAAAGAAGCACCCCATGCCTGTGTATGCCAGTCTTCATAGGGTCCCATAGCATACTGAAATATGGTTACAGTAAGGGATGCTATTGGCTCATTCATGTTTGTGGAGAAAAAGGCATTGTTGAACGATGTGAATAACAGTGGTGCTGCTTCTCCTGTAACTCTTGCAATGGCAAGAATAATTCCGGTTAAAATTCCAGTTGCTGCACCACGGTAAACAACCTGAATAATTACTTTGTAGTAGGGTGCTCCAAGAGCAAAGGCTGCTTCTCTTAATGTCCAAGGGATGAGAGAAAGCATATTCTCCGTTGTTCTTAAAACCGTGGGAATCATAATGATACCAAGAGATACACCGCCTGCCCATCCGCTAAAATGTCCAAGAGGCTTAACAAAACTTGCATAGACAAAGGCACCTACAATTATTGCAGGTACACTCACCATAATGTCTGCAAGAGTGCTTATTACTTTTGAAATCTTATACTTTCTTCCATATTCAGCAAGAAATGTTCCTCCAAGAACTCCAATTGGAACGCCGATTAATGTGGCACATATAGTAATCATAAAGTGCCCAACAAAGGCATTTCTCAATCCTCCACCTTCTTGTCCTGGTGGTGCAGGATCATTTAAAAAAAGAGAAGGAGTTATTGCAGAAATACCATGCCTCAAAACATCAATAATTATAAAAAATAACCAGAAAATACCCCATAAAGCAGTAAGAAAACATGCAAACAGTGCTAAACTGCTTATTATTTTTCTTCTTTTTCTATTCATCTTTTTTCAGCTTTTACAAGAAAAAGTTTAGCCATTGCAAGAATTGCAAAACTCATAATAAATAAAAGAAAAGCAAGGTAGTAAAGAGAGCTTAGATAAATGTCTTTATCAGCTTCTGTAAACTCATTGGCAAGCTTTACTGTCACAGTGGCAGCAGCTTCAAAAAGTGACTTTGGAATCTGATTTAGATTTCCAAGAACAAAGGCAACTGCCATTGTCTCTCCCAGGGCTCTTCCAAGAGAAAGCCCTACTCCACCGAGAACTCCTAATTTTGAATAGGGCATTACAACATCTTTTACAACTTCCCACTTTGTAGCTCCCATGGCATAGGCAGACTCCTTAAGCACCGCTGGTGTAAGATTGAAGGAGTCCCTTGCAATTGATGCTGTAAAAGGGATAATCATGATACTTAAGATAATGCTTGCAGTAAAAAGATCAACGCCAAGCGGTGTTCCTTCAAATAGTTTACCAATTAAAGGAATCTTACCTATTGTTGACTGGAAAAATGGCTCAATATGCTGGCTCATTATTGGTGCAAGAGTAAATAATCCCCACATTCCGTAAATTATACTTGGAATTGCAGCTAAAAGTTCTATGCTTGTGCCAATAATACCTTTCAAAAAAGAAGGTGCGATTTCAGTAATGAATATCGCTATTCCAATGGCTATTGGTGTGGCAAGCAGCAGTGCTAAAAAAGCTGTAATAAGAGTACCAGTTAAAGCAGGCAATGCACCAAAGAGTTCCTGAACAGGATCCCATTCTGTTGAAAAAATGAATCCCTCAAATCCAAATTTATTCATTGCGGGAAGAGATTCTTTAAAAAGCACTAAAAAAATACCGAATGTAATAATGATTACACTGAAGGCTGTTAATGCTGTAAGCATTAAAAAAACAAAGTCTGTTATCTTGCCTTTCTGCTTGGACATAATCGAAATATTATACACGATGTTATGTTACAGTAATGTTAAAAATCTACTGTCTTAAGGTGAATCTCCTTGATTTAATGATATCTTGATTTAATGATATAAGAATAAAATGAAGCTGCTCTTGTTGGCGATCTTCTGTAATTTCTGAAATCAACCCTGTAAAGTCCAAATCTTGCATCAAGACCGTGAAGCCACTCATAGTTGTCAATCAAAGACCAGTAAAAGTATCCTCTTACATCAATTCCTTCTTGTATGGCAGTTTCAAGAACATCAACATGGGCTTTGATGAATTTTATTTTTCTGTTGTCATCCTTAGTGGCAATCCCATTTTCTGTAATGATAAGAGGAACTTTGAGTCTGGATGCATATCTCAATACCTTTTTCAGTCCCTTTGGATATATCTCCCATCCCATGTCTGTAAGCCCTCCTCCATTAATGTCTTTATGCCTGAACTCAACAAAAAGTTTTTTAAAGGGATTAAATCGCATATGAACTCTTGTATAGTAGTTTATTCCAAAGAAATCAAGTTTTCCCTGAATGGGCACATCCACTTCAATGGTTTTTCTAAATGGAATGGGAAGCCTGATTTTACCATCCATAAAACCTTCAATAATTGAATGATTGTAAAATCTTTTTGCCACCTTGGCAAGAATTCTATCAAAGGGATTCCATGTGAGCCATGGTGCAAAAACTGCCATATTGTGAGCTATGCTTATCATGGCATTTTTATTTATTAAATGAATCATGTCATAGAGTTGTCCGTGACAGGTGAGTATATTTTTTAAAGCCTTTATGGCAAGATTTAAATCTTGCTGCCCTGGAGGAATACATCCTTCAATGTAGCCACCCAGTATCAATAAATAGGGTTCATTGAAGGTAATCCAGTAATCCACTCCCTTTATATTTTCAATAAGTCTTTCCACATACTCTTTAAATTTTTCAATGGATTTACGAGTATGCCAGGGATACTTTTTTATGAACCATACAGGATGGGTAAAGTGATGAATTGTAACCATGGGGGTTATGTTGTTTTCATTTAAAAGGTCAATTATTCTCTGATAATGTTTTACCACATCTTTGTTCCAGTAGTTCTCTGAAGGCTGAATTCTGCTCCATTCAATGGAAAACCTGTATGCATTGACTCCAAGATTTTTGATAAGCCTTATGTCTTCTTTGTAAAGCTCATAGTGATTGGTAACCTTAGGATTGAGATTAAAAATGCTGTCCCATGTTGACCAGTCAGCATAGGGAGAGCCTTCAAGCTGAAATGCTGAAGTAGCAACTCCCCAGAGAAAGTTATTCTTTGTAATTCTTAGGGATTGTGATATAAACTGTCGTTCCCTTTCCATATTCACTTTCTATTGATATTTCTCCGCCTAACATATTCAATAATTGCCGTGTAATATACAGACCAAGCCCTGTGCTGTCACATTTTCTTTCATGGGAGTTTTCTAATTTACAGAAAGGATGAAAAAGTCTGTTAAGCTCTATATCCTTTATTCCCTTACCTGTGTCCTCTACTGTTATGGTTACAAAGTCTCCACTATCAAAGAGGCTAAAAGTAATGCAGCCTTCTTTTGTAAATTTTGCAGCATTTGACGCAATATTGAGTAGTATCTGTTTTATTTTCACTGGATCTGAAACTATGTAAAAGCTTTCCAGAGGATAATTAAACTTTACCTCTACGGGTTTTGGACCTAACATTATTTTCGTTAAATCAACCATTTCAAATAGAGTTTCTACTATGTTAAACTCTTCAGGATAAACTTCTGATTTACCATGATTTATCTTGCCAAATTCTATAGTATTGTTAATAAGTGTTTTAAGATAAAATGCCGAAGACATGACTAAAGATAGATATTTTTTTAGTTTCCCTTCATCTGCCTCCTGTATGCTCAATTCAATAAGTTTTGTAAGGTTAATAATGTTGTTCAAAGGTGATTTCAATTCATGAGAAAACATAGCAAGGTATGAAGAAATTTTTCTATCAATCATTTCTTCTTTCTTTGAAAATTACAGAGCCTTTGTTAATTTTTGCTCTTCTTTTTGCTTCTGCCTTTATTTCTGCTGCAACAGAAGCAAGTTGAGCATAAGATGCAATATGTCGAGTTTCAGTGCTTACAATCGCACAGGAAAGAGACAGAAGAGAGAAAACCTCTTCCTCTCCCTTTCTATTCTTTGAAGTGTAGTATCCTCTAACAAAGTCATCTCCATGCAACTCAGGAAGATAGCATTCAAATTTTTCAACTATTGATTCTGCTATGGGAATTGAATCCTCTGGCAGACACAGCACTATGAAATCATCTCCACCGATATGTCCTGCAAAATTATTTCGGTAATTTCTTAGGGTCTCTGAAATAATTTTACCGAGAATTATTATAACTTTATCACCACTGCTGAAGCCGTAATGATCATTGTAAGGCTTGAAATTGTTGATATCTATGTAAATGGTATCAAAACTATTTCCATTTGAAATTCTTCTCTCTGTTTCTCTCTGTATTGCCCAGTTACCGGGTAAACCTGTAAGTGGATTTGACTCCTTAGCAAGTATTATGGTTTTTTGAGTTATAGCATTTAATAGAATATTCACTGGAAGAGTTCCAAAATATTTATCATTTTTGGTGACTATGATATCATCATAAAGATTTTCTATAGGTCTTGATTGAATGAGCATTGAGGCTTCCTCAATTGTAAGACTGTAGTCAAAAAGTAAAGAAAACCTTTCCATGACCTCACATACACATTTTCTTGCATTTAAATGGATTCCGTATCCGAATCTACCAAGAATAGTCTTTTCTAAAAATTTTGTTCTGCTCAATTGACCAACTACCATCTGTCTTTCATCAATCACCGGAATCAGGCTGAGTTTTTCATCTTTCATAAAAATGAAAAAGGCATCTGTAACTGAAGCCTTCATTGTTAATGGAGGGATCCTTTCAGCTATGTCACCAACAAGAAGATCAAGAGTGATTATCTCATTTTTTATAATTTTATCAGTTACCATCTTTAATTATGGTTGAAGCAGGCATTCCAAGATAATAACCCTGCAGGAGATCAACTCCAAGTCTTAATGTATCCACTAACTCTGCCTGAGTTTCTATACCCTCAGCAACCACCATTATGTTTTTCTCGTGACATATAGCCAATGTAAATGCCACAAAGGATTTACATACAGAATTTTCCCTCAGACAGGATATAAAGTGTCTGTCTATTTTTACTATGTCTGGCTCTATAAGGCTTAGAAGCTTGGGTCCACCAAAGCCTGCACCAAAATCATCAATTGCTATTTTATAGCCACGGCTTTTGTAATAATTCACAGCTTTAATAAAAATTTCATAATTTTCAATTGTTGTTTGTTCAGTTATTTCAAGTACAATTCTCTCTTTAGGGAAACTAAACTCATCTGCAAATATATCAGTCAATCCTAATTGATGATTGGGATGTAAAAGTGTCTCTGGACATACATTCATAAAAAGATAATCATTAAGACCCTGTATGCATGCTTCTTTGAGAGCATTTCTTCTGCATAACATGTCAAGAAGGTATATAGAGCCATTTTTCTTAGCTTTTTCAAATAGATTTCTTACATTGATCTTTTTTGATTTATGTCTTGTAAGAGCTTCATATCCAAAAATTTTACCTGTTTTTGCTACAAAAATAGGCTGGAAATGGACTGTTAAATCAGAATAAAGCTTTACACTTTCAGCTGTTTCAGTTTGTAGTTGAAGCATATTGTCCTCCTTGAAAGCTTGTATATTTAATCTTTGTTATATTTAATTATTACAAAGAAATGTTACAGCAGTTTTAAAACAGTGTTAAAAAAAGGTTAAATTTAAGCAAATATTTAACAGAAATTTAATTTTAATTTAATATTCCTGTAACTTTCAGAAGTTATTATTAAATTAAAAGTATGCTTTTATGTGACTTCCATATCCATACTAAATACTCCGATGGTTCAATGGAACTAAGAAAAGTTGTTGACCTCTTTGGCCAGGCAGGTTTTGATGTAGTTGCCATAACAGACCATGTGGTAAATGGAGACAGCATGATTGGAAAGCTTGCCCATAAATTTAGATTTACCATTACAGAGAAAAACTTCAATGAATATCTTGAAAATGTCAGATATGAAGCAGAGAGAGCATGGAATAAGTATGGGATGCTCGTTATCCCTGGAGTTGAAATAAGCAAAAACTACCTTTCCTCTGATAAATCAGCTCATATTTTAATAATTGACATAAAAGATTATATTCCTGCCTGTGAGTCCTACGAAAAAATATTTCTTGAAGCAAAAAGGCAGAATGCTATAGTAGTAGCCTGTCATCCCCATCACATGAAGGGAGAGATAAGAAATACTCTTTATTTATGGAATAACAGGCAAAAATACGGAAAGTATATTGACGCATGGGAGATTGCCAACAGGGATGATGTTTTCAATGTGGTAAGTCTTAAAAGGTATCCTTACATAGCAAACAGCGATTTTCACAAGCCAAGACATCTTTATTCATGGAAAACTCTTCTTAATTGTGAAAAGGATTCAGAAGCTGTTAAAAGATGTATAAAAAATAACAGAGGTGTGGCAATAACACTTTTCAGGAGGTAAAAATGATTTTATGTCTATTAGTCTTTTTAGTGTTTGTTAGTATAACTGTTTATATTTTACAGGTCATAGCATTAAAAAGAAAAATGAGAGAGAACTACAATAGAGTAAATCTTCCTCCAATCTCAATTATTAAACCCCTTAAAGGGCTTGATGATAATCTCTTTGACAACCTTGAAAGCTTTTGCAAACAGGACTATCCTGATTATGAAGTAATTTTATCCATTGAAGACATAAATGATCCTGCCTGCAGAGTTGCTGAAAAAATCAGAAATAAGTATCCCTCATTGGTAAAGATAATCATTGATAATACGTCAAAGGCTTTAAATCCAAAAGTGAAAAATATGATTGCTGCTTATAGAGAGTCAAAATATGAGTATTTTTTAATCAGTGACAGCAATGTCTTTGTGGATAAGGATTATTTGAGAAAAACTTTATCTGCTATGGATGAAAATACAGGTCTGGTTACAAATCTTATAGTGGGAGTAGGAGGTAAAAGCATTGGTGCAAAGCTTGAAAATCTACAGCTTAACTCCTTTGTCATGCTCAGCACATGCTTTCTTGAAAAATTCTTGAGGATGCCTTGTAGCATAGGGAAGTCAATGCTTATGAGAAAAAGCAATTTTGAGGAGATTGGAGGTTTCAATGCTGTGGGCAATGTGCTTGCAGAGGACTACATCCTCGGAAAGCTAATGCATGAAAGAGGTAAAAGAGTGGTTCTTTCAAACTATACAATAAAGAATGTTAATGAATTTTGGTCTTTGAGAAGATTTCTAAACAGACATTCAAGATGGGCAAAGATTAGATGGAAGATTGCTGGTTGGAAGTATTTTTTAGAGCCAATAAATAATCCATTATTTTTAGCATCCTTTGTCCCATTGATATATGGATTTACAAGATTTTCAATGATTTTATTTTTAATTACTTGCCTTTACAAAGTTATCCTTGATGTTTATGTAGCAAAACTTGTGAGATTTAAAATTGGATTCTCATTCTTGCTAATTCCAATTAAAGACCTTATGATGGGAGTTTTATGGTTTGTTCCGCTTTTTTCAAACAAAGTAATGTGGAGAGGCAATGTTTATACCATTGGAAAGGATACGGTACTTTTTGAACAAAGAAGAACATGGAGCATAAAGAGCATATATTTTAAATTCAGGGAATCATTGACTTCATAGGAGCAAAAATGAAAATTGCCATATTAGGAGATATTCACGGAAATATTGAGGCATTAAAGGTAGCCTACAGGACTGCATTGGAAACTGGCGTAGATAGAATCTTTCATCTTGGCGACCTGGGTGGATATGCCCCATTTGTAAATGAGGTTGTTGATTTTCTTATTGAGCATAATATCCCGGGAGTTCAGGGTAACTATGATGAGGCAGTCGCCCTTGATAAACCCCACTGCGGTTGTAAATATGAAGATGAATTTCAGGCAGAGATGGCTCATATCTCCTTGGAATGGACAAAAAAACATGCAAGTGACAGAGCAAAGGAATATATGAAAAATCTTCCTTTTTCCATTGATTTTTTGGCTGAGGATAAAAAGGTCAGCATCTTTCATGCAACGCCAACGAAAAACAACCTTTACTGGTATGAGGAAAGACCTGATAAGTTTTTCTTTCAAATGGCAGATAAAGCAAAGGCAGATGTGATGATTTATGGACACACCCACATACCTTATTTCAAGAAAATCAATGAAAAATACTTTATCAACGCTGGAAGTGTGGGTAAACCAAAGGATGGAGATCCAAGAACCTGTGTTTGCCTCGTTGAGATTGGTCAGGACCATTTTAGAACTGAATTTATAAGAAAAGAGTATGACATTAAAAAGACCGTTGATGCAATTATTGAAAGGGGGCTTCCCCCTTACTTTGCTCAAAAACTAATGCAGGCGAAATAGGGAGGTAAAATATGAACAGAGGAAGAATTTTAATAATTGATGACAGACAAGATGATTTAAGCCTTACAAAAGAGCTTCTTGAAAAAGTTGGCTACAATGTTGTTGAAAATCTTGGATGGCTTGGTTCAACAAAGACAATAAAAAACTTCAAGCCTGATTTAGTCCTTCTTGATGTAAATATGCCAGCTTTGTCAGGAGAAAGGCTATATGAACTACTGGAGAAAAATTTAAAGACAGAGGGAATTCCAGTACTGTTTTACTCTTCCATGGACGAGAACTTTTTAAAAAGATTAGCATTACAAAAGAGGGTAGATTATATACCAAAGGGAGATGTTTTTCAGCTATATAAAAAGATTTCCTTTTATATTAAAAAGTCCTATTAGCTCCTCCCACTCCCCTCCTCAAAAATAATCCCCGGGTTTAAAGACTCGGGGATATTTTTGAATTTCCTTAAATTAATTGTTAAACTTAAATATGCTTTTGAAAAACATACCTGCAATAGCAGTGGTACTAAATGATAGAGATGTCCTATCTCTTAAAGAGAATTCATTGAAGGATACTGATCTTATTGAATTAAGAGTTGATATGTTTGAAAATCTCATGGAAGTTGAAAATATCTTTAATACTGCAAGGAAAAAATTCAATCTTCCCTTAATTTGCACAATAAGGTCTCCGCAAGAAGGCGGCATGATAGATATTCCTGATAGATTGAGTATTTATTTTAAAATGATTCCTTTTTGTGATTTCTTTGATATAGAGATTTTTTCTGATGAAGCAGGTGCCTTACGGGAACTCAGTTTAAAAAATAACATTAAGCTTATAGGTTCCTATCATAGATTTGATACAACACCCTCCACAGAGGAACTGGAAAGGGTTTTTGAGAAAGGGTTTAATCTTGGTGTAGATATAATTAAGATTGCCACAATGGTTAATGAAAGGGAGGACATAGAGAGACTTTCTCTTTTCTTATTGAATCACAGAAAAAATAATATTATTGTAATCGGAATGGGTAAAAAGGGTAGATTAACGAGAGTAATTTTTCCTGCCCTTGGCTCTCTCATTACCTACGCCAGTTTAAACATTTCATCAGCTCCAGGACAGATTTCTTTGCAGGATATGGTAGATATTTTCAGAAAACTTGATTTAAGGGATTAAAAAAGGAAAGGCAAGCCCGAAGAGGCTTTCTTCGGGCTTGAATGTTATTTTATATATGTTTTCCAATAGGCTCTTATTTTATCTTTAACAGATTTCGGAAGAGGGACATAATCAAGCTTTTTAGCAGTTGAATCTCCGTGTGTGAATGCCCAGTCAAAGAATTTTATTACAGATTTGTTTACATCATTTTTATCTCTTGCAAGAAGAATATAAGTGGCTCCTGTAATGGGCCATGATTTTTTACCTGGAGCATTTGTCATCCATGCATAAAAGTGCTGTTTAGGGTCAAGTTGAGCAGTTGCTGCTGCATCGGCAAAGCTTTCAAAATCAGCTACTACAATCTGTCCTGCTGGATTTTTAAGTTTTACTGTGCTAAGTTTATTCTGTTTTGCATAGGCAAACTCTACATATCCAATGGAATAGGGAGTTCTTTTAACATAGTTAGCCACACCTTCATTGCCTTTACCGCCAAGTCCTGTTTTCCAGCTTACCGATGTTCCATAACCAACAGAGTCTGCCCATCTTTTACATACTCCACTTAGATAGTGGGTAAATATAGCAGTTGTTCCAGAACCATCAGAGCGATGAACCACTGTAATAGGTTTTGCAGGAAGATTTAGATTTGGATTGAGAGCTTTAATTTTTGGATCATTCCATTGTTTAATCTCACCAAGAAATATCTCACAAATGGTGGTTCCATCAAGAACCAATGTGTTAGATGGGATTCCCGGAATATTAACAACAGGCACAACACCACCTATTACAGCAGGGAATTGAAGAAGCTTAGACTTTTCAATCTCCTCAGGTTTAAGTGCCATATCAGAGGCACCGAAATCCACTGTTCTCTCTGTAATCTGTCTGATTCCTCCACCAGAACCAATGGACTGATAGTTAATCTTAATTCCTGTTGCTTTGTTATAGTCTGAAGCCCAGCTTGAATACAACGGATAAGGGAAAGTAGCACCAGCTCCATTAAGCATCTCAGCAGAATGTGCGAGCGTGAAACTAAAAAGCAAAACAATGAGACAAGCTAAGGATAAATACCGCATAAAAACCTCCTTTTTTAAGATTTTCAGGGACAATGTCCCATGATTTATTTAAATGATATCATGGGTTATGTTAAAACAAAGTTACAGCAATATTAAATTTTTGTTAAAGACCTACCATTTATGGTGCAAAAATTGTTAAAATGCTTTAAGTTATCCAGACAAGGAGGCAGTATGGGAATCTTAGAAAATGAATTAAGAAAATTAAAGGAAAAAATACTTATACTTGGTTGCCTTGTTGAGGAGGGGATTAGAAAATCGGTTAAAGCTTTGATTGATAGAGATATTGACCTTGCAAAACAGGTTATATCAAGGGATAATTTAATTAACGGGCTTGAGGTTGAAATAAATGAGGAATGCATTAGGCTTATTGCGTTAAGACAGCCGATGGCAAAGGATTTAAGATTCATCACCACAGCAATGAAAATAAGCACTGACCTTGAGCGAATGGGAGATTTTGCAGTCAACATAGCTGAAAGAGCGATAGAGCTTGCACAGGAGCCTTTTTTGAAGCCCTTTGTCAATATCCCAAAAATGGCTGAGATTACGGAAAGTATGGTTGAAGATGCAATAAATGCTTTTGTTAAGGAAGATGTAGATTTGTGCTATGAGGTTATTAAAAGAGATGATAAAGTTGATGAACTGTTACAGAATAATCACAATGAACTTTTCGGACTTATGGTAAAAAATCCTGAAATAATTCCTCTTGCTCTTAAAAGAATGTTTATTGCCAAATACCTTGAGAGAATTGCAGACCATGCCACAAACATAGCTGAGATGGTCATCTACATGGTTGAGGGTAAAATGATAAGAGGCAGCTTCGTTACAGAGGAAATACACAAGCTCTGTCTGGAAGACTTTATGTCAAGGCAGAAATAGATTTATCTCATATGTGCCAATGCTTACTTTCTGAGCAAGCCCTTCTTTCCACAGAGTATCTGTTATTTTAAGCTTTTCTTCTTTTGGAACAATAATAATCATTTTGTTTCCCTTTGAAAGCAATTCCTTCCATTTAGTGATTCTATCAGGACTTATTTCCTTTTCTGTGACTATATCAATGTATCCGATGACCATTCCGTAACTCATAATTTTTAAATCCGGTGGAGGCTCTTTTACAGGCTCTAACTCCTGCCCAGTTCTGCTTAGCCTTTGTTTAAGTTGCTGAATTAGAAGTTCTTTCAAATATTTTTCCGTGCTCACTTTTTCTTCCTTAGTTTTGTAATGTCTATAACTTTTCCTTTATCTTCCATGTCACTCTGCTTGGAAGTCTCATTTATTTGCTCTTCTTTGTTGGTTTTTTTAACCACAGGCACTGAAAGCTGAACTCTCAGGTCAGGAGAGAAAACTGCAGCAATTGCATTTACTGGGATGTAGCATTTTTCGGGTGTGCTACCAAATACAAGTGTTGCAGTAATGGCATCATTTTCCCAGTTGAACTTCATTCTACTGTTAAAAACAAGAATAAGACCTCTTTCCTTTTCCTCTGGAAGAAATCCTCTTTTACCAATTACAACACTTTCATCATAGTCAACAACAATGAAAACTCTGCCAGCAAGCTCAAGCAAATCAAAAAATGTTTGTCTTTTCAGGTCATTGAGCCTTCTGATTAATTCATCTGTAAACTCAATCATTTTCTACTCCTGTAAAGGATTAAACCCAGACCTGCTAATATCATAATACTGCATAAAATCTGTCCCATTGTGAATATACCCAGAATATAGCCAATCTGAGGGTCTGGCTCACGGAAAAACTCTACAAAAAAGCGAAATACTCCGTAAAGAATCAAAAAAAGGGACGAGATAATTCCGGAACGGCTGAATTTATCCTTTAAAAACCATAAAATAACAAATAATGCAACTCCTTCAACTGCAGCCTCATAAAGCTGACTTGGATGCCTTGGAAGAGGTCCTCCTTCAGGAAAAATCATCGCCCAAGGAACATCAGTTATTCTTCCAAAGAGCTCTCCATTAATAAAGTTACCTATTCTGCCAAGGCCAAGTCCAATTGGTGCTGTAAGAACAAGCATATCAGTAAGGGTTAAGAAATCAAACTTTTTTGCCCTTGTAAAAAGCCATGCAGAAACTATAACTCCAATAAGACCGCCATGAAAAGACATTCCACCCTGCCATATGGCAAAAACCTCAAGAGGATGTTTTATGTAGTAAGGCAGATTATAAAATATCACATATCCAAGCCTGGCACCTAAAAGAAGTCCCAAAATCAGGTAAAAATAAAGATTTTCAAGAAAGTCCTTTTCAACCCTTAAGCCTCTTCGCTTAATCTCGCTTCTTACAATTAAGTAGGAGCATATAAACCCGATAAGATACATTAATCCATACCATCGGATTGATAGAGGACCTATCTTTACAATTTCAGGACTTATGTTGGGATAGGGAATCATAGCTTAATCCTTTAATTCAGATATTAGTTTTGTTCGCACTGGTTTGACAGTTTTTAAAAACTTATCTGCCTTATCAAGGGCTTCCCTTGCATCTTCTTCCTCAATTTTTTCAAAATCGCCATAATCCACATCTTTTCTCAATAAAAGAAGCTGATTGAAAATTTTCAACATTTCTGCTGGTAGTATCCCTGGCTTTATAAAATGAAGGGAAAACATTGTTTTCGCTCCATCATGAGTAATCGGGTCTAATCCTTTCAGTATCAAAAGAGACCTGATTCCATGTAAAACAGCGTAGTATGCTCTATTTGTTGCCATTTTATAGCTTTTACTTTTAAAGGCAATCTCTCCATCTTTTAAGGTTTCTAAGGCTTTTTCAAATCTGTATTCTGATAAAGCTATTTTATCACTAATCGTGAGCTTTTCCATAAAAAAGCCTTCCTTCATTTTTTATGTTTCTATAAAAGGTTGTGTTGAATTTTTTTTCCTTTTCAAAGAGCTCTGATGATTTTACAACAGGTGAAAAAGGTATACCTGTCCTTATCTCCTCCTCATTGAATATATCAACTATTCTGTCCACTATATCTCTATTTCTCTCCCTTACAATTACAAGCACATCAAGGTCAGAATCTCCTTTGAAATCACCCCTTACCCTTGAACCAAAGGCTGTAACTGATATGAGCTCATCTCCCAGTGCTTTCTTGAGCCTGTCAGCAATTCTTTTAAGTGCTCTCTTTTCCTCTAAAAACATAATTTATTTTATCATAATGGATTCTTCTTTCCCACATACAAATAAACTGAACGGAAACTTAATGGAATAGCTTTTATATTCCTAAAGCTGCAATTTTCAAGAAGTTTTATAATTTCACGGGGTTTATAAAATCCCTCAATTGATGAGCCAAGATATTCATAGGCAGAACGAACTGAAAAAACAGAAGCAATAAAGGGAACAATTTTTTTTAAGTATAAAAGATAGGGTTTTCTGAAAAATCCATCTGGAATGGAAAACTCAAGAATAACAATCCTGCCGCCCTTTTTTATAACTCTGTAAATCTCTTTCACTGCAGATTCTGTTTCATGCATATTTCTTATGCCAAAAGCACAGGTCACAGCATCAAAACACTCGTCTCTGAAAGGAAGTCTATAGCCAGATGCAACGACTGCAGAGAAGAAAGCATTTCTCTTCTTTTTTTTAATTTTTTTATTCCCAGTCCGTAACATTTCAAAGCTTATATCAACACCGACCACTTTAGCTCCTCTTTTTAATAATGCTCTGGCAGAATCTGCAGTTCCTGTTGCAAGGTCTAAAACAATGGTGGTACCGCCATTCACTGCATGCTCTGCCATTTTTTTTCTCCAGAAAAAGTCCTGTCCAAAGGAAAGCAGATGATTGAGAAAATCATATCTGCCTACAATCCTGTCAAACATAGATTTAATCTGTTGAGTTTCTTTCATATCAAGAATTATAGCATATCCTAAAATTGCTGATAGAAACTGTCATTGCAAGCCTGTTACATATTATCATTCCGAACCTTTTTCCTTATCATTCCGAGCCCTTTTTTGTCATTCCGAACGGAGTATGAGCGGAGTGAGGAATCTCTTCATTAATGGCTTTCTATCGTTAATTTAGGGATATTCACCGTTACTTGAGATTTTTTGCTTAAGCTTGCTACTATAAAAAGATTTAAAAAATTTTGGAGGTGAATTATGAACTTTTTAAATTTGATATCAGAAGCATATGCAATGGGACCTGCACCGCAGGGTACAGCACAGGGCGACCCAATAATGAGCCTTATTGCAAGCATTTTACCCCTGGTTTTGATTGTAGTTGTTTTTTATTTTTTGCTTATCAGGCCTCAGCAGAAAAGGGCAAAAGAACACAGACAGATGCTTGAGAATCTTAAAAAAGGAGACAAGGTAATCACAGTAGGCGGAATATACGGAGTTGTTGAATCTGTAAATCCCAATACAGTGGTTTTAAAAATTGCGGAAAATGTAAAGGTTAAATTTTCAAAACAGTCAGTTGCTGCATTAAGACCACCAACAGACGAGGATTAATAAGAATTCATGAGAAAAAGCATTTATCTGAGAATTGCACTGATACTGGCAACTGTTATTTTAGCATTCATCTTCTTTTTACCAAATACTCCTTTTTTTGATTCCATGCCTGATTGGTGGAAAAAAAATATGCCTCATAAAGGAATTGTTCTCGGGCTTGATTTAAGAGGAGGTTCTCATCTTGTTTTTGAAGTTGACCTCAAAAGAGCAAGAGGAATAACTGTGGAGAGAATTGGTATGCATCTTCAAAGTCTTCTTGAAAAAAAGGGGATAAAAGCAACAGTAAAAACTGTAGGCGAGAAAATATTTATTCAGCCTTTAAACGATGAGGTAAAAAAGCTCATAAAAGAAAACTATCCTGATCTCTCCATCTCTGTTCAGGGTAATAATCTTGTATGCGAACTTCCAGAAACTGCATTTAAAAGAGTAGAGACTACATCTGTTGAGCAGGCAATTGAAGTAATTCGCAACAGAATTGACCAGCTTGGAGTTGCTGAGCCAACAATACATCGTCAGGGAGAAAATGAAATAGTGGTTCAACTGCCTGGGGTAAAGGACCCTAAAAAAGCCCTTGAAATTATTGGTAAAACTGCTCAGCTTGAGTTTAAACTTCTTGATGAAGAGACTCCTCTCTGGAAAGAACTGCCATCACTGATAAAAGCTGGAGAAGAAGAGGCATTTTTAAATCAATGGAAAAACAGAATTCCTGAAAGCGATGAGATAGTTTTTCAAAAAATCATCAATAAGGAAACAGGAGAAGTTTATAAAAGACCATATATCGTTAAAAAAGAAACTCTACTTACTGGAGACTTACTTGCTGAAGCCCATGTAAGCATTGACCAGAGATTTAATGAACCCTATGTATCTCTGAGATTCAATGATGCAGGTGCAAAAATTTTTGAAGAAATAACAGCAAAGTATGTTAAACAAAGACTCGCCATAATACTTGATGGAAATCTCTATTCAGCACCTGTAATTCAGGAAAAAATTGAAGGCGGTAATGCCCAGATTACAGGAAGCTTTACTCTTGAGGAAGCTAAAGACCTTGCAATTGTTCTCAGAGCTGGTGCACTTCCAGCACCTGTTAAGCTTATTCAGAATGTAACAGTTGGTCCTACCCTTGGAAAGGACTCCATTGAAGCAGGCAAAATGGCTGTAATAGTTGCAGCGGTTTTTGTTTCTTTGTTCATAATTTTTTATTATCGCCTAAGTGGAGTTATTGCTGACCTTGCTTTGATTTTAAATATTATTCTTCTTATTGGTGCTCTTGCAGCTTTAAATGCAACCCTTACATTACCCGGAATTGCAGGAATTGCTCTTGCAATCGGGATGGCAGTGGATTCTAACGTTCTTATGTTTGAGAGAATAAGAGAGGAACTGAAGCTTGGAAAAACTCCAAAAGCTGCAATTGAGTCTGGATATAAAAAGGCATTCTGGACTATATTTGACTCCCATGTTACAACTCTTATAACAGCAGCAGTGCTTTTTCATTTTGGTTCTGGACCAATAAAGGGATTTGCAGTAACGCTGTCACTGGGTGTTGCGATAAATCTTTTTACAGCTTTAATTGGAACAAAAACAGCTTTTGACTTTATATACACTGGAAAGGAGCGTAAGAGCCTGAGCATATGATACAGATATTGGGTAAAACAAATATTGATTTTCTCGGGAAAAGATACATTGCCTTTGGTCTGTCCTGTATAATGATAATTCTTGGAATTTTTGCAATTTTTCAGATTCATGCTGGCAGGGCGAATCTCGGTGTTGACTTTGCCGGAGGATTGAGTCTTCAGATAAGATTCTCTCAACCTGTAACTCTTGCTGAAGTCAGAGCAGTGGTTGATAAAACAGGAGTAAAAGACGCTGATATACAGGAACTTCCTGCTGAAAGAAAGATTCTCATAAAACTAAAAAAACAACAGGAAGGCGCTCAGGAAGCAATTGAAAAAGCCCTTAAAGAAATTTTACCAGGCAAAGAGCCTGTGATTGAATCAATTACTGAAATTGGTCCAAAAATTGGAGAAAGAACAAAAAGAGATGCTCTCCTTGCCATTGCTGCTGCTACTGTAGGAATACTATTATACATTGCCATAAGATTTAGATTCCATTTTTCAATTGGTGCAACAGTGGCAACATTTCATGATGTTATGGCTGTGCTTGGAATTTTTTACATCCTTAACAAAGAGATAAATCTGATTTTTATAAGTGCTCTTTTAACAATCGCTGGATACTCTCTTACTGATACTGTTGTGGTCTTTGATAGAATTCGTGAAAATCTCGGTAAAGTGGCAAAAGGCACAATGACGCTTGAAGCATTGATGAACAAAAGCATAAATGAAGTTTTATCAAGAACAATTGTAACATCTCTTACAACATTTCTGTCAGCGGTAGCGCTCTTTTTCTTTGGAGGAGAGGTTCTGCATGACTTTGCCTTAGCAATGATGATCGGAATAGTAATTGGAACCTATTCATCCATATTTGTGGCAAGCCCTGTGGTCTTATTGCTTGGCAAACATTCTTTATTAAAAAGATAAAATGCAATACAGCGAATGGATTGTTGTTAAGACAAATCAGGATTATCTTCAGTATCTGTCTAAGTCCTTAAATATATCAATTCCCATTGCACAGGTTCTTGTATCAAGGGGACTTAAAGAGGTAGATGAAATATATTCCTTCCTGAACCCTTCAATGGATTTAATTGATCCCTTCAGCATTTCAGGAGTTTATGAAGCTGTAAGAATAATAAAGGATGCGATAAACTCAGGCATAAAAATTTTTATCAATGGAGATTATGATGCTGATGGATTAACAGGGACTGCAATTCTTTATGACATTTTGAAAAAGATGAAAGCTCAAGTTTTTTATCACATTCCCCATAGAATTCATCACGGATACGGTTTAACTAAAACAAGCATTGAAGAGGCAAAAAAAGCAGGAGCAAAGCTCATCATAACTGTTGACTGCGGAATAAGAGACTTTGAGATGGTTCAATACGCAAAAAAAGAGGGAATTGAGACAATCATCACAGATCATCATGAACCATTGAGAATAGATGGAGAATTGGTGCTTCCTGAGGCTTTAACCATAATCAATCCTAAAGTTGATGAAAACTCTCCATATACATCTCTGGCAGGTGTAGGAGTTGCTTTCATGCTTGCGATGGCTTTAAATTCTGAAGAAGCCATGCAGTATCTTGACCTTGTAACACTCGGAACCTATGCTGATATGGTACCTCTTAATACCACAAATAGAGCACTAATAAAACAGGGATGGGGACTTCTTGAAAATCCATGTAGAGCTTCAATTAAGATATTAAAAGAAATAGCAGGAGTAAATTCAAACATTATCAAAAATTTTCATTTAAGTTATTGCCTTATACCGAGAATAAATGCACCTGGAAGAATTGACCATGCTCAAGATGTAGTAAAGTTTTTTACTTCCGAGGATATTGGAGAAATTGAAAACATTGGACAGTGGATAAATCAGATAAACTCTTTAAGACAAAAAACAGAAGAAAAAATTATGGAGGAGGTTGAAAAGAAGCTGGATAATGAATTTAACGACGAAGCCGTTGTTGTACTATGGGGGGACTGGCATCTTGGAGTTGTTGGCACAGTGGCAAGCAAACTTCTTGATAGATTTAACAGACCTGTATTCATCATGGCAATAGACGAAAACAAAGCAAAGGGTTCTGCAAGAGCTCCCAGTGGTGTTGATTTACAGAAAATGCTTTGCAGTTGCAAAGACCTTCTTATACGCTTTGGAGGTCACAAGCAGGCAGCAGGAGTAATGCTTTACAAAGAAAAGCTTAATGAATTCAAAGAAAGGCTTTGCAAATTAGCAGAAAGCATGGATATGGAGCCAAAAAATGTGCTTCAGCTGGATGCTCAGGTCAGTTTATCAGAGGTCAATGAAAAACTCACAGAAGAAATAAAGCTTCTTGAACCTTTTGGAGAAGGAAATCGTGAGCCCATTTTTGGAGCAAAAGAGCTTACTGTGGTAAATTTAAGAAAGGTGGGCAGTAATCATCTTAAAATGTCTTTAAGGCAAAATGGAAAATATATTCCGGCAATAGGTTTTGATATGGCAGGAGAACCAATACTTGAGGGATGCCTTGTTGATGCAGCATTTACTCCAGTGATAAATGAGTGGGAGGGAGTAAGAAGTCTTCAACTTCAACTTAAGGCAATTAGAAGGACACAGAACCGCCTCATGGGCGTTCAAAATTCAAAGGCTAAATTTTAAAATGAGGTTCACTGTTACTGATTTACTGGATAAAAAAAAGCAAAAACAGAAAATCACAATGCTTACCGCTTATGACTATCCCTTGGCCCATCTTATTGATGAAGCGGGAATAGATATGATTCTTGTAGGAGACTCTCTTTCAATGGTAGTTCAGGGAAATGAAACAACACTTCCTGTAACAATGGAAGAGATGTTATATCATACAAAAATTGTTGTAAAATCAACAAAAAGAGCAATGATTGTGGCTGACATGCCATTTATGTCCTATCAGGTAAGTGTTGAGGAGGCTGTAAGAAATGCGGGTAAACTTATAAAAGAGGCAGGTGCACAGGCTGTCAAACTTGAAGGTGGAAGAGAAATTCTCTCTCAAGTAAAAGCTATTACAGAAGCAGAGATTCCTGTTATTGGGCATCTTGGACTTACTCCTCAGGCAGTGCTCAGAATGGGAGGATACAGGCTTCAGGGTAAAACAGAACAGCAGGCAAAAAGAATAAAGGAGGATGCATTAAGACTTCAGGAAAAGGGTGCTGTGGCAATAGTGCTTGAAGTAATTCCTTCAGAGCTTGCCCAGGAGATAACTGAATCTCTTGAAATTCCAACAATAGGTATTGGAGCAGGTCCTCACTGTGATGGACAGGTTTTGGTAATACATGATTTGCTCGGACTTTTTGAGAGATTTACGCCAAAATTTGTTAAAAAATACGCAAGTTTAAAAGATGAAATTCTGAAAGCAGTAAAACAATATAAAGAAGAAGTTGAAAAAGGCGAGTTCCCTGACAAACAACATTCTTTCTAAGGCAAAGGAGGACAGATGGTTACACCTGAAAAACAGCTTGAAATAATTAAAAGAGGCACTGTTGAGATAATTCTTGAAGAAGACCTCAAAAAAAAGCTTGAACGCTCCTGCAAAGAAGGAAAACCATTAAGAATAAAAGTTGGTTTTGATCCAACTGCACCAGACATACATCTCGGACATACTGTGCTACTTGAAAAGATGAGGCAGTTTCAGGAACTTGGTCATGAAGTTATATTTCTTATTGGCGATTTCACTGGAATGATAGGAGACCCTTCAGGTAAAACAGAGACAAGAAAGCCTCTTACAAGAGAGGAAGTCCTGAAAAATGCCGAAACATACAAAGAGCAGGTCTTCAAAATTCTTGATCCAGAAAAAACGGTGATAATGTTTAACAGTGAATGGTTTAACAGAATGACAGCACTTGATATGTGCAGACTTGCAGGAGCAGAGACTGTAGCAAGAATGCTTGAAAGAGAGGACTTTAAAAAACGCTTTACAGAAGGTCGTCCCATATCAATTCTTGAGTTTCTCTATCCTCTGCTTCAGGCTTATGACTCCGTTTACTTAAAAGCAGATGTAGAACTCGGTGGCACTGATCAGAAGTTCAATCTTCTTATGGGAAGACAGTTAATGAAGATGTACGGAATGCAACAGCAGGTAATAATCACAATGCCTCTTCTTGAGGGGCTTGATGGTGTGCAAAAGATGTCTAAAAGTCTTGGTAACTACATTGGAATAAACGAACCACCTGATGAGATGTTTGGGAAAATAATGTCCATCAACGATGAATTAATGCTCAAGTATTACGAACTTCTGAGTCATATATCAATTGAAGATCTCAATGAGCTTAAAAATGGTATAAAAGAAGGAAGAATTAATCCAAGAGATGCAAAGGAAGCTCTTGCAGTGGAAATTGTTACAAGATATCACAGTAAAGAGCTTGCAGAGAAAGCAAGAGAAAACTTTGTTAAACTTTTCAGAAAAAAAGGGATTCCTGAAGACATTGAGACTGTAGAGGTAAAGGATGAAGGAGAAGGAATCTGGCTTCCAAAAATAATGAAAGAACATGCTCTTACAACAAGCACCTCAGAGGCAATAAGGCTTATCAAACAGGGTGCTGTCAAGATTAACAATGAGCTCACGATAAATCCTGATATAAAACTTAAAGCTGGGGAGTATATTTTAAAGGTGGGCAAAAGAAGATTTATTAGAATAAAAGTGAGTTAACTCATCCTGAACCTCTTTTTCTGTCATTCCCCTCTGCCTTGTCATTCCCATATTTTTTGTCATTCCGAGCCTGCCAGAGACAGGCGAGTAATCTCCTCCTTACTGAAAAAGAAGAGATTGCCACGCCCCACTCCGTCGGGCTCGCAATGACAGAAGGACAGGAGATTCCTCGGGCGGGATGCCACCCTCGGAAGGCGAAGAATCTCCTCCGCAGTTAATGTGAAAATTACCTTGAAATCATTTCGATAAAGCATTATAATTTGAAAAAAGCCTTAGGAGTGCGTTAATGAAAAAAACTTTGTTTGTCTTCTTTATTGTTTTGTTTATCGCTTCCTGTGCTACCATGCCTGAGGTAAAAAAGGAAACCCCTCAAGGAGAAATATCAGAGGAAGAGCTTCCAAAAACAGTTGCCATTCTTCCTTTTGAAAATAAAACAGAAGAGCTTGGAATAGCAAATCAAGTAAGAAAAGCCTTTTACAATCACTTTAGCTCTAAGCCTTACAGGGATATTGAACTGAACATTGTTGATGAAAAAATAGTTCAGCTTGAAAAATCAAAGGGCAAAAACATCCTTGACATCCAACCAAAGGAGATATGTGAGGCTCTTGGATGCGATGGATTGATTTACGGTAGAGTTACGGACTATAAAAAAATTTATGCAGTTGCCTATTCACAGCTTGGCATAGAAGCTGAAGTCTGGATGATAAATACAAGGACAGCAAAAGAGATTCTTAGACTGAAAGACTCTGTCAGATACCATGAGGGTGGAGTTCCACTCTCTCCATTAAGTGCGGTCATAACAGCAATCTCAACAGCAATGAACATAAGGGATATTCAACAGGTAAGAATGCTCAATGAACTTTGCTATAAATTCAATGCAAAAATTCCTTCACCATCTGGTATAGTTGAGGAAAGACCTGTAATTAAAGAGGTTCTTACAAATGCTAAGGATTCTCCCTTTGGCAAAGGAAAACTCATACAGGTTGGTTTAGAAGGAGACAGAGGAATGGTTGCTACCTTTGATATTGGTAACTTTAAAAGAGGCATAGCCATGAAAGAAACTCAGCCTGGAATTTACATTGGTGAGTATGTTGTTATGCCCGGTGATAATGTAAAAGAAGCTCCCATAGTTGTATCATTAAGAAAACCAGGCGGGTATGAAACTCAATGGATTGATGTAAGTGGATTTATTACAATTGACACAACACCACCTCCTCAGGTAACAGGATTAAGAGCTAAAGGCTTTCATGACAGAATTGAAGTTTCATGGCAGGCTCTGAAAAATGTTTCTGATTTAAAGGGCTATAAGATTTTAAGAAGTGAACAGCCACTTACAGGATTTAAAGAAATTGGAAAGGTTGAACTCTCTTTCTTTGAAGACAGAGCATTGGAGCATGGAAAAGTTTATTACTACAGAGTCATTGCATATGATACTGCGGGAAATGAATCGGAAATACAGGATTCTGTAAAAGCTTCTCTCACAACCATTGAGTCTCAGATAATCTCAGGAACAATTGAAAGAGACACCGTGCTTTCAGGGATTTACATTGTTAAGGATAGCCTCAGAATACCAAAAGGTTTAACGCTGACAGTTGAGCCTGAGACAAGAATAATGTTTCATGAAAATTCTGAGCTTACTGTTGAAGGTAAGATCGTCATAGATGCAAAGGACGCTTCTGTTGAGTTTGTTTCAGCTACTGATAAAAAATGGAAAGGAATAACTGTTAAAGAAGGAGATTTAAACATAAACGGATTCAGGCTAAAGAATGCACACACGGGATTGATTTTAAATTCAGCTCGTGGTTTTGTTGAAAACGGAGTAATAACCTACTGTGATACAGGGATTTTAATATCAGGAATTCCCTCTGCTTCAATTAAAAACTTAACAATTTCAGGAAATAAAACAGGAATTGAGCTTTTAAAAACAGATTCTACAATTTCCATGAACAACATATTCCAGAATGAGACAGGCATTAAGATTAACGGATTTTCAGGCGAGATAAAGGATAACAACATTTATGATAATACTCTGAATATTTCTTCAGAAACAATTGTAAAGATTGCTCCAAATTACTTTGGTTCAATAAACATTGATGAGATGAAGCTTAAAAATATTCATGTAAGCAGTGTTTATAATCTTAAACTTCCAGAAGGGAAAGTTGTAAATGCCATTGCCAATCCCTATTCAGGTCTCTCTCAGGAAGAAAGGCAGAGAAAGGCAACAGAACTTGTTATTGAAGGTGGAAACTACTTCAGACAGAGAAACTATGGAAAAGCTGTAACACTTTTTGAAAAAGCACTTAAAGCTCAGCCAACTGCAGAGGTTTACTACTATCTTGCTGTCTGCTATCAGGAGATGAGAGAAGATGAAAAAGCATTGAATTATCTCGTAGAGGGGGTGGAAAAGTTTCCAAAAGACTCAACACTAAAAAGATCCCTTGGTTTAATGTATTACCAAGCTGGAAAGGAAGATGAGGCGAAAAAGATTTTTGAAGAAGTTTTGAGACTTAACCCAGAGGACAGACAGGTAAGATTTTTAATGGAACGATTAACAATTAAATAATTCAGGAGGTTAAAAATGAAAAGATTAGTTTTAGCAATTTTTTTGATCGGACTGATGTTTACCTTTGCTTCATCAGGGTTATCAACAACAAAATCCGTTGAGCAGTTTAATTCATGTAATATTAACTCAGAAAATACTCTTCTTGCAGAATCGGCAAACTGCTCCCAATGGAGTCTTCAGTTAAATGGTTGCTATGAGAGAGTATGTTGCTGTGATAAAAACGGGCAACACTGGTGCGAAAGATGCTGTCCTGATAAAAATGGCAAATGCACTCCGTATAAGGTAAAGTGTTAATTGTTGAATAAAAAACGCTAAGTGTCTACTCCTTATTGTGCAGGTAATTGAAGATTAAGTCAGTCTTGAAAATTTTCTATCGGCAATCTTAAAGTAGCTAAAAAAATTTTTAAAAGATATAATTTAATCTGGATGGCAAAATTTACTTTAAGTATTAAGTGGCTTACTGTACTGGTAATGATAGCTCTGGCTACAGGTATTGCCATAACCAATTATTTAGTCTCTTTCCATCTTTGTGAGCAATATCTTAGTCATCACATTGAAACAGTTTCATCATTTTTTAAAGGAGAGGTTGATAAATTGGTGAGTCCTGTTGAAACTTTCCTGTATAACATTCAGTCTCTTGTTTGCTGTAAAATTTTAAACTTCAATGACATTGAAAAAACCAATAAATTTCTTATGGATTTTATGAAAAAATATCCCTATGTAACATCAATAAATTACGGAGATGGGAAGGGAAATGGCTATCTTATTTTAAATGATAGAGGCAGATGGCTTAACAGAATTAAAAAGGCAAAGAACCGAGGATATGTAGTATGGAATACTCTCAACAATAATGGAGAAATAATAAATAAAAGACAACTTAAGGATAATTACGATCCAAGAAACACACTCTGGTATAAACAGGCTCTTGAGAGCAATGATATTCAATGGAGTCAACAGTACCTTTTCAGGACCACAAAGGACCCTGGTTTTACAGCTTCTTTAGTTTTGTGTGGTGATTCAAAAGAAGTTGTCGGCATTGATTTAATGATAAAGGATGTATCATCGTTCTTATATAAAGCCAAAGAAAGGCTTTATCCAGAAGTAAAGCTTTATCTTATTTCAGACAGTAATGAGCTTATAGCTTTTGTTGATGAAATCACTCCTGAGCCAGAAAAAATTTATAGAGTTAATAAGGAGCAATTCCCTCTACTGTACAAAGCCCTGTATTCAGGAAAAGATAAGATCAGTTTTCACAATCAAAAATGGTTTGTAAAAATAGAAAACTGGAGCATAAAAAATAGAAAACTTTCTCTTGTAATAATGATACCAGAGAAAGTCATTACAAAAAGCCTATACCTTCATCTTTTTTATCAGATTTTTGCTTCCCTGGCTCTTGTTTTTATAGTGCTCCTTTACATTACAAAAAAATACATGAATCCCTTAATTGAAATCTCAGAGCAGACATCTTATCTTGGCTTCAAAGAGATATACCTTAAAAAATATTCTCAAAGAACAGATGAAATAGGATACTTAAGCAGAGCAATTTCCAGTGCTTCATTAAGAATCCTTGAAGCAAGAGAAATGGAAAGAAAAATGGAGGAATTTAGCTATTTTGAATGTGTAAGGCATTCTCTTGGTGAAGCAGTACATAGATTTAAGGATTTAATCAACATAATTCAGGGATTTGCAACTCTTGCTCAGCCAAAGGCATCAGAGGAGTTTGTAAGAAACGCTCTTGACCAGATAATTAATGCATCAAAAAGGGCAATATATCTTTCAAAGGAAATCTTAAATGTTACAGGTGAAAGAAGGTATGAGATGAAGGTTTTTGATCTAAACTTCCTGATTCAGTCAATGAAAACAAAGATAGATGTGACTGTTGAACACTACATTAAAGTAGTTTACGAATTATCAAGCATTCCTCTCATGGTAAAGCTTGATATTGAAGCCTTTAATGAAGTTTTAACTAATTTAATACAGAATGCCCTTGATGCCATGCCAGAAGGAGGAACAATAAAGATAAAAACAGATGTTGCCTCTCTGTTAAATAAAGAGTTTGCGGTTTTATCTGTAACAGATACAGGAACTGGCATGGATGAGGAAACTCAGAAAAGAATATTTGAACCCTTTTTTACTACAAAAGGTGCTAAGGGAACAGGACTGGGGCTTTCAATTGTTTACCGAATTGTGAGAGACCATGAGGGATCTATTGAAGTAGAAAGCGAGGTAGGCAAAGGAACAACCTTTAAGATTTATTTACCCTTAATTAAGGATGTGGCAAGCCTTACAGCCTCTTCTGCTGAGTGACACTCTATTATTCCGGGTATATTCCATGTTTTAAGTCCTATGACTTTTTTACCGGTTTTTAATGCCAGGGCTATCTCACTGAGGGTGCCATACTCACCACCAATAGCAATCAATAAATCAGAGGCTCTTACAATAAGAGCATTTCTCATCTCCCCCATTCCTGTAGGAATAGGAATTTTCACATAGGGATTGGCATCTTCTTTTTTAAGTGTTGGCAAGATTCCCACTGTAATGCCTCCTTCAAGAAATGCTCCCCTGCTTGCTGCCTCCATTACTCCTCCTAAACCACCTGTGATAACAGTAATTCCTTCCTTTGCAAGGAGTCTTCCAACTTCTTCTGCCAGCTCTAAAAGCTCTTTATCAGCTTTACCTGCTCCAATAATGCCAGCGGTTTTCATTTTATTTCAACCACTGTTACAGCATCTCCGCCTTCATCAGCATTACCCTTTCTGAGGCTTTTTACCAGAGGATGTTCCTTTAAGTAGTCTCTCACGAAATTTCTTAAAATACCTTTACCGACTCCGTGAATAATGACTCCTGAGGAAGCCTCGCTTAAAGAGAGTTTATTTAAAAATTTTTCTATTAGCGGGACTGATTCATCAACTCTTAAACCCCGAATGTCAAGCTTTGTAGTAATCTCCTCAACCTGAATAAAAGAAATATTTGATTTTTCCTCTGTCTGCTCTGGTTCAATCTTCTCAAGCTCTTCAATTTTTGCTTCTACAAACATTTTATCTGTTTTAATCTTTACTTTTTTATCTTCAATAAAAGCCACCTTTCCTGTAAGCTCAAGAGTTTTTACCTTTACAGCATCACCAATCTGAATGTTTTCAGGAACTCTAATCTCCTGAGGCAATAGCTGTTTTGAGAGTTCTGAAATTTTAAGAGATATTTCTTTAAGTTTTTTCCTGTCTGCTTTTTTAGCTTCCTCATGAAGAATGTTAATCTCTTTTTTTAATTTCATGATCATATTATGAGCCTCTATTTTTGCTTCTTCAATGATTCTTTTCTTTTTTTCAGAAGCAAAGGAAATTTCTTTTTCCAGTCTTTCCTTTTCGGTAATGACACTGTTTTTGATTTTTTCAATCTCATCAAGTCTCTTATTGTATTCAGCTTTAGCCTCTTCAAGCTCTTTCATAAGTTTATAGATTTCTTTATCCTGAGAGCCTTTTAACTCGTAAGCTCTTTTAATAAGCTTTTCAGGAAAACCATATTTTTGAGCAATCTGAAGGGCATATGAAGGAGTTAAACTGCCGATGCTTAATTTATAAAGAGGAGACATTGTTTTTTCGTCAAAAAGCATAGAGGCTATCTCTATGTCTTCATTGGTTGTTGCAAAAATTTTAACTTTACTTAAATGGGTTGTTGCGAAGGTGAAAACTCCTCTGTCTTTTAACTCTTCAAGTATTGCACATGCTAATGCAGAGCCTTCCTCAGGATCAGTATTTGTGCCTATTTCATCAAGAAGAACAAGGCTATCAGAATTAGCATTTTCAACTATTTTTTTGAGAGTTACTATGTGGGCGGCAAAGCTGGAAAGATGCTCTTCAATAGAGTCTTCATGATAAAAGTCAACATATATACTTTTTACAAAGGGAACTGTAGAAGAAGGACTTGCTGGTATGGGAAGTCCAGAAATAGCCATTGCAGTTAGAAGTCCTACTGTCTTCAGTGTTACAGTTTTGCCCCCTGCATTAGGACCTGTAATTACAAGAACTTTTTTATTTCTCAGTTCTATCTGAAGGGGCACAACATCTCTTGAAAGCATCAGTATAGGATGTCTGGCATCAATCAGATTTATCGTGATTTCTTTAGTGAGTTGAGGAGCATGAGCATTAAATTTTCTGGAAAATTTATATATTGAAAGCATTTTATCAAGATAAATGAGTAATTTAAACTCTCTTTCAAGGGCATCACTGATTTGATGAATCTCAAAGGAGACTTCTTTAAGTATTCTTATTTCTTCAACTCTCTGTTCAATTAAAAGCTCTTCCAGTTTTTTGGATAAGGCTGTTATTTCAGCTGGTTCTATAAAAGCTGTCTCCCCTGAACGAGAAACATCATGAACAATTCCTGCAACCTGTCCCTTTGAATCCATCCGAACAGGTATAACCCATCTGTTGTTTCTTTTTGTAATAAATCTGTCCTGAAGAAAAACCTGTATATTTGGTCTGTTAATTATTTCTTCAAGCTTTTGTTTTATTCTTTCCTCTGTTATTTTTATCTGTTTTCTTATGTAATTCAGAAACGGAGAGGCTGTGTCAAGAATATTTCCCTCTTCATCAATGGTATTTTCAAGTATTTCAAGAAGATATGGCTGACCCAATGATAAACTGGTTTTAAGAATGCTTTTTATTTTCTCTCTGAAAAAAGGGTAGTTTAAAAGCTCATCAACAAAAGGAGCTACTTTATCCAGAACTCTCAGAACCTTTAAAAATTGAGTTAATTCAGAGGGTTCAAAAATAGCTCCTTCTTTCTTTGCTTTATCAAGCAATTCAGAAATATCAGGGAAAAAAGATATAGGAAGCTCAGCTCCCTGATCAAGATATTCTTTTATTTCCTCAAACTCTTTAAGAGACCTGTCTGCTTGTTCAAAATCATCAAAAGGAAAAATCGCTTCAATAGCTTTTTTTGTAGCTGAGGAACTGGCAAACTCTTCTATTAAACTCAGAATTTTATAAAAATCTAAGTCCAGAAGAGCTTTTTTTTCAATCAATCAAGCTTCTCCAGAAGCTTCTTCTTTTTGTCGTCAATTATTTTTGTAAGCTTTTCAATCTGATTTAAAACTTCTTTTTTAGCATCTGAGCTTAATTCCTGACCACGCTCTTTAATATCTTTAAGTTTCTCTTTAAGCATTTCTGAAAGTTCCTCAATCTCTTCATAAAGCTCTTCCGCTGCTCTGACAGTTTTTTTCTTAAGCTCTTTAGCTTTCTTTTTAATTTCTTTTCTTGTTTCTTGCCCTGACTTTGGTGCATAAAGAAGTGCCACAGCTGCTCCAATTACTCCTCCTAAAAGAAAAGCTGCCAAAATCTTACCTTCCTCTCTCATTTTCATCCTCCTTAAACTATTTGTTTAATTTTAACAAATTTTTATTGTATAATTGAAAGAAAACGGAGGTGTTTTATGCTTTCCAAAATACCTTTTTCAATGGAAAATTTAGAACAGGGCGATATTAACAGACAAATTTTAAGAATAGGGCTTATTGCGGAGCTTGATGCTATCAATCTCTATGAACAGCTTGCTTCATTAACAGATGATGAAAAGATTAAAGCTGTTTTTCTTGACATTGCAAGAGAAGAAAAAACCCATGTTGGTGAATTTCTCACCCTTCTTCTTATGAATGATGAGGAACAGGAAGATGAGCTTGAAGAAGGGAAAGAGGAAGTTGAAGAATTGTTTGAGGAAGAGGAAGAATAGCTAAAAGGGCTTTATAATAAGCAACGCATATATCAGATAAAAGGAGCCTGATAAAATTAAAATAAAGGGGGAAATCCTTTTTTTTATGAGGATTCCCCCTAAAATTATTGCTACTGCTAAAATTGCAAGACAGGCACTCAAAAGAGCATAACCTGTAATATCCCAGTCCGTAAAAATAATTCCTACTGAAACAGGAAAGGTTGACTGAAAAACCATTGCGCCTGTTACATTTCCCATCGCTAAGGTATCCCTTCCTTTGAAGGTCCATGTTACAGAATTAAACTTTTCAGGAAGCTCTGTTGCAATAGGAGCAATCAAAAGAGCAAACAAAAGAGGGTCAAATCCTATCTTCAGAGAAAAATGCTGCAGCGCAGAAACAAATCCATGTGCACCTTCAATCATTATAAAAAGAGCAATCAAAACCTGGGCGAGTGAAAAAAAAGTTTCAAATCTCTTTACTGGCAGAACTTTTCCAAAGATTTTATCAAAATAGAGTTTTTCCTCATGTAAAATTCCTTCACTTTCACTCTTGACAGTAACATATAAATAGGCAATGTATCCAAACAGAAGTAAAAGGGCAACTACTATGTGTTTTTTTAAAAACATGGGTAAAAAGATTCCTGAAGAATACATAATTAGAAAAAAAACTAAATCCCTTCTCACTGTTGGAATTTCAGCTTCAAAGACAAAGGTTCTCCTTTTTGAAACATATCCAGCAACAACAGTTAATCCTATCATTAAAAAAGCCAGTGTGGCAAGCATAAAAGGAGCACCGAGAATTGCGCCGATACCAATACTATGTCCTGCCTCTCCTTTATGCAGTAAAATAGCAACTAGAGGAAGAATCGTTTCAGGAAGAGCTGTGCCTACTGCAGCCAGTATACTTCCTGTAACTGCCTGACTAAGGGCGAGTCTTTTCCCGAACACTTCAATGCCGTTGGTGAAAATCTCCGCGCTCAATAATATCAAGAAAAGATTAAAAAGTAGTAGAAAAATATCTGTTGTCATGCTTAAAATTATAATCTAAAGTTTTATTTCTTAACAACTTTATTTTGTCCTTTTGAGGCATTTTTTATGTCATCCCGAGCTTAAGCAAGGGATCTCCTCCTTATTGGAGGTTATTGAAAATTAAAGAGGCTTGCAAGTTCTTGATTTTCAGGAGCTTGCAAGTTTTTGAACAGTCTACTAAAAGATGGGAGGGCACATGGAAACAATGGTAAAAGTGGAGCTAACAGACAATGCAATAGAAGTTTTAAAAAGGAGATACCTTAAAAAAGATGAAGAGGGTAAAATCATAGAAACACCAGAAGAGTTATTTCGTCGGGTAGCCATAGCAATTGCTCAAATAGACGCAATGTACGGTAAATCTGAAAAGGAGGTCAATAAAACAAAAGAGGAATTCTACGAGCTTATGACTACACTTAAATTCTTACCAAACTCTCCCACTTTAATGAATGCCGGAACTCCTCTTGGACAACTCAGCGCCTGCTTTGTCTTGCCTGTGGAAGACTCTATGGAAGGAATTTTTGATGCTGTCAAGTATGCAGCAATCATACATAAATCAGGAGGTGGCACAGGTTTTAGCTTTTCTCGTCTCAGGCCCAAAGGAGATGTGGTGGGCTCAACAAAGGGAATAAGTTCAGGACCTGTATCCTTCATGAGTGTTTTTGATTCGGCAACAGAGGCTGTAAAACAGGGAGGAAGGCGCAGAGGTGCTAACATGGGGCTTCTGAGAGTTGACCATCCGGATATTTTAGAGTTTATAAAATGCAAAGATGACCTTACAAAATTTACAAACTTTAATATTTCTGTTGGACTTACAGAAGAGTTTATGAGAGCAGTTATAAATGATGAAGAATACGATCTAATAAATCCAAGAACAGGTAAGGCTGTAAAAAGGCTTAAAGCTAAGGAAGTTTTTGATCTGATAGTGCATCAGGCATGGAAAAATGGTGAACCAGGAATTGTTTTCCTTGATAGAATTAATGCCGCCAATCCAACACCTCTACTTGGAGAAATTGAAGCAACAAATCCCTGTGGAGAACAACCTCTTTTACCATATGAGTCCTGTAATCTTGGCTCAATAAATCTTGCAAAAATGGTAAGAGGAGACTCTGTTGACTGGGAGCTTCTGAGAAGCACTGTATGGAAGGCTGTTCATTTTCTTGATAATGTAATTGATGCAAATAAATATCCATTGACTATCATAGAAAAAAATACAAAGGCAAACAGAAAAATAGGGCTTGGTGTGATGGGCTGGGCTGACATGCTTGTTCAGTTAAGAATTCCTTATAATTCAAAAGAAGCTCTAAGTCTGGCAGAAGAATTGATGAAGTTTATACTTCAGGAAGGAAGGTTGGCTTCTCAGGAACTGGCAAAGGAAAGAGGAACATTTCCTAATTATGAAAAAAGCATTTATTACGGAAAAATGCCTTTAAGAAATGCGACTATAACCACAATTGCACCAACAGGGACACTGAGCATAATTGCAGGATGTTCATCTGGAATTGAACCACTTTTTGCCATATGTTTTGCAAGAAATGTGATGGATGGAACACGCCTTGTAGAAGTTAACCCTTATTTCAGAAAAGAAATGGAAAAATTAGGACTCTGGTCTGATGCTTTAGCTGAAAAGATAGCTGAAACAGGTTCAATTCAGGAAATTAAAGAAATCCCTGAGGAGATTAAGAAAATATTTGTTACAGCTCACGAAATTTCTCCATCTGAACATGTGCGCATGCAGGCAGCTTTTCAACAATATGTTGACAATGCAGTAAGTAAAACAGTAAATCTTCCAAATCATGCAACAGAGGATGATGTAAGAGAGGTTTATCTTCTTGCCTATCGTCTTGGATGCAAAGGCGTTACTGTTTATAGAGACGGCTCAAGACAGGGACAGGTCATACAGAAGACTAAAACAGAAGCTCAAAGCACTCCTTTAACTCTTAAACCAAGAAAAAGACCTGAGGTTCTGAAAGGAGTTACAAGATTGATGAAAACAGGCTGTGGAAATCTTTATGTAACAATAAATCAAGATCATGAAGGAAAACCCTTTGAAGTCTTTACAAATATAGGCAAAGCAGGTGGATGCGCAGCTTCTCAGGCAGAAGCAATTGGAAGGCTTATATCTCTTGCCCTAAGAAGCGGAATTGAACCAGAAGAAATAGTAAAACAACTTAAAGGAATATCCTGTCATGCTCCTGTGTGGTCAGGTAATGGAAAGATCACAAGCTGTTCAGATGCCATTGCAAAGGCAATTGAGGCTGAAATAAGAGAAAGTTACCATAGCAAGACAGGTGATTCAAAAGCCTCAGACGGCTCACCAACTCAAAAGCTTCAAAATTCAAAATTAACAGTTCAAAGTTCAGATGATGAAGCAGCTCATTACGGTGCATGTCCTGAATGTGGAAGTGCACTTTCTTATGAAGAAGGATGCGTTATCTGTCACAGTTGTGGATTTACCAGATGTAGCTGAGATAAAATAAAATTAAAGATTCAAGCACCTGCGAGTGATTTAAAGTTTAAAATTTATGAAAACACAGAGAAAGTTAATAATAGTGGGAGACAGGGTTCTCATTGAACCGGATGAGAGAATGGAAACACGGGCAGGACTCTTTTTACCTCCCACTGTAAAAGAAAAAGACAAAGTTCTTGGTGGAAGAGTTATAAAAGTGGGACCCGGTTATCCTGTTAACGACATCTCAGTTGTTCTTGAAGAACCTTGGAAACAGACAAACGCTGAACCCATAAGATATATACCTCTTCAGGCTCAGGAAGGTGATTATGCACTTTTTCTTAAAGATGCAGGAATTGAAATAGAATTTGAGGAAAAAAAGTATCTAATTGTGCCTCATTCTGCAATTCTTGCACTTATAAGAACGACAATTGTAGAGGATGATGAAGATGATAGAGGATTTTAAGTCTTCTGATACATGGCGAGTATTCAGGATTCAATCAGAGCTTGTTGAGGGCTTTGAAACACTGCATGGGATTGGTCCTGCAGTTTCAATATTTGGAAGTTCCAGATTAACAGAAGAAAATTTTTATTATCAGGAAGCATTCAAAGTGGGAAAACTGCTGAGTGAGGCTGGTTTTTCAATAATTACAGGCGGTGGTCCCGGGATAATGGAAGCTGCTAATAAAGGCGCTAAACTGGGTAAAGGAAAATCTATTGGATTGAATATTGAGCTTCCTCATGAGCAGCATCCCAATAAATATCTTGATATTTCTTTAAACTTCAGATATTTTTTCGTAAGAAAGCTGATGTTTATAAAATACTCAATTGGATTTGTTATTTTCCCAGGTGGTTTCGGAACCCTTGATGAGCTTTTTGAAGCTCTCACCCTTGTTCAAACAGGTAAAATTCTTTCATTTCCCATAATTCTTTATAGTTCTACTTACTGGAAAGGACTTCTTGAATGGTTTAAAAACTCCCCTAAAAATCTTGGTGCCATAAGCCTTGATGACTTTAAATACTTTGAAGTAATTGACAATCCTGAGGCAGTCTGCAGTTATCTTAAAAATTATCTTACAAAGCTTGAAGTTCCTATACCACCTCTTCATCACGAATGATACTAAAAAATCTCAAGAATTACAATGCACAGGAAATTGAAGAAATTATAAAAAACGAGCATCTTCCTTTATACAGAGCAAAGCAGATCATTCACTGGATTTACAAAAAGTTTGCCACCTCAATTGATGAAATTACAGAATTGCCTAAATCACTTAGAGAAAGTTTATCTAAAGAATACTATATTGGCAACATTAAACTGGTTGAAAGAAAAATCAGCAAGGACAGCACTGAAAAATTTCTTTGGGAGCTGGAAGATAAAGAAAAAATTGAAAGTGTATTAATTACAGATAAAAGTAGATTAACACTTTGCATATCAAGTCAGGTTGGCTGTCCTGTCAAATGCAGATTTTGTCTTACAGGCAGAATTGGATTTAAAAGAAATCTCCATACATGGGAGATAGTTGACCAGTTTATTCAGGTAAGCAGGCTAATAAAAGATGAAAACAAAAGGATTACAAACATTGTTTTTATGGGAATGGGTGAGCCTCTGCTGAATTTTGAAAATGTTGTTGAAGCATTGTGGAGATTCAAAAATTTGATTGAATTTTCACCGCGAAGAATCACTGTTTCAACTGCTGGTATTATTCCAGCAATTAAGGAATTACCACACAAAGCTCCTTCAGTAAAACTCGCAATATCCCTTAATGCATCGGATGAAAAAACAAGAACCTTTATTATGCCAGTGAACAAAAAATATCCACTTCATGAGCTTCTAAAAACGCTGAGAGAGTATCCTCTGAAGTCAAGAGAAAGAATAACCTTTGAGTATGTAATGCTTAAAGGAATTAACTCCTCTGAAAAAGATGCTTTAAGGCTCGGACAGATTCTCAAAGGAATACCATCAAAAATAAATCTCATTCCCTTCAATCCATGGAAAGGATGTGAGCTTGAAAAACCTGATGAATGGGAGATACTTAAATTTCAGCAAACATTGATATCCCAGGGCTATTCTGTGTTTATCAGAAAAAGCAAAGGACAGGACATCCTCGCCGCCTGTGGACAGTTAAAAGCCCTTTATCTTTGCAGCACAGCTTCAACTATGCTTTAATTTCAGCGTCTCTTTAATCATCAAAAGAAATTTTACGTAGTCAAATCCAAAATTCATCAACTCTGTTTCGTCTTTCTTCATCTTTTCCACTCTATCCTCAGGAACATCAAAAATCTGAAGAAATCTGCTTTCAAAAACAAATCTTCTGAAAGCATCAATGTCATAGCAAGCCATATAAAATGCCTTAGCCTTTCTTTCATCAAGCTTTTCAGGCTTCAGATTTCTCTTAAAGAAAAGCTCTTTCCATCCTCTGTTCATATCATCATAAAGGTCAACTCCCTCAGCCTTTCTCCATTCAGCCACTGTCCATTCTCTGTCTTCATTAAAGCCTTTGCAGTGAGGCTCTTTAACAAAAAAATAATGCTCCTCTGTTATTCCATCTGTCATATCAAACTTTTTAAGAGAAGCCTGTCCAACTGGATAATATCTGCATGTAGCAGGTCTATCCTCATAAACAGAGCATCCCGCTTCATATAAAAATGGGCATGTTTTCTCTTCATCATTATTTTTATTTAAAAAAACAAAGGGGTAACCACTTCTTGGCTCAATGAATACATAGGTATACTGCATTAAAAATTCACCAGATGACATGCCAAATCTATTTTTTAATCTCATGATGCAATAGGGAGTTAGCATTATATCAATGTTCTTGCAGCAACTCCTGTAGCAGGAAATGCCGGGATAGCAACGAAACTTAAACTTTGACTCCTCTGTTAGCTCCTCTGGAGCTATGGCATTAATGTTTAACATTATTCCTCCTGTTTAATTATTTTTAAATAAACTTTTCTTGTTCTTGGCCCATCAAACTCACAGAAAAATATACTCTGCCATTGTCCTAAAATGAGATTACCATCTTCAATAAAAACAGTCACTGATGAACCCACAATTGTTGTTTTAATATGGCTGTCTGCATTGCCCTCCATGTGAAGGTATCCTGCACCATAGGGCGCAATCTTTTTTAATGCATTTAGGATGTCCTTTTTTACTGAAGGGTCAGCACCTTCGTTAATGGTTATGCCTGCTGTGGTGTGAGGAACATATAGGTAACACACTCCGTTTTTAATTCCGCTATCTCTAACAACCATTTCAACTTCATCTGTGATATCAACAAATTCTTCTCTTGAAGAAGTTTTTACTGTTAATGTCTTCATCACAGCTTAAGCCTCCTTATTCTTTCTACTGCTTCTTTTATTCTTTCCTTAGACTGTGTAAGAGCAAATCTTATGTATCCTTCGCCATATTCACCAAATCCAACCCCTGGTGTACATAAAACCTCAGCTTCCTTTAAAAGCCTTGCAACAAAATCTATTGAATTTGTTCCACGTGGAACTTTTGCCCAAAGATAAAATGTTGCCATAGGTTTTCTAACATCAAATCCTGCTGACTTAAGTCCTTCGTACAACACATCTCTTCTTTCCCTGTAAATCTCTCTTATTTCTCTTAAGATACTATCATCTGTTTCAAGAGCCACTATGCTCGCTTCCTGAATTGCCTGAAAAACACCAGAGTCAAGATTTGTTTTAACCTTTCCAAGTCCTGAAAGAATTTCTTTATTTCCTACAGCAAATCCTATTCTCCATCCTGTCATATTATAGGTTTTTGAGAGGGAATGAAACTCTATACCAACTTCCTTAGCTCCATCTATCTGCATAAAACTGACAGGCTTTTCCTCGTAATAAACTTCTGAATAGGCTGCATCATGACATACAATAATATTATATTTTCTGGCAAATTCAACAACTTTTTTATAAAACTCCTCATCAGCAACAGCACTGGTTGGGTTGTTAGGATAGTTTATGAACATAAGCTTTGCTTTTTTACAAACATCCTTAGGAATTGAGTCCAAATCGGGCAGAAACCTGTTTTCATCTTTAAGGGGCATAAAATAGGGAATGCCACCGGCAAACTTTGTTCCCACAGGATAAACTGGATATCCGGGAGAAGGAACAAGAACAATCTCACCAGGATCAACAAAGGCAAGAGGGATATGACCAATTCCTTCTTTTGAACCAATAAGACTTAAAACCTCATGTTCAGGGTCAAGGTTAACATTAAATCTTCTCTTATACCAGTCTGATACTGCTTTTCTGAATGAGAGCATTCCTTCATAACTTGGATATCTATGATGTTCTGGCTTTTCTACAGCCTTTTTCATTGCCTCCACAATATGAGAAGGTGTTGGAATATCAGGGTCTCCAATGCTTAAATCAATTAAGTCTGCACCCTTTGAAAGAGCCTCTTTTTTCATTTGATCAATGGTTGCAAAAAGATAAGGCGGAAGCGTCCTGATTCTTTCTGCATAATGAATCTCCATAATACCTCCTCAATCATTGATTGTTTATTTAGTTTACAAAAAAAAATGCAATATTTCAAAATAATCCTGAAATAAACTCTACTTTAAAACAAACCTTACAGGAAGAATTGCCCGGCAGGCTACTGGTTTACCATTTTTAATTGCAGGGGAAAATTTTGATTTTTTTACTGCCTCAACAGCAGACTCTGTAAATCCATAGGGAGCTCCTTCTATGACTTCTACATTTAAAAGTTCTCCTTTTTCATTAATAGTAAGCCTTAAAACAACTTTACCTTCTTTACCAAGCCTTCTTGCAATCTGGGGATATACAGGAATTTCTCTGTAAAGAAACTTCGGACCATAAGTGGTTCCAAATTCTGCATCAACTATTCCTGTTTTTTCTGTATTTGAAGTTGAGATAGATCCAGCTGATGATTTTTTTTCTAAGGATTCAGAATGTGAGGAGGGAAAACTTAAAATAGTATGTTGTGTTTTTTCTTCTACAATTTTTGTATCCTCAGCAGATTTAGCAGTAGACTGTGTTTTTTCAATATGATTCTTTTTTGCTGAAACCTGAGTTGTTGAATCCTTAATGGACCTAACAACATCGTTTATTATAAAAATATCAATCTCCTGATGCTCTTTGCTTACCTTTGCAAAACTTGAGAATGCCACAAAAAGTAAGAGATGTAAAAACATTGAAAGCACAATAAAATGTTGAATTTTATTTATATAAACTGTCTTCATCTTCACATAAAAAAGCCATGAAAGCTCATTGAGCCTTCATGGCTTAACTCATCCTTCAGGACAAGTTGAAAAATTTTAAAACATTCTCATATTTCTGGTCAACTTTAAAATATTGTTTCAAAATTTTGAATTTTAAACCTGAATCACCGCCAAAAATAAAAAGTTTTTGTTTCCATTAAATCAAAATAAATATAATCTTGACAGGTTTTATGTAATAATATAAAATTTTTTTTATGAAAGAAAGCATCATAATCGTTGCAGGTATCTGTATTCTATCCTTTATTTCAGGAATGCTTGGGCTTGGAGTTGCCTTTGCTGCCATTCCCTTTTTAGGAGTTTTCATGGAAGATTTAGTTCATCAGGTTCAACCTTTAAGTCTTTTACTGAACGGTGTTACTGCTCTGCTTTCCACCTTAGGATTTGCAAAAAGTGGATTTGTGGACTGGAGGAAAGCCATTCCCTTATCCATTATAACAACAGTCTCTGCTCCCATTGGTGCATATATTGTTCAATTTGTTAACCAGAAATATGTCTGGATTATATATTTTGTTGCTATATTTTGTTGCAGTATTTTATCTTGTCTATAGACTCTTTAATCCAGTAAAAAGCACTCAGGAAAGCGAAAACTTTGTTACTTCCGCATTTAAGCACCGCTCACTGGAATTTCTCTTTAACAGTTGCTTTGATAGCTGCTGGAGCTTTATTTTCCTTTCTCGGTGCGAGAGTAACAAGCATATTTGTACCAGGTGTAAGAGTAAAACAGATATTCGCAGTTTTGATTTTAATTGTCACTGGATATAAGATTTATACTTTGATTTTTTAAGTTATCCACTTGCAGGATAAAGCATGAAAAAGCTTATCGTTTAATGGCAAAGACTGGTTGTGAAAATAATAGTTATAGGAGGGTTCAATGAGAAGATTTCTTGAAAAGCTGCACAATTTTAAACTGCTTCCTTTTTTCGTTATTATCAGCATGATTATTGGAATTGCCATAGGAAAGTGGTATGGTATATCAAATTTTGAACTTACACCACCAATTGATGCCATAAAGGCAATTTTTAAGGGCACCTATGAATTCAGTTTGCCAAATACGCTTGCTCTTGGAGTAGTGGTAGGTCTTTTTATGATGATGTATCCTGCCATGGCAAATATAAAATTTGAAGATCTTGGAAAAGCTGCTAAGTCACCAAGACAACTTGCAATTGTTGCCTTTTTTAATTATGCAGTAGCTCCGTTTTTTATGCTTCTGCTAGCAAAGCTTTTCTTGAGCGGAGAGCAAGATTTATATACAGGATTGGTTCTTTACGGACTTGCACCATGCATTGCAATGGTAATTGTTTTTACCTATCTTGCAGGAGGAAATGGTCCCCTTGCAATAATTCTTGTTGCTTTTAACTCCATTGTTCAGATGCTTTTAATTCCTGTTTATGCAAAATTGCTTCTTGGAGATGTTAAGTTTGATGTTTGGGTGGTGGGTGAAAGCGTTGTTTTATATCTTGGAGTGCCTCTGTTGGCTGGAATGCTTACAAGATTTTTAGGAGTCAAAAGATTTGGTGAAGAGTGGTTTAAAAAACTGAAATTTTATCTAATACCATGTCAATTTTGGGACTTCTATTTACTCTGATTGTCATGTTTGCCCTTAAGGGAGATTTAATTGTTGAAAAGCCAATTTTTATTGTTCAGATGGCAATGCCAATGACAATTTTCTTCTGGACAATGTATGTGATTGTTTATCTTGTAAGCTGGAAATTGAAATTAAATTATGAGGATTCAGTAGCAGTAGCCTTCAACTCAACAGGAAGAGATTTTGAAATTGCCATAGCAATTGCAATCTCGGCTTTTAATCCCACTGTTGCTCTTGCCACGGTAATTGGTCCACTGATTGAAGTGCCCGTGATGCTTGTTCTCGTATGGTTTGCAAAAAATACGGAATATAAACTCTTCAAAATAAAAAAATAGGAGGCTTAATATGTATGAAAAAATAGTTTATCCAATTAAGTTTGAAGAATTTTCAATGGATATTTTGAAATGCCTTTTAAATTTTAAAAAAGTCGGCACAAAAGAGATAATTCTCATTCATATTATTGATGTATCAAAAATTCCAATGGAAAAATACGCTGGATATGACCTTGATTTTGTGAAAACCCTTTCTGAAATAGCTGAAAAGAAAATGGAAGAAGCCCTTGAACTGATATCAGAATCAGGTCTTTCATCAAAAAAATTTATAACTGTTGGAGTTCCCTACAGAGAGATTCTAAAGGTTGCTGAGCAGGAAAAGGTTTCATTGATTGTTTCAGGGAGACAGAGAAAAGGGATTCTTGGCGAGATATTTATTGGCTCAAATACAGATAAAATAATTCGTTATGGAAATGTACCAGTTTATGTTCCTAAATATCCTGCCTGCTTCAGTGGCAATACTGCAGCCTGTAAACGCTATTGTGAAAATCCTTTTAGAAAAATTCTTTATCCTACAGATTGGTCAGACTGCGCTGAAAGTGCGATTGAATACATTTCTGGATTAAAAAATCTGATTGAAGAAGTTGTGGTAGCACATATTATGGATGAAAAATCCATGAAACTTCAGTCTGTGGAGAAAATTAAGGAATTTGAAAGAATGGATAGAGAAAAGCTTGAAAATGTAAAATTAAAACTGGAAAGGGAAGGCTTTAGAGTAAAAACCCATCTTTACATTGGAAAACCATCAGCAGAGATTATAAAGTTGGCAAAACAAGAGGATGTAACCTGTATTGTAATGGGAGCTCACGGAAAAGGATTTATTGAAGGAATTTTATGGGGTTCTGTTTCAAGAAATATTGTAGAATACAGTGACAGGTCTGTTCTTGTAGTAAAAGGAGGAGTCTGTTAAGAACGTTCCACGTGGAACATTCTTAACAGTATTTTAAATTTTCTTTCTTTTGTCCACAATTCTTACTGCCTTGCCGGGGACTCTCTGAATTGTTCCTTCTGGCACAACCTGAATTTTGCTGTGAAATCCTAAAAAGTCATAAAGTTCAAGATCAAGATGCTCAAGCTCTTTTTGAGTAATTCCATTGTCAGCCTTTTCTACGATAATTGTCATCTCATCTTTGCCTTTAACTGTTTCTATTACAAGCTGATAATAAGGAGAGAGCCCTTTATATTTAAGCAAAATCTGCTCAACCTGTGAAGGATAAAAATTAACTCCCTTAACTTTCAGCATATCATCAGTTCTTCCACGAATTCTGCTTACACGAAGATGAGTTCTACCACAATCACATTTTTCATAGGATAAAATGCTTGATATATCTCTTGTCCTATACCTGAGAAGTGGTAACCCTTCACGGGTAAGAGTTGTTATGACCATCTCTCCTTCCTGTCCTGCTGATACGGGTTCACCTGTTTCAGGATCTATTATCTCAACTATGTAATGGTCTTCCCATACATGAATGCCTGCTCTTGCAGGACAGTCTATTCCAAGCCCGACTCCACCTGTTTCTGTAAGTCCGATTATATCAAAAGTCTTTATATTCATTTCTTCTTCAATTCTTCGTCTGTATTCATCTGACCATGTTTCAGCGCCAAGTATGGCAACTCTCAATTTGGTTTCTTTAAAATCAAACCCACTCTCACGGGCAACCTCAATTAACCTTGCAGGATAGGATGCAATTGCTCCTATTGCCGTTACTTCAAGCTCTTTAATAAGTTTAAGTTGCATAAGTGACCTTCCTGCACCTGCTGGAACTATAAAGCAGCCAAGACGCTCGGCACCATAGTGAAAACCAAATCCGCCATTAAAAAGTCCGAATGAAGGCATTATCTGAAGTCTGTCTTTTTCTGTAAGTCCTGCACAGGCAAGGCATCTTGCCATTATCTCACCCCATTGAGCAATGTCTCCTTTTGTCATTGCATTAATAACAGGAACTCCAGTTGTGCCCGAACTCATGTGCATCCTTGCACAATCTACCAGCTGGGCAGCAATATGTTCAAAGGGATAGCAATCTCTGAGCTCATCCTTTGTTGTAAAGGGCAGAAGTTTTAAATCGTCAAGACTGCGGATGTCTTCCGGCTCAATGTGTTTATATTTTTCTTTAAGTTTTGATTTTGAATTTTTAAGATATTTTAATGTTTTTCTTAATCCTGCAAGCTGAATTTTTTCAATCTCCTGTCTTGGAAGAGTTTCCTGCTGAGGATTGAACATATTCACACCCCTTTATGAAAGATTTTTTATTTTCCTCATCAAGGATATTGATAAAATCTTCACATTTAAAAAAATCTGTCTTCTTAACAAATACTCCAAGCAAAAAAGTATTTACATAACGCGCCGATACAGAATTCAATGCATTATCAATTTCTTCTCTGGTAAATGTAAAAACTCTGTCACCAAAGGTTTTTGCATAATACAACAAATCCTCACTTAAAAGAACAACCATCTGAGCAGTGCCTCTGCGAACAACTCCGCTCATTCCTTCATTAATTTTCATCTGAATCTCAACAGTGCCACCTTTTTTAGCCATTCCTTTGATTTCTGTTGAGCGAACAGAAAATCCCTTTTTGATTGCAGCATGGGCAATCATCCTTGAAAAAAATATTACGCCCTGTCCACCTTTACCAACTATGACCAGTTTCATTCTCTATTAATTTAAATTTTTTCTTCATTCTTCGTATTAATATCTTATACCTCAAGCAGCTTAAATATTATATCAGAGCAATTGCCTTTGTAGGGCATACATGAATACAGCATCCACAACCTATACAAAAGGCACTATCAATCTCTGCTTTACCTTCATCTTCATTAAAAATTATTGCAGGACATTCAAATTCTACGGTGCAAACTCTACATCCTTTACAGAGTTCCTTTGAAATCTGAACATTATACTTTGGATTAGCACTAAGTCCTTCCTTTGTATTAATACATGGATGTCTGAATACAATAACTGCAGGCTCTTTTTTCTTAAGAAAATTTTTTGCCTCCTTAAGAGTTCTTACTGAAAGATCAAAATCATAGGGATCCACAACGTGAACAAAGTTAACTCCTATACCTTTTACAAGATTTTCAATAACAATTGGTGTTACAGGCTGCCCTGAAGAGCTGAATTCATCAGAGAGGGTTTTCTGATTTCCTGTCATTGCAACGCTTTTGTTATCAAGAATCACAACTAAAAAAGGCACTCTATAATGAACAGCATCAATCAAAGGAGGAATTCCTGAGTGAAAAAATGTTGAATCTCCAATTATTGCAACAACTTCCTGCTCTTTCTGCCCCAGCGCAAAAGTTTTACTGAAGGCAAAACCAAAAGAAACACTCGCACCCATATTGAGAACCGTGTCAGTAACATTAAAATTGAGGGCAAGAGTATAGCAACCTATATCACCAGCGTATATTGTCTTTTTACCAAATACCTTCTTAACTGCAAAAAGAGCTATTCTGTGAGCACATCCAGGACAAAGGGAAGGTCTCTTAAGCGGAAGGACATTGAATGTTTTTGTCCTTTTAATCAAATCAATTTTTTCAAGAATTTCCTCACAAACCTCTGGTGTAAGCTCTCCTTCTCTGGGAACTAAACCATTTCTTCTTCCCTCTGTATCAAGCTGTAGCTCTATAACAGGATAGGTTTCTTCAACAGAGATTACCCGGCTGAACTTCTCTTTAAAATTAATTATGTTCTTTGATAAAGGATAGGGCATGTCAAATTTAGAAAGAGTAACTTTGTCATGTAAACCGTATTCTTCAATGAGCTCATAAAGATATGCAAATACAACACCACTTGAAAGAATGAGAATGTCTCCACTAAAAAAGAATTTCGGCTTATTCTGTTCAGCAATTTTTTCAATCTTTTTGTTTAAAATCCTATGTAGTTCAAGGCGTTGTTTTGGAGTTGCTGCAAACCTGCTTAATTGTTTAGCCCAATCTTTTGAAGACTTAAAATGAGGCTTTATGATATCTTCAGGTGCTACATCATCAACTTCAACAACTGCTCTTCCATGAGAAACCCTTGTGGTGCTCCGGAGCATGACTGGTATGCTGTATTTTTCGCTTAACTCAATGGCTTTCTTTGCAAAATCATAAGCTTCTTCTACAGTTGAAGGATCTAAAGCTGGAATCTTTGCAGCCATTGCCATAAAGCGACTATCCTGCTCTGTTTGCGATGAATGAGGACCGGGATCGTCAACACTTATTACTACAAATCCTGCTACTGTTCCTACATAGGCAGAATTCATAAAAGGATCCATTGCCACATTCAACCCAACCTGCTTCATTGTCACAGCGCTCTTTATATTGGCAAGGCAGGCTCCGTAGGCTACCTCATAGGCTACCTTTTCATTAATAGCCCAGTCAACATAGGCTTTAAGTGCGCTGGATTTGACAATATCCTGAGCTGCAGGAATAATCTCGCTTGAAGGAGTTCCAGGATATCCGGTAATAAACCTTACTCCAGCATGAATTAATCCATAAGCAATTGCCTGATTACCAGAAAGATACAGCTTTGACATTTATATATAATAAGAAAAATTAACTTTATTATTCAATAAAAGCTCTTTTATCTTTTCTACAGGATTATCGCTCAAAACTATTGATGTTCCCACCAGTATGGCATCTATTCCATTTTTAATTTTGTCAACATGAGCTCTTTCAGAAATTCCAGACTCACTGACTATAACTTTATCCTCGGCAATTAAATTTTTAAGCCTTAAAGTTGTATTAAGGTCAATCTCCATTGTTTTAAGATTTCTGTTGTTTATTCCTATTATATTAACTCCTGCAAAAAAAGCTTTTTCTAAATCTTCTTCATTATGAACCTCAAATAAAACATCCATTTGAAGAGACTTTGCCAGTTCATAGAGATTTTTACACTGCTGTTTACTCAAAATGCAGGCAATTAAGAGAATAGCATCTGCTTTGAGCAACTTTGATTCATATATTTGGTATTCATCAAAAATAAAGTCCTTTCTCAACACCGGAACATGAGGATAGTTTTCTTTTATCTTTATTAAAAATTCTGGACTCCCAAGGAAAAAATCTTCTTCTGTTATCACTGAAATAGCATCAGCACCAGCAGATACATATAAATCAGCCATTTTTAAGACATCATACTCTTTAAGGGGTCCTTTAATAGGAGAGGCTTTTTTTATCTCTGCAATAAGCTTGATTGGCTCATTGGGTAGTCTTTTTATGGCACTATAAAATCGGGATAGAGTTTTAATGCTCTGTGCCTGCTTTTTTATTTCTTCAATGGATTTAATTTTCTTTAGCTCACTTACTCTTATTTTTTTAGCTTCAACTATTTTATTTAAAATATCAATCATTTAATCTTTCCCTTAATCTGATAAACAAAAACCAGAATCTCAGCTACCGCTTTGTATAATTCCACAGGAATCTCCTCGTAAAGGTCAAGCTTTGAAAGAACCTCTACAAGAGTTTCATCTTCCTTAAGTGGTACTCCATGATATCTTGCAAGCTCTATAATTTTTTCAGCAATCCAGCCTCTTCCCTTTGCTACAACCCTTGGTGCAGAATCCCTTTCTTTTTCATATTTTAACGCAACTGCCTTTCTGTTTTCTTCTTTCATATTATTACGCTAACCAATCCTTCCTGTATTTGCCACTGCTTTAAGAGTTCCTCAATTTTTGTAACATAGTTTATTCCTGAGAGGAACAGCCCCTGCCTGTGAAATCTCTCTTTAAGTTCCTCCTCATAGTTTTTAATAATTTGCATTGTTTCAGGTTTTCCAGAAAAACTAACAAAAAAACTTTTATTGATCATCGTAACAACAAAGGATATAGACTCTTCTTTTATCCTGAGATTTATAAAGACAGTGTGATAGTCTTTTCCCTGCTTTTTAAATGTCCTGAAAGCAAAGTTTCCACCATCTATTGCATTCCACAAAAGGGGAAGAAATGTAAAAAAACTCTGATAGGTTTTTGAAAGAACCTGATAGCCTTCTATCTCTCTGAGAATATGTTGTGCTTTATCAGCTATTTCTTCCAGACCTGCTGTTTTTGCCTGCTTAGATATGTTATCAAGAATGGCTTTCAAATCCTCTTTAATCTGTTCAATCTTAAATGTATCAAAAAGAGCCTGTTTCATTTTTGCCTCAAAGGATACTCCTGTATTGAGGATTGTATTTTTTAATTTTTCTGTCGTAAGTTCTTCGTTGTCTGAAATAATTATGTTTTTGAGCCTTGCAATCTCCTCTTCTGGAAAGTTATTTTTCTCAAGAAGTTTTATTAATTGCTGAAGATGCTCTACAGTATTTTCATGAGAAATTACATCAATTATTTTCTGCATAAGCACACTCTTTTGTGCTTCTGAAAGATTTTCTGTTGACAGTAATAGCAATTCTTTAATTGAATCCATCTGAGCCTGTTGTGTCTGCTTTGCCTGTCTGGTATCAGTTAAAAAAAGGGATTCTATGAGTTTAAAAATTTTATCTGATATTTGATTTTCAGCCTTTATTATGGCTTTCTGAACCTGTTCAGATTCAGAAGTGGATAAAACTCTCAGTGGAATTGTTCCGTCAGGAAGGGGTTTTTCAACTTTCACCATCACTGTATCACCTTTATTCAAAGGTAATTCTCTTTGGGGTTGAGCATTAAGAATTCTATTGTTTATCTTTACCTGAATTGTGCCTGTAGGGAATATGTCCATTATCTCAGCTGTTAAAATCTCTCCAATTACAAATTTAATTGGGACAGAGTCTTTACCTTTAAAAATATGAATAACACCTGAAGAATCAATTACTGGTTGAATCATCTTATTACATCAACACCCATATAGGGTATTAAAGCCTCAGGAACTTTAACTGAGCCGTCTTTCTGCTGATAATTTTCAAGGATGGCAACAACTGTTCTTCCAATTGCCAGTCCGGAACCATTCAATGTATGAACAAACTCTGTTCCTTTTTTCCCTCTTCTACGAAATCTTATATTTGCTCTTCTTGCCTGAAAATCCTCAAAATTAGAACAGGAGCTTATCTCTCTGTAACGCTTCTGTCCTGGAAGCCAGACTTCTATATCATAGGTTTTTGCTGAGGCAAAACCAAGGTCTCCACTACATAGTGCAACAACCCTGTATGCAAGTCCAAGCTTCTTGAGAACCTCTTCCGCATCCCGTGTAAGAGATTCTAATTCATCATAGGAGTCCTCTGGTTTTACAAATTTAACAAGCTCCACCTTATTAAACTGATGCTGTCTTATAAGCCCGCGAACATCCTTTCCATGAGAACCTGCTTCCCGACGAAAACACGGAGTATAGGAAACATAATAAATGGGCAAGTCATCCTCTGAGAGAATCTCTTCTCTGTGAAGATTTGTTACAGGGACCTCTGCAGTTGGTATAAGATAGAACTCTGGCTCACCGATTTTAAATAAATCCTCTTCAAACTTTGGAAGCTGTCCAGTTCCTGTCATGGATGCTCTGTTTACAAGAAGCGGAGGAAAGACTTCAACATATCCTTTGGTGGTATGTAAATCAAGCATAAAATTAATAAGTGCGCGCTCAAGCTTAGCACCAAGACCTCTCATTACAGCAAATCTGCTCCCTGCAATTTTACCAGCACGCTCAAAATCAATTATTCCAAGAATCTCTCCAATATCCCAGTGATTAAGTGGTTCAAAATCAAATTCTGGTGGCTTACCCCATCTTCTTATCTCAACATTTTCCGTTTCATCCTTACCAACAGGGACTGTATGATGAGGAATATTTGGGATATAAAGAAGAAAGTTCTGCACCTGCTCCTCAATCCCTCTAAGTTTATTTTCAATATCATTCAATTCTTCTCCTAATTGACGCATCTCAAGGATAAGGGCTTCCATCCTTGCTGTGTCGCTGGCGGATTTCTTTAATTTTGCAATCTCCTGAGATACGGAATTTCTTATGGCTCTTTTATTCTCAATCTCTCTTAAGAGTTTTAGCCTTTCTTCTTCCAGGGATAAGAATTTATCGAAATCAATTTCATAACCTCTTTTTTGAAGTGCCTCTTTTACTTTCTCTGGATTTTCTCTCAAAAATTTTATATCAAGCATATAGTCTCCTAAATGTCAAGATTTTTTGCTTCAAGAGCATGTTTTACAATAAATTCCTTTCTTGGTTCAACATCATCTCCCATAAGTATGGTAAATATCTCATTTGCCTTTTGAGCATCCTCAACTGTAACCTGCAGCAGAGTTCTTTTCTCAGGATCCATCGTGGTTTCCCATAGCTGTTCTGGATTCATTTCACCAAGTCCTTTATATCTCTGAATTGTAAGCCCCTTTTTTACAGAATCCATAATTTTACTGTAAAGCTCCCATAGAGATGGTGTTTTTACCACTTCATTTTTAATCTGAATGACATAATTTTTATCTTCTTTTATTTCCTGGATTGATTGAAGTTTTTCAAAGATGTTCTTAAGAAGGATAAAATCCTTTAACTCGGAAATTCTGGTTTGCTCTTCAGGAGTCCTGAGCATCTGCTCAATATAAGATGGTGCAAAACCTTTTCTTTCAAAATCTTCAAGAACCCTTCCATAATCAAAAAGTAATCTAAGAAAATTCTTCTTTGTTTCTAAATCTGTTTGAACAATTAATGAGAGCTCATCAACCGCAATATCCATCAAAAACTCATTCATTTCCTCCTCTGTTTGAATATATTTCTCCCATTTACCTCTCTTTATTCTATAAAGTGGTGGTTGAGCAATGAAAAGCCAGCCTTTTTCAATCAAGGGAAGCATCTGCCTGTAAAAAAATGTTAAAAGAAGGGTTCTTATATGAGCTCCATCAACATCAGCATCTGTCATAAGAATTATTTTATGGTACCTGATGTTTTCAGGCTCAAAGTTTTCTTTTCCAATACCTCCTCCAATTGCGGTGATAAGAGTTTTTATCTCTTCAGAGGTCAACATTTTGTCAATTCTTGCCTTTTCTACATTTAAAATCTTACCTCTCAGTGGAAGCACTGCCTGAGTTCTTCTGTCCCTTGCTTGCTTTGCCGAACCACCTGCACTGTCACCCTCAACAATAAAGAGTTCTGCTTGAGAAGGGTCCTTTTCAGTGCAGTCAGCAAGTTTTCCTGGAAGCGATGTATCTTCAAGTATACCTTTTCTGCGCGTAAGTTCTTTTGCTTTTTTAGCTGCTTCACGGGCACGGGCAGCCTCTTTTGCTTTTTCAACGATTTTCCTTGCATAATTAGGATTTTCCTCAAGCCATCTACTGAGTTTTTCATTAACTATTGTTTCTACAATTCCTTTTACCTCGCTGTTGCCAAGCTTCATTTTTGTCTGCCCTTCAAACTGAGGCTCTGGAATCTTCACACTTATTACAGCAACAATACCTTCTCTTACATCCTCACCGGAAAGAGACTCTTTGCCTTCTTTTAAAAGTCCATTCTGTAGAGCATAAGTATTTATTGTTCTTGTAAGAGCAGATTTAAAACCTACTAAATGAGTGCCACCTTCTTTTGTATTAATGTTATTGACAAAGGTAAGAATTTCCTCTGAAAAACCTGAATTGTATTGAATGGCGATTTCAACAATAATTCTGTCTTTTTCACCTGAAATATATATTGGCTTGGGATGTAAAGGCTTTTTATTTCTGTTTAAATCTTCAACAAAAGAAACTATTCCACCTTCTTTTATGAATTCCTCAGAGTAGCCATTCCTTTCATCTGTAAGAATAATTTTCAATCCTTTGTTTAAATAAGCCAGTTCCTTAAATCTCTCAGCAAGAATCTCTCTTGAAAACTCTGTAACTTCAAATATTTCAGGATCAGGTTTAAATCTTATTTTAGTGCCTGTGGCTGTTGTTTGATCCACAACTTTGGGGCTTTCCTGAGGTATTCCACGACAATACTTCTGCCTTACTACTTTACCTTCTCTTTTTACTTCAACCTCAAGTTCCTCAGAAAGGGCATTAACAACACTTAATCCTACTCCATGAAGTCCACCTGAAACCTTGTAAGCCTTGGATTCAAACTTACCACCTGCATGAAGCTCTGTAAGAACAATCTCAAGAGCAGTTCTACCTTCAGGATCTTCAGGATGAGTTCCTATTGGAATACCTCTACCATTATCACTTACAGTACAACTTCCATCTTTATGCAGGTAAACTTCAATTTTATTACAGAATCCTGCTAAAGCCTCATCCACACTATTGTCCACCACTTCATAAACAAGATGATGTAATCCTTCAATTCCAGTAGAGCCAATATACATTGCAGGACGGGCTCTTACACCTTCAAGCCCCTTAAGAATTTTTATGTCTTCAACCCTGTAGGTTTCTTCTTTATTCACAATGCCTCCTTCTCAACATCTTTGCTGTTCACATTATGGCGATTCATAAGCTTTTGGGTTATTCAAAGCTTAAAGTCTTAAAGGCATAACAACGCATTCATAAACAAAGGAAGTATCGTGAGCATCTGTTATATACACAGCTTTTTCTGGCTCGGTCATCATAATCTTTGCTTTATCTGATGTTATGCGCTCAAGAGCGTCCATTAAATACTTTGCATTAAAGCCAACACACACGGGTTCTCCCTGATAATCAATGCTAAGCTCATCCTGAGCCTCTCCAATTTCAGGGTCTGATGCAGAAATAACAACTAAATCCTCACTCCATTCTGTTTTTACAGCATTCTGTCTTTCTCTGCTTAGAACAGAAACTCTTTTTAATGATGCTATCAACAATTCTCTGTCAACAATTGCCTGTTTATCAAAGGCTTTTGGAATAACTGCTTCATAGTTTGGATAATTACCTTCTATCATACGGGTAAGAAAACTTATTCCATCCATTTCTATCATCACATGGGTCTTGCCAATTTGAAGTGAAACATTTTCAGTACCGGATAAGAATTTTTTTAATTCATTTAAAGATTTTTTTGATAAGATAACTTTTCTTTCTTCTGATGCTAAATTAAGTGGTGCCTTAAAATGAGCAAGTCTATGTCCATCTGTACCAACTACATGAAGTTGTCCATCTTTTATTTCAAAAAGAAGAGCATTTAAAACATATCTTGCATCAGCTTCTCCAGAAGCATAAAGGGTCTTATCTATTGCCGTAAGAAGAAGATCTCTTGATAAATTAATCTGCAAAGCTTGTCCAATCTGAGGCCAAACAGGAAACTCAGAAGCATCTAAAGCGGCAAGTCTCACATTTGTTCTTCCAGACCGAATTTTAAGCCATCCCTCTGAAAGTTTAATCTCAAAGTTATCATCAAGTTCTTTTACAATTTCATAAAATTTTCTTGCAGGTATACAGGTCTTACCAGATTCAAAGATCTCTGCTTCCAGTGGTAGTTTTACAGCGGTTTCAAGATCAGTAGCTAAAATAGATACAGAACTTTCTGTAACATCCATAAGAAAATGATTCAGTACAGGCATAATGCTCTTTTTTTCAACAATGCTTTGAATTTTTGAAAGACTATCCTGTATCTTTTGTTTTTTCAGTTTTACATGCATGGCTTTCCTCCTTTTTCTATTATATGATTAAACTTAATCAAAAACTTTTAGCCTCCCTAATTTTCAACTACCTATATCTCATTGCCACCCTGCGAAGCAGGCGAGGCATCTCCTCAGCTACCCATATCTGTCATTGCGAAGGGCTCAATGCCATGAGGAATCTCTTACACTGTCCACATTCGGCAATTCAAAGTTATTTATTTTCCTGTAATTTTCTTATAATGCTGTCTATCAATTTTGCAAGCGCTTCATCTTTTTCTTTATCCTTTTCTATCTGCTTACAGGCATATATAACAGTTGCATGATCCTTACCTCCAAAAGCATTACCTATTTCTGCTAACGAAAGATTTGTTAGTTTTTTTGTTATATACATAGCTATTTTTCTCGCATTTGCAATCTCTTTAGTTCTTTTTTTTGACTTTACATCATGAACCCTGATTCCCAATGCTTCACATACAGCTTTTTGAATTAAATCTATTGTAATTGGCTTATTTTCATCGGGAAGTAAATCCTTTAGAACATGTTTTGCCAGATCCATTGTTATTGGGGTCTTTGTAATAGAAATATATGCACATAGCTTGATTAAAGAGCCTTCAAGTTCTCTCACATTTGATTTAACTCTGGATGCTATAAAATATGCCACATCTTCGGGTAGTTGAACTCCTTCAAGCTCAGCTTTTTTATATAAAATGGCAAGCCTGGTCTCTATTTCTGGTGGTTGAATGTCTGCAATAAGACCCATTCCAAATCTTGAACGAAGTCTGTCTGTAATATCAGAAATCTCCATCGGAGGTCTATCGCTTGAAATAACGATCTGCTTTTGTTTACTGTAGAGTTCATTAAAAGTATGAAAGAACTCTTCCTGGGTTGAGTCCTTCCCTGCAATAAACTGAATGTCATCTACAAGAAATACATCAAGGGTTCTGTACTTTTGTCTGAACTCAGGCATCTTTTCATGTCTTATTGCGGAAACAAACTCTCCTGTAAATTGTTCTGAGGACATGTAGCATACATTAAGTTCTGGCTTTTTATCCAGAATATAATTTCCAATAGCTGTTATTAAATGAGTTTTACCAAGCCCGACACCCCCATATATAAAAAGAGGATTATAGGCAAATCCTGGATTTTCAGCAACTCTTAGTGCTGCTGCATGGGCAAACTGATTTGACGGACCCACAACAAAGGTATTAAAGGTATATTTAGGATTCAGATTACCTCTTTTTAATCCCTGCTTTTTTTCTCCAGTTGAAACTGTCTCATGCTCTTTACCTGTAATAATGTAACGAACCGAGATTTGATTTCCTGTAATTTGATAGAAAGTATCACTTATTATTGAAGGAAAATTATCTTCTATCCAGTCCTTAAAAAATCTGTTTGGAACTTCAATAAAAGCCTCTGAATTCTTAATATCTAAAAGTTTTACAGGAGAAAACCACAATTCAAAAGTTGATTCTCCCACTTTCTGAGCAACAATCTCTAAAATTTTTTGCCAGATTTTATTTATATCATTCATTTTTCAACAACTTTTTAACATTTGTTAAAAACTTTACTGTTAAAAGCCCGTTAAATTAAAAACTTTTTAAATTCAAAGAGTTTTATCCTTAGTACCAATTTTAAACCTTTTCATTATATCCTATAATTAACAAACTGAGCAATAAATTGTTAAAAACTCAAAAATTATTAACATAATCTTCATATTTAAAATCATTTTAATTACAAATTGTTAAATTTGTTAAAAAAACATCCTAAATTTTAAACAAGCAAACATCTTCAAAAAAAAAGCAAAAAATCAATTTTAAACATAAAAAGCGCCTCTATAGCTACTTCCAAAAAATAAAAACAAAAAATTAAGAAACTGAAGCAAACTTTTTAAGATATGCCTCTATAAAAATATCTATATCTCCATCCAAAACTTCTTCAACATTATAAACTTCAACATCAGTTCTGTGGTCCTTTATTAACCTGTAAGGATGAAGAATATAAGACCTTATCTGATTGCCCCATCCTATCTCTTTTTTATCACCTGCAATGGATTTAATTTTATTTTCCTGTTCTTTCTGTAAAAGAACATAAAGCTTTGATTTTAAAATCTTCATTGCGATCTCTCTATTTCTATGTTGAGACCTTTCTGTCTGAGATGTAACAATAATACCAGTGGGAATATGAACAATTCTTACAGCAGAAGAAACTTTGTTTACATGTTGTCCACCTGCTCCTGAAGCTCTAAAAGTATCAATTCTTAAATCCTCATCTCTTATTTCAACTTTAATATCATTCTCTATTTCTGGTAAAACAGAAACAGCTGCAAAGGAAGTATGCCTTCTTTTATTAGCATCAAATGGTGAAATTCTTACAAGCCTGTGAACTCCTGACTCTGATTTTAAATATCCATAAGCATACTGTCCTTCAACAGTAAAAGTAACATCTTTAATTCCAGCTTCTTCACCTGCCTGTAAATCAATAATCTCAACTTTAAAACCCTTCTTTTCAGCCCATCTTAAATACATACGCAAAAGGATTTCAGCCCAATCCTGACTCTCTGTTCCACCAGCTCCAGGATGAATGGATACTATGGCATTATTTTTATCATGCTCTCCATTAAGTAAAAGCTGGATTTCAAGACTATCAATTTGGGATTTTATATTCTCTATCTCACTTTCTAAATCTTTTAAAAGAAGATATCCTTCTTCTTCAGATTCAGCAATACTAAAAGCTTCTTCAATATACAAAAATCGGTCAGTAATATTTTCAATTGGTTCAATTACTTCTGAAAGTCTATTTTTTTCCTTCTGAATTTCTTTTATTTTTTCTATATTTTGCCAAGTTTCTTTTTTCTGAAGCTCTTTATCCAGATCCTCAAGTCTCTTTTTAAGCTTATCTATCTCAAAGACAGCCTCTTAATGAAAAAATTCTCTCTTTAGTCTCTTTTAAAACAACTTTTAAATCTTCATATGTAACCATTTTTTACCTCCGAATCTCATATTCCCTATAACAAAAATTAAAGAAAATACAATACAGAAATAAGAAAATATATCCCCGTATTTTGTATAAAAACTTAATTTTTCATCTCCCTGAATATCTCCAACTAAATAAGTTCTTTCAAATAAAGCTGTTGTATTTATAATTCTTCCTTTACTGTCTATAAAACCTGAAATACCGGAATTAGCTGCTCTTATTAAAGGCTTTCTATTCTCAATTGCCCTGAATACTGCCATTGAAAAATGCTGGTATGGTCCTGATGTAGTTCCAAACCATCCATCATTCGTAATATTTACAATAAATTGTCCACCTTTTTGATAAAATTTTCTTACCTGTCCAGGGAAAATACTTTCATAGCAGATTAAAGTTGCAAATCTTCCGAACGGTGTAATTGCTACATTATAACTGTCTCCAGGCTTATAATCTCCTATTCCAACTGTTAGTTTGTTAATGAAAAATAAAATTTTTCTTAAAGGAACATATTCTCCAAAGGGTACTAAATGTATTTTATCATAATAATAAGCAATTGTTCCATTTGGATCAATTAAAACAGCACTGTTTGTATAACTATCCTTTTGTCTTTCCATTATACTTCCAAAAAGCAAATATATATTTTGTTCTTTAACAAAATTTATTAAATCTGAAGTAAAGTATTTATTTTTTTCAAACACGAAAGGAACTGCTGTTTCAGGCCATACAACAAACTGTGGATTATATAGTTTAGCTTTTATTGTAAGGTCTTTATAGATATCTAAAATCTCTTTAACTTTATTAAAATCCCATTTTTCATTTTGAGGTATGCTTCCTTGAATTACCGCTACCCTGAATTCTCTACCTGTAACTGGTTCATGAAGCTTCTTTACTCCGTATATAATACAGAAAATAAAAATTAATAAAACCGCAACTACAGCTATAATATTCGGAGTATATGGCAAAAGAGGATAACGAGTTTTTTTATCTTTAAAGCTCCATAAGTCAAAAATAAAACAGTTAAAAAGTAAAACAAGATAGGAAACTCCATAAATTCCTGTAATATCAGCAATTTGCGCGATTATTAAAAATTTATACTGGCTATACCCTATCAGTGCCCATGGAAAGCCTGTTAAAAGATAGTTTCTTAAAACTTCAAGACTAACCCATATAAAGGGAGCATAAAATGAAGTAGGAAGGGTATGTTTTGATAAATTTCTGTATAACAGAGAAAAAAAAGCAGGATACAGCGCAAGATACAAACTGAGCAATCCAACAATACTATAGCTTAATAAAAGAGGAACCGAACCATAGTAATAAAGAGAATGATATATCCAGTAAACATTTCCTAAAAAATAAAAAAAGCCGAAAATCATACCACCTTTAAATACTGTTTTATAATCCTGAGCTCTGTTTAAAAAGAAAAAAAATGGTAAAAAAGAAAACCATGCAAGAAAAAATAGATTAAAAGGTGGAAAACTCAATACCAGTGCAAAGGCTGATAAAGCTGGCAGAAAATATTTTTTAATTGTTCTAAGGCAATAATTTTTCGTTTCTCCTATAAAATCTGGCCACAGCATCAGATATTTATGTTATCATAAAAATTGAATTTATGGTTACAATTATTATACCAGCAAGATTTGCTTCTACAAGATTTCCTGGAAAACCTCTTGCTCCTTTAAAGAATAAACCCATTATTCAGCATGTATATGAAAAAGCAAAAGCATCTCGTTTAGTTGATGATGTTTTTGTAGCAACAGATGATGAAAGAATATTTCAATGCGTTACTGCCTTTGGTGGAAAAGTTATAATGACATCAAAAATGCATCCATCAGGAACTGATAGAATTGCTGAAGCAGTTGATATACTAATAAAAGATGGATATAATTTAAAAAATGAATCAATTGTCATTAATCTTCAAGGAGATGAACCTTTGATAAAACCACAGATGATTGACCAGCTTGTAAATCTTATGAAAGAGTCTTCCTGTGCAAATCAATTCATTGGAACTCTTGCAAAGAAAATTGAAAATGAAAGAGAGTTTCAGAATCCCAATACTGTAAAAGTCGTTTTTGATGAGACAGGCTATGCTCTTTATTTTTCCCGCTGTCCGATACCATTTAATAGAGAAAAATATTTAAAGGGTATTTCAGGCAATGATTTTATGTATAAACATATAGGAGTGTATGGATATACATTGGAACTTCTTAAAAATTTTGTAAAACTTCCTCAATCAAGGCTTGAAAAAATAGAGGCTTTAGAACAGTTGCGAGCTCTTGAAAATGGTATAAAAATTAAGATAGCCATAACAGAATATGATTCCTTTGGAATAGATACACCAGAAGACCTGGAGGTAGCTGAGAAATGCCTAAATACATATTTATAACTGGTGGAGTAGTATCAGCCTTAGGAAAAGGAATAGCAGCAGCTTCAATTGGTGCTTTACTTGAATCAAAGGGATTTAAAGTTACAATTCAAAAGCTTGACCCCTATATAAATGTGGACCCTGGCACACTGAGTCCCTTTGAACATGGAGAGGTTTATGTTACTGATGACGGCTGCGAGACTGATTTAGATCTTGGGCATTATGAAAGATTTACTCATTTAACAACCTCCCATGTGAATAACTATACTTCAGGCAAAATTTATTTTAATGTTATATCAAAAGAAAGAAGGGGCGATTATCTTGGGCATACTGTTCAGGTTGTTCCCCATGTTACAGATGAAATAAAAGATGCCATAAAAAGTGCAGCAGGAGAAAATGATTTTGATGTGGTTATTGTAGAAGTGGGTGGAACAGTGGGAGATATTGAAGGACTTCCTTTTCTTGAAGCTATAAGGCAATTCAGATATGATGTGGGCAGAGAAAATGTGCTTTATATTCACCTTACTCTTGTTCCGTATGTAAAAAGTGCTGGAGAGCTCAAAACAAAACCAACCCAGCACAGTGTTAACAGTTTAAGAGCAATAGGAATTCAGCCAGATATTCTTCTGTGCAGGGCAGATCGCCCATTGCCCCATGCACTTAAGAAAAAAATAGCTCTTCACTGCAACCTTGATTTTGACTCTGTTATCTCTGCTCATGATGTGGAAACAGTTTATGAAGTTCCTTTGAACTTTAAACAGGAAGGGCTTGACTTGCTGATTGAAAAAAAGCTTGGTTTACCTCATAGATTGGGCGATTTAACCGAATGGGAGGATGTGGTTCAGAGAATTAAAAATCCTAAAACAGAGGTTAATATAGCTGTTGTTGGTAAGTATGTGGGATTAAAAGACTCATATAAAAGTCTTAATGAAGCATTGATTCATGGTGCAATAGCCAATGAAGCAAGGGTTAACATCCTATGGGTAAACTCAGAAGATATAGAAAAAGATGGAGCAAAAACACATCTTTCAGAGGCTCATGGTATTTTAATTCCAGGAGGATTTGGTAGCCGCGGTATTGAAGGTAAAATTGAAGCTATAAGATATGCCAGGGAGAACAAAATTCCTTTCTTCGGAATATGTCTTGGAATGCAGTGTGCTGTTATAGAATTAAGCAGAAATCTGGCAGGGCTTCATGGTGCCCATTCTACTGAATTTGATCCTGATACGGAACATCCTGTTATTTATTTAATGGAGAAATGGTTTAATCCAAGAACTGGAAGGTATGAGTTGAGGACAGTTGATTCGCAAAAAGGTGGAACAATGAGACTCGGAGCATATCCATGTGTGATAAAAGAAGGAACTAAAGCCTATGAAGCCTATAAAACGAGGGAAATCTCAGAAAGACACAGACACAGGTATGAGTTTAATAATAAATATATTCAGGTTCTTGAGGAAAAGGGTGTCGTATTTAGCGGAACCTCACCTGATGGACAGCTTGTTGAGATAATTGAATTAAAAGGGCATCCATGGTTTTTGGGATGTCAGTTTCATCCAGAGTTTAAGTCAAAACCTTTCAGACCTCATCCTTTATTTAGAGAGTTTATAAAGGCTTCATTAAAGGAAAAACATTCTTTATTCAGTTCTGTTGAATAAAAAAAGGGCGGTTAAATCCCGCCCTTAACAAGTTTTGATAAATTAAATTCTACTCTACAACCTGTTTCTGTCCGTATTTGTCAAATACTGCCTTTTCTTTAACCGTGATTGCTATTTTATAAAGCACTGTTATTACCAGTGCACCTACTGACCATACGCCAGCAGCCACAAGAAACTCATTCAGAGCTATCCATGCCTCTGTGACTCTGTCAAAGGGATTTGGAATAAAACCACTAACTACAAAGGCAAATCCTTTGTCCATCCATATGGAGAAAAATACACATGCAGCAGCAATTACTTTGGTAACATTCCACTTTCTTAAAGGTGGGAATATAAATATGATTAATCCAATAAAGGCAAGCAGTGTGGATACAGCCATCCATGGAACAAGTCTGTTATGTCCCTCGAGTCCTTGATAGAGATATATTAATGATTTCATATGATCTGGAATCTGGCTATAGAAAGCAGTGAAAAATTCAAGTCCTATGAAGAATAAATGAATTATTAAGGCATAAGTAGCTATCTCTGCAAGTTTGTTAATAGCCTGTTGACCAGGATCAAATTTTGAAACCTTTCTGATTATCATGCTAAGAATTATAAGAAGACTTGGACCTGCTGCAAAGGCTGTTGCAAGAAAGTGGGCTGCCTGAAGCGCTGTCATCCAGTGGGGCCTTCCAGGTAAGCCTGCATAAAGGAATGCAGTTACTGTATGAATTGAGGGTGCCCACAGAATTGCCCAGTAGATAAATGGTTTAATCCACTTAGGGGGAGGAGCGCTTTTTTTCTCAGCATGAAGAACTGTCCATCCACAAAGTAGATTAAGAGATAGATAGGTTATAAGAACTACCATATCCCAGAATATAATTGAATGCGGCGTGGCATGAAGCAAAACATTCCAAACGCGGGAAGGCTGTCCCATGATAACAAAAACAGAAAGCATTGCTATTAAAACGCATCCAACGGCAAGGAATTCTCCAATAACAGCTATTCTTCCGAATACTCTATAATTGTGAAAGTAATAGGGAAGAACAACAAGCACCGCAGATGCTGCAACACCAACAAAGAATGTTAACTGACCAACATGGAATCCCCACGTTACATCTCTGCTCAGTCCTGTTGTAAAAGCTGCACCAATGTGATGTTCTCTCATCCAGCATATAAAACCAATAAGTATCATGGTTATTAAAAAGGATACCCAAATCCAGTATCTTGGCCTGCCTTTTAATGCTAAATCAAGCATCTTTTACCTCCCATTAAATTATGTAGAAAACCATAGGCTGTGTGCCGAGTTCAACTTTTCTGCGAATAACAATGTTTTCAGAAAGCACTTTTCTTATCTCAGAGTTAGGATCATAGAGATCGCCGAAGATTATTTTACCCTCTGAAGCTTCAACACAGTATGGAAGAAGTCCTCTGTCTATTCTTTCATTACAGAATGTGCATTTTTCAACAACTCCAATAGTTCTTGTTGGATATTCAGGATTTAATTCTTTAATGTAGTCTCTTGGTGGAAGGAAGTTGTAGTTTCTTGCACCGTAGGGACAGCCAGCCATGCAGAATTTACATCCAATACAGCGGTGCATGTCCTGCATTGTTATGCCATCAGGTCTTTTAAATGTTGCCTTAACAGGACATACTCTGACACATGGTGCATTGTCACAGTGATTGCAGAGCAGAAGGAATTTTCTTTCTTTCACTTCCGTTGATATATATTCTTCAGCAGTGCCTGCGAAGCTGTGTTCATAGTCATCTGTCCAAATCCATTTTACTTCATGAAGAGGATTGGCAATTTCAGGAACATTATGGGCTTTATGACATGCTCTTATAACCTTTTCAAAATCTTCCTGCGTTTTAAACTTTCTTGTATCAATCACCATTGCCCATCTTTTTCCTTTTAAAGCCTTGATGTCTTTTAATACCTTCTGCCCTGGCTCTTTTTCCAGTGCATTAATTGTAAAAGCACCACCTAAACCAAGCAATGATGAAAAAGCAGCTATTTTCAGAAAATCTCTTCTCGTAATCATTTTAACCCTCCCACCTTAGGCTCAATATGACAATCCCAGCAATAGGGTTTCACATTCACATAATTATGACATTCATCACAGAATTTTTCTTTGTTGGAATGACATTTCAAGCAGGTATTCTGAAGGCTTATTGTGTACGTTTTGCCATCACTGGCTACATAGAGTCTTTTACCTTCTCTTGTGGCATAATCTTTCCATGAATAAAGAAGTTTAATATGCATCTCTCTCATGTATTGCTTTGGTTCAATACATTGTTTTTTTTCCATTTTCTGTATTTCAGGAGTATCAATGCTTGGTTTAGGCTCTACATAAGTCTTTCCAACGCTCATTGTAAAAGGAAGAGTCACTATCACTACAAAAACTACTAATCCAAGAATTATTTTCCATCCATCATACATTTTACTGTTCCTCCTTTCCTGGTAGTGGCTCCATCCTTAAATTCATGGTTCTTTCCTTTTCACCTTTCATTATCATTGCATTGGCAACAAGCTCAGTAACTCCTGTAACTCTCACACCAGGAACCCAGTAATCCATAAGTGGTGGCAGAGTTGCTCTGTCTATTGCACATATACATGCAAGCATATTAACGCCAAATTTTTCATGGACATACCGGACAGCGTTAGCTCTTGGGAATCCTCCTCTCATTCTAAGTTCCATAATTTCTCCTGCATTTAATCCAGCTCCACCACCGCAGCAGAATGTCTGTTCACGGATTGTTTCGTCTGGCATATCATAGAAATGGTTACACACATTTTTAATTATGTATCTTGGTTCTTCAAGAATTCCCATTGCTCTTGATGGATTACAGGAGTCATGGAAAGTAACTATTAGGTTGTCATTTCTTGATTTATCAAATTTAAGAACTCCATGTCTGATAAGGTCTGCAGTGAATTCACTTATGTGAACAATTTTATTTGATTTAGCATTTTCAAACTTTGTGCCTGTAATTGGTGAGACAGGCTCTTCAAGGAAATCAATAGGTCCATACCATGTATTATGATATTGATGCCAGACTCTCCACATGTGTCCACACTCTCCACCAATTATCCATTTAACTTTAAGACGCTTAGCCTCTTCATAAATTTTTGTATGAAGTCTTTTAGCCATTTCATGGGATGTAAAGAATCCGAAGTTTCCACCTTCTGATGCAAAGGTGCTCCACGTATAGTCAAGTCCAATTTCGTGGAAAAGCATCATATATCCCATGCAGGTGTATATTCCGGGATCTGCAAAGAGGTCCCCTGATGGAGTTACAAAAAGGATTTCAGCACCCTTTCTGTTTATTGGTGGTTCAATTCTGATTCCGGTTATCTCTTCTATGTCATTACACATGAACTCAAGGGTTGATTTCATTGTATGCGGCTCAATTCCAAGATGGTTTCCAGTTCTGTAACAGTTTGCAACAGGACCAGATATCCAGTCAGTATTCAAGCCAAGGAGATTTAAAAGCTCCCTTGCAATTATTGTTATCTCTGCTGTATCAATTCCATAAGGGCAGAAAAGAGAACATCTTCTACATTCTGTACACTGATAGAAGTAATACCAGAGCTCCTTCAGCACATCAAGGTCAAGGTCTCTTGCTCCTCCATTCCTTCCAAAGAGTTTTCCACCAGTGGTAAAGTATTTTCTATAAACAGACCTTAATAGTTCTGCCCTCAGCACTGGCATGTTTTTGGGATCTCCAGAGCCTATGAAGAAGTGACACTTATCAGCACAGGCACCGCATCTCACACATATGTCCATGAATACGTGGAATGTTCTGAATCTCTCAAGCCTCTGTTTGATACCTTCAATAACGATTTTTTTCCAGTCTTCTGGAAGCTTCCAGTCAGGGTCTGTTACATGAAAGTCTCTTGCATTAGGGAAGTCAACATATTCAAGATTTTTCCCCTTTGCACCGTAACAGTAAAAACCTGGCTTAAATTCTACAGGTAAAGTATCCATCCACCATCTGGATGGCATCTTTTTTAAATTAACTGTTGAGATTAATTCTTCTGGTTTTGGCAGTCCCATAGTCTCACTCCTTTTCTACTGGTATTCCAGCTTTTTTCATTTTTTCTCTAAATTCATCTTCATATTCTTCATAATGACGATGCTTAACTGGATAATCCCAGGGATTCACATGTCTTTTCATCCTGTTGTTATTAGCGAGATTCCTTGTGGGGCTTAAAAATACTCCACCCATGTGCATAAGTTTGCTGAATGGGAAGTAAGCAAAAAGTACACTCACGAGAAACAGATGAATGTAAAAGAGACTTCCTATCCCCTTAGGCACAGTAGGCTTAAGATAAGCTAGTCCCAGAGCAAGCTCTTTTATGCTTGTAATATCCACTCTTGCAAAGTATCTCATTAGAATACCAGTGGCAACTATGCCAATTATAAGGAAAAGTGGAAAGTAGTCAGAGGGCAGAGAAATATATTTTACCTGAGGATTAAATATTCTTCTACCTAAAAGATAAAGAAGGGCAGCAGCAATTACAATATCTGTCATATAAAGCATTGGAAGACCAATCTGCCAGAAAGAGTCAACAGAGTCAATTATAGAGACACACCATGGAGTTTGAGCAGCAAAGAATCTCAGGTGCCTGATTAGGATAATTAGAAATGAATAATGAAATGCCAGAGCACCGAGCCAAAGCCATTTGTTTGAACCAATATAAAGCCTTCCATTGAGTATTTCAGCCTTTGTGTTCCTGAAAAGGGACCTGAAAAGGGCTATTTCAAAAAACATTCTTAGTGCTACACCCCAGCCAGTTGCAGGATTGTCAATTTTGCTGTACTTAATCCAAGGAAGAGAGAATTGCTGTCCAGCAGTTGTTGGGATTCTGAAAGGAACAGGTGATTTTCCCCATTTGACCACCCTGTAGATAAATCCAATTACGAAGATTAAAAGCGCAGCATAGGGAAAAACCACCGCAAACAGACTGTCCAGCCCTAAAATATCAGTGCCAATATAGGCAAAAATTATTAATCCTAAAACTACTATAAAAGCTAATCCTATACCCATATCACCCTACCTCTCTTTATAAGTTTTTTGTTTTTCCTACAGTTTCATCTTCAATTTCTGAGACAATATTCCATTTCTTAAGAATCCACCAGGTTCTGTCAATCAGTTCCTTAGCTTTTATGTCGTAGATTTTTTCCCGATACTTCATAAAAATATCAAAGGCAACCAAAGCAAGAGAGTCAATTTGTGAAAGAAACTCTGCAAGCTTTTCAGGCTCTGTCTCTTTACGGAGTTCATCGTATATTGCTTTTTTTATAAAAAATATAAATCCTACTGCCTGAGAAGGGCTAAAATCCTGTACAGCTCTTATTTTGATAATCTCTTCCAGGGGAGGGATAAAACTATCAAGAGATTCGTCGTTGATTAATCTGTCAATAATATCCTGAATTCCTTGATAAATGGTATAACCAACAGGATTGGTAAACTGTTTTTTCTTTTCTTTGAAAAAAGCCTGAGTATTTTCAGGATAAGTTGAGATAGTTAAATTAAAAGATTTTTCAACTATGCTCTCCTTTTTCTTTGAAAGGAGGTCGTTAATGGTCATTTTTTTCTCCTATAAATTTTTAATCTTTTAGGTTAATATCTCCCCCTTTCAAAAAACAAAAGGGGCAGTTGACTGCCCCTTTATATTGGAAATTATACGCATCCTGTTGGTTTTGGAAGTCCTGCATATCTACAGGCTTGCTTTGCTGGTCCATCTGGGAAGAGACCGTAAAGATACTTTGTGTTTCCTTTGTCAGGTCCAAACATCTTAGCCATTTCTTTAACAAGAATCTTGATCATAGGAGCAATCTGATATTTCTGATAATAATCTCTTAAGAAGTTAATAACTTCCCAGTGATGCTCAGTAAGTGTAATTCCATCCTGTTGAGCCATGTACTCTGCAAGTTCTGGTGACCAGTCATCAAGATTCTGAATGTAACCATCCTCATCAATCTCAATCTGCTTTCCCTTAAATTCAATGTAAGGCATTTTCTAACCTCCTTTTAGTTTTTTTGCAAATATTCTAACTTCTTTAAAAAAAGAATTTCAAGCCATATTTGCATTTAATAAGGTAAAACAACTTTAAAGTATAATGAGTTTTGAAGTCAAATAAATTTAGTTTATAATTTTATAAAAATTTTTCAGCCTTAAAGGTTTTAAGTTTAATTATATTGCCCCTGGTGTAAACTGATAACATTAATTCTTTAATATCTTCTGGAACAGGGACAGGACTTTTAATTTTGTTAATTAAAATTGCTGTAAGGGCTCTTATTTCATCTTTTTCATGATGTAGAAGCTCTTTCAATTCATCATCATCATTTATTGGAATGTATTTATTTAAATCAACCTTTTTTGAAAGCTTAATCAAGCTTCTTAAGACACTTTCAAGAAAGCTTTCTTCTTGTCTTTGTGACCAGAGTATTGGAATTATATCATCAAAGAGTGAAGGCTCCGCATATATTATCTCTCCAATTAATTCAGCTGCGCGCCAGCCAATTCCACCTGATTCATCAGTCATTGACCATAAAAGTTTTCTTATAGTGTTCCTCAGGGGTTCTATGTCCTGAGCTTCAATATATGCCCTTGCCACATGTCCCATTGCTTCAATTGCTTTCCATGAAATAGGATTTTCCTTATCATAGGATAGAGAAATAAGCCATCCAAATATGTTTTTATTACCTAAGGAGGCTTTCTCAATTGTTTCAAATTCTAAATTTTCAAGGAGACAGACAAAATCTTTTTTATTGATATTAATTTTTTCATGTCTGTCTAATTTTGTGCCTCCAGTTAATGCTTTAATAAAAAAAAGTCTTCCATTAAAATGAGAGGTTTTCATATAAATATACTGGTGAGTTCTGTAATCATAGTCTCTTTCTCTTAATTCAAAGTTAACACCCAGTTCAACATTATCAATTCCTTGAGGTGATGCAAGTAGCATTGCATCAACAAGAGCATCACCCTGATTGTGCCCTGTTGGTTCACATACATAAATTGCACCACACTCACATTTTCCATAGATTACTTCTCCTATTTCTGTAAAGGTTTCCTGCGGAGGCGATATTACTCTTCCACAGAAAAGACATGTTGGTAGTTCTCTTTTAGGCATTTTTTGACTCCTTATAGATTTTTGCTCTTTTTAAAATACCACTGATCCATTCTTTACAGCCAAGAGCATGAATATGAACATATGTGCCTATGGCATTCTTATATATAACTCCATCCTTGCTGTTAATAATACCCTGTCCTCTTTCCATTGTAAAGCACATCTGGGGCAGTTTATCATACTCAATAACTTTTGAATAGTGAAATTCATGTCCCTTTATTTGTAATCCTTTTTCATAAAAGGGATTGTCTTCCTCTACTTTGGCAACAACATATCCATGCGCTTGAGGTTTTTTAAACATATTAAGAGTTAAAGGGAAGATGCCAATCATGGGAAAGCTTCCTTCCTGAGTGATCAGAGTTTTACAGAGATACATTAAGCCACCACATTCAGCATATATGGGAAGCCCTTCTTCTGCCTTTTGCTTAATGTCATTCATAAAAGAGAAATTTTTAACAAGATACTTCACATTGGTTTCTGGAAAACCTCCTCCAATATAAAGAGCATCAACATCTGGTAAGGCTCTGTCTTCTAAGGAGTTAATTAAAACAATAGAGGCTCCGGTTTTTTTTAACTCTTCAAGATTTTCTTCGTAATAAAACTGAAAAACTCTGTCTCTTATAACACCTATTTTTAAGCCCCTTCCATCTAAAGATTCTGAGCTTTCCATCGGATCATAGTGTAATGCCTCAGCATCTTTGGCAATTTCGATGATTTTTTCTATATCAATATGTTGAGATACTTTATCTATGAACTTCCTGGCTTCCTCTTTTTCTTCATGCTCCTGATATGGTAAAAGCCCCATATGTCTTTCAGGCATTTTTAAATCTTTAAATCTCGGCAGTAAACCAACAATTTTCACATCGCAGTATTTTTTTATAGATTCTTTAATTATCTTTTCATGTCTTGCATTGGCAAGCTGATTTAATACAACTGCTTTAATGCTTAATTGTCTGTCAAACTGAGTAAATCCATTAATCAAAGCAGCCACTGAGCGGGTCATTTTTGTGCAGTCTATTACAAGAATTACAGGACATTTTAAAAGTTTTGCCAGTTCTGCTGAACAGACCGTGCCTTCAGCATCCAGACCATCATAAAGTCCTCTATTGCCTTCTATTACAGAAATATCTCCTCTTGCTCTTTCAATAAAAGATTGAACTACTCTTTCTGGTGGAATCATAAATGTATCAAGGTTGTAACAGGGATTTTTTGAAAAAAGACTTAACCAGCCACTGTCTATGTAATCAGGTCCCTTCTTAAAGGCAATTACATTCAATCCTTTTTTTACAAGAAGAGAGATTATTGAAAGGGCTACAGTTGTTTTTCCAGCACCACCGCGTACACCTGCTATGAGAACTCTTGGATACATTTGACATAAACCTCTATGCTAAAGTATCATGAAAATCTATGTATTTTCAAGATATAATTTTTACACTCAACAAATACTGGGCTCAAAAAGGATGCGTTATACTTCAACCCTATGACATGGAGGTTGGAGCAGGAACTTTTCATACTGCCACTTTTTTTAGGGTTTTAGGTCCCGAGCACTGGAGTGCAGGATATGTTCAGCCCTGTCGCAGACCAACTGATGGAAGATATGGAGAGAATCCAAACAGGCTCGGGCAGTATTATCAGTATCAGGTTATTTTAAAGCCATCACCTGAGAATTCTCAGGAGATTTACCTTGAAAGCCTCAAAGCTCTTGGTATAGAGCTTAAAAGACATGATATAAGATTTGTAGAAGATGACTGGGAATCTCCTACACTTGGCGCATGGGGACTTGGCTGGGAAGTATGGCTTGATGGCATGGAGATAACGCAGTTTACTTATTTTCAGCAGGTGGGAGGAATTGATTTAAACCCTGTTTCTGTTGAAATAACCTATGGTCTTGAGAGAATTGCCATGTATCTGCAGGAAGTAGACAATGTTTTTGATATAAAGTGGAATGAAAAATTTAACTATGGTCAGATTCATCGGGAGAGTGAGATAGAGTTTTCTTACTTTAATTTTGATTATTCTCAGCCAGAGTTAATAAAAAAACATTTTGACGATTTTGAAAGGGAATCAAAAAGAATGCTTGAAGTTGGTCTTATTTTACCTGCCTATGAGTTCTGCCTTAAGTGTTCTCATATGTTTAACCTTCTGGATGCAAGAGGAGTTCTTTCAGTGACAGAGAGAACAAATTATATAGCAAGAGTAAGAGCTATTGCAAAAGCTTGTGCAGAAGCATACTTAAAAAAGAGGTATGGACATGAATCTGCTTTTTGAAATAGGAGTTGAGGAAATTCCTGCAAGATTTATTCCTCAGGCGCTTAATCAATTGGAGGAAAACGCTAAGAAAATTTTTTCTCACTTCAGAATAAATATTGAAGAGTTAAAGATTTATGCAACACCGAGAAGAATGGTTTTCAAGGCAAAGATTTCACAGGAGCAGGCATCAGAGGAAAAACTCCTATGGGGACCACCTACCCATGTTGCCTTTGATGAAGAAGGGAAACCAAAGGAGCCTGCATATGCTTTTGCAAAAGCCCATGGATTAGATGTTTATAGCTTAGAAGTTAAGCAAAAGGGCAAGGGAAGTTATGTTTGTGCTGTAATCAGGGAAAAAGGTAAGAAAACAGAAGAAGTTTTACCAGAAATTTTAAAGGAGTTATTTTTTTCTCTCAGTTTCCCAAAGATGATGAGATGGGGAAGTGGAACTATAAAATTTGTAAGACCTGTAAGATGGCTTATGTGTTTGTATAATGATAAAGCAGTTTCATTTGAGATAGACGGCATAAAAGTAGAGGGAAAAACATGGGGACACAGATTCCTTACTGAAAATCCCATATTTTTATTAAAAATACAGGATTATGAAAAAGCTCTTAATGAAGCCTTTGTGATCGTTGATCAGGAAAAAAGAAAACAGATAATAATTAATCAGGCTACAGAGCTTGCAAATAAAGTAAATGGAAGGGTTTTACTGGATGAAGAGCTTTTTACAGAAGTAAATTATCTTGTTGAGTTTCCAAACTCGGTTTTATGTGAGTTTCCTGAAGAATACCTGAGCCTTCCAGATGAGTTGCTCATTACAGTTATGAAAGATCATCAAAGATACTTCGCGATTACTGATCTCAAAGGAAAACTGAAAAATTATTTTATCGTAGTAAGTAACACTTTAAGAGAGAATGAAGAAAATGTCAGAAAAGGTGCTCAAAGAGTCATAAAAGCAAGATTTGAAGATGCAAAGTTTTATTATGAAGAAGACCTTAAAAAGGGATTAGACAGTCTTGTTAATGCAACAAAGGGAATAGTTTATCACGAAAAACTTGGAAGTCTCTATGATAAAAGTTTAAGAATTTTGAATATAGCTCAGCAGCTTGCAGAGAAAGTCTTTCCAGAGAAAATTGAATCAGTGAGAACTGCTGCCAAGTACTGTAAAGCTGATCTTGCCAGTGGAGTTGTTGGAGAGTTTCCAGAACTTCAGGGAATAATAGGTGGATATTATGCCAGAGCGTTAGATTTACCTCGGGAAGTGGAACTGGCAATTAAAGAGCATTATCTTCCAAAGGGTTTTACAGATGCTCTGCCATCTACACAAGAGGGTTGTCTTTTAAGCATAGCTGACAAACTTGACCACATTGCCTCCTTTTTTTATCTTGGAGAGATTCCATCAGGAACAGAAGATCCATTTGGCTTGAGAAGAGCAGCAAATGGAATTTTAGCTATACTTTTGAAAAAGAGATATCCTTTAAGCATTAAAGATTGTGTTAATACTCTAAAAGAGTTTGCCGATGAAAAAATAAAGCAACAGATTTCAAACTTTATTGGACAGAGATTGGAAAGCTATTTTGAGAGCTGTGGTTATGAAGTAAAATTAATAAAAACAGTGAGTGATTTCATCTTAAATACTCCTGTTTATGAGATTGAGGAGAGACTTGGGGCAGTAAAGGTATTTTACAAAAAAGAAAATTTTGAGTCCTTTTTCCTTGCAGCAAAGAGAGTTTCAAATATTATTAAAAATTACGAAAAATTTGAGCTTAACCCTTCTGTTTTAATTGCAGAGGAAGAAAAAAATCTTTACAATGCCATGATAGAAAAAAAACAAAGGCTTGATGAATACTTAATAAATTCCCGCTTTCTTGATGCTTTAAACTATCTTGAAACTCTTACACCTGTGATAAATAATTTTTTTGATAGAGTGCTTGTTATGGATAAGGACGAAAACATAAGAAAAAATAGAGTTGCCCTTTTACAGGAACTGGCTCAATTATTGAAATCTGTTGCTGACCTTTCAAAGCTTTATTAATTGTTGTATTATATAAGTATGAAAAAACATTACAAGCCTGTCATAAAAAACCCCTCCTGGAGGCGTAAAATGGGCATAAAAAATCTTTTTATAGTTATTTTTTGTCTTTTCTTTATCTTTGCCTGTGCTGAAAGAAAAATCTACATGCCAGAAGGAAAAGTAGAAGGAGAGATGCCCAAAAAAGAGGAAAAAACAGAGGCTGAAAAACCAACTGGGCAAGAGGAACTCTCCGCTACAGAGATGTCAGAAGTTTTAAAAAAACTTCAGGAAGAAATAAAGGACATACATTTTGATTTTGATAGGTATGATATAAGACAGGAAGATATTCCCACATTGAAAAAAGTTGCTTCATTGCTTCAGAAGTATTCAAATTTGAGAGTTATAATTGAAGGTCATTGTGATGAGAGAGGAACAAATGAATACAACTTTGCACTTGGACAAAAAAGAGCAAATGCAGTGAAACAGTACTTGATAACTCTGGGAGTTCTACCATCTAAAATGGAAATAATAAGTTATGGTGAAGAAAAACCTTTATGCACAGAGCACAATGAATCTTGCTGGCAGAAAAACAGAAGAGCACACTTTGTATTTATAGAGGAGGGCAAATGAAAAAACTTAAAACAGCAATTACAGGCATTATAGCTTCTGTAATTTTGTCTGGATGTGTTACAACATCGGAGTTTGAACAGATGAAGGCTGATATTGCAAGGCTCTATGTGGAAAGCTCTCAATTAAAGCAGGATGTTTCAGAGCTTAAAACAAGGATTGATAAAATGTCATCAGACTTAACCTCAGCAGTGGCATTAAAGGAAGGGCAACTTACCCTTCTTGCTCAAACACAGGATTATGTAAAGGAACTTCAGCTTCTTAAGGGAAGATTTGAAGAAAACTCCTTTCAGAATGAAAAAAAATTTAAGGAACTGAATGATAAAATAGCAGAATTACAGGCAAAATTGAATCAACCAGCTGCATCACCAGAAAAAAACGAGCTTACAAAACCTGCACAGGAAACATTAAAAGATCCAAAGGCAATTTACGATTCGGCGCATATTGATATGAAAAACAAAAATTTTGCCTCTGCAAGAGAAAAATTTCAGGAAATTATAAAAAATTATCCTGATTTTGAACTTCTTCCTAACTCATATTTCTGGGTAGGTGAGACTTACTATAATGAAAAAAAATATGAGGATGCCATTCTTGCATATGAAGAGTTCTTAAAAAGATATCCAAAACATGATAAGGCACCCGGCGCACTTCTCAAAGAAGGAATGGCATTCCTTGAGCTAAAGGATAAAAAAACAGCAAAAGTGGTTTTTGAAAGAGTTATTGAAAGATATCCTCAGTCCAAGGAAGCAGAGATTGCTCAGCAGAAAATAGCAGAGATACTTAACAGTGGAAATTCCGGTAAAAAGACGCCAACCAAAAAAACAAAAAGCAAAACAAAAAGCAAAACAAAAAGATGAATGATAACTTTAATAGAAACATTGATTATCTGAGAATTTCAGTTATTGATAGATGTAATCTCCGTTGCATTTACTGCATGCCTGAAGAAGGAATTAAGAACTTGCTTCCCCATGAAGAAATACTTAGTTATGAAGAAATACTTAAGATAATCAGGATTGCTACAACAACAGGGATATCTAAAATAAGAGTAACAGGTGGAGAACCATTGTTAAGAAAGAATATTGTAAGCTTTATTGAAAGAGCTTCCAGAATAGAAGGTATAAAGGACATAGGAATGACAACAAATGGAATACTTTTAAAAAAGTATGCCAGATCTTTATTTGAAGCGGGGCTTAAAAGAGTAAATGTGAGTCTTGATTCTCTGAATGAAGATAAATTTAGAGCTATAACAAGATTGGGTTCATTGAAAGAAGTTCTTGAAGGAATTGAAGAAGCTCAAATGGTTGGGCTAAATCCTGTAAAGATAAATATGGTTGTAATGAAGGGAGTTAATGATGATGAAATAGAAAGATTTGCCAGATGGAGCATTGAGGTGCCCTATCAAATAAGGTTTATAGAGTTTATGCCAGTTGGACAGAATAACTGGAAAAAAGAACTTTTTATCTCCCGAGAAGAAATAAAACAAAAGATAGAAAATACCGTTGGCAGTCTTATACCTGTTCAGATAAAAAAATCAGGACCTGCAGAGTATTTTATGCTTGAAGGTGCAAAGGGATTGCTCGGGTTTATAAGCCCTCTTTCTACCCATATATGCACAAGATGTAACAGACTCAGGCTAACTGCTGAGGGAAAGCTGAGACCCTGTCTTTTCTCAGACAGGGAAATTGATTTAAAAAGAGTTTTAAGAAGCGGTGCATCAGAGGATGAAATAAGGCAGATTATTATAAAAGCAATTCAGCTTAAGCCTCAGGGAATCTCATCTCAGACAAAGCCTTTAAGGGCTATGTCAACAATAGGAGGCTGAAGTTTTTTGAAAATTCCTGTATCAGTAGCAATCATAACGAAAAACGAAGAAAAAAACATTAGAGATGCTTTGGAATCAGTTAAAGATTTTGAAGAGATTGTTGTTGTTGACTCCTTCAGTGAAGACAGAACAGTGCAGATATGTAGAGAATATACAGAAAAGATTTTTCAGCGGGAATGGATGGGTTTTTCAAATCAAAAACAGCTTGCTATAGATAAAACAACACTTGCATGGGTTCTGGTTCTGGATGCTGACGAGAGAGTAACAGAATCTTTAAAAAAAGAGATAATGGAGAAAATAAAGGAAGACAATGATGGATATTTTATTCCAAGAAAGAATTTTTTTCTTGGGAAGTGGATTAGACACAGTGGATGGTGGCCTGACTATACGCTTAGACTTTTTAAAAAAGACAAAGGGAAAATTCAAAAAAGAGAGGTTCACGAAAAAATCCTTGTTGGAGGTAAAACGGGATATTTAAAAGAGCCTTTGCTTCATTACACCTATTACAGTATTGATGATTTCGTCAGAAAGATGAAGAGTTATGCCTGCCTGGCAGCAGAGGAGATTGTTAAAAGTAATCCCTCTCAATATAAAATAATTTTTAGGATGATCTTTTCTCCTCTTTTTACTTTTTTTAAAATGTATATTTTACGAGCAGGATTTTTGGATGGTTTGAGAGGACTTATTCTTGCAGTTCTTTACAGTTTTTATTCATTTTTGAAATATGCCAGAGCATGGGAAAAATTATGGAAATAGAGAAGCAGTTTAAAATTAAGTTTAAAAAACAATGGATTGACGACCTTGCAGTTTTCTGGAGACTTATAAAGGAATATCGTCTAAGACTCCTTTTAGCACTTCTCTGTGGACTTGCAATATCAGGCATAAATGGAGCTATTGCGTGGAGTGTTAAACCTGCAATGGATCAGATTTTTATTAAAAAGTCTTCAGAGTATCTTTATCTAATTACCTTTGGAGTCATTATACTTTTTGCTTTAAGAGGTGTTTTTACATTTTTAAATAACTATCTTATGAACTCAATTGGTGCAAAAATAGTGAAAAATGTAAGAGATATGATTTATGAAAAGCTTCTTAAACTCCCTTTTTCATTTTTTTGTAAGGATTCTTCAGGCAATGTCATTTCCAGGGTTTTAAATGATATAGATTTGCTAAAAAGCACTGTTTCAAATACGATTAAAGACTTCATTGTTGAGGGATTGACCGTTGTTGCTTTAGCTGCAGTTGCTTTTTATCGCAGATGGGATCTTGCGATTCTCTCATTCTTGGTTATACCTTTTATGATTTATGCTATGACAGAACTCGGTAAAAAAATGAAAAAAATAGGCATGAAAACAAGAATAAGAATTGCAAAAGTGACCACTCTTCTTCATGAGACACTTCATGGCATAAAGATTATTAAGGCTTTTACAATGGAAAAAGACATGAAAGAACGATATAAAAAGGCTCTTACAGAGCATTATCACAATATAATGCGTGAAGTGAGGACAGAAGAGTTTACTAATCTTCTTACAGAGGTGATTGCTGGAGTTGGCGTGGCAATGATACTTTTTTATGGTGGATGGCTTGTGGTAAATGATAAGATTTCATCCGGAGACTTCTTTTCCTTTGCTACAGCCGTTATTCTTATGTACACTCCTCTTAAGAGACTGAGCAGAGTAAATGCCTCTTTTCAGAAGGGAAGAAATGTTATTGAAAGATTGAGAGAAATAATATTTGTTGAACATGAGCCTGAAAAGGGAGTTGAAAAGGAGTTGAAAGGGCATATTGTGTTCAGAAATGTCTCTTTCCAATATCCACTTGCAAAGGATTATGCTTTAAAAAATGTTTCCTTTGAAATAAAACCAGGTGAAACTGCTGCAATTGTTGGTCCATCAGGTGCAGGGAAAAGCACAATAGCAGATTTGCTTGCTGGATTCTGGTATCCCACAGAAGGAGAGATATTGATTGATGGTGTAAGTATTCGGGAGCTTTCTCTTTACAGTTTGCGTTCACAGATTGCCCTTGTAACTCAGGACATTGTTTTATTTAACGATTCAGTGATTAACAATATTAAATTTGGCAATATATCGTCAAGTTTTGAAGAAGCCCTGGCTGCAGCAAAACTGGCAGATGCACATGATTTTATTATGAAATTGCCTCAGGGTTATGACTCCCTTGTAGGTGAAAAAGGAGTTTTGCTTTCAGGAGGACAGAAGCAAAGAATAACTATAGCAAGAGCAATTCTAAGAGAACCAAAAATTTTGATTTTTGATGAAGCAACTGCTTCTCTTGATACAGAATCAGAAGAGAAAATTCAAAGAGCTCTTGAACAAATGAGAAAGGGAAGAACAACTATAGTAATTGCTCACAGGCTTTCAACAATCAGAAGAGCAGACAAAATCATAGTCATGGATAAAGGACAGATTATTGAACAGGGAACACATGAAGAGTTACTTTCCCTGGGAGGACTTTACAGTGAACTCTGGCATCTTCAGTTCAGTGAAGCATCTTCTTAAATCTTCTATGAAACCAATAATACTGCTCAGGATGCTTTCTTATCAGGCTTTCAAGAATGAAGTTGTAATTTTCAATCAGTTTTACTAAATATTCATCGGAGAATAAAAAACTTTTATTCTGAGGTTGAAGCAATTGAAATTCTTCCCTGTAAAATTTTATGGTATGTCCTTCTTTTTCTCTCACGATGAAAACAGGAATTATTGGAGAATTTTTCCTTAAAGCAATAACAAAAGCACCTTTCTGACATTGAACATACTTACCAAAAAATTTTGCATAGACTCCAGGTCTTGCCTGATCAGCAAGAATAAAAACTATCATGTTTTTGTTTAATGCTTTGATAATCTCCTTTGGCACTTCTCTGTCAGAATGCATGGGGATTGGATAAATTTTGTAGGAACTTATCAGGTTATAAAGAAATCCCTCTGGTAGATACTTTCCTTCTTTAAAAAGCACTGCAACGGGATAACCTTTTTCCGCAAGCCATGCAAGCATTACAGGAATATTTCCAATGTGCCCGCTCAATGCAATAACTCCTTTATTTTGTTTTAATGCTTCATCAAGCAGTTCAACTCCCTCTGCCTTTGCCCACGGAGCGAGTTTTTCATTTTTTTTGACAATAAAGGCAACTTCAAGGGCAGTTAATATAACTTCCTGAATAAATTTTTTCAGAATTTTTTTTAGTTCTTTTTCGCTGTATTGCTCACCGAAGGCAATTTTTAAATTTTCAAAGGCAATATTTTTTCTTGTCCAGGGAAAAAGGCAAAGCAGGCTTCCTAACATGATTGAAAATTTTTTAAGGTGCTTTTTTTTTAAAATTTTTCCAAGCCAGAAAAATAGTTTAAGCCCACCCCGGAAAATAATATGTTTCATAAATGCTTTCATATAAAAAGCCATTTCATCAATTTTTTAGTGTAACATTTTTCTTACTCTCATAAGAAAGGGTATAGAGGAAAGCTGAAGAAGCACTGAGAAAATTACTAAAGCAGAGACTGAAAAATCATACAAAAGACCTAAAACAGTGCTACCTAAAAACCAGAATAAACCATAGCCTGTATTGAATACTCCATATCCTGTACCTCTTTTCTGCTTTGGAACTAAAACCGCTACTGTAGCCCTCATAATAGACTCCTGCGCTCCCATTCCTACTCCCCACAGTAGCATTCCAAAGAGGGCAGAATAAAATCCACCAAGAAAACACAGGGGAGCAAAACCTGCTGAGATAATAACTGAAAAAATAAGTATTGACAGCCCCTTTTTATCAAAAAAATATCCAAAGATTAAGGCTGCCAGAGCATCAATACCCATTGCCATAGCATAAAAAACAGGTATCCACTGCTCAGAAACCATTGACACTTTTTTAAAATGGTATGCAATTAAAGGGAAATCAGCATATCCTGCACCATTTAAAGCAACTGATATGAGATAAATCCAGTAGACTTTGCTAAGACCCTTTGTTTGTATCTGAAGATTTGATATTTCTAACTCTCTTGGTGATGGATAGAGAAATCTTGCAAAGATCAGTATGCCAATAGCAAGGGTAGCTGGAATAAGCAATACTGCAAAAGCTTCTCTGTATCCACCATGAAAATAAAATACAACTGCCACTATCAATGGACCAAGCATTGCTCCAATCTGATCCATTGCCTCATGAAGTCCAAATCCCCATCCACGACCAATCTGGCTTGTAGCATGACTTAACATGGCATCCCTTGAGGGTGTCCTCACTGCCTTGCCAGCTCTTTCAGCCATAATCAACATTGCTGCCAGCTGCCATCCTCCAACCAGAGCCAGTGCTGGAACACTTAAAAGATTTATTAAATATCCTGCGATTGTAATACTCCAGTATTTACCTGTCCTGTCAGCAAGCCAGCCTGAGAAAAGTCTTAAAGCATATCCGATAAACTCACCAAGACCTGCAATAAACCCAACCAAAGTTGCAGAGGCACCTAAAAAAGCAAGAAAAGGACCTGTGATACTTCTTGCAGCCTCATAGGTCATATCAGAAAATAGACTTACAACTCCGAGTAAAACAATAAATACTGTTGCAGGTTTCATGCTTGTTTCCTTGACAATTATGTTATAATTTTTCATGAAGAAAGCTCAAAAAATCAAGAAAATTCCTTACTTAAACTACTATGAAGATAGATTTATAAACGAGCTCATTGAAAAAATTAAAAATCTTTATCCGAATATCAAAAAAATTATTCTTTATGGTTCAAAGGCAAGAGGTGACTTTCTTGAAGACTCTGATATAGATCTGCTTTTTGTTGTAGAAAAAGCCATTGATAAAAAGACAAAATTTTTAATTTATGACTTAATCTCTGAACTTGAAATAAAATATACCGTTTTGGTCTCTGTTGTTTTTGCTTGTGAGGAAGATTTTAAAACAAAAAAAATCAATTTTCTGAGCAATATTAAGAAAGAAGGTATTTTATTATGGTTGAGAGAATAAATAAAAAAGAAGCATTAATAAGAGCAAAGGATGAACTTAAAAGGGCTGATGAGGAATTAAAGGCATCTCAGATATTACAGGAAAAAGAGTTTTACTACAAAAGCATTGTATCTGCATATTATACAGTTTATCATGCTGCAAAGGCTCTTCTACTTTTAAAATGTGTTGACCCGAAAACCCATGAAGGTGTTGAAAGAATGTTCGGGCTATATTACATAAAAACTGGTGAGTTTGATTCAAGAATAGGTAAGGTAATTGGAAGACTTCGTAAAATGAGAGAGGAAGCTGATTACTATCCAGAAATTCCATTTGATTATGAGGATTCAAAAGAAGCAATAGTCCTGGCTAAGGAATTTTTAAAAAGAGCAAAACAAAAAATCAAAATTTAAAATTTTAAGAGAGTTAAACTTTCCACTGCATAAAATGTTGAATCCAAGAATGCTGCTGAATTGGGGGTTCTTGCAAATCCTCCTGATTTTGTATAGCAATACAGGATAAATTCAATCAATGTGAAAAAAGCTTCTGAGAAAAAATTCTTGAGGCTTACAAAAAGGTTAACGACTTTTAATTTCTACAATTTTGCAGGAAATTACAAAATTGTAATGTTTTTAGCCTGAAAAAGTTCTTAATTCTCAAACAGTTATATTCTGGCACAATTTTAGCTCTATTCATAGGCAAATAAAAATGGAGGTGCTGTTATGAGAAGTTTTAAGTATCTGGTAGTGGTTTTAGCTTTTTTGATGTCTGTCTCTTTTGTTAAAGCAGAAGATGTAAAAAAGGAAGAACCGAAGCAAGAAGACAGGGTTACTGGGAGTATTTCCGTGGGTGCTTACAACAGGTATATTTTTCGTGGTTATGAGTTGAGTTCTAAAAGCTTTGTTATTCAGCCTTCTGTTACTCTATCTTACAAAGGGTTTTCTCTCAATTACTGGGGTAACATTGACAGTGATGAACACGCTACTCAATCATTTATTCCTGACAGACCTGGCAGAAAAAGTTTTAATGAATCTGACATAACCTTGAGCTACACTTACACAATTGACAAACTCTCTCTCACAGGTGGTTACATTTACTACGGAACAAAGTATGCTGATGAAACAGAGGAAGTTTTTCTCACTGCAAGCTATGATATTATATCAAAGCCAGCTTTTACTATTTACCGTGACATTTCAACTTATCCTGGCACCTACCTTAATCTGAGCTTCTCCCACTCCTTTGATGTTTACAAAGACATCACCCTTGACCTTGCAGCATCCTTTGGTTATTTCAAAGGTGATGACTCTTACTGGAGAACCTATGAAAGCAGCATAGGTGAATACTCGGGCAAAAAATACAGTGCCTTTCATGATGGAAAACTTCAGGCAGGGCTTACAATTCCAGTTATGAAAAATTTAACAATTCAACCTGCGGTTCAGTACTGGTTTCCACTTTCAAGCAAGGCAAAAAGAGTTGTGGACGGAAATCCATACAATCCCAATGGGCATCTTGATGATACCTGGGTAACAGGAATCAACATTACATTTAGCTTTTAAGGAGGAATAAGATGAAAAAGTTATTGAGTATATTAATACTAATAATGATAATTTTAGCAATTTCAGCGAATTTAGTATTTGCTGAAGGAGAAACACCTACTCAGCCAAAGCTTGACACAGGTGATACAGCATGGATGATTGTAGCAACTGCTCTTGTTATGCTTATGACAGTGCCTGGACTTGCATTGTTTTACGGTGGACTGGCAAAGAAAAAGGATGTTCTTAACACAATTGCAATGAGCTTTGTTACCTATTGCCTCGTAAGTTTTCTATGGGTGCTTTATGGATACAGCCTTACATTTTCAGGCGATATGGCAGGAATAATTGGCTATCTTGATAAGGCATTTTTATCAGGAGTTAAAGTGGAATCACTTCAGGGAACTATACCTGAGGTTTTGTTCTCCATATTCCAGCTTACTTTTGCTGCAATTACTGTTGCTTTGATAAGTGGTGCTTATATTGAAAGAATGAAGTTTTCAGCCTGGGTAGTATTTTCAATTCTGTGGATGAGCTTTGTTTATGTTCCTGTTGCTCACTGGGTATGGGGTGGAGGATTTCTTGCAAAGATGGGTGCTCTTGATTTTGCAGGTGGAACAGTTGTTCATATAAATGCTGGTATAGCGGCTTTGGTGGGAGTGCTCATTCTTGGTAAAAGAAAAAATACTCTTCTTGTGCCAAACAATCTTACTCTGGTAGCAATTGGTGCAGCAGTTCTGTGGTTTGGATGGTTTGGATTTAATGCAGGAAGTGCAGCTGCATCAAATGGTCTTGCAGCACAGTCATTCATTAACACAAACACAGCAACAGCAGTGGCTGCTTTGGCATGGATGTTTACAGAATGGGCAGTAACAAAGAAGCCAACAGTGCTTGGTCTTGCATCAGGAATGATAGCGGGTCTTGTTGCAATTACACCTGCAGCTGGATTTGTAAATATTATTGGTTCAATTATAATTGGTGCTGTTGCAGGATTTATCTGCTACTTCAGTGTCACTGCAATGAAACCAAAGATAGGATATGATGATGCCCTTGATGTATTTGGAATTCACGGTGTTGCAGGAATACTGGGTGCAATTCTTACTGGAGTTTTTGCAGACCCTGCAATTAATGAGGCTGGGAAAGGGCTGCTTTATGGAAATCCTGGGCAGTTATGGACACAGACTCTGGCTGTTTTAGTTACAATAGTTTACACAGCTATAATGACTGCTTTAATATTCTTGGCGCTCAGAATATTCATGAAGGTCAGGGTCTCAGAGGAAGATGAAATTGCGGGGCTTGATGCATCTCAGCACAGTGAAAGAGCATATAACTTATAAAAAGGAGGAATGAGATGAAAAAGATTGAGGCAATAATTAAACCCTTTAAATTTGAAGAAGTGAAGGAAGCCCTTGTTTTAGCAGGCATTCAGGGAATGACAGTGAGTGATGTAAAGGGTTTTGGCAGACAGAAAGGTCATGTGGAGGTTTACAGAGGCTCTGAGCTTGAGGTGCTATTTATACCTAAGATAAAGGTTGAAGTTGTTGTGCCTGATAGCCTTGTTGAAAAAGTAATCAATGCCATACTTGAAAAAGCTTACACAGGGAGTGTTGGTGATGGAAAGATATTTGTTCTTCCTGTTGAAGATGCTGTGAGGATAAGAACAAAAGAAAAGGGTGAACAGGCAATATAATAATTGAGAAATCGGCAGGAGCTTTCCTGCCGATTTTATTTGAAAGTATTTAAAAAATTCAGCAATCCCATGAGAGTTTCCTATTATGCTATGATTTTATTATATGAAAAAATTTGAAAAGTTCTCAGAAATTTGTCGCAAATTTAACATAGCACTTATCTATGCCTTTGGTTCACAGAGGGACAATTATGAAATGCAAATTCTAAGAAAATATTCTGACGTTAAACAAACAATTCATCCTTCAAAAATAAGTACTAATCCTATTTCTTGACCACAGGTGATTCAAATGTTATAATAGTTTATCGGCAATAATTTGCCGTTTAGAGTATGAATAAAAGTGAAAACATAGAATTAAAAGCACTATTTGAAGTTAGCAGGGTTTTGACCTCATCCTTTGACCTTGAGAAAAATCTTTACTCTGTTCTTGAGATTTTATCAAAACAGCTTGATATGCGAAGAGGAAGTATTTTTATCTTTGATAAAAAAACAGAAGAGATAAGCATTGTTGCTGCCTATGGACTGACTCAGGAGGAGATTAGCAGAGGCAAATACAGAGCCGGTGAAGGAATTGTCGGTAAAGTGATAGAGACAGGATTGCCCATGTTTATTCCAGATATTGAAAAGGAGCCTCAGTTTCTCAATAAAACAGGAAGCAGACCAGATAAAAGAGGCATATCCTTTCTTTGTGTTCCAATAAAGATTGAGGATGAAATTCTTGGCGTTGTCTCTGCTGACAGAATCTATTCAGACGAAAAAGGAGAAGTGGATGATGACCTCAGAGTTCTTTCAATAGTTGCATCCCTTATTGCTCAGTTTCTGAAGCTGTGGGAGAGTTATAAAGTCATGGAAGATGAGAATATGCTGCTAAGAGCACAGCTTAAGGATAGATACAACTTTCCCAATCTTGTAGGACAATCACCTTCTTTTCAGTCAGTGCTTAAAACAGTTATGAAAGTTGCAGGAACAGACGCCACAGTGCTACTTTTTGGAGAGTCCGGAACAGGTAAAGAGCTTATTGCAAAGACAATCCATTTTCAGAGCAAAAGGGCAAAAGGACCTTTTGTGGCAATAAACTGTGCTGCAATCCCTGAAAACCTTCTTGAAGCAGAGCTTTTTGGTTCTGAAAAAGGAGCATTTACAGGTGCTGTAAAGAGAATTGGCAAGTTTGAACAGGCAAATGGAGGCACTATTTTCCTTGATGAAGTAGGTGAACTGCCTCTAACGCTTCAGCCAAAACTATTAAGAGTGCTTCAGGAAAGAACAGTTGAGCCTCTTGGTTCCTCAAAAACAGTAAAGGTTGATGTAAGACTCATTTCAGCCACAAACAAGGACCTCTCCGAGCAGATACGAAAAGGAACATTCAGGGAAGACCTTTTCTGGAGGCTTAATGTCATACCCATATATATTCCACCCCTAAGAGACAGAAAAGAGGATATTCCTCTGCTTGTTGAGCATTATCTTAAGAGTTTCTGCAAGATTTATAAAAAATCAGTCTCAATTGATGAAGAAGCATTAAGGATGCTTGTGTCCTATGACTGGCCTGGAAATGTGAGAGAGCTTGCCAATACCATAGAAAGGCTTGTTGTAATGACAGAGAGCAATAAGATAAAACTCTATGACCTTCCTGATACTGTAAGAGGAGTATTAAAAATAAAATCCTCTTTTTCTGGAGAGCTTAAGCTTCCCACAGAGGTTGAAGAACTTGAAAGAATACGAATCATGGATACCCTTCCAAAATTTAATTATAATATCAGAAAAACAGCTCATGCTTTAGGTCTTACTGAAAGACAGCTCAACTACAGAATAAAAAAATACGGAATTTTAATAAAGAAAGGAGTAAAGCTCAATGATAGCGATAATTAAAAATATTAAATCAGAAGGACCAGGAAGCATAGAGAACTATTTAATTGAAAACTCAATCCCCTACAAAATCTTTGAAGCAGAACAAGGGCAATTGCCTTCAACCCTTGAAGATTTTACAGGGCTGATAGTTATGGGTGGACCAATGGGTGTTTATGAGATGGATATTTATCCCCATCTAAAAATAGTTTCAAGGCTTATAAGAGAAGCAATAAACAGAAACCTGAAGGTTCTGGGAATATGTCTTGGTGCTCAGTTAATTGCCCATACTCTTGGAGCAAGGGTTTATAAGGGACATGGTGAGGAAATTGGCTGGCATGAAATAGAGCTTACTGGAGAAGGTTTGAGAGACCCATTAATGATTGCCCTTGCAAAGCATCCATCAGTTGGCGATGTATGGAGGAAATTTAAAGTCTTTCACTGGCATGGAGATACCTTTGATTTGCCAGTGGGTGCAGTTCATCTTGCAAGGTCCTGCCTTTATGAAAATCAGGCATTCAGATACAGGAAGGCTTATGCTTTACAGTTTCATATAGAGGTAACGAGACAGCTGCTTGAAGAATGGTTTGAAGACCATCCTTTAAGAGAAAAAATCCTCAATGAAGCAGAAAAAATAAACACAGAATACTCCCATCGGGCAAGTAATTTTTATAAAGCCTTCTTTGAGAAATAAATTCTGAAGCTTCTTAAAACATGCAATTTCTTGAAAAATAAGAACCTGCGCTTAAGATAAATTTCTGTTGCCAACTTCATGAAATTTAGTAAAATATATCATGCTAAAGTTTCTAAAAGTTTACTTTTTTACACTTATCTTCATGCTTCTTTATGGATGCTCAGAGGAGAGGACTGTTTTTGTTCTCTCAAGCTATGATGATAGAGATGTATGTGGACAACCGCAAGTTCAAGGAGCAATTGATTCATTGAAAAGGGAGATTAATAACCTGAAGATTGAGATAACATATCTTGATTCAAGAAGAATCTCCAGGCATGAACTTGAAAAAAAATGTGATGACTTTGCAGAAAAAGTTAAATCTCGCAGACCTTCCTTAATTCTTACAACCGATGATGCGGCTTTTCAGTGCGCCGCAAAGCATTTTATGGGAGAGGAAATTCCTGTTGTTTTTTCAGGAATAAATGTTACTCCAGAGCATTACAATAAGAAATATCACTTTCTTAAAGAGAGAAAACCAACTAAAAACTTTACTGGTGTTTATGAGAGGCTTTTTATTCCAAAACAGATTGAACTCGTTGAAGTCTTAGTTGGCAGGATTGATAAAATCGCTGTTCTTTATTCCACTGATTTTATGGGAGAGGCACTTAAACAGCAGGTTATTTACGAACTTAAAGATACAGATTTGAAAAACAGAATAGTTTTTTATCCTGTAAGCACAGTTTCAGAGTTAGATAAAGCTTCAGAAGAAATAAATAAAAGAAAAGAGATTACTGCCTATTTCCCTTTCGTAATGTCAATAAAAAATGAAAAATTCCTTACTTTACGGGATGTGGCATCAATAATTACAGAGAAAATAAAAAAGATTGATCTGGCGATTAATAAACAATTTGTAGAACTCGGCTTTTTTGGCGGAGTATCTGTTGATTTTTATCAGATGGGATACAGAGCAGGTCAGATGGCTTCATATATACTTAAAACTGGTAAAACATCAGAACTGGATGTTGAAGATGCTGACAAATATGTGAGAATTATCAATTTAAAAAGAGCAAATGATATAAAATTAAACATTTTTGATAAACAAATATCCCTTTTTGATGAACTGATAAAATGAATACTCAATTTTTTGATGATTTATCTAATTTTTTGAGACTCTCTTTTCTTTTATTTCATTCAATTGTTTTTTACTATGTTTTGTCCTGGCGAAGTAAAATAGAGCTTCAGACTGATAAAAGAGTTATTACATATTTTTTCGCTGTTATTTTTTTAAATTTCACACTAAATCTCTTAATTCTTTTCAGAGAGTATTTAAGCAATTTTTACCCCTTCCTGGTTGGTTTAAATACTGTTGTAATTGGAACAATTCTATTTTACGGATACAGAAGAATCCTGAATTTCAATTTTTATTATCTTTTGCTGCCCATAATTCTTCTTCTGTTTTTCATATTTCAGAAAAATGAAGCTTTTGCCTTTTCAGGGCTTTTTTTTACAGGCATATCTTATTTTCATCTATGGTATAAAGAGGAATTTTCAAAATCAAAGCCATCTGATGTTGTTCCTTCAATTATAAGAAAAGGAACGATTCTACCTTTTGTTTTCTTCGGCATTTACTACATTTTTCTTTCTCTTTATCTTATTACACAATTATTGGTTTTTAATGTTTGTGCAACAATATCTGTTTTCCTCTCTCTGTGTTTCAGAGTAATCTTTCTTTATGAAGAGAAATATAAAACTTTCTTTCTTTACATTTCTGTTTTTATTTTTGTCGTTTCCATCTTACTTTATTTCTCTGCAAAATTTATTGAAGATACAAAAAACATGGATGTCTATCATAAAAAACTCACCTTAGAGAGGCTTTCTCTTGAAGTTAAAAACAAGATAGACGCTTTAAGCAATTTCATAAAAGTTGTTGCCTCTTCCGAGGATCTTAAGATGGCTATGAGAAAAGGACCTGAGCAGCTTAATAAATATCTTTCTTATCTCAATCAGAGCCTTGACACAGCTTTAATATGGTTTACCGATAAAGATGGAATTATAAGAGCCTGTTCTTCTGAATACAGAGAGCGAATGATTAGTAAAGATGTGAGTTTTAGAAGATATTTTAAAGAGTCTATTCAAGGTAAGCTTTCCATTTTTATTGCAAGAGGTGTTTATACAGGAAGAGATGATATAAGGATTTCCTATCCTGTGTATGATAAAGGTAGTATTAAAGGCGTGCTTGTTTTTCAGTTTTATATAAGTGAGGATTTTAAAAAACAGATTAACATGGAGAATGCCTTTTTAATGCATTCTTCAGGTGGTGTTTTGATAGGAAAACCGGAGTTAACAAATAGATTGCTCTTTAGCGTATCACAAAAGGAGCTTGGGAGAGTTTATGAAGAAAAAATCTTTGGTAATGATAAGCTTCTGTCTTCAGAATATAAACAGATTGATGATAATATCTTTGAAGACTTTAAAGCACAGAAATGGCAGATTGTCAAACACGAGATTGTTAAAGACTGGTTTGTTGCAAGTTTTTTAAATCTTTCCATCTATGAGGGATATAAAAACATTTCTTACATTGCCCTGATTATTCTTGTCTTTATCTCTCACTCCTTTGCTATAAGAAACTTTGAGAGAATAAGAAGCATATTCCTTAGACTTGCTGAGGAAGCTGAAGAAAAAAGAATTGTCTTTGATGCAATGGATACTGGAATAATTTATGCTGATACTAAAGACAAAATAAAATATGTGAACAAAGAGGCAAAGAGAATTTTAGATGCCTCTGAAGAGTTGATAGGAAAGCAGGTAACAGAGGTATTTAGCTTGAAAGAGCATGAAAATCCGGAATTTAAAATTTTAAGTGTAAAGGGAAAGGAGACTCCTGTGGTTTATGAGGAGATTCCTATATATATAAAGGGAGTTAATTTTGGCAATTTAATACCAATAAAAGATGCCACTGAAATAATTCAGAGACAGGAGGTTTCAAAAAGGCTTGAAAGGCTGGATGTAATTACGAAGATTTCTGCAGGAATTGTTCATGATTTCAGTAATTATCTTATGGTTCTTACAGGAAATCTTTCCATTCTTAAAGAGATTGAAACATCAGAGGATAAGAAAAAAAGTATAGAAAAAATGCTTGAGGCAACAAAGATGATGAATATGATTATAGAGCAGCTCAAAGATTTAAGCCCTGATCTTATATCAAAAAGAGAAAAGATAAACATTGAAGATATTGCAAAAACTTCTGCAGCCTTTGTTTTAAATGGAACAAAAATAAGTTTTACCGTTGAAGCTGAGCCTTCTTTGTTTTCTGTTTATGCTGATACTGCACAGCTTTACAGAGTATTTCAAAACATTCTTATGAATGCAAGGCAGGCTATGCAGGATACTGGCACAATTAAAATAAGTCTGCAAAACTTAACTAATCATGGAGAGATTAAAAATTTAAAAAAAGGAAACTATGTCTGTATAACAATCACTGATTCAGGTCCTGGAATCCCTGAAGAATACATAGATAAAATATTTGATCCCTTTTTTACCATGAAAAGGGAAGGAAAAGGTCTTGGATTGAGTATCGTAAAGAACATAATAGAAAAAATGGAGGGTAAAATAGAAGTGGAAAGTAAAGTAGGAATTGGAACAACTTTCAGAATATATATTCCAGCATCAGAGGATATTTAGGTCCTTAAGAATCTTCTTAAGTTCATCAAGTGTGTAGGGTTTGTTGAGAATGCCTTTAAATCCTAATTTTTCATATTCAGCAATTGCTGGATCATTGGAGTATCCGCTTGATATTATGGCTTTAACCTGAGGGTCAATCTCCATGAGTTTTTGTAAAACTGTTTTCCCTGAGATTCCTGGCATAACAAGGTCAACAAAGACAACATCAAAGGGTTTTTCAGTAGATTTGAATTTTTCTAAGGCTTCCTCACCATTTTCAGCAATAGCAACTTCAAAATCCAGAAATTCAAGCATGGCTTTAAGAGTTTCTCTTACAAGGTTATTGTCATCTATAACAAGTGCCGTTTTTGCCATGTTTAATTATAACATAATTGAGATTTTCTCGCATTTTTTGTTATCTTTTTATTTAAAATAAACAGAGGCTTTTCAATAAAATGATACATTGTTTTGTTATGTGGAGGCATTTTTCTGTCAGCCCGAGGCAGAGCAGTGTCTCCTCTTTAGTTAAGATGGAGGGTAATTGAAAATTAAAGAGGTTTGCAAGTTATTGATTTTCAAGAGTTTGTGAGTTTGAACAGTCTCATAAATAAATCTGGAGGTTATAATGAAGAGAAAAAAATCAGAGAAACTTTATAAAAAGGCGATCACACTAATGCCAGGTGGAGTAAACAGCCCTGTAAGAGCATTCAGAGCAGTTGGTGGAAATCCATTATTTATAGCAAGGGCAAAGGGTTCAAAAATCTATGATGTGGACGGAAATGAATACATAGACTATGTTCTTTCATGGGGTCCTCTTATTCTCGGACATGCCTATCCAACAGTTGTGAAAGCTTTAAAAAAAGCAGCTGAGAGAGGAACAAGCTATGGAGCACCAACTTCCCTTGAGATAGAGCTTGCAGGCTTAATAAAAAAGGCTTTCCCATCAATTGAAAAAATTCGCATGGTTAACTCTGGTACAGAGGCAACTATGTCTGCCATAAGAGTTGCGAGAGGTTTTACAAAAAGAAACAAAGTTGTAAAGTTTGAAGGATGCTATCATGGTCATGTGGATGGACTTCTGGTTTCAGCTGGCTCTGGTGGAGCAACCTTTGGAATTCCAGACAGTCTCGGAGTGCCTCAATCATATATTTCAGAAACAATAGTTTTGCCTTTCAATGATACAGAGGCATTTAAAAATACCCTGAAAGAACACTGGAACGATATAGCCTGTGTTATCGTTGAGCCTGTTGTTGGAAACATGGGATGTATTCTGCCAAATGACAATTTTTTAAAAGCTTTAAGAGAAGAAACAGAGAAATACGGAATTGTTTTGATTTTTGACGAGGTTATGACAGGATTTAGAGTTGCCTTTGGTGGAGCGCAGCAGTATTATGGAATAAAACCTGATTTAACCTGCCTTGGAAAGGTTATTGGAGGCGGGCTTCCTGTTGGTGCTTATGGTGGTAAAGGAGAGATAATGAGTCTTGTTGCACCTGAAGGAGGAGTTTATCAAGCTGGAACACTCTCTGGCAATCCTCTTGCAGTCACTGCAGGAATTGAGACACTGAAGATTCTTTCAAAACACGCAACATATAAAAAACTTGAAAAATCAATGAAACATCTTGAGGATGGATTAAAAGATGCTGCTCAGCGGGCAGGTGTAAAAGTTAAATTTTACAGGGCAGGAACAATGTTCTGCACTTACTTTACTGAAGCAGAAGTAGTGGATGCCCGTACAGCAAAGACTTCTGATATTGAAAAGTTTAAAAAATTTTTCTGGAGCATGATTGAACAGGGTATTTACATTGCACCATCTCAGTTTGAAGCGGGCTTTATCTCACTTGCCCATACTGAAAAGGATATAGAAAAAACTGTAAAAGCTGCTTATGAAGCCTTTAGAAAGCTATGAATTTTTTAGATCCCGTTCAGCAGGAAAGAGTTGAAGCATACAGACTTTTTGCCTATCTTTTTATGAACATTCCTCAATTTGAACATATTGAGGACTTTAAAGATTTTGCTGAAGTTTCAATTAATGATACCTATGAAGAAATATGTAATGACTATATAGCTTTGTTTGTGGAGGGTGCTGTTCCAAACTATGAAGGATACTATCTGACAGAGCTTTACAAGGATATTCCTTTAAGTTTTGAACTCAGAGATGTTCAGCATTTTTACTGGGCAGCAGGAGTTGCCATAGATGAAGAAATAGACCTTCCCCATGACCACATCTCAATGGAGCTTCTCTTTATGAGCTATCTTATAGAGCAAAATCTCAAAGACCTACAGATTGAATTTTTAAGAAGACTTTGCGAGTGGATTCCTTTATTCTGTGATACTTTATATGAGAAAGCAAACACAGCATTTTACAAAGAAGTTGCAACTTCCTTAAAAGAGTTTGTATTATCAGAATGTGAGGAGACAATTGAGTGAAGAGAGTCCTAAGAGATCCATTTTTAAGGTAATTCTTGATGCTTCAGCCTTAGGAATTAACTTTGTTCTGTGTGTAGTTATAGGTGTTGTGATTGGATATTTGATTGATGGGCTTTTGCATAGTTTTCCATTGTTTTCTATTATTTTTTTAATAGCTGGTTTTGTTGCTGGCGTGAAAGAAATTTTCAGAGTTGTAAGAAAGGCGGATAAAGAAAGTGGACAGGGAAGTTCAGAAGAGGATAAATAGACAAACTTTAATTTTAGTGCCAGCACTTGCTTTGGCGAGTTATCTTTTATGGCAGAATGAAATAGTTGCATTTAATGTCATTCTCGGAGGTTTAATTAGCTGGTTCAGTTTAAGAGAGCTTGCATGGGCTGTAAAGAAATTCTTCGGTAAACCTATGTTTCAGCTTACGGTTATAGGTTTGAGTTATGTTAAGTTGGGTGGTATTTTTTTGTTTTTATGGTTTATTGCGATAAATGGCTGGTTTAGTATTAAGGGATTATTGATAGGATTTTTTGCAATTTTGGTTATCTCAGTTAAGGAAGCTTATCTTCATATGAAAAAACAACAAGAAGATGTTTGAGAGGTTAAAGGTGGAATTTTTTGTTAATGTGCAGAATGACAAACTCACTCTTACACTGAAAGAAAACAGAGGTTAAAAATTGAGCTGGCAGCTTTATCTTCTCCTGGCGCTTGCACTTCTTGTAATTATGGCATTCAAAATTACCAAGGTTTTAGCAACAATTGTTATTTTATCTGTTTTAATAGTCTTTGTAGTAGCCTATTTTTCAAAGAAAGGAGGCAGAGGTGGTTAAATTAGATTTTTCCAATGTTCTATCGGAAGAAATAGGGCATGCAGGAGTTTCTATTACTGAGATTGAATACTATGCTAAAAAGGCAATCAGTCTGATATCAGAAAAACCGTATAAAGAATTTGATTTTATAGGGCTTTACAGTCAGGATTTAACAGCAGTTAAAGAACTTGCTAACAAAGCAAGAGATTATGAATATTTTATTCTTCTTGGAATAGGAGGAAGTGCACTGGGACCCAAGGTTATTCTTGAAGCTCTGAGTCCCATGCATAATCTCAAGAAAAAACCAAAGATTTTTATATATGACAATGTTGATCCTGTAACCTTTAAAAACATTATTGAAAACATTGACTTAAGGGGAACTCTCATCAATGTTATTTCAAAATCTGGAGCTACTTCAGAGACTTTAGCCTCCTTTTTGATTTTCTGGAAGATGATAAGAGACAGAAAGCTTGATGTAAAAGAGCATTTTGTTTTTACCACAGACCCTGAAAAAGGTAATTTAAGAAGGATTGCAGATGAGTACGGCATTCCATGTCTTTTTATTCCAAAAAATGTTGTTGGAAGATACTCTGTTCTTACACCTGTTGGGCTTTTTTTGCTTGAAGTTATTGGCATTAAAAGTGAGGAAATGCTGGAAGGTGTAAGAGAAGTTTCAGAAAAGGCTTTAAATAACTCTTTAGAGGAAAATCCAATGGCAGTTGCTGCTTCATCTCTGTATTTGATGGATACAATTAAAGGAAAGAAAATTGTCGTTTTTCTTCCCTACTCTGATAGACTTAAAACACTCTCTGAATGGTTCTGTCAACTCTGGGCAGAAAGCCTTGGTAAAGAAGGAAAGGGAACCACACCATATCCATCTCTTGGAAGCACTGATCAGCATTCTCAGCTTCAGCTATGGATGGAGGGACCTGAGGATAAAGTTATCCTTTTTTTGAGCGTTGAAAGACATGGCTGTCAGGAAGAGATTCCAGAGGAGTTTCATGACATAGAAGGATTGAGATTTCTTGGAGGACATACCCTTGAGGAGCTTATAAATACCGAGCAACTTGCCACAGAAATGGCTTTAACAATAAATAAAAAACCCAATCTTAAAATCATCATTCCCAAGATTAATGCTTACAACATTGGGCAAATCTTTCAGTTCCTCCAGATAACCACTTCAATGACAGGGCTTCTTTATGGCATAAACCCCTTTAATCAGCCAGGAGTTGAGCTTGGCAAAAGACTCACCTATGGTGCAATGGGCAGGAGAGGCTTTGAAAGTGAAGGTGAGGAGATTAAAGATTATTTAAAAAGACAGAGATTTATGATTTAGTTTCCCGAACAACTGTTTTAATCTTACATTAAACCCCTACACCCTCACGAACTCAGGTGTGAGAGACATTGCTGAGTTTATCCTGAGCGTAGCTGAAGGGCTCGGAACAGCTTATCCGGGAATGACAGAATAATGTATCATTTCATTTTTATAAATAAAAGATGCCGATTCGGAAAATGATTAAGAGGGTTTGTTAAAATATTTAAATGCGATTTAAAATTCTCAGAAAAGATGGATTTGCCCGCAATGCATTAATTGAAACTAAAAGAGGTGTTATTCATACACCCGCATTTATGCCTGTGGGGACAAATGGAACAGTTAAAGCAATGACTCCTGAGGAGATCAGAGAAATCGGTTATGAAATAATACTTTCAAATACTTATCATCTTTACTTGAGACCGGGGCATGAGACAGTTAAAAAACTTGGAGGAATTCACAAATTCATTAATTGGCATGGACCAATTCTTACTGATAGTGGCGGATTTCAGATTTATAGCCTCGCATCACTAAGAAAGATAACATCCCAAGGAGTTGAATTTCGCTCTCACATTGATGGCTCCCTTCACTTTATAACTCCTGAAAAGGCAATAGAGATTCAGCTTGCTCTGGGTTCAGACATAATGATGGTTTTAGATGAGTGTGTTCCATATCCAGCAGAAAAGGAATATGTTGAAAAATCTCTCAAGCTCACAGCAGATTGGGCAAAAAGAAGCAAAGATTATTTTGAAAAACACAGAAATGATCAAGCAGTTTTTGGTATTATTCAGGGAGGCATTTATGATGAGCTAAGGCAAAAGGCAGTGGAAGAAATTGTGAAAACAGGCTTTGATGGATATGCTCTTGGAGGCTTAAGTGTGGGAGAGCCAAAGGAAGACATGTATAGAGTGATAAAAAATATTGCACCTTTAATGCCTGAAGAAAAACCTCGTTATCTGATGGGAGTTGGTGACTTGATGGATGTTCTTCATGCAGTTGAGCACGGGATTGATATGTTTGACTGCGTTATACCAACGAGAAATGCAAGAAATGGAACACTTTTTACATCTCAGGGCAGAATTAGCATTAAAAGAAGTGAGTTTAAAGAAGATAACTCTCCCCTTGATCCAGACTGTGACTGTTATACATGTAGAAACTATACAAAGGCTTTTTTAAGGCATCTTTACATGTGCAGAGAGATTCTTTCAATGAGGCTTAATACCATCCATAATCTTTACTTTTACTGCAGATTCTTTGAAAAAATGAGACAGGCTATAGCTGATGGAAGATTTCAAGATTTTAAAAAAGAGTGGATGCATGTGCTTGAGAAAAACTTTTCTGCCCTATGAGATGACTTCCATCACAGCTTGCAGCATTGCTGAGCTCAGGGAAGCTCTCTCTACAGGAAGAAAAGGTTAAAGAGAGGGAATCACAAATTTTTCTTACTTTAATCATCAAATCTTTTCTTAAGGATTCTGGAAGATACAGGGAGTTTGAAATCTTCGTTCCGTCTCTGAAGTAAAGGCTTTTAATTTTTTCAGCTACTTCAGGAAAAGCTTTAACTATTCTCTTCCAGCTATCCCATCTTGGTTTAAAGGTGCTTGCTGTAACATGTCTTACACCGCAGTTTTTTGCTTCTTTTAAAATTCTCTCCACTTCATCTTCATTAAGCATTGGAATAATCGGGTCAAGCCTCAAACCAGCAGGAATTCCTTCTTTACTTAATCTTTCAACTGCTTTAAATCTATCAAATGATGAAGGAGCATTTGGTTCAAGTTTTCTGTCATGTTTTAAACTGGTTATAGTAAATGTTACACATGATGGCATTTCTCTTAGTAAATCTATGTCTCTTAAAACTACATCACTTTTTGTTATGATGATAACTCTCATATGGTGTTCTTTAAAAATTTCAAGACATTTTCTCGTAAATTTTTTGATTTTTTCTACTGGTGGATAGGGATCTGAGGTGTTACATAGTGAAATTAGGGAGTTTTCAGGAATTTTTTCTATTTCCCTTTTAAGGCTTGCAATGAGATTCTTTTTTTCTCTTAAATGAAAAAAATCCTTTATGTATGAAGAAGCATAACAGTAAAGGCATCCGTGAGAACATCCTGTATATGGATTAAGTGAATACTTTGGTGGACATGTGCATAGCTCGCTCTTCCACGGATCAAAGGGGCGTAGATACATAGTTTATTATGAAATATTTTTGATAGAAAACTTAACCTATCGGCAATTTCATGAAATTTGCAATATTGTGCAAACTCTATTAAAATTTAAAATAATGAAGCTTAAAAATCTCTCACTGAATACAAAATTCACTCTTTCAATCAGTTTGATAATCTTTGCTTTCTGTGTAATATTTTCTTTTCTTATTTATTATCACCTTAAGCAAAAAGTAATAGAGGATGCAAATGAAAAGACAAGAATAATCATTACTCAGATTGATGCACTGGGCAATTATGTTAAAGAAGAACTAAGACCTGCTATTTTTAAACTTCTTCACGAAACAGGAAAAAAAGATGAATTTATCGTTGAGGGAATGTCAACAACTCATGTGAGACTGAGTGTAATGAAAAGATTTAATAATAAGATAGGAAATTATACTTATAAAAGAGTTTCTCTTGAGCCCATAAATCCATTGCATAAAGCTGATGCGCTGCACGCTAAACTGATTGATTATTTTCAGAGAAATCCAGATAAGGAGTCCTGGAGCGGAATTGTGAAATCAGAGTCCCAGGAACTTCTTATAATGGCAAAACCTATTGTAGTTGAAAAAGGATGCTTAATCTGTCATGGAAAGATTAAAGATGCACCTAAGGCTTTGCTTAAGATGTTTCCTCGGGAGCAGGATTTTAAATGGAAAGAGGGAGAAATAATGGGAGTGGAGTCAGTATCTCTTCCAATTGCATCAACATTGGGTGAAATAAAAGGTGTTGCCATCTCTACATTTCTTTTCGGCGTGGTTTCTTTAATCTTCCTTTTTGTTGCCCTTCAGGGTGCTTTCTGGAGCTTTGTAATTAAACCTTTGAAAAGATTAAGCTCCCTATTCAGAGGAATTGTCAACGGCACAGAGCCTCTTAATCAAACAATTGAGGCAAAAACAAAGGATGAGATTGGTGAGCTAATTTTTTCATTTAATCAGATGTCAAAATATTTATTTGAGGCTCAGGAAGCCACTAAAAAATACGCTGAAACTCTTCAGACGATATTTGAGGGTATAACAGACCCACTTGCTCTCGTTAATCCGGATTGCACAGTGGAGATGACTAATCATGCTTACAGAACATGGATGATAGAAGGAAGAGCTGCTGTATTTAATGAAAGATGTGATCCTGAAAGAGTTGATCCAGATAAATTCTGTCCTGTTCACTTTCTTAAGAAGGTAATAGACACGAAAAAACCGTTTTCAGAATACTGGGAAGGCGAGGATCAAAAACACTATTTTATCCATCTTTATCCAATTTTTGATGATAAAGGAAATGTGATAAAATTGGTTCATTATGTCAAGGATATTACAGAAAAAAGAAAGATTGAGGAGCAGATGAGAATTACTGAAAAACTTGCAGCAATCGGGCAGCTTTCAGCAGGATTAGCCCATGAAATCAATAATCCTCTTGGAGGAATCAAACTTTGTTTCAATAATTTGATAAGCACAGAGATGGATGAAGAGACAAAAAACAGACACATTGAGGTAATAAATCAAGGGCTCACAAAGATTCAGGAAATAATAAAACAACTCCTTGATTTTTCAAAGCAGAGTGAGCTTGTAATTTCACTGGTTTCTGTTAACAGCCTTGTAGAAAATGTCTTAAAATTAACGGATTATTTAATATCAAAAAAGGGAATAAAAGTTATAAAAAAGCTTTCTGCAGATGTCCCAGAAATCATGGTTGACTCAAATAAAATAGAACAGGTATTTTTAAATATTGTTCTTAATGCTATTCAGGCAATGGATGGTAAAGAAGGAACTTTAACTGTACAGAGTTATTTAAAAAATGGCTACTGTTACATCTCTTTCACGGATACAGGTCCTGGAATTCCTGATGAAATCTTTCCGAAAATTTTTGATCCTTTCTTTACCACAAAGCCTGTTGGTGAAGGAACAGGACTTGGTCTTTCAGTAAGTAAATCTATTGTAGAGCAACACAATGGAAGAATTCTCGTTGAAACCTCTAATAGAGGTAGCACTTTTACAGTAGAGTTACCGGTAAAATGAAAGAAAAGATTCTCATAATTGAAGATGATCCTGCAATGAATCTCGGTATGAATCATTTTCTTAGATCCTGTGGATATGAAGTAAAATCCTGCGAAGATGGCAAAAAAGCTCTTTTTATACTTGATTCAGAGAGATTTGACATTGCCATAGTTGATCTTAAACTTCCGGGAGTGGATGGTCTCACTATACTTAAAGAAATAAAAAATAGAACTCCCCAAACAGGAGTAATAATCATAACCGCTTTTGCTGAGGTAAAAACTGCTGTTCAGGCAATAAAAGATGGTGCATTTGATTACATTGCAAAACCATTCACAAATGAAGAACTTTTTTTAGTAATAGAAAGATTTTTAAAGTTTCGTGACCTTGAAAAGGAAGTAAAACAACTTACTGAGCTTGTCAAAAGAAAAGAAGGATTTGAAGAGATAGTTTGTAACAGTTCTGCTATGAAAGAAATTCTTGATAAGATTGAGGCAGTGGCAAAAACTGATGTGCCTGTTTTAATTCAGGGTGAAAGTGGAACTGGAAAAGAACTCATAGCAGATGCAATCCAGAGAAGAAGTTTAAGAAAAGATAAACCCTATATCAAAATAAACTGTGCTGCCATTCCTGAAACTCTTTTTGAATCAGAGCTCTTTGGATATGAAAAAGGTGCTTTTACAGGAGCCACAGAGAGAAAATCTGGCAAATTTGAGCTTGCAAACGGAGGCACCATATTTTTTGATGAAATTGGCGATATGCCGATGCCGCTACAGGCAAAGCTCCTGAGAGTCATTGAAGATGGAACTGTATATCCTCTTGGAGGCAAAGAACCAATAAAGATTAATGTTAGATGCATCTATGCAACAAGCAAGAATCTTAAAGAATTGATAAAAAATGAAAAATTCAGAGAAGATCTCTTTTACAGAATAAATGTCATTCCTGTGGTAATACCACCTTTAAGAGAAAGAAAAGAAGATATTTCAGCACTCATTGAACATTTTCTTAAAATTTTCTCAGAAAAATATGGTAAAAAGAATATCACCATCTCTCCTTCAGCCTATGAAGCTTTACTAAGTTATGATTATCCCGGAAATGTGAGAGAGTTAAAGCACGCCATTGAGAGAGCTGTGCTTCTTTCAAAGGACGGCATAATTGATATTAAACATCTTCCAGAAGAGTTCTCACCAATGGGATCACTTCAAAAACAGTGTCTTATAAGTAATTTTTCTCTTAAAGAGTGTCTTGAAAACTTTGAAAGAAATTTGATAATAAAAGCTCTTGAGGAATGCGGATGGAAAAAAGCTGAAGCAGCAAAAAAACTCGGAATAAGCAGAAAAGCCTTATGGGAAAAAATTAAGTTTTACAGAATTGGACAACCTTTACAAAATAACGGAGGGGGAGGGATTCGAACCCCCGGTAGGGTGTAACCCTACAGCGGTTTTCAAGACCGCCGCCTTAATCCACTCGGCCACCCCTCCAGATTTTTTATTATAACAAATTACTCATACCTCAATGCATCAATGGGATTAAGCATGGAAGCTTTATAGGCAGGATAAAATCCAAAGAAAATGCCTACAAAGGCTGAAAAAGAAAAGGCTATTAAAGCTGAAAAAGGTGAAATACTTACCGGCCATTTCATTAAATCAGAAACAATTAAAGAGCCTGCAATTCCTGAAAGAAGTCCAAAAACTCCTCCTATCATTGTCAAAAAGACAGATTCAATTAGAAATTGCATTCTTATGTCTTTTGGCTTTGCTCCCACTGCCATTCTTATTCCGATTTCCCTTGTTCTTTCAGTAACTGAAACAAGCATTATGTTCATTATTCCAATTCCGCCTACAACTAAGGATACAGAGGCAATTGCACCAAGAAGAATTGACATGGTTCTGGTTGACTCTTCTGCTGTTTTAAGCATCTGTGTGAGATCCATAACTGTAAAATCATCTTCCTGAGCCTGTCCGATTCTATGCCTTTGTCTTAAGAGGGCTTTAATCTCCTCTGTTGCCAGAGGGATTGACTCTAAAGACTGAGCTTTTGCGTAGATTAATCTTACTCTACCTGGCAGAATGTTACCAAAAAGCGTTCTCTGTGCTGTTGTAATGGGAACATATATTATGTCGTCCTGATCCTGTCCTGTAAGGGACTGTCCTTTTTTATCAAGAACTCCAACAACTTCAAAGGGTATTTTTTTTATTCTTATTAACTTTCCAATGGGCTCAAGATCACCAAAAAGTTTTTCACTGACAGTCTGCCCTATCACTGCCACTTTTGTCCCACTTCTTACATCTTGTTCTGTTATAAATCTTCCCGAGACAATTTCCCATTCTCTGACAGCAGCCATCTCAGAAGTTGTTCCAAGCACAGCTGTTGACCAGTTCTGATTTCCAAATACAACCTGTGCTGTGCCAGATATTACAGGCGCTACCCGAGAAACATGAGAACACTCTTTTGCTATAGCCTCAGCATCTGCCATTGTAAGGGTTTGCTGCGTTCCTGCACCCATTCTTATACCACCCTGTGTTGTTGCTCCCGGAAGAATAAGAATTAAATTGCTTCCTATACTTGAAATCTGAGCTGAAATTTTTTCGCTTGCACCCTGACCGATTGCAATCATTGTAACAACTGCACCAACACCTATGATAATTCCAAGTATGGCAAGGAAAGAACGCATTGCATTAGCTATAAGGGAACGGACTGCAATGTTAATTATTGATGAAATAGCTATCATGACTTTGTATCACTTATAATTTTACCATCAAGAAATCTTATCTGTCTTTTCCCAAAAGCTGCTATGTCTGGCTCATGGGTAACAATGATAGTTGTAAGATTCTGTTCTTCATTAAGTCTTTTGAAAATCTCCATTATCTCCATGCTTGCCTTAGAATCAAGATTTCCTGTTGGTTCATCAGCAAGTATTATTGAGGGATTATTCACAAGTGCACGGGCAATTGCAACTCTCTGTTGCTGTCCTCCACTTAGCTGTCTTGGATAATGATTTGCTCTCTCTTTAAGTCCAACCCAGGAAAGAGTCTCAACTGCTCTTTCTTTTCTTTCTTTTGCAGGAACTCCTGCATAAATAAGCGGAAGTTCAACATTTTCCAGTGCTGTAGCTCTTGAAAGAAGATTGAATTGTTGAAAAACAAAGCCTATTTTTTTATTTCTTATCTCTGCAAGCTCGTTTACATCCATTGTGGAAACATCTACTTCTTCAAGATAATATTTTCCGCTGGTTGGAGTATCAAGGCATCCAACGATGTTCATAAATGTTGATTTTCCAGAGCCACTTGGTCCCATGATGCAGACAAATTCTCCTTTTTCAATGAGCACGGAGATTCCGTTAAGAACAACCAGCTGCTGTTCTCCAATTTTGTAAATCTTCGTTACATTTTCAAGTTTTATAACTGGCATATTTAAAATCTTGGCGGAGGATGTCCTGTTGTGGTAGTAGATGTTTTTTTGCCAGTTTGAATCTCAACAATCACATCATCGCCTTCTTTTACATTTCCTTCCAGAACTTCACTCCATTCACCATCACTTATTCCTGTTTTTATTTTAACTCTTACAGGTTTTCCTCCTCTTAAAACCCATACTCCCTGCTCTTTTGAAGGAGCTGTATTAGGCATTCTGAATCTTAAAGCAGCATTTGGAATTTTGAGAACATTTTTCTTTTCCTGGGTAACAAAAGTAACATTAGCAGTCATACCTGGTTTAAGAAGCAGATGAGAGTTATCCACTGCTATTACAACATCATAGGTTACGACATTCTGGGTAACTGTAGGAGAAAGCCTTATTTGAGCTACAACTCCTTTAAACTTTCTATCAGGATAGGCATCTACTGTAAAAGTTGCCTCCATTGCATTTTTGATTTTTGATATATCTGCTTCATCCACATTTGTATCAACCTGCATTTTTGTAAGGTCAGGAGCTATTGTGAAAAGTGTCGGAGTTTGAAAGCTTGCTGCCACTGTCTGACCAACCTCAACATTTTTTGCAATAACAACACCATTAACAGGTGAGACTATTCTTGTATATCCGAGATTTGTTTTTGCCTGTTTGAGTCCTGCTTGAGCTTTTTTAACCTGTGCAAGAGCAATTTCATACTGAGCTCTGGCAGTATTATACGCTGTCTCGGCATCATCAAGCTCGCTGCGAGCAATGAGGTCACGCTTCCATAGCTCCTGTTTTCTTTTAAAAGTTCTTTCTGCATCTTTCAATGTAACATCAGCCTTGAAAAGATTTGACTTTGCATTGTAAAGGTCTGCTTCAGCCTGTTTCAGATCATTTTCAAAAGGAGTTGGATCAATCTGAGCAATAAGCTGTCCCTTTTTAACAATAGAGTTATAATCAGCATAGAGGGCTACAATTGTTCCAGAGACCCTTGTTCCAACAAGAATCGTTGTTACAGGATTTACAGTTCCTGTAGCAGTCACTGTCTGAACAATGTCTCCTCTCTGAACTTTAACAGTTTTAAACTCTGTTTTCTTTGAACCTGACAGAAGCATGACTAAAACAATTCCTACAATAATTAAAAATGCTACTGAAACCAATGCTATTTTTTTCTTTTTTTTCATTCCAACCATCCCACTGTTTTTTGTATTTGTGCATAGGTTACATTATAGTCATAGATTGCCTGCCAGTATTGAGTATTCGTCTGTTCATAAAGAACTATGGCATCAACAACTTCTATTGAGCTTCCTATGCCGACTTCATATCTTCCCATTGCAAGATCAAGATTTTCTTTTGCCTGTTTTAAAGTACTCTTAAGAGTCTCTATTTTCTGTGAAGCTTCTTTAAGCTGAGCAAAGAGATTTTTTATCTGCGATGTAATCTGCTGTTTTAAAGAGTCTTCCTTGTATGAATAGTATGCTGTATCTGCTTTTGCCTCAGCAAGTTTATATTTTGTTGACCATCCACTGAAAAGTGGAAGAGACATCTGCAAAAGGACTGTCCATTTTTTATTGAGAGGGAATTCTTCATTGATGTATCCATAATTTGCTGAACCTGTAAAAAGAGGGAAATATTCCTTTTTTATCAGTTCCTCTGTGGAAATTGAAGCCTGTTTATTAAACTTTATTGCCTGAAGTTGAGGATTTCTTTCAATGGCTATTTGAATAGCCTCATTTTCATCAAGCTTTCTCACAACATAGTCTTCTTCTTTAATGTCAAAGTCTGGCATATCCACTGTTCCCATTGCCACTTTAAGATTTAAAAATGCTTGAGAAAGCTGTTTTTCAGCTGTGATTAAATTGAGTTTTGCATTGCTTAGTTCAACCTCTGCTTTTGTTACTTCAATTTTTGGCTTAAGTCCAACTTCATAAAATCCTGTTGCAAGGTCAAGATGTCTTTGCGCCTGCCTGAGCACTTCCTGAGCTGTCTCCTTTTGTTTTTTTGCCTTGAGCACACTGTAATAAGCTTCTTTAACATTATAAATCGTTTGTAAAACAGCGTCTCTGTCTTGCCACTCTGTTGCTCTGTATAACTGCTTCTGAATCTCTACCTGTTTAGAAGTCTTTCCAAAATCAAAAATAGTTTGAGTGAGACTCACCTGAGCTGAATACTGTTTTGAGTATTCTTCAGAAATTCTGTTTTCCAGATAACTCCTTTGATATCCAAGGGATAAATCTATTTGAGGGAAATAGCCTGAGCGAGCCTCTCCAATTTTAAAAAAACTTTTGTTAACAGTAGCCTTAGATGCAAGAATCTCAGGATTTTTCTTTAATGCTATATTAATACAGTCCTGAAGGCTGTAAACAGGCTGAAGACTTAAGGCTGAAGGCTGAATGCTGAATGCTGAATGCTGAAGACTGAGAAAGACAAACAAGGATAATAATAAAACTCTAAATATCATTGCTTTCCAATGACATCTTTCAACTTTGCGCCTGTGTTTACTGTAACATCCACATAGGGAATCACTGACATGCCTGGCCAGAGAGGATAATCAGGATCAAAGGGTGTATCAATTATTATTCTAACTGGAATTCTTTGAACAACTTTCACAAAGTTTCCAGTGGCATTTTCAGGTGGAAAAAGGCTGAAAACAGCACCTGTTCCTGGCTGAAAGCTTGCAACATGACCTTTAAAAATCTTGCCAGGATAGGCATCAACTTTAATTTTAACAGGCTGTCCTACTCTCATTTTTTCTATCTGTGTTTCTTTAAAATTAGCACCAACCCATATATCCTGCTCATCAACAACTGCCATGAGAAGCTGCCCGGGTCGGACATACTGTCCTGTTTCAACAGATTTTTTTGCAATTCTTCCATCTCTTGGAGAAACAATCAAAGTTCTTTTTAAGTTTATCTCAGCAATCTTCAGTTCCTCCTGAGCTTTTCCTATTTGATACTGCTGAGTTTTCAATTTTACTGTAAGAGTATTTATTGATGATTTAATCTCCTTTATCTGACTTTCTACAGCTTTTTCCTGGGCTATTGCTACTTTCAGGGCTGCTTCTTGAGAATCAAACCTGCTTTTTGAAACAAGGTCTTCCTCATAAAGTCCTTTAATTCTCTGAAATTCCCTTTCAGCAAGCACTCTCTGGGCATGAGCTGCCTGAAGATTAGCTTCCATTGTTTTAAGTTTTGCCATTGCTTCATTCAACTGAGAGCTTATTTCCTTTAACTGATTGGACAATGTGTTTACATTTTCTTTTTTTGCTCTTACATCTGCTAAATAGTCATCCGGTTCTATTTCCACAAGGGGTTCACCTTTTTTTACTCTCTGGTTATAGTCAACATAAACCCTGATAACTTTTCCTGAGACCTGAGGAGATATCGGCACTATTGTTCCTTCAATGTAGGCATCGTCTGTTCTTTCGTAAACAATGTAGTAATAAATTTCTTTTACCATGAAAATCAAAACACCGATGGAAATGATGATCAACAGACTGATTTTAATCTTTTTTGAATTTTTGAATCTCTCCCTTAAGCCTTTAAAGCTCACTTGTTTACCCCCTGAGCAACAAGTTCATTACTGGTAAATGCTTTAAGCAATGCTCCTGTTGCCTGTCTAAGTCTCACTATAGCAAGCTGATAATTATACTGAGCTTCCATAAGCTTTCTTTCAGCTGTGACAAGAAATGTATTTGCATCGGTTACATCAAGGCTTGAAGCAAGTCCAAATTGATACTGCTTGAATACAGAGTTAAAGTTATCTTTTGCATATGTTACTTCATCCTGAAGAGATTTAATCGTATCTCTAAAGGTTACATAATCATGATAGGCAGACTCCACATCAATAAAAACTTCTTTGAGTGTATCTTCATATTGAAGCTCAGCCTGTCTCAGTTTTGCTCTGGCTTCTGCAACTTCTGCTCTTCTCAGTCCTCCTTCAAAAATTGGAAAGTTAATTGAGGCAATTGCATAACTTGATTCTTTATTTGTCATCTGGTTTGAAGGGTTCTGGTCAAGTTTTTGATAGGTAGCAGAAAGACCGAGATATGGGAAAAAGGAGCTTATTGCATAATTTACATTTTTTTTAGCTATTTCCTTTGCAAGTAAAGCAACCTTTATTTCTGGTCTTAATTCCTTTGCAAGAGCTTTAACATGGTCCACAGTAAGACTAAGATAGGGATCATAAAGCTTGCTTTCTAAGATTTCAAAATCTCCTTCAATACCTGCATCCCTTGCTAAAACAGCCTTCGCAACCTTTAAGTTGTTTTTCGCTGATATTAAATCAGCTTCTGCTCCACTAAGCTCAGCCTCTGCTCTTAGAAGGTCAGTTTTTGTTACCTCTCCTACCTTGAGCCTAATCTTTGCTGCATCTCTGTGTTTTCTTAATCTTTCCACATTAGTTTCAGCAATCTCCACTGCTCTTTTTGCTTTGAGATAGCCATAAAGGTCGCTGGCAACCCTTAGAAGATACTGCTCTTTAAAGGAGTTCACTTCAAACTCTGTTTTTGTAAGAGTATCCTTTGATATTGCATAATTTATAAATTCTTTGCCTCCAAGAGAAAGCTTTTCTTCAATTGTTACTGCCCACAGCATAGTTTTATCTGGCTGAATTATCTGATTGTTGACAATTTTTTCTCTACTGTAGTCAGTATATTTGCCAGAAGCTGTTAAAGTTGGAAGAAGCCCTGCGAGAGCTTTGTATTTTCCTTCCTTTGATATGTTTATATTTTCCTCGGCAACTCTAATTTTTTCAGCTTTTTTTAGAGCGAGAGAGAAAACATCTGAAATTGTTAAATTTTGCTCTGCAAATGCCTGCTCAGCAAAAATAAAAAATAACAAAAAAAGTAATATTTTAATTTTCATTCATTCCTCCTGGTTCCTTCGTAAAATATCTCAATGTAAGTTTGCAGAGCTTTTTTTAAATCTATTTTTTTTCTGAGAAGCTCTTTTTTAATGAAAAGATTAAAGAGCATTCCAAAGTATGCAAGAGAGGCATAGGTGGTGTTTAAATCTTTTCTCAGTATTCCATTATTTTTAAGCTCATCCAGATAGGAAGCAAAAACAAGATATACCTCATGAATCATTTTGCTGTGGATTGTTCTTATTTCAGCAGGATATTGAAAAATTTCTGTATGCATTATGCATATGAGGTCTCTCTTTTTTTTCAGCAAATCAAAATAATATTTGGCAATACTCTTCAGAGCTTCTTTATAATCCATATTTTTCAATCTTGGAAGAAGGTCTTTAAGTGTGGGCAGAAATGATTGATTTTTAAGAACATCAATAAAAAGTTTTTCCTTGGATGTAAAATACCTGAAAAGAGTTACCTCAGCAACATTTGCTTCCTTTGCTATTTCTTTTGTAGTTGTTCCAAGATATCCTTTCTGGGAAAAAAGTTTGAGTGCAGATTTAAGAATTTTTCCTTTCGTATCTTTCATGGTAGTAATTACTAACATACACCAAGAAAAAATACAATGTCAAGACGAACTTAAAATGATAGTTGATTACTATTTGATTTATGCAGTAAAATTATAAATTATTTTAATATAAGGAGAAGCCTATGAAAATAAGAGGAAAAGTCTGGAAATTTGGCGATAACATTGACACAGACGCTATTATTCCTGCCAGATATCTTAATACATCTGACCCTAAAGAGCTTGCAAAGCATGTTATGGAGGATGCTGATAAGGAGTTTCCATCAAAGGTTAAACAGGGTGATATAATAATCGCAGGAAAAAATTTTGGATGTGGTTCCTCAAGAGAACATGCGCCGATTGCAATTAAAGCGGCTGGAATTCAAGCAGTTGTTGCAAAAAGCTTTGCAAGAATATTTTTCAGGAATGCCTTCAATATCGGGCTACCAATTTTTGAGGTTCCTGAGCTTATTGATGAGGCAAGTGAGGGCGATGAAATAGAGATTGATATGGATAGTGGTGATATTGTTAATTTAACAAAAGGGAAAAAATACAAAACCAAGCCTATTCCTTCATTTATGCAGGAACTAATTAAAGCAGGTGGACTTGTTGAATGGACAAAAAAGAGATTAACTATGGAGGTAATAAAATGAAGACTTACAAAATTGCTGTAATTCCCGGTGATGGCACAGGACCTGAAGTTATCCGTGAGGGAGTAAAGGTCCTTGATGCTGTAAGCCACAGGCTCGGATTTAAGCTTGATTACACCTATTATGATTTTGGTGGTGAGAGATATTTAAGAACAGGCGAGACTCTTCCTGATAGCGCAATAGAGGAACTTAAAAAATTCAATGCCATATATCTCGGCGCGATTGGTCACCCTCAGGTTAAACCAGGTATTCTTGAAAAAGGAATACTTTTAAGACTCAGATTTGAGCTTGACCAGTATGTAAATCTCAGACCTGTAAAGCTTTATCCGGGAGTTGACTGTCCCCTTAAAGACAAAAAGCCTGAAGACATAGATTTTGTCGTTGTAAGGGAAAACACAGAAGGGTTATATACCGGTTCTGGTGGATTTCTTAAGAAAGGCACAGCTGATGAAGTGGCAATTCAGGTTTCAATAAATACCCGTAAAGGCGTTGAAAGATGCATAAGATTTGCCTTTGAATACTGCAAAAAACGCAACAAAAAGAATAAGCTTACTTTATGCGGAAAAACAAATGTTTTAACCTTTGCTTTTGACCTATGGGAGAGAACCTTTTATGAGGTGGCAAAAGAGTATCCAGAGATTACAACAGATTATGCCCACGTGGATGCTATAACGATGTGGTTTGTGAAAAATCCTGAATGGTTTGATGTCATCGTTACTGATAACATGTTTGGAGACATAATCACTGACCTTGGCGCGATGATTCAAGGAGGCATGGGAATAGCTGCTGGTGGAAACATAAATCCTGAAGGTGTGTCAATGTTTGAGCCAATTGGAGGCTCTGCACCGAAATATACAGGTAAAAATGTAATAAATCCTCTTGCTGCTATATGTGCAGGTGGGATGATGCTTGAATATCTTGGTGAGGGAGTTGCAGGAAAACTTATTGAAAGGGCAGTTATTGAAGTGACAAGCAAGCATCTTAAAAGTCTTGCAGCTGGCAGAATGGGATATACGACAACAGAAGTTGGTGATCTTGTGGCAAAGTATGTAACAGAACTACCTCTGGAGGGATAAAAAATGCTTAAAAAAAAGGAAAAATATGTTGTAGCAGTGGTTGGTGCAACAGGTGCTGTTGGAAATGAGATGATAGCAGTCTTAGAGGAAAGAGATTTTCCAGTTGAACGCTTAAGGCTTTTTGCCTCAGAAAGAAGTGAGGGCGTGAGACTTAACTTTAAAGGACAGGAAATTACAGTTGAGACTTTAAAAGAAGACTCCTTTCAGGGTATAGATATAGCTCTTTTTTCTGCAGGTGCAGAAAGGTCTAAGATATGGGCACCAATAGCAGCTAAAAGTGGTTGTGTGGTTATTGACAACTCAAGCCAGTGGAGAATGGACCCGGAGGTTCCACTTGTTGTTCCAGAAGTCAATCCTCATGATTTAAAATGGCACAAAGGCATTATTGCCAATCCAAACTGTTCCACAATCCAGATGGTTGTTGCATTAAAGCCAATTCATGATGTGGCAAAGATTAAAAGAGTGGTAGTTACGACTTTTCAGGCAGTATCAGGAACAGGTAAAAAAGCAATGGACGAGCTGCTTCAGCAAACAGTGGCTTTACTTAATTTTAAGGATATAGAAATTAAAGTTTATCCCCATCAGATTGCCTTTAATGTTTTACCACACATAGATAAATTTCTTGAAAACGGCTATACAAAGGAAGAGATGAAAATGGTTAACGAAACAAAAAAGATAATGGGAGACCCATCAATAAGAGTCACTGCCACAACGGTAAGAGTTCCTGTATTCAGAGGGCATAGCGAGAGCGTAAATATAGAAACTGAAAAGAAAATCACAGCCCAGGAAGTTAGAGAACTTCTCAGCAAAGCACCAGGTGTGGTTGTAATAGACAATCCTGACAAAAATGAGTATCCTCTGCCAATTTATGCATCAGGCAGAGATGAGGTTTTTGTTGGAAGAATTCGTGAAGATGAATCAATTGAAAATGGAATAAATATGTGGATTGTATCAGACAACCTGAGAAAAGGTGCAGCATTGAATGCTGTTCAGATCGCAGAAGAACTTATAAAAATGCTTTAGGAGGAGAAAATGTTAGGAGACAGAAAGGATTACATCTTTACCTCAGAATCAGTAACCGAGGGACATCCAGATAAAGTGGCTGACCAGATTTCCGATGCCATACTTGATGCAATGATTTCAAAGGATCCCTATTCAAGAGTTGCCTGTGAGACTCTTGTAACCACTGGTCTTGTGATGGTTGCAGGAGAGATTACAACGGAGTGTTATGTGGATATCCCATCTGTAATAAGAGAAACTGTTAAGGAAATTGGTTATACCCGTGCAAAGTATGGATTTGATTATGAAACCTGTGCTGTTATAACATCAATTCATGAGCAATCACCTGATATTGCAATGGGTGTTGACCCGGGCGGAGCAGGAGACCAGGGGCTTATGTTTGGATTTGCCTGCAATGAAACAGAAGAGCTTATGCCAATGCCAATAATGCTTGCCCATAAGCTTGCAATGAAACTTGCTGAAGTAAGGAAAAAAGACATTCTTACATATCTCAGACCTGATGGAAAAACTCAGGTTACAGTAGAATACAGAGATGGCAAGCCCTATCAGGTCCGCAGTGTGGTTGTTTCAGCCCAGCACGCACCAGACATCACTCTGAGAGAATTAAGAGAAGACATAGTTGAGAAGGTTATAAAACCTGTTATACCAAGGGAGCTTCTTGATGAGGAGTCGGTTCAGTATTTTATAAATCCAACAGGTAGATTTGTAATTGGTGGTCCAATGGGTGATACAGGGCTTACAGGAAGAAAAATAATTGTTGACACCTATGGAGGGGTTGCAAGACATGGTGGAGGATGTTTTTCAGGTAAAGATCCTACAAAGGTAGACCGCTCAGGCTCATATATGGCAAGATATATCGCAAAAAATCTTGTTGCAGCAGGACTTTGTGACAGAGTTGAGATTCAGATTGCCTATGTAATAGGCATTCCTGAACCAGTTTCTGTTTATATCAACAGCTATGCAACAGGCAAGATTGAAGATAGAAAAATGGAAGAGATTGTTAAGAAAGTCTTTGATCTGACTCCTAAAGGGATTATTGAAAAACTCCAGCTTAGAAGACCCATATACAAAAAAACTGCTGCCTATGGTCACTTTGGAAGGCTTGACCCAGATTTTACATGGGAACAGACAGACATGGCAGAAACTCTCAGAAAGGAGGCAGAGCTTTGTTAAAGCATGACATAAAAGATATAAAACTTGCTCAGAAAGGTAAACTCAGAATTGAATGGGCAGAGATGGATATGCCTGTTTTGAGAATGATAAGGGAGAGATTTAAAAAACAAAAACCCCTTAAAGGTGCAAAGATTGCGGCATGTCTTCATGTAACAACAGAAACAGCCAATTTAATGATTACTCTCAAAGAGGGTGGTGCAGAACTTGCCCTATGTGCATCAAATCCATTAAGCACTCAGGATGATGTAGCAGCTGCACTTGTTAAGTTCTACAAAATCCCTGTTTTTGCAATTAAAGGGGAAGACAGAGATACATATTATAAACATATTTATCAGGCACTTGAGATTAAACCCCATATAACAATGGATGACGGAGCAGACTTGATATCCACGCTTCATAAAGAAAAAAGAGAGCTTCTTAAAAATGTGCTTGGAGGGACAGAAGAGACAACTACAGGAGTAATCCGTCTTAGAGCAATGGCAGATGACAAAGCTCTTCAGTATCCTGTAATTGCTGTAAACGATGCTTATACAAAGCACCTTTTTGATAATCGCTATGGAACAGGGCAGAGCACCATAGATGGCATTCTCAGGGCAACAAACAGACTTCTTGCTGGAAGTATATTTGTAGTCTGTGGTTACGGATGGTGTGGTAGAGGTGTTGCCATGAGAGCAAGGGGAATGGGTGCAAGGGTAATTGTTACAGAGATTGATCCACTTAAAGCACTTGAAGCAGTTATGGACGGATTTGATGTGATGCCAGGGCTTGAAGCAGCAAAATCAGGAGATATTTTTGTAACTGTAACGGGCAACATTAATGTGCTTACAGATAAACATTTTCTTAAAATGAAAGACGGTGCTATAGTAGCAAATACAGGACATTTTAATGTGGAGATAGACATTGAAAGCCTTGAAAAAATCTCAAAATCAAAAAGAACAGTAAGAGATTTCGTCGAAGAGTACACTCTGAAAAATGGAAAAAGAATTTATCTTCTTGCCCAGGGTCGTCTTGTAAACTTAGCTGCTGCAGAAGGTCATCCTGCAGCTGTTATGGACATGAGCTTTGCAAATCAGGCTCTTTCTGCTGAGTATATTTATAAAAATTCAAAAAAACTTGAAAAAAAGGTGTATCCTGTTCCTGAAGAGATTGACAGAGAGATTGCCAGATTAAAACTTGAATCTATGGGTATAAGAATTGACATCCTGACAACGGAGCAATATAAGTATTTACACAGCTGGCAGATGGGCACGTGAATTTTCCTGAAAGACTATCTGTAGAGATTACTACAAAATGTAATCTTCATTGTGAAATCTGTCCAAAGCAGAGTCCCAACTATCACCAGCCTGAGTCAGATATGGATTTTGAAACATTCAGCAGGCTCAAGCCTCTTTTTCCTCATATAAAAAGTCTTGTATTAAATGGACTCGGCGAACCTCTTTTACATTCAGAGATTGAAAATTTTATTGCCTTTGCAAAAGCACACATGCCCGAGAACTCCTTCATTGGATTTCAAACAAATGGAGCACTTTTAAGTGATGAAAAATTAAAAGAGCTTATTAAGGCAGGTTTGAACAGAATCTGTGTTTCTATTGATAGCCTTGTGCCTATTAATGGGCTTCATGTTCCAGAATTTGGAGAAAAAGCACTTGAAGTTATTGCCCGGGCAAAATTAAATGGAGCAAAGAACCTTAAAAGCGGGATAGAGCTTGTTATAACTACTGATAACCTTGAGCAGATTTTTCCCACAGTAAAAGAGTCTTTAAAATACAGAATTGACTTCATAATTCTTTCACATCTTATTCCTTATTCATCAGAAAATTCAAAGAAAGTTGCCTATGAAACGAACAATGAAGAGGCAGTAAAAATTTTTAAAAAATGGGTAAGCTCACTTGAAAATAAAGGATACACAATAAATGACTGGCTTGAACTCATGAAAAAGAAAGCCCTGCCAGAGTTTTTTCCAGAGGAAAATGAGCCCATGAAACTTTTTAAAGCAATGTATGATGAAGCTGCATACCAGGGACTTACTCTTCATATGCAGAATCTTATAAATAGAAACGGTGAGTTAGTTAATACTGTAAGAGCTGTGCTTGAAGAAGTGGAGAATTTGTGCAAAAAAGCGAATATTTCCGTTCAGATTCCAGGAACAAATCCTGCACCTCATAGAAAATGTGATTTTCTTGAAGAAAAATGCATGTATGTTGGAGTTGATGGAGAAATCTCGCCATGTTATTTCCTGTGGCATAGCTTTACATGCTACATTGGTGGATTAAAAAAATCTGTCAAAAGATGGAGCTTTGGAAATGTAATAGAAAAGGATCCACTGGAGATTTTTAACTCTCCTTCATATCGTCAATTTATTGAATCTGTTCTGAGATATGATTTTCCCTATTGCTATGATTGCAACTTTGCCCTTTGTGACCTTATGGAGTTTGAAGAGTTTCTCTACGACTGCTACACAAACCCTGTTCCCTGTGGAGCCTGCTTGTGGTGTGGCGGTTTGTTTTATTGTATGATATAATTGAACGTGAGTTTTAAAAACAAGGAGGTGTGGTATGAAGATTTTAAGAATTAACATGTCTGGAAATCCTACTGCAAAGTTTGAGGAACTGGGTGAGTATGAAGGACTTGGAGGAAGAGCTCTTACCTCTGCAGTTATTTCAAAAGAAGTTGACCCTTTGTGTCATCCCCTAAGTGCTGACAATAAGCTTGTAATTGCTCCTGGGCTGCTTGGTGGGACAGCAGCTGCTATGTCTGGAAGAGTCTCTGTAGGATGTAAAAGTCCGCTTACAGGTGGAATTAAAGAAGCAAATGCAGGTGGACAGGCTGGACAGGTTCTTGGAAGACTCGGCATTGCAGCAATTGTTCTTGAAGGAAAGCCTGAAGGAAACGATACCTACAAAGTTTACATTAATAAAGATGAAGTCAGGATTGAAAAGGACAACTCCATTAAGATGCTTCCCAACTATGACCTCATTGACAGAATGAAAAAGGAATACGGAGAGAAAATTGCCTGTGTGAGCATCGGTCCTGCAGGTGAGATGAAACTTTCAGGAGCTTCAGTTGCCATAACAGATATGGAGCTAAGACCCACCAGACATGCTGGAAGAGGTGGTGTCGGAGCTGTAATGGGTTCAAAGGGAGTTAAGGTAATTGTTCTTGATGATACAGGAACAACGCCAAGACAGCCAAAGGATGCAGAGGCATTTAAGGATGCTAACAAACGCTTTGTAGCAGGGCTTCAGAAACATCCTGTTACAGGTCAGGGACTTCCTGCCTATGGAACGAATGTGCTTACAAACATTATAAATGAAGTTGGTGCTTATCCCACCTATAATTTTAAAGAAGGAAGATTTCAAGGAGCAAGAAAAATCAGTGGTGAAGTTGAAGCAGAGCTTGAAAAACAGAGAGGTGGAAATCCAACTCATGGATGTCACCGTGGATGTGTTATTCGCTGCTCAGGAATTTATCATGACAAGGATGGGCATTATCTTACAAAACAGCCTGAGTATGAAACAGTATGGGCATTGGGTGGAAACTGTGGAATTGATGACATAGACAAAATTGCTATGATGGATTTCCTCTGTGACAACTACGGACTTGATACAATTGAGATGGGTGCAACAATTGCAGTTGCAATGGAAGCAGGAATTCTTAAATGGGGTGATGCTGATGGAGCGATAAATCTTTTGCATGAAGTAGGGAAAGGCACACCTCTTGGAAGAATCATCGGAAATGGTGCAGCCTTCACTGGTAGAGCCTTTGCAGTTGAGAGAGTTCCTGTTGTCAAAGGACAGGCACTTCCAGCCTATGATCCAAGAGCAGTTCAAGGCATAGGTGTTACCTATGCAACAAGCCCGATGGGTGCTGATCACACAGCAGGTTATTCCATTGCACTTAATGTATTGAAAACAGGTGGATTTGTTGATCCCCTTAAACCCGAAGGACAGGTTGACCTATCCCGTAATCTTCAGATTGCAACAGCTTTCATAGATTCAACAGGAATGTGCCTGTTTATTGCCTTTGCCCTGCTTGACCAGCCAGAGACAAATCAGGCTTTGCTTGACATGCTCAATGCTTTTTACGGATGGAATATGACTGATAAAGATGTCGTTGAGTATGGCAAAAAAGTTCTCAAATTTGAAAGAGATTTTAATACCCGTGCAGGATTTACAAAACAGCATGACAGACTTCCGAGATTCTTTTACAAAGAGCCAATTCCACCGCACAATGTTGTTTTCCAGGTAAAAGACGAAGAGCTTGATCAGCTCTTTAACTGGTAAAATAAATCTGGAGCCTGCTTCATGCAGGCTCCAGAAGCTTTTATGAAACTCACTGTAAAACTATTTGGAGGAATAAAATCAACAAAAGATTTCCCAAAGAATGAAGAAGGGGATCTTATTGTAGAGCTTCCATCAGAGATTTCTGTTGCTGAGCTGATTGATGAGCTTTCATTAAATAAAAAACCTTTTATAGTTGTCCTCAATGGAGTCATTCTTCATGACCTTGCCATAAAACTTAAAGATGGAGATAAATTGAGCTTCTTCCCTCCAATAGCAGGTGGATTACTTAATTGAAAATTCTTTTCATAATAAAAAATTTTTATTTATTCTTGACAGAATCTCTTTAAATGTTTTAAACTGCATTTAACAAAATTAAACAAAGGAGGTTTTGTTATGGACAGGGAATTGTTAAACAAAATGTTTGAGTTTCACGGGCACAGATGCTGGGCTTCTGCACTGGGATTAAGAGCAGGATTGCTTGCATTGGAAAAACTCGGAGTGAATCGCTCAAATGTGAAGGAGCTTTTTGTAATTCTTGAAACAGGATACAATCATGGAGCAGGATGCTTTGGAGACGGAGTTCAGTTTGCAACAGGCTGCACAGCAGGAAAAGGAAATCTCATTAAAAAACCAAGAGGTAAACTTGCTTTCACACTGATTGATCCTAAGCAGGGTAAACAGATAAGGCTTTGCTTTAATCCAAAAATAAGGGAAAAGATCGCAAACTCAAGCTTTATGAAGAAAAGAGCAGCAGGAGTTCCTCCAACAGAGATATCTCCTGAAGAAGTCATGGAAGTTGTAAATCTTGTGCTTGATTCTCCAGTTGAAGAGGTGCTTTTAGTTGGAAAGGTGGAAGATAGCCATTTTGAGCCACCAGTTGAAGTTATGGGAATGGGTATCTGTGATATATGCGGAGAGATGGTGGCAAGACCCTATCTCAGGCTTATTGGTTCAGGACAGGCTTGCGAGGTTGGAGAGTTTAAAAAAGTATGTATAGACTGCTCAGGATATGAAGAGGGTTTTGAAAAATGACCTATATCATAGCATCTCTGGTCACTTTTATCTTTACCGCACTGCTGACAATAGCAGGAGTCGGAGCTGCCTTTATTCTGATTCCAGTGTTTGTTGCTCTTGGAGTTCCTCTTCTTACAGCCATGTCAACTGCTTTGCTTTTAAACAGCATTGCCATGGCTGTTGCTTCTTTTTATAATGCCAGAGCAGGGCTGATTGTTTACAAAACAGCCCTGCCAATTTTAATCTTTGCCTCTATTCTATCTCCTCTTGGTGCGATTACTGCAGAACATCTTTCAAGAAACCTTCTTTTATGGCTTTTTGTTGGATTTCTTATTTTTGCAGGCTCAATGATGCTATGGTATAAACCAAAGAAAAGAGAGATTTCATCTCCCAATAAACTGATCACCTATGGAGTGGGAGTTGGTGGATTTGCAGGTTATGTTGGTGGTCTTTTAGGTGTTGGTGGAGGTAATCTGATTGTTCCTGCACTTGTATGGCTTGGCTTTGACCCTAAGAAAGCCTCAGCAACAACAGCTTTCATAGTTATTTTTTCATCTTTTTCAGGATTCTTAGGGCACATCTCACTTGGAAACATTGACCATAACTTATTGGTTTTATGCGCTGTTGGTTCAATTGCCGGTGCTGTTTTAGGAAATTATCTTATGAGAAAAAAGCTTTCTGCTCCGCAGGTAAAAAAAGTCATAGGCATTGTATTATATATCATAGCAGCAAAAATGATATGGGATTTGCTAAAGTAACAGAGCTGTTTTTCTCATTCCTCAAGCTTGGGATTACTGCCTTTGGTGGTCCTGCCATGGTTGCCTACATTAAAGAGTTTGCTGTTCAGAAGAAAAAGTGGCTTGATGGAAAAACTTTTCAGGAAGGAGTTGCGCTCGCTCAGGCAATTCCCGGTGCAACGGCAATGCAGGTTGCAGCTTATGTAGGGTTAAAGGCAAGAGGTATTTCAGGAGGAATTGCAAGCTTTACAGGCTTTGGATTACCAGCATTCATACTCATGCTTATTCTTTCAGCATTATACGAAAAGACTCATTCAGTTTCTCAGGTAGCAGCGATTTTTACCGGGCTACAGGTGATTGTTGTAGCAATAGTTGCCAATGCTACATTAAGCTTTGCAAAACCAGTTATTAAATCAATCGGTGAAATAGTGGTGGCTGTTTTCTCGTTTTTGCTTTTTTTCTTTAAAACCAATCCCTTTTTGATAATCATAGCCTGCTTTCTTATTTCTCAATTAATTTTTAAAGACAGAGCAAACATTGAAACTAAAAATTTAAAGAGATTAAATTTCAAAGGTATTGGCAGTCTCATTTTAATTGTAACCTCAGGATTAATTTTTCTTTTTTTCTTTGATAAAACTCTTTTAAGTCTTGCTTTGCTCATGATGAAAATAGATCTCTTTGCCTTCGGAGGAGGTTATGCTTCTTTGCCATTGATGCTACATGAAGTTGTTGACAGACTACAATGGCTTGATGGAAAGACATTCATGGATGGAATAGCTCTCGGACAGGTGACTCCTGGACCAATTGTAATTACTGCTGCCTTTGTGGGGTATCTTTTAAAGGGATCTGCAGGTGCTCTTGTTGCCACATTGGCGGTTTTTACTCCTTCCTTTTTAATTATGGCTTTTGCCTCAGAAGTAAGTGAAAAAATAAAGAATTCAAAGGTATTTATCAGAGCAAAAAGAGGGCTTTTAGCATCCTTTACAGGACTTTTACTGTTTGCCACAATTAAGTTTGCCGGTGCAGTAACCTGGGACTGGATTAAACTATTTATTGTTTTAATAGGTTTTCTCTGTCTCTTAAGGAAAATCAGTATTTTTTATGTAGTAGTCATCACCGGACTTTTTTCTATTTTAATTTTTTCATAAAATTTCTATGTATAGAATTGAAAAAATCACACTCAAAAGTATCAAAATAATCAAGATATGATTTTCTATAGGCAATTTTAGGAGTGTCTCGGTAATTATGTGATATAATGTCTGTCATAAAGATGAAAATAAGGGAAAAATTCATTTTCATTGATAAGTTGAGCTTTTTCGGGAAAAATCATGTTTTCATCTCCTTTTTAATAGGTATTTTTGTAGGCATTTTTGCCATACTTTTTATTTATGCCATAAATTTTATCAACTCCTTTGTACTTGAAAGGTTTGTTTTATATATTCAACCAAAACCATATGGAGAAGGTGGAGAATCAGAAACATACAAATTCATATTTCAGAAGCCTTATCTTCTTCCAATGGTTGTCGCAGCAGGAGGTTTTATAGGAGGACTCTTAACCTATTTCTTTTCTCCAGAGTCCCGTGGAATAGGAACAGATGCTGCCATAAAGGCATATCATGAGGGACAGAGTCTTTCTATAAAAACCTCCATAATCAAGCTTATTACATCTGCCATAACAATAGGTACAGGTGGAACTTCAGGCAGGGAAGGACCAATTGCTCTTATTGGAGGTAGTATTGGCTCATGGATGGGAAAGATATTTAATCTTGCAGAAAAGCAAAAGAGAATTTTTCTTGCAGTTGGACTCGGAGCTGGAATTGCTGCTATTTTTAAAGCTCCCTTAGCAGGTGCACTTATCAGCGGAGAAGTTTTTTTTAAAAGAGACTTTGACATTGAGGCAATGTTATTGAGCTTTATAGCTTCTGTCACTGCCTATACTGTAGCCTGTCTTGTTTTTGGTTTTCAGCCAATATTTTCAACTCAGATACCTCCATATATAAACATAAAGGATTTATTTTTCTATGTAGGGCTTGGCATTGTATGTGCTATTGTGATAAGAGTTTACATATTTTTATTTTTTTATATAAAAAGTAAATTTGATGCTTTTTCTATTCCCTCTTATATAAAACCCGCAATTGGTGGAGTTATTACAGGTGCTATAGGAGCCTTTATCCCTGTAGCTATAGGAAATGGCTACGGATGGATTCAGTTGATCATAGATGGAAAACTTTTGGATATGAGTTTCATAACAATGGGTATTGCTGGAGTTATTCTTGGAGTATCTTTTACTCTTGGTTCTGGTGGTTCTGGAGGAATTTTTGGCCCTTCTGTTATGATTGGAGGACTTACAGGAGCAGTTTATTGCCTTTTATGGAACAGGTTCATAAATCTAAACTTACACCTTCCTTCATTCATAGTAGTTGGGATGGTTTCTCTTTTTGGTGCTGCTGCAAAAGCTCCTCTTTCCACTTTGATTCTCATTGCCGAGATGACAGGCGGATACAGTCTTCTTTTACCTGCCATGCTTTCTGTTTTTACAGCGTATTACCTGAGTGGAGATAAGACAATATTTCCAAGTCAGGTAAATACAAAATTTGACTCTCCTGCGTACAGGGATGAATATGGTATTTATGTGCTTCAGAAGCTTAAAGTAAAAGAATATATGAAACCAGCTATAACTGTAAATCCAGAAACTCCTGCGACAGAGGCTTTTCATTTAATGAAAGAGAATTTTATTGGTGGTTTACCAGTATTGAGCGAGGGCAAAGTTGTTGGGATAATTACAAAGGAGGATATAAAGTCTGCTAAAAATCTGGTACAAAAAAAAGTGGGTGATATAATGACAAAAAAGGTTATTACAGTTACAGAAGAAGATACCTTGGCTCACTGCCTTGAGATAATGACTAACAGAGGTATTGGAAGGCTTCCTGTAGTAAAACGCTCTGGTGTTGTTGTTGGAATAATTGCGAGGGTTGATATAGGCAAAGCCATAAGAGAGAATCTAAAAGAAAGTTAAGTTAACCTCTTTCTGAAAGAGCCTTACATCTTTCGCAGAGTCCAAAAAACTGAATATCAGAACGCTCAATTGAGAACTTAAACTTCTCAGTAAGAGTGTTTTTTAAATATTTAAGAGGATCTTGCTGTGTTTCAAGGTCAATTTCATAATCAATGATTTTACCACAGATTCTGCAAACAAGATGATAATGCTCAACTGTTTCTTTTCCTGCAATAAATTCATAACGGGCTCTTCCATCTTTGAAGTCAAACTTTCTTAAAATTCCAAGTTCTGTTAAAAGCTCAAGAGTTCTGTAAACAGTTGCAAGTCCAATTCCCGGGTAAAGTTCCTTAACTTCAAGAAAAATTTCTTCAGCACTTAGATGACCTTTTTTTGAAGACAGAAGATTTATTATGGCTTCACGGGTTTGTGTCCATTTTAAACCACATTCTCTAAATCTTTTCTTGCAACACCATCCTTGTTCAAAAGCCATGAAAACTCCTTTTTATCAGCTTTGATTTTTAATTATACCACAGAAATATCACCAGGATTAACCTGTTATTTGAGGAATATGACGCTTTGAATGATAAAATATTAAAATGCTTAAATGGTTTTTTAGAACTTTAATTGCCGCAGTTTTAGTTTATTTTACTTACGTAATTATTTATCCTTTTGTCGTGGATGTTTCTTATTTAAAAAAGAAAAATCCGGAGTTGACTGCAATGATGAAGTATCGCATGGAGCAATGGCAAAAGGAAGGCAGAAAAATAAAAATCAAAAAAATATGGATGCCTCTTAATAGAATTTCACCCTATCTTGTCAAAGCTGTGCTTATTGGTGAAGATGACAAATTTTACAGCCATTCAGGCTTTGATATTGAAGGAATAAAAAAAGCAATTGAAAAGGATATAAAAGAAAAAAAGCTTAAATACGGAGGAAGCACAATCACCCAACAGCTTGCAAAAAATCTTTACCTCAATCCATCAAAAAATCCGGTAAGAAAGATTCAGGAAGCAATAATTACATGGAGGCTTGAAAAAACTCTATCCAAAAAGAGAATTCTTGAGCTATATCTCAATATTGCTGAGTGGGGTGAGGGAATTTTTGGTGTAGAGGCTGCATCAAGGCATTACTTCGGGAAATCAGCATCAGAGCTTACAGCAATGGAGGCAGCAAGGCTGGCTGCATCTTTGCCAAATCCTCTTAGATACAGTCCTGTAGGAAATTCAAGATTTATTGAAAGACGGGCAAATCTTATTTACTTTATAATGCAGAAAAGAGGGATAATCAAGGAAGAGTATACAGAGCCAGAAGAAAAAGATTCTATGCCCGTTTTACAGGAAACTCCATTAGAGTCTAATCAAAAGAATGAACCCGACCAGCCTCCTTCAAAATAGCCTCAATTTCCTTGAAGATTGGCAGTTTTATAATTTCATCAATTGCAAAAGGAAGCTTTCTCTGCCAGTTAGGATACTCAGTGGTTGTTCCAGGAAAGTTTATCTGCTCTTCTAAAAGTAAGATATCCTCAGGATATAAAAGAAGATATTTTGAGGGAGTTTTTGCAAGAAATCTTAATATGGCAAAAAAAAGCTCTTTTAGAGAGTCTCCTTCAAGCAAGCTTTCTTCTTTTAAGAGAGCAATGATTTTTTCTTTATCATTCTGTCTTTCCAAAAAAGCATTATGAGCCTGTTTTTCATCGTAAATTTTAAATTTATTTCTCAATTCTATGTCCTTTCCATTCCAGAATCCTTTAAGTGTTGGCAAATCATGGGTTGTTATGCTGCATAGAGAATCTTCAGGATAAATACTAGATGGTTTATATCTTTCCTGAGTTTTTTCAAAATAAAAAACTCTCCATGAGCATATTTTTCTTTTAATCAACTCATTCTTCATCCATTCCTCTGCTGTTCCGAGGTCTTCTCCTATGACTCCTGTCTGGTTTAACTGACTTTCAAGTGCAATAATTCCAAGAAGGTCTTTCCATGGATATCTTACATAGGCACCATTGTATGGAGAAGAACCTTCAGGAATCCAGAATGCTCTAAATAAACCAAGAGCGTGATCAATTCTGAGAAGCTTTGTTTTCATATTTGCTCTTAAAGTCTTTATAAAGGGAAGGTAAGCCTTTTCTTTTAATTTAAAGGGAATCACAGGAGGTGCTCCCCATTTCTGTCCCTTTGGATTAAAATCATCGGGAGGCGCACCATATTCTGCCTTAAGAGCATAAAGCTCCTGATTAATCCACACATCAAAGCTTGATTTAATTGAGCAGAAACCCATATCAAGTAAGACTGGATATTTTTTAATCTCCTCAAGTTCACTATCCACAAGCCATTGAAGATACTCATAAAAGAGAACTTCTTTTTCATTGTCTCTGTAAATTTTATTCAGGACTTCTTTGCTGGGATGCCGAAATTCAGGACTCCAGCTCTGCCAGTCTTTTCCAAATCTTTCTCTCAGGAAACAAAAAACTGAAAAGAATTTTAAATCCTCTCTAATTGCTGGGCAAAGCTTATTTTTATAAGCGATGAAATTCCTGGCATCTGCATTGATGTAATCCCTGTAAAATGCTTCAAAGTCTTTTCTGAGGTATTCCATTTTTTCTTTCCAGACAGATGGATACTCAAAAATCTTCTCATTTTTAAGCTGGACTGGACACTTTGATAAATAAAGAGGCGTATTAAACTGCCTTGATATGGCTGAATAGGGACTTATTCCACATATGTCCTCAGGGTCATTAAAATGTAAAGGATTTATGCTTATAAATCCTCCAATACTTTTTAAGTATTCTGCCAATTCCCTCAAATGGGAAAAATTTCCCTCTGCGCTTTCTTTTAAGCTCCAGAGATTGCATTGAAGCCCCCATATTTTATTTTTATAGGGCACAAAACAATTCTCTGGCACAACTATTAAAACAGTTTCACCGGTGGTTTTCTCTAAAGAAACTCGTAATCTGTAATAACCAATTGGCAAAGAAGGAATGGGAATGCTGTATTTTTTCTCTGCTACAGGTGAGCACTCTACCTGAAAACAAAGAGCGTCACCTTTGTCAGCCAATTCCTCAAAAGGAAAAATTTCAATCATGGCGTATTTCATTCTGCAGCAGCCTTTTAGATAAACCTCTACAGGGTAACCTGGCTCAATAACATACACTGGTTCTAAAAAAGCAGGATAACTCTTAAAGTATTCAATCCAATGCAGAGCCTCTTCAGGGCTAATTCCCATAGAATAAATTAGTTGAGCCTTTGTTTCAAAAGATATTTCAATGTAATTGCCTTTACAATCATAGTAAAAAGGAATTACTCCAGCTAAATCTGAAAGCTCACATATCAATTGTTTCAGCTGCTTCAAGGTAAAGCTCTCCAGCATCGTAGTCATAGGCAAAAAGCTCTGCATATCTTCCCCAGTCTATGGCTGTCTCAAGCTGATTCCATGATTCTTCAGGCGTAAAATGATTCTTGAGAATGTCAAGAAAAAACTCCTCAGATACCCTATGTTTTGAAATTGTTGACAGAACCTGCATAATCTGTTTAATAAGCTGAACATTCTGAAGAGCAACTTCTTTAAATATTTCTTTTTTCTCAAGAGTATCAGCCTCTGCCCATTTTTTACCTTTTTCAGTGAGAATAAAGTCACCCTCCTTTATCTCTCCAAAATCAAGTATTACGGAGGCTTCTATCAATGGGAAAATATCATCCACCTCCATGCTGAGCTCTGAACTCAGGGCATAGATATCAACTCTTCCACCCTTATCATGAACAAGTTCAATAAGTCCTGCAATTGCTCCAACTTTTGCATGGGGAAGGAACTGATATCTGCCGGCAGCAAGCAGAAAGGGAATTTCTTCCGGTGATTTTATAAGAACAGTGTATATTTTATCCAGTAAAAATTTGAAATCTCTTGAATTTCTGTCTCTCGGATAGGGCATTTCAATGGGTATTTCAGCTTTTATTTTTCCTGGATTATGACTTAACACAATAGCCCGGCTTGACATGCTTACAGCTTCCTCAATATTGTGTGTTACAAGAATAATTGCCTTTGCTGGCATTTTTCCATTTCTCCATAAGTCAATAATGTCTCCACGTAAATTATCAGCTGTAAGGACATCAAGGGCTGAAAAAGGTTCATCCATAAGTAGAAGTTCAGGTTCCACTGCCAGTGCTCTTGCAATTCCAACTCTCTGACGCATTCCACCACTTAGTTCTCTTGGATAGGCATCTTCAAATCCGTCAAGTCCAACAAGGTCAATTGCTCTCAAAGCTTTTTCATTCATTTCCTGTTCGTTCAATCCCTGTCCTACCAGCCCAACTTTAACATTTTCAAGAACAGTAAACCATGGAAAAAGAGCAAAACTCTGGAAAACTACTGCTATCTTAGCTCTGGCATTTTTAAGCGGTGTTCCTTTATACAAGACTTCTCCTTCAGTGGGCTCCACAATTCCTGCAATGATTCTTAAAAGGGTTGATTTCCCAGCACCTGACTGTCCAAGAATTGAGACAAACTCACCCGAATATATTTTGAGATTAATATCTTCTAAAACTGTGATTTCTCTTCCTTTGCCTACCAAAAAAGATTTTTTAATGCCTATGGTTTCAAGGATAATTTCTTTTTCCATAGTCTACTCCAGAATATATTTTGTTTTAGCTAAAATAAAAAGTCTTTTCCAGACCAATCTATTTATTCCAACAACAATGAAGGACATAAAACCAGTGGAGAGCAATAAGACTCCAAAATTTCCAGAAGCAGAAGACTGACTTATTAATGCACCCAGCCCTGTTGTATGCATGATTTCTCCACCAAAGGAAACATACTCACTTACAATTGTAGCATTCCACGCCCCTCCACTGGCAGTAATCAAGCCTGTAACAAGATAGGGAAATATTCCAGGAAGTATGAGAGTTTTCCATCTTCTCAGTCCTTTAATTCCATAGGCTTTAGAGATCTCTATCAAATCTTTTGGAATAGCACTTGCTCCAGCAATTATATTAAAAAGAAGATACCACTGAGTTCCAAGTAGCATCAGAAATACTGCTCCAACATCAAGTCCTCCACCGAGTTTAATTAAAAATAAAAGAATAACAGGGAAAACTGCTGTTGCAGGAACACTTGCAGCTATCTGAACAATTCCCTGCAAGATTTTCGCAGCCTTTGGATTCAGTCCAATGTAAACACCAACCGGAAGAGTCCATGCAAGAGCTATTAATAAAGCCATTGAAACCCTCAGCAATGAATAAGAAGCAGCTTTTATTATGGTTATAATATCACTTAAACTGACAGATGAAAGGAGATGGGAAGCCTTGAAAATAGCCCAAATAATCACCATTAAAATGATCAATAAAGAAACGAATCCCGTTATTTTGCTTAGTTTATTAATAAATGGATTTTCTGAAAAGGCAAACTTCCTGTAACTCATTTTTTCCATTTTGTTAATTGTGCCGGTAATAAACTCTCCTACTTTTTTAATAAAAATAGAGCCTGAAAAAAGATTTAATACAAAGGACTCTCTTTCTTCTTCTGGTGGAACTGTCTCTAGTCTGAATTTTTGTGACCATACAATGAGAGGTCTCCATACAAAGAGGTCAAGAATAATTATCAAAAAAATCATTGTGCCAAGTCCATAAATTACATGCTCAATATTTCCTTTATTCGCCGCTGTCTGAATATAAGAGCCAATTCCTGGCAGTCTGAAATCTTTATCTTCAAGGATGAACATCTCACATGCCATTAGAAAAAACCAGCCACCTGCTACACTCATCATGCTGTTCCAGATAAGGCCTATGGCGCTAAAGGGAAGATCAAGTCTTAAGAACTTTGAAAATTTATTCATTTTGAAAACTTTCACTACTTCTTTTAATTCCTTTGGAATGGTATTGATGGAATGATAAAAGCTAAAGGTCATGTTCCATACCTGTCCAGTAAAAATAAGAAGAACACATGCAAGTTCAAGTCCGATTCTTTTGCCCGGGAAAAGAGATATCATTGCCAAAACAACTCCAGGCAAAAAAGAAAGCACAGGAATTGACTGAAGAATGTCAAGAAGGGGAATCATTATTTTTTCATGAATCTTGCTTCTTGATGCAGTATATCCATACCATATTGAAAAAAGGAGTGAGAGTAAATAGGCAGAAAAAATTCTTGCCAGAGACTGAAGGGCATATTCCGGAATATTTGAAGGATTTAGATCTATCTGCAGAGTCCTTTCATAGGGAGTGCTCCACTGAGAGGCAATATATATAATGAAAGAAAGAATTCCCAGAATAATAAAAAATACTGCTATATCAATTGCTCTTACTTTAAATGTTTCAGCAGGAATAGAGATGGGTATTTTCATTTTAAGCTCCCTTCAAGAAAAAATCTTAAAATTATAAAACAATTCAAGCAATATTTACCATAAATCGGAAATTTTAACCTCAAGGGCAATCTCAAGGACGGGCTTCAGTTGAATAAAAAATGGCTGCTAAATTCAATTAGCAGCCAAAACTTAAATTAATAAGAAAAGATTGATTTAAGCTGGTTTAAATATTCTCAACCATCTCCCACACACCGCAGGGGCATATCCCTACACAGAAGCCACAGGCAATGCATTTATTGTCATCAACAACATACTCATATCTTCCATCAGGCTTTTCCACTCTGCTTATTGCACCCCAGTAACAGGTCATCTCACACATGTGACAGTCTCTGCATGAGCCACAACTAAGACACCTCTCTGCCTCCTGCTCAAGAGAAGATGTGGCGCGACATCTTTCATAGTAGTCAAGTTTGATTTTTTCATAGGGGATTCTCTGCCTTAAATCCCTTGTTACAGGTGCATGCATCAACTCTCCATGCAGATACTCGGCAAGAATTCTTCCATGCCCAATTGCATGAGTGACAAGCCCCAAGCCTGTTACATCACCAATTGCATAGACTTTTGGATCAGATGTCTGGAAAAATTCATTTATAACGACCCAGCCCTTTTCAGTATGAATCTGTGGCGGAATAAAATCAAGGTCAGGCATATCACCTATTGCCATAATTACAAAATCTGCATCAAGACTTGTTCCATCCTTGAAGTAAATCTTTTTTTCCTCTGGAACATATTTTTCAGTGAACTTGGGCCAGAGGATCTCCACACCTTTTTGTTGTGCCCGTTCAAGCTCTGCTCCAAAAGATGCAGGTTTCTGAATATCAATTGCAGTTACTTTTTCTGCTCCACACAAAAAAGCCTCTACTGCAGCATCCATTCCCACATTGCCAGCACCAATTATAACCACTTTTTTCCCTTTAAGATCAAATGGTTTACCTTCATTTGTTGCCCTTAAAAATTCATACGCTGAGATAGTATGCTCTGACCCGGGGAAAGGGATTTTTCTTGGTTTATGAGCTCCAACTGCTATAACGACAAATTCGTATTCTTTACGTATTTTTTCAAAAAGCTCCTTCGTAACCTTTGTATTAAGACGAACATCTGGCACAACTTCAATGAATCTTTCTATTTCCATGTGAAGAATTTTTTTGTCAAGTCTATGTTCTGGAATACAAAGCTCTATTTTTCCACCAATTTTATCTGTTGCTTCAAACACTGTGACACTGTGTCCTTTAAGGCTTAGTTGCCATGCAACAGACATTCCTGCAGGTCCTGCTCCAATCACAGCTACTTTATGTCCTGTTGGTTCTGCCTTCTTTGGGGGAGGAAGCAAGGCTGAAGCTTTACCGAGCTCTTTTACAGAGATGGGCATATCAATTCTGCCACGGGTACATGCCTGCATGCATAGATTTGGACAAATCATTCCACATACAGTTGCAGGAAGAGGACTGTATTGAAGTACGAGTTCAAGTGCTTCTTTTATTTTGCCAAGTCTGATCAGCGCTGTTCTTTTATGGGTTGGTATGTTTGTTGGACAACTGTATGCACAGGGTGGAGCATATTTTTCATTTGCCCATACTGGTTTGTATCTACGATATTTGCCAGTTACTATGTATGGGATAACAGTGGGTTCATGGTCAATGTATTCAGCAAATATTCCACCCTGACCAACTTCTTTTTCCCAGTAGTTTTTTCTGAATTCTGAGATTTCAATCTTAAACCATCTTCTCCTTCTTCTTTCCTGTGGTGTAAAGGGGACAAGTTTACGCCATTGCTCAACATCTTTTGTGAGTTCATCATAATAATCCATTCTGTCAATGGCAGTAAGAAATGGCTTAAGATTTTCACATAACCACTGCCAGTCCTGTTCACTTAGTTCAAGAAGTTTTACATCTCTTTCACTGTATCCCTCAATTCTGCCACGGAAATAAATTACACCACCTACCATTCCAACGCAGGGTCTGTATCCAAGCACTGTTCTTGGATTCCGCGGATTTACTCCACAGATTACTGCAATTCCGCCAGCTTTAAACTCAGCAAAGGAGTCCCCCACATCTCTGAAATACCAGGACTGAGGAGGATCAAATCTTGGATTGTGTTTTGTCATTGTATCACATCTTGCACCACCACTTCCCTGAACATAAAGAATTCCCTGTGCAGCAGCATTCCATGCTCCATTTGTAGCATCTCCAAGCACTGTGATTTTTGCACCACAGTTGAGCCATCCAACATCATCGGAAACTCCATTTTTTACCACTATCTCTGTGCCGAACATTCCCATTGAACCACATCTCTGTCCAACAGGTCCTTCTACAGTAACTCTCACAGGCTCACCCTGTGGATATATTCTTCCACCAATTCCGTGCTGTCCATCAGCATAGACATGTAGATTTCTTGCACCTTCTCTGACAGCTTCCTGAATGTAGTCCTCAAGAATTCTTGAGGGAATCCTTCTTCCTTTTACATTTCCATGAATAATTACAGATTTTTCATCAACCCATTTTACCACTTCTTCATATGGGATAATGGTTTCATGTAAGCCAATTTTTGGCATTTCTCTTTGTGTTGTTTTCTTAGCAGGCATAGCTTATCTCCAACCTTTCTGCCATTGCTTTATCATCTATACTTAATCCATCAGACATTCCAATTGGAAGCTCTGTGCTTCTTCCCATCGGTGCGAATATCTTACGAAGTTCAACATCAGCAGCCTTAAATACTTCCACAAGCCTTTCTGCAACTTTATCAGGATCAAGACGCCTGTAAAGTTTAGGGTCTTGCGTTGTTATTCCTCTTGGGCACTTTCCTGTATTGCATATGTTGCAACGGTTGTATTCATCGCCAAGACAGTCAGCAGTTGCCTGCATTATATATTTTCCAACAGCAACTGCACTTGCACCAAGCATTATTAGTGCTGCTGCATTTGCTGCGAGATTTCCTTTTTTACCAATTCCTCCTGCAGCAATAAGTGGAAGCTCGTTCTGTTTACCCTGTTTTACAAGATCAAGATAGCATTCTCTGATGTTTGATGCAATTGGATGTCCCATTTTATCAAGAGATACATTGTATGCAGCTCCTGTGCCACCGTCTTCCCCATCAATGCATAAAGCAGCAGCATAGGGGTTTCTTGCAAGATTGTTAAGAACTGCTTTGGCAGTCCGGGTTCCAGAAATTTTAGGATAAACCGGCACTCTGAAGCCAAAAGCCATTGACATTGACTGGATCATCTTCATAACAGACTCTTCAATTGAATACTTTGTTTGATGAGTTGGAGGTGAAGGAAGATCTACAAATTGAGGAACTCCTCTTATTTCTGCAATCAATTTTATAACCTTTGGAGCCATCAATAAGCCACCGTCTCCTGGTTTTGCACCCTGACCGTATTTTATTTCTATTGCTGCAGGGTCTTCAGTCATATATGGTAAAGTGTGAATTATGCTGTCCCAGCCAAAATAACCTGAAGCAATTTGCAAAATAAAATATTTCACATATCTTGATTTAAGAAGTCTTGGAGGAAAGCCTCCTTCACCTGAGCACATAACAACAGGAATTCCTTCAACCTCATTAAGATAGGCAACTCCCATTGCAAGTCCTTCCCACATTGTTGGAGAAAGTGCGCCAATAGACATGCTTCCAATCATTATAGGAAATATTTCTCTTACTGGCGGAATAAACTTTCCTGAGGATTTATCAACAACAAGTCTGCCATCTTCAACTTTAAGAGGCAATTCCTCTGGAGGAAGAATTCTTCCTATGTATGAGCGGACTCTAAATTCGTGTCTTCCAGCATCAAGGGCAGGGTCTGTAAGCATTGAGATTCTTGTGAACTTAAGTCTGTCAAGAGTTGATACGCCTGGATCATTTCTTCTCCCACCTCTTTTGTATCCTTCTCCTCCACGATTCTTATAAAATAAAAATTTATTCTGAGGATTGTATTCAGGCTCTATAGCATTATTTGGACATACAAGAGAACATATGGCACATCCAGTGCAATAGTGTTCAATATCATTAACCTGTTCAATTACATGAATTATTCTTCTTACAGGTCTTGGCTTTGGAGTATCTCCACCTGATTCAATAACTCTCACGTATTTAACGGCAGGTCTGATGGCTCCCTGAGGACATACTGCTGTACATTGTCCGCAGCGTTTGCAACGGTCTTCTCTCCAGCGAATTATGTAAGGAAACTCTTTTAGTGTTAATTTATGATTAAAGTCAAGTCTTAAACCTGTAGCTGGTTCCATACTTTTACCTCCTTTGCACCTGGTGATACAATCACCATGTCATACTTCATTGGATATATATCTTTTGATTTATCTCTTTCAGGAATGACTTTGTCAAGTCCACAAAGCTCTGACATAAGTGCATATTTACCTTTTACGCCTCCTACGACTCCTGGTCTCAGTTTTTTTGCATCCTGAACCATAAAGCATGTGCCATCAGGAGTAAAACCTATCACCATATTAGGACCGTCAATACAAAGAGGACGAAGGGACATTTTTAAAAGTGATAAAGCTTCTCTGTCAGGTCTCTGTTGTATTTCTTCCCATTTTAATGGAGTAATTATGTCTTTATAATAAGTAAGCGGAAATCCAAGCTGTCTTACAGAATAATGCAGTATGTGGCAGAACACTTCACTATCTGAATTATATCCCACATAGCCAGGAAATCCTCTACTCATAAGAAACTCTCTAATAGGAACAAAGGCAGTATTTTCACCATTTGTCATTGTGCAGTATCCCTGAATAAAGAAGGGATGACATGCATAAAGATATATTTGATAGTTAGTATTCTGCCTTCCCTGAGCGAATATTATTTTCGCCTCAAGGTTGTCTTTATCAAGTCCAAAAAATTCGGCAAGTTCAAGAGGATCACCCACTTCTTTGATGGTTACAATATCAGGATAAAAAGAAAAAACAAAGATTGATTCATCGGCTTCGCCCATTTTTCTCAGGGTTAATCTCGTATTCATAAGAAGGTCTTCTTTTTCTCTGTCTGATTTATCCTTCCAGTCATCAGGATAATCATAAACTCTTGCAAAATAATAGTCCCTTCTAATGATACCCTTTACAGGTTTAATTTTAGGTGTCCACTCATGCATTAGCTTAAAGCCACACTCTTTCATGTAATCATCAAGAATCTCTTTGCCCTTTCTTGAGCAAATTCCTGAAAGTATAGGATATTTTTTTAAATCTTTAAACTCTCCTCCCAGATCCTTAAGTGTAAGCCCAAGCCCTGAGCCATCGTGTCCTTCTTTCATTGTTTCAAGGGCAAGAATATTTTCCATTGGTGAAAAATATTTAGATGATGTTATAGCTGCCAATCTACACATCAGTAGTCTCCCTTCGGCAAATGGTTACCATAACTTTAGAATATTACCAAAGCTACATTTTTGTCAAATATTTTTTGTAAACTTAATTTGCCTTCTCCTTTTTAAGGCTTAGCTCGTTGGGAATTGTTACAAAAAACGTTACAGTTACATGATTTTTGTTAGAGGCAAAAAATGTTGACAAAATTTTAAATATTGATTATCATACTTCTATGTCTATATGGTAACCGTTAGCCGTTTAAAATTAATGGAAAAGTTTTATATAAATATGGTTAAACTATTTTTGAAAGCTAAAATTTAAACATAAGGGGCTTTGCCTCAATAAAAAACTGTAGGAGGATGTTATGACTTACACAAAACCGAGAGATGAAAAGGATGTAATGAAACTGGTCAAGGAGATGAATGTCAAGTTCGTAAGACTGTGGTTTACTGATATTCTCGGACAGCTAAAAAGCTTTGCCGTTCCAGTTGAAGAACTTGAAATGGCTTTTTCAGAAGGAATGGGGTTTGATGGTTCATCAATTCACGGATTTGCAAGGATTGATGAGTCAGACATGATTGCAAGACCTGATCCAACAACCTTTGCTATTCTTCCATGGAGACCATCAGAAAGCGCTGTTGCAAGAATGTTCTGTGATATCTATGAGCCTGATGGAACGCCTTACAAAGGAGACCCCAGATATATTCTGAAGTTAAATCTTGAAAAAGCTGCAAAAAAAGGTTACACCTTTTATCTTGGTCCAGAGCTTGAGTTTTTCTATTTTAAATCGGACAGAAATCCCGAAACTCTTGATGAAGGCGGATATTTTGATTATCCCCTTGATGCTGCAGAAGACCTGAGAAGAGACACTATCCTGGCTCTTGAACAGATGGGTATCAAAGTGGAATACTCACATCATGAAGTGGCACCTTCTCAGCATGAAATAGACTTGAGGTATGCTGAAGCTTTACAGATGGCAGACATTGTTATGACATACAGAGTTGTGGTAAAAGAGATTGCCAAGAAGCATGGTGTTTATGCCACATTCATGCCAAAACCACTTTTTGGTGAAAACGGAAGCGGAATGCATACCCATCAGTCTCTATTTAAAGGTGATAAAAATGCCTTTTTTGATGCAAAAGACAAGTACTACCTTTCAGATGTGGCGAAAAGCTACATAGCAGGAGTCTTAACTCACATAAAAGAAATTACTCTTGTTTTGAATCAGTGGGTTAACTCATACAAAAGGCTTGTTCCTGGTTATGAAGCTCCTGTTTATATCTGCTGGGCAAGAAGAAATAGGTCTGCACTTATAAGAGTTCCACTTTATAAACCCGGCAAAGAAAAAGCAACGAGAATTGAGTTAAGAAGTCCAGACCCAGCATGCAATCCCTATTTAGCCTTTGCATGTATGTTAAATGCGGGATTGACAGGAGTGGAGAAGAAGTATAAACTGCCTGAGCCAGTTGAAAAGGATGTTTATCATCTTGATCCAGAAGAAAGAAAAGCTCTTGGTATAGATAATCTTCCGGGTAGCTTGATTGAAGCCATTGAATATGCTGAAAAAAGTGAATTGCTCAGAGAAACTCTTGGAGACCACATATTCACAAATCTCATTGAGAGCAAAAAGAAGGAGTGGGATGACTATCGCATCAGAATTTTCCCCTATGAAATTGAAAGATATTTACCGATTCTTTAAATTTAGAGGGCAGGTTTCTGCCCTCTCCTTATTTTAATAAATGAACATTGCCAATGGAAACATTTTTTAACCCTGCACTTAAAGCAGCTTCATAGCATTCATGGGCTAATTTTTTAGAAGTTAAAGGAAGATCACTCATATAAAAATGAGGATAAAATCCAAGTAAACGGTAGGGAATTTCAGGATTTAATGAGGCAATAAATTTAGCTATATTACTTACTTCTTCACTATCTATATATCCAGGGACTAAGAGAGTACTTCCAATAAGAAGTGGTGGAACAGATCTTTTTTCAAAAAACTTTGCCACATAGGCGAAATTTTCTAAGGTTCTTTTATTTGAAACTCCTGTTAATGCAATGTGCAGAGACTCATCCCATGCTTTCAGGTCAAACTTGATACAGCCTCCTGACTGAAGACTCAACTCAATCATTTTTTCAAGATAGGCTTTATTCATTGAACCATTGGTCTCCCAGCATATTCTCAATATCTTTGTCTTTTTTTCTTTAATTGCTCTGCGTGATGCCTCAATGGCAAAAATTATTTGAGGCGAAGGATCACCTCCAAAATAACATATACAGGATACAGCTGAAGTAATGTCTCTTAATAACTCATCAACGGTTCTTGTTTCTGGTTTAAAGGTTTCTTCTTTAAAATGCCAGTTCTGACAGTAAAGACAGTTAAAGGAACAGGCGTGAAAAAATACTGCAAGATTGTAGTATCCGTATTCAGGTCCATTGGTATAGGCAAAATCTGGATATCCAGAACCAGTTCCAGCAGGGCATACCCAGTCTGCAACACAGTTTGTCGGAAGAGGATCAAGATACCAGTTAAGTTTTCCATGATTGCGTTGAAGAGCAATTAATTTTCCTCTTTCGTTTTTTCTTAATCCACAATATCCATACTGCCCTTCTGCAATTCTGCATTCGTTTGCACAAATTTTACACTGAACTGCATCTTCAGCTTTTGGAGGCGATGGAGGTAATCCATAGGTGAGTCTGCTTGCTGTATGGGATTGTAAAGCCACTGTAATAGCTTGAGATGGCTTTTTTCTTATACAGTTAAGACAAACTCCAGGATGTTTTGCAATGTAGGGAGAGAAATTATTGCAAATTTTGCAAGTTGACATATTTAATTATAAAATAATTATAAAAATCTTCCCCAGGCACAGTAGTAATCAAAGTGGTCATCGTATATACGGAGTCGTTTTTTGATTACAAAAACTCTATGTAATATAATTCCAAACAGAAAGCCTCCTACATGTGCCCACCAGGCAACTCCACCCACATCTGCTGGGCTAAGAAGAGAGCCAAGCCCTGAAAAAAGTTGAATAAAAAACCACATGAGAATATAGAAAAATGCAGGAAGCGCGAAAAAGAATGGAAAAAATAAAATGGGGAATAAAGTTATCACTCTTGCATGCGGAAACATTACCATATAGGCACCTAAAACACCTGAAATTGCACCTGAAGCTCCAACTGTAGGTATTGTTGAAGCTGGATTGATGAGGCAGTGAATCCAGCTTGCTCCAAATCCGCAAATAAGATAGAAAATTAAAAATCTGAAAGAACCCATCTTGTCTTCCACATTGTCAGCAAAAATCCACATTACCCACATGTTGCTGATTAAATGAAACCATCCTCCGTGAAGAAACATACTCGTTAAGAAAGGAAGATAATAAAAAGGATCAAGAGGAAGGGAGGCTACAAGCATGTATTTTGCAGGAACAACACCAAATATGTGAAATAGATAATCTAAGTCCTCTTTTGGGAACATGAGTTCAAAAATGAAGATAAATGAATTCAGAGCTATAATCAACCATGTCATGTATGGAGTGTATCTTCTTGGAAGGCAATCTCTTATTGGTATCATTTTAATTTACTCCTTTTAATTGATATAGCTTTCCATATGCTCGGCATGACTGAAACAATAATAATACCAAGTATGAACATGGAAAAGTTCTTTTTCACAAAGGGAAGATTTCCGAAGAAATAACCTGTGGCAATTAAAGAGCCACTCCAGAGAATGCTACTAACGATATTGTAAATCTGAAACTTTAAATATCTCATTCTTCCTATGCCTGCTACAAATGGTGCAAAGGTTCTAAGAATTGGCAAAAATCTCGCTATTATTATAGTTTTTGCTCCATGTCTTTCATAGAATTGGGCAGTTGTATAAAGATGCTTTTTGTTGAAAAAAAAGGAGTTTTCCTTTGAGAAAACTTTCGGACCAACAAATTTACCAACATGATAGTTTACAGTGTTTCCCACTGTAGCGGCAATACTTAAAATAATTAAGGAGCTCAATGGACAGAGTAATTGCCTTGAAGATAAAGCTCCTACAGTAAAAAGAAGAGAATCACCTGGCAAAAATGGCGTTACAACAAATCCTGTTTCTGAGAAAACAATGAAGAAAAGCACAACATAAATCCAGTTGCCAATCTGAGAAAAGAGAGTTTCAAGATAAATGTCAATATGAAGAAGGAGATCAATCAAATCAAACATGTCCGAATATAAATAAACTCATAAGTTTGTAGCCATCTTCTATGTGAAGATCGGGAGAAGTAAGAATTTCCTCTGAAAATTTTTTATCTTTCTTTTCAATATGGTTGCTATCGTAAATTACAAATGGGACCGCTTCAGCAGTATGGGTTCTTACTTTTACTGGTGTTGGATGATCTGGAAGTAGGAGAATCCTAAACTCTTTGAAACGCTTTGGTGCTTCCTCAAGAATTCTCCTGATAACAATGCTGTCAATATCTTCAATTGCTTTAATTTTCAGTTTGTAATCACCCTGATGTCCTGCTTCATCAGGCGCTTCTATGTGGACATATACAAAATCAACCCTTTCAAGTGCATTAAGTGCATATTCAGCCTTGCCTTCATAGTTTGTATCTATCCAGCCTGTTGCTCCGGGAACATTTATTATATGAAATCCTGCTAAAATTCCAAGCCCTTTTGTTAAATCCACTGCGGAAATAAGAGCACCTGAAATTCCGTATTTTTCCTGAAACTTTGGTAGCGTTGGAGTCCGTCCCTGCCCCCACAGCCATATACTGTTTGCAGGTTTTTTGCCTTGAGATGCTCTTTTTTTATTCACAGGATGGTCTTTAAGAATATCCATTGACCTGAAAATAAGCTCTTTTAGCATTTGAGCACTTCTGCCTATAGGAAGATACATAGAGATTTCCTTTCCTGTAATGTCATGAGGGGGGCTACATTCTACGTCATCTGAACCATTTTTCCATAACATTATATGACGATAACTTACTCCAGGATAAAATCTCAAAGCATCACTTCCAAGTTTTTTATCTATCTCTTCAATAAGAATTTTTGCCTCTTCAGAAGATATGTGACCGGCTGAGTAATCTTCCATGAAAATCCTTTTTTTATCTGAAAATTTCAGCGTAACAAGATTGCACCTGTATGCCACATCATTTTTTGATAGATTCAATCCCATGCTTACAGCTTCAAGTGGTGCTCTTCCTGTATAGTAAACTTTCGGGTCATAACCAAGAATGCTCAGGTTTGCCACATCACTTCCAGGAGGAAATGCCTCAGGAATATTTCTAACTGAGCCTGCAATGCCACATGAAGCAAGATAATCCATATTGGGAGTATTGGCAGCCTGTAAAGGAGTAAGTCCTCCCAGCTCATCAAGGGGATAATCTGCTGCACCATCAGGAACAATGACAATGTATTTCATAGAATCTTCTCCACAAAGGCTTTCACACTATCAAGGCTTGCAGGCAAAACATGAGGTTCATCAGCTACCTTAAAAACAGTATCAGGGTCTTTGAGTCCATTGCCTGTAAGTGTGCAAACTACACAGCTTCCTTTTTTAAAATATCCCTGACTGTAAAGCTTTATAACTCCAGCAACCGAAGCTGCAGAAGCTGGCTCACAGAATATACCTTCATAGGATGCTATCATTTTGTAAGCTTTAAGGATTTCTTCATCTGTTACCATATCAATCGTTCCACCGGATTCATCTCTTGCCTTAACAGCAGTTTTCCAGCTTGCAGGATTTCCTATTCTTATTGCTGTTGCAATTGTTTCAGGCTTATCCACAGGATGCCCAAGAACAATCGGTGCTGCTCCTGCTGCCTGAAATCCGAGCATTCTTGGTAAACTATTTATTTTTCCCTTTTCCTTGTATTCTTTATAACCCTTCCAGTATGCTGAGATATTGCCCGCATTTCCCACAGGCAAAGCATGATAATCAGGAACTCTTCCAAGCTGATCACAGACTTCAAAGGCTGCTGATTTCTGTCCTTCAATTCTGTATGGATTAATTGAATTTACAAGTGTTATTGGATATTCATTAACTATTGCTCTAACTATGTTGAGAGCCTGGTCGAAATTACCCTTTATTTGAATGACCACTGCTCCATGAATCATTGCCTGAACAAGCTTTCCAGTGGCAATTTTACCTTCAGGAATAAGGACAATTGCCTTGATCCCAGCTCTTGCAGCATAGGCTGATGCAGAGGCAGAAGTGTTACCAGTAGAAGCACATATGACCGCTCTGGAGCCTTCCTCTAATGCTTTTGAAATTGCAAGTGTCATTCCTCTGTCTTTAAAGGAGCCTGTTGGATTTGCTCCATCAAATTTAAAATAAAGCTCTATGTCCATATTTAATCTTTTCGTAAGATTATTGACCTTTACAAGAGGAGTATTGCCTTCTAATAAAGTGACGACAGGAGTTTTTTCACTTACAGGGAAAAATTCAAAGTACTCTTTTATAATTCCTTTCCAAGGTGATTTTGTATTCATGGCTATTCAATTATGTCTCCTTCTATTAATTCCACTACAACTCCCTGCTGTCTTAGGGAGTTAATACCTTCATTAAGATTTTCTTCAACTCCTTCAAGCTCCAGTATCATCTCTCCAAATGTATCAGTAACCCTTGCTCTGCGAATATTTGGCATAACATCGTATTTTTTTGCCATTCTGAAAAGCACCGGCTCTTTTATTAATTCCTGAGGGAAGGTGAGCCTTACCCTTAATTTTTTAATCTCACCCATAAAATCCTCCTTACTTATTTGCCTCCTGCAATGGCAGGAACAATTGATACTTCATCACCGTCTTTAACCAGAGTTTCTTCTCCCTGAAGGAATCTCACATCTTCTTCGTTCAGATAAACATTTATAAACCTTCTTATCTTACCATCCTGACACAACCTTTCTGCAAGCCCTGGATATTGTTTATCAAGAGCATTGATTATATCTATGATCTTTCCAGCTGGTGCTTCTACCACATCTTTACCACCTGTTAATTTCTGAAGTGGTGTTGGTATTAAAACTTTTACTGCCATTTTTACCTCCCCTTTTCATTAATTTTTTTCAAAGCTTCTTCAAATGAAGCAAGATTTGGTTTTATATTGTAAACTTCTGCTGTTCTTCCATTTAAAACCTCTGCTGTCTTAAGCCCGTTTCCTGTAATACAAAGCACTGTTGTGTCTTTTTTGTCAATTTTTCCTTCTTTCAACAGCTTGATGTAACAGGCTAAAGTAACTCCTCCTGCTGTCTCTGTAAAGATTCCTTCAGTTCTTGCAAGAAGCTTTATTGCTTCCACTATTTCTTCATCAGATACATCCTCCATGGCACCGCCACTTTCTTTTACAGCCTGCAAAGCGTAATATCCATCAGCAGGGTTTCCAATTGCAAGAGATTTTGCAACTGTGTTTGGCTTAACAGGTCTTATAACATCTGTACCCTGTTTAAAGGCTGTAGAAATCGGAGAACATCCAGTTGCCTGTGCACCATATATTTTTGTCTCAAGCTCCTTTAAAATACCAAGCTCCTTGAACTCCTTTAATGCCTTCCACACCTTTGTAAGAAGTGAGCCACTTGCACAGGGAACAACAATGCTGTCTGGTGCTTTCCAGCCAAGCTGTTCAACTATCTCAAATCCTATTGTTTTTGAGCCTTCTGCATAAAATGGTCGGATGTTTATGTTTACGAAAGCCCATCTGTATTTATTTGCTATTTCACTGCAAAGTCTGTTTACATCGTCATAATTGCCGTCAACGGCAACAAGATTTGGCTCATAAACAATGGAAGCAACGATTTTACTCTGTTCAAGGGTAGCAGGAATAAATATGAATCTTTTAAATCCAGCTTTTGCACCGTGAGCTGAAACAGCATGAGCAAGATTTCCTGTAGAAGCACAGGCAACTGTATCAAAACCAAACTCTTTTGCTTTTGTAAGCGCTACTGCAACAACTCTATCTTTAAATGAAAGGGTGGGATGGGCAACTGTATCATCTTTTATGTAAAGTTCTTTTACGCCAAGATATTTTGCAAGATTTTTAGCTTCAACCAGAGGTGTGAAACCGGAATTGAGTCCCACCTGTGGTTCACCGTCTATTGGTAAAAGCTCCTTGTATCGCCATAATGTTTTAGGTCTTTTTTCTATTGTTCTCCTTGAAAGAGCTTTCTTTATCTTTGCATAGTCATAGACTGCCTCAAGAGGACCAAAGCAGAATTCACAAACATATATGGGCTCTACAGGATACTCTCTTCCGCACTCTCTGCATTTAAGTCCTTTTACATATTTCATTTCCCACCTCCTATTTCCATGAGTTAATTTTTTATTTTAACATTAATTTACTTAAATTGCCGATAGGCAAAATTACCTTTGTTTTTTAAACTTTGAATTGTCCATCAGGGCGGAGAATCGCCGAGTAGTGCTTGATTATGCCTTCAACCTGAATCAAGAGATTTCTCGTATCGCTTGAAATGGCAAAGTAATTTACATTTTTATTGAACAATTTCATTCAGCACATGATTTTATCGGCAATCTCAGGATATTGATATAAATTAACTCAATATGTTAAAATGATTTTATGGAACGCAAGGATTACTATAAAATTCTCGGTGTAAGCAAGGATGCCACACAGGAAGAGATTAAGAAGGCTTATCGTAAGCTTGCAAGAAAGTATCATCCTGATTTAAATCCCGGAAATAAGGAGGCTGAGGAAAAGTTTAAGGAGATTAATGAGGCATATGCAGTTCTGAGTGATCCGCAGAAAAGGGCTGAGTATGACAGGGGCGAGAGCTTTGATTTTAAGGGCTTTGACTTTGGTGGCTTTGACTTTACAAAAGGCTTTGACCTCGGAGATATTTTTGGAGATATATTCGGTGAGACATTTACTCAAACAAGAACTACTTATATAAAAGGCGAAGATATAGTTATTCCTGTTACATTAACCTTTGAAGAAGCCTATAAAGGCACTGTAAAGCCAGTTACCTATCAGAGATACATTGAGTGTCAACTCTGTCATGGAAGTGGTGCTGATAAAGTGGATATATGCTCAAGATGTGGCGGAACAGGAAGAATTCAAACCTCAAGGGGATTTATGAGGGTAAGCCAGACCTGCCCCAATTGTGGTGGAACAGGAAGAACTTCAGCATCAAAGTGTAAAAACTGTGGTGGAACAGGAAGAATATTAATCACGGAGACAGTAAAGGCAAAAATTCCAGCAGGAGTTGATAATGGTTCAACTGTAAAGGTTAAAGGATATGGAAATGCCGGTAGAGGCGGCGCACCTTATGGTGATCTGATACTTGAGGTTAATGTTACTGCCCATCCTTTCTTCACCAGAAAAGGAGATGATATATACATTGAGCTTCCAGTAACATTTGTTGAAGCTGCATTAGGAGCTAAAGTTGATGTTCCGACAGCAGATGGCAGTACAGTCACAATGAAGATTCCAGAGGGAACACAGGGTGGACAGAAATTCAGAATTTCAGGGAAAGGATTTACTTCTCCTAAAGGAGGCAGAAAAGCAGACATGTATGTGGTTATAAAAATAGCAGTTCCCAGAGGATTAACAGCTTCTGAAAAGGAGGAAATAAGAAAAATTGAACGCCTTTATAGAGAAAACCCAAGAGAATTCATGTTGAGGAGGTAAGCATGAGACAGGACGACAGGCTCTATATGATAAGCATGGTGTGCAGACTTCTCAATGTTCATCCTCAGACAGTGAGGCTTTATGAGAGGGAAGGTTTTATAAAACCAAAGAGAATTAAAAGACAGAGAGTTTATACTGATGAAGACATTGAAAGACTTAACTTTGTAATAAAACTTACTAAGGAATTTGGAGTTAACAGGGCTGGAGTGGATATTATTCTCAGAATGCGGGAAAGAATGCAGATTATGGAACAATTCATACAGGAATTACTTCGCTATGTTGATGAAGACATAAAAGAGCAGATTGAAAAGAGAATTAAAAAAATTTTTGAAGAAATTTAAGGAGGAAACCCATGAGATTTGATAGATTTACCTATAAAACTCAAGAAGCGATAAGAGAGGCTCAGAGAATTGCCTCTCAGTATGGCAATCAGCAGATAGACGTGGAGCATCTGGTTTATGCTCTAATTGAAGACAGTGAAGGGCTTGTTCCCCGTATTTTAAGGGAATGCGGAGCAGACTTAAACACAATAAAAGCAGATTTAAAAAAAGCCATTGATAGAATTCCAAAGGTTTATGGTTCTCAACCCCTGGAGCAGATTTATATTACTCCAAGACTGAATCAGCTTTTTGAGAAAGCTGAAGCAGAAGCTGAGCATCTTAAGGATGAATACATTAGTGTGGAACATCTTCTTATAGCTCTTTTTGATGTAGGTGGTCCTGCCCTTGATGCCATAAAGAAGCAGGCAGTTACACGGCAAAAAGTGCTTGATGCAATGAGAAAAATAAGGGGAGTTCATCAGGTAACTGACCCCAATCCAGAGGAAAAGTATCAGGCATTGGTTAGATATGGTAAAAATCTTACAGAGTTAGCCCGCAAAGGCAAGCTTGATCCTGTTATTGGAAGGGATGAGGAGATAAGAAGAGTTATTCAGGTTTTAAGCAGAAGAACAAAGAACAATCCAGTGCTGATTGGAGACCCTGGTGTTGGTAAAACTGCAATAGTTGAAGGTCTTGCGCAGAGAATTGTGGCAGGCGATGTTCCTGAATCTCTGAGAGACAAGGAACTGATAGCACTTGATATAGGCTCACTTCTTGCAGGTGCAAAATACCGTGGAGAGTTTGAGGAAAGACTTAAGGCAGTGCTTAAGGAGATTACCCAGTCAGAAGGAAGAATTATAACATTCATAGATGAGCTTCACACACTTGTAGGTGCAGGTGCGGCAGAGGGAGCTGTTGATGCTGCAAATATGCTTAAGCCAGCTCTGGCAAGAGGAGAGCTAAGATGCATTGGTGCAACAACAGTTAATGAATACAGAAAATACATTGAAAAAGACCCTGCATTGGAAAGAAGATTTCAGCCTATTTTGGTTAAAGAGCCTTCAGTTGAGGATACAATATCAATTTTGAGAGGACTTAAAGAGAGATATGAAGTTCATCATGGTGTAAAGATTAAGGATTCAGCACTGGTTGCTGCTGCAGTTCTTTCAGCAAGATACATAACAGACAGATACCTTCCAGATAAAGCAATTGACCTGATTGATGAGGCTGCAGCAAAGCTCAGAATGGAGATTGACAGCATGCCAATTGAACTTGATGAGATTGAGAGAAAACTCCGTCAGCTTGAGATAGAAAGACAGGCATTGAGCAAAGAGCCAACTGAGGATGCAAAGGAGAAGATAGAAAAGATTTCTCAGGAGATAGAGCAACTGCTTACTAAAAAAGAGGAGTTAAGCAGGCAGTGGCAGGCTGAAAAGGAGATTATTTTAAAAATCAGAGAGATAAAGGCAGAGATTGAGCAGACCCGTATTGCTTCTGAGCAGGCAGAGCGTCAGGGAGACCTTACACGAGCAGCAGAACTCAGGTATGGAAAACTCATTGAGCTACAGAAAGCCCTTGATGAGGCAAATGCACGGCTGAAGAAGATTCAGAAGACAAGACAGATGCTTAAAGAGGAGGTTGATGAGGAAGACATTGCAGAGGTTGTTGCTAAATGGACAGGAATCCCTGTTAAAAAGCTGCTTGAGAGTGAAACCCAGAAGTTAATCAAAATGGAAGAGCGACTCCGTCAGAGAGTTGTTGGACAGGATGAGGCAATTATTGCTGTTTCAAATGCCATAAGAAGAGCAAGAGCAGGGCTTCAGGATCCCAATCGCCCGATTGGCTCGTTTATGTTTCTTGGTCCTACTGGTGTGGGTAAAACAGAGCTTGCAAAGGCTCTGGCAGAGTTTCTATTTGATGATGAAAATGCAATGATTAGAATTGATATGTCAGAGTATCAGGAGCGTCATACAGTATCCCGTCTGATTGGTGCGCCTCCTGGATATGTTGGTTATGAGGAAGGTGGTCAGCTTACAGAGGCAGTAAGAAGACGTCCATACAGTGTTGTTCTTTTTGATGAAGTTGAAAAGGCTCATCAGGAAGTTTTTAACATACTGCTTCAGGTTCTTGATGATGGTCGTCTGACTGATGGGCATGGAAGAACCGTTGATTTCAGAAACACAATTATCATCATGACATCAAACATAGGGAGTGCCCATATTCAGGAGTTTCTTGAGACTGCAGGCTCTGAGCACTGGCAGGATTTGAAAAAGGATTTAAAAACAAAAATTATGGATGACTTAAGAGCCTTCTTCAGACCTGAGTTTCTCAACAGAATTGATGAGATAATCATATTCAATCCATTGAGCAGAGAAGTGATGAAAGAGATCATAGAAATTCAGATTAAGAGAATAAAGCAGTATCTCAAGCAGAGAAAGATTGATATTACTCTTACAGAAAAGGCAAAAGAATACATTGCAAGAATTGGCTATGATCCTGTATATGGAGCAAGACCTCTAAGAAGGGTATTGCAGAAAGAGATACTTGATCCACTGGCAGTAAAACTTATTGAAGGAGCATTCAGAGAGGGAGATGTTGTGGAAGTGGATTTCAAAGATGGTAAAATTATATTTGATAAAGTTGTTTTGGCAGAAGCAGCCTAAAAATTAGGAGGTGTAAAATGGCTATTGTAAAATGGAGTCCTTTAAAAGAGATTGAGGAGATAAGAAAGGAAATGGACAGGCTTTTTGAAGAGTTTCTCTCACCTGTTCGGAGGAAAAGGGCTGTTAGCAGTGAGGGAATTATTTCTCCCAATGTGGATATTTTTGAGAGAGGAAATGAGCTGGTTATTCAGGTAGAAATTCCAGGGGTTGACAAACAGGATATAGATTTAACAATTACTGATGATAGACTCATAATCAAAGGAGAAATTAAAAAACCTGAAGGTGTTTCTGAAGAAGACTATATTTTGAATGAAAGAAGCTATGGTCCTTTTTCAAGAACTATCAATTTGCCAGCAGATGTTGATAAATCTTCTGTCAAGGCAAATCTAAATAATGGCTTACTTGAGATAGTTATTTTAAGAAAAGAGGAAGCAAAGCCAAGAGAGATAAAGATTCCACTGGAGTGAATTTAAATATATTCATAACTGTCCTGAGCTTGCTCACTGGCAGGCTCAGGATTTCGTTCTTTGATTATGAATATAGGAATTTCAAGATTGACAAAATAATAAAGAAAAATTTATTTTAAAAAAGTTGTTTACAAAATTTTTGTGGAGGTAAAAATGGCTGAAGGTATTTTAGAACTTACAAGTGCTAAATGGGAAACAGAAGTTTTAAACTCAAAAGGTATAATAATGGTAGATTTCTGGGCACCATGGTGTGGTCCCTGCAGAATAATTGCACCAACAATAGAGGAACTTGCCAAAGAATATGAAGGAAAAATCAAAGTAGGAAAACTTAATACAGATGAAAATCCAGATATTGCAACACGCTATGGAATTATGGGCATTCCCACAATAATGTTTTTCAAAGATGGTCAAAGGGTTGACCAGATCGTTGGAGTTGTTCCAAAATCCATATTAAAAAGCAAACTGGATAGCCTTCTTAACAGTTGATCTGTGAAAAAGCTTTTAATCTTAACTCTTATATTGTTAATTCCACAGGTAGGGCAGAGTGCACTTAAAAAGAGTGATTCTGCCCCAAATTTTTTCTTAACCGATATAAATAGTAAGCCTGTAGAGCTTTATCAAATTAAAGGCAGGGTCATAGTTATAGAGTTTCTCTCAACTAAATGTTTTGCATGTGATTATGTAATTTCGGATATAAACAAACTTTATGAGAAATTCAAAAATAAAAATGTTCAAATAATCGGGATTTTATTCAATGACGAAATAAAGGAGACTCAAAAACTTATTGAGTTCGCAAAAGATAGAGGAATTCAATATCCTCTATTTATAGCTGATGCAAAGATAAAAAAAATGTATAATGTTTACGGTTTTCCAAATTTTTTTATTTTAAATGAGAAAAAAATCGTAGTTCAGATATACAGAGGAATAACACAGGATACCTTTGGTTTGTTAAATAAGGAAATTGAAAATCTCCTGAGAGAGGTAAAATAGATGTTTGAGGCATTAACAGATAAACTTGAAGCAATATTTAAAAAACTCAAAGGCAAAGGAATTCTGAAAGAAGAAGATGTTGATGCAGCCTTAAAAGAGATAAGAATTGCTTTGCTTGAAGCAGATGTCAATTTTAGGGTTGTAAAAGTCTTTTATTGAAAGAGTTCGCCAGAAAGCTGTTGGCAAAGAAATCCTTGAAAGTCTTTCTCCTGCTCAACAGGTAATAAAAATTGTTTATGATGAACTGTGCGAGCTTTTGGGAGGAACCACTTCTAAGATTCAGCTAACTGCAAATCCACCAACTATTCTTATGATGGTGGGACTGCACGGTTCTGGAAAAACCACCACTTCAGCAAAGCTTGCAAGAATTTTTAAGAAACAGGGGCGGCGTCCAATGCTTGTGGCAGCAGACCTTCAAAGACCAGCAGCAATTGAACAGCTTGTTACCCTGGGCAAACAAATTGATGTTGTAGTATTTCATTCTTATGAAACTAAGGATCCGCGGCTCCTCTGCAAAGAAGCTTTAAAAAAAGCCGTAATTGATAGAATGGATCCAGTGATTGTTGATACTGCTGGAAGAATGCATGTGGATGAAGAATTGATGCAGGAGTTACAGGATGTAAAGGCAATTCTCAATCCTCACGAAGTTCTTTTTGTTGCCGATGCAATGACAGGACAGGATGCAGTAAATATTGCAAAAAGCTTTAATGAAAAAATAGGAATTACAGGAGTTATTCTCACAAAGATGGATGGAGATGCCCGTGGTGGTGCAGCACTTTCAATAAAAGAAGTAACAGGCAAGCCCATAAAACTTATTGGAACAGGAGAAAAGATTGATGCTCTTGAGGAGTTTTATCCTGATAGAATGGCGAATAGAATTCTTGGAATGGGTGATGTTCTCACACTAATTGAGCAGGCACAGAAAGCCTATGACGAGAAAGAAGCGGAAAAACTAAAGAAAAAAATTGAAAAAGAAGAATTTACCTTTGATGATTTAAGAGAGCAGATAAGAAAGATGAGAAAGATGGGTCCCCTTGAAAATATACTTTCAATGCTTCCCGGAGCTCATAAGATATTAAAGGAAATAAAAATTGATGAAAAAGAGTTTGTGAAAGTTGAGGCAATAATAAATTCTATGACGCCAGAAGAAAGAAGAAATCCAAAAATTATTAAATGCAAGTAGAAGAATAAGAATTGCAAAAGGAAGCGGAACGACCGTAACAGATGTTAACAGGCTTATTAAACAATTCAATGAGATGAAAAAGATGATGAAACAGTTAAAACACGGTAAGGGCTTTAAGCTTCCTAAGATATTTCCTTTTTAAGAATAAATACTGCCCTTCTCAAGAAGATAAACTTTATCAGTTGTTTTTTCTATAAAATCCCTATCGTGAGACACAATAAGATAGGTCTTTGCATTGCCTGTTAAATACTGAAGAAGTCTTTCTTTAGTTTTCTCATCAAGACCATTTGAAGGTTCATCAAAGAGATAGCAGACTGGCTTCATAGCTATTACTGTTGCAAGTGCTACAAGCCTTTTTTCTCCTCCAGAGAGTTTATAGGTTAGCCTGTCTTCAAAACCTTTTAAACCCAGAATTTCACAGGTCTCTTTTACAATTTTTAATGCCTCCTCTTTTGTTTTCCCGAGATTGAGCGGTCCAAATGCTATATCTTCTTTTACTGTCGGACAGAAGAGTTGACTTTCTGAATCCTGAAATAAAAGCCCTATCTTCTGTCCTTACTTCAATGAAGTCTTTCTCTTTTTGTCTTATCATTTCCGAATATCTCAACTGTCCCTGAAGATGGCTTAAGAAGTCCCATTATAATGTAAAGAAGGGTTGTTTTCCCCGAACCATTAGGTCCCATAAGACCAATTCTTTCACCCTCATAAATATCAAGACTCAGGTTGTCCAAAACAGCCCTGTCATCATAATGGAAGGAGATATTTCTAAGCTTGATAATTGGTTGCTCCAAATTTAACTCCCGTTGCAGTTTCAAAGATTCCAATACTAATCACTCCAGAATAAAATAAACACAGAAATTGAAACGATACTGAATATTATATCAGTTTTTCTCATATGGAAATGCTTAAAAAGTGGAAAATATCCCTGAAAGCCTCTACACAGCATTGCCTTATAAATCTCCTCTGCTCTTTCATAGCTTTTAATAAGCATTCCACCAACAATGTAAGCATAGGTTCTGTAAGTGTGAAGATTTGTTCTTGGAACGAATCCCCGGGCAATAACAGCTCTTTTTATTTTTAAATATTCGTCATGGATAACTGTAATGTAGCGATAAAAAAGGAAAAATACTGTAACGAGTTTCTTAGGTGCTTTTAGATGAAGCATTGCATGAGCTAAAGCATTGATGGAAGAAGTTCCAAGAAGTGTTATTGTAGCTATAATTATTGCATTGGCTTTCAGGGTAATTGATAATGCATAAAGAAGACCTTCATGGCTTATCTTTAATCCGGCAAATGAGATATAAGGATTGCCTGGATAGCTTACAGGCACAAAAATCCAGATGAAAAGTATGAAAAAGTTTGTCATACTGAGTCTTGAAAAAAGCGGTTTTATTCTTAATCGTGCAATGAAAACAGAAAAAACAGAATAGAGTAAAAACAAAGATGGAGTTTTCAATCCTGAAGCAGTGGCGCAGAGAATGCTGAATATGGAAAAAACTATGACTTTTAATCTCGGGTCTGCCTTATGTAAAAAAGAGCTTCCTTCTGAAAACTCTTCAAGATGCATTTTTCTTTCTTTTAATAAACATTATTATGCCCCAGACTCCAACAATATATCCAATTCCTCCGATTATGTCTCTTATGCTGATTTTATCCATCTGTTTTCTTAAATCCATGAGCTCACTTCTTAATCCCTGAAGTTTTGCATCCATTGCCTCATCAATAATCTGTTTGAGTTCCTCTTTGTTGATTGACGCCTGAGGAGATCTCGTTGTTTCTGAGTCTCTTTAACTGGTTCCTGCTTTTTTACTTCCTTTTTTTCAGGCTTTTCAGCTGCCTCAAGGGTGTATTCTGTTCTATGACCTTCTCCAGCGGGAATTACTATTTTTAATTGTCCAGCTTCTGAGGTTTTAAAACTAAATCTTCCTTTTTCATCAGTGGTGGTCTCTGTAATTTTTTTACCCCTGCTGTCATAAACCTCAACCTTAGAGTTTTTACATGGTGAACCATCAACAAAGTAGCATTCACCAACTACTTTATCACCATCCCTGTATGCATAGGCACTTACCTTATGAGCATAAACATCGTTGGAAAGAAGAAGCTGTAGGCAAATAATTGTTAAAAAAAGAAAAAAATATGCTGAATTGAGCGATTTTTTCATTCCAATGCCTCCGGTTTTACTTTTTTAAGATACAATATAACAAAACCCGTTATTATTCCTTCCACTACAGCAATTGGAAGATGCATTGTAAAAAGAGTTACTGCAACTGCCATAAAGCTTTTTTCTGTTTCAATCAAGAGCCAGACTGATAAATAATGTGCCAACAAGCACTGCAGAAGCTCCTCCAAGAGCTCCTCCAATAAAGGCAGTATTTTTACCTTTATGTAACAATCGTTTGAAAACATAATATGATAATACTGCAGGCATTGCCATTGCAAAGGTGTTCACACCAAGAGTTGTCAATCCACCAAACTGAAAAAGCAGAGCCTGAAGCACAAGTCCGACAAATATAGCAGGAAAAGCTGCCCATCCAAGGAGCATTCCAACAAGCCCGTTTAAAACAAGATGAGCAGATGTAGGACCTATTGGAATGTGAATTAATGATGCCACAAAAAAAGCAGAAGAAAGAACAGCAACCTTTGGAATGTCTTCATTCTTAATCTTTCTAAGCCCAAGGACAAGACCTCTTAAAGATAAAACAGCGCCGGTAAGCAATACCGGCGCAGAAAGAACTCCTTCAGATATATGCATTATTTCATCTCCCTTGCCTTAACCCATATAATTCCACCAATTTCAACAGGATATTCTTTACCATCTTTTTTAATCTTATAAGTAGCATCAGTCAATGCTGCAAATCCCCACCATCCAGCCTTTGGAATTGCATAGGTAAATACACCGTTTGCATCAGCTTTTATAACCTGTGTTACATAGGCTTCCTTTGGTGCTTTAACTTTACCACTTTCATTAAAGTATTCAACCTCAACATCTGCAAAAGGCAAAGGCTTTCCATTGAGTTTCACAACTCCCTGAAAAACATTTCCAACCCAGAGTCCGTAAGGTCTTGTAAGGGGAACAATCTCAATAGGAAGCCCCACTTCCTTGTCCCATCCTTCCTCCTTTCCAAGAGCCTGAACAACAACCTTAGGATAGTGAGCTATGAATTTTTCCTCAGCAGGCTCCCAGTAAGGCTGTGGCTCAAGATAAAAGATGTAGTCTCCTGGGCGTTTAATTGTAAAAGTAGTCTCCCATGCGTTTTTGCCTTTTACTTTTTTGTTAACGAGGGTGCTCAGGAGATCAGTTTTTTCATCACCGAGCATTACGCCAAAAGCTTTTGGTTTTTCCATGTTAAGCCATTCTTGCTCAAAGGGATGCATGAAGTAAACTTTAAGTGTAATCTTTTTTGTGTCTTTCTCTCCGATAATGTCATCAGAAGGCATTATAACTCCAAAATGAGCCAGTGCTGTGCCTGTAAGAAATAATACTGCGATGATGCTGCTGATTAAAAGACTTTTAAAACTCTTCATCTTAAACCTCCTCATTAAAAGTTAATGTTAAATCTAACACCATAAACATGACCTGCCTTTGTGTTGTCAGACTCACGGGCAGTGTCACGAATGTACTGGTAATCAAGGGTTATATCTGAGCTCAGAAATTTGTATGAAAACAGCTTAAACTTCACATATGACTCAAATACCTGACTGTGCTTGAGCTCCTCATTCTTTGATGGAGTTTTCAGATAGGCATAGCCAACTCCTACTTCATCGTCCTTCCTACCCCATACGCTTCCATTGAGATTCAATCCCAGTGAAACCATTCTGTTGTAATTCACCCGCTGGGCTGAGTCATCCTGCCATCCTGCACGGAAGAATGCTCCAAGAGTGTCTTTCAGCAGTTGCTGGTCAAATGATACTCCTATTCCTTTTAATGCCTTGTATGCATCAGCATCCCAGTTTTCAAACTTCTTATTCGTTGTGTAGCCATAAATCCTGTAGTTTCCCTCACCAAGTCCTGTCTCAAGTTTGTAACCAATCTGTGCTCCTATCCAGTTGTATCTCTTGACATCCATTGTCTCGTTTTCATTTTTTGAGCGCATTCCAACTACTCTCAGATGAAATTTACCAGCTTCAAACTCTGCTGCAACTCCAGCATCATAGCTTGGAAGATTTGCAAGGGGGTTGTGAACCAGAGCTTCATTCATGAACTGCTGTAATTCATCAGCTGCATAGGCATTGTCATCAATAAAAGCTGTTGAGTCAATTATTCCTGCTGTAAGCTTGAGGAATACTTCTTTTTCAATTGGAAACCTGTGAGAATACCATAACTCCTGAAGATGATCCCTTGCATGTCCATTGATGTTTCTCAAGTCTACAAATAGATCATCTGCATTTGGATTAAGAACAAAGGGATAGTTTGCGCTTTCTGAATGAAATCCGCTTCCTTTTGCAAAGCTTGCCCTTAAAAAGAATTCGTCATTTTCAGTAGGCTTAAGGGATACATTAAAGTCAATCACTGCTGAGCCACGGTCTTTTGTCTTATCATTCGTGTCAGAATCTACATATCCCTTTGTCATGTGCAGCCATTGATAGACGGTAGTAGCTGAGCCAGATACTGAAAGCCAGTCTGTTACATCCGCAGCAAAAACTGATACAGGAAACAATAAAACCACAAGAAAAATAAACCATTTCTTCATGTTCTCCTCCTTTTATATAAGAAAATAAAAAAGCCACGAAAGCTTAATTTTAGCTTTTCTGAGCTTATTAAGCCTTCGTGGCTTGAAAACATTTTATCATACAAGAGATCAGGATTGCAAGAAAAATCTTGCAAAAATATAAAAGGTGTAATTATCATAAAAAATTACAGCAACTGGAGGGCAGAATGAGAAGAATTTTACTTTCTGAAAAAGATCTACCAAGACAGTGGTATAACATACAGGCTGATATGCCAAAGCTACCTCCTCCACCTCTTCATCCTCAAACAAAGAAGCCAATTTCTCCTGATGATTTAAAAATTATATTTCCCATGTCTCTTATTGAGCAAGAAGTTACTATTGAAAGATGGGTAGATATTCCACAAGAGGTTTTAGATATATATGCAAGCTTTCGTCCAACTCCTCTTTATAGAGCAATTGGACTTGAAAAAGCTCTTAAGACTCCTGCAAGGATTTATTTTAAACATGAAGGCTTTGGACCGGCAGGAAGTCATAAGACAAATACTTCAATCCCTCAGGCTTATTACAACAAAATTGAAGGAATAAAAAGAATAGCTACAGAAACTGGGGCAGGTCAGTGGGGTTCTGCTCTTGCATTAGCAGGAGCATTAATGGGGATAGAGATTACCGTTTATATGGTAAGAGTAAGCTATGATCAGAAACCTTACCGCAGAATAATGATGGAAACATGGGGAGCAAAGGTTTATCCATCTCCCTCTGATAAAACTGAATCAGGAAAAAGAATTCTCCGTGAAAATCCAGATCATCCTGGAACACTTGGAATTGCCATCTCAGAAGCAGTTGAAGATGCAGCAACCCATAAAGATACAAACTATGCTCTTGGTTCAGTGCTAAATCATGTTTTACTTCATCAGACAATTATAGGACTTGAATGCAAAAAACAGTTTGAAATTGTAGGAGAATACCCGGATATAGTAATTGGTTGCTGCGGAGGAGGAAGCAATCTCGGTGGTATAAGCTTCCCATTCCTTTATGATAAGATTCATGGGAAGGATCTAAGAGTTATTGCCGTAGAGCCATCCTCATGTCCCACACTTACAAAGGGCGAGTTCAGATATGACTACGGCGATACTGCAGGACTTACACCTTTTCTCATGATGTATACTCTCGGACATGATTTTGTGCCTCCGGGAATTCATGCAGGAGGTTTAAGATATCATGGAGACTCTCCACTCATAAGTCAGCTATGTCACGATGGCTTGATTGAAGCAAAGGCAGTAGGACAGATATCTGTCTTTGAAGCTGCCATACTTTTTGCAAGGAGTGAGGGAATTATTCCTGCTCCTGAAAGTGCTCATGCCATCAAGGTGGCAATAGATGAGGCATTAAAAGCAAAGGAAGAAGGAAAAGAAAGAGTAATACTTTTCAATCTAAGCGGAATAGGATTTCTTGATCTTCCTTCTTATGAGGCATACTTATCAGGGAGACTTTCTGATTTTGAATATCCCGATGAAAAAATAAAGGAAGCTCTGGGAAAACTTCCTGAAATTTTTTGATTTCAACCTGACTTTCTTGGAACATTTAAAAAATCTTTCCTGGATTCATAAATCCCTTGGGATCAAAAACTCTTTTTATAGCCTGCATCAGCTCAATCTGTTTTTTTTCTAATTGAATATCAATGTAAGGCTTTTTTGTTATTCCGATTCCATGTTCTCCTGAAATAGCTCCACCAATACTGACTGTGAATTCAAAAATTTTTTTAACCATTTCAAACCCCTGTTTTTTTTCTTCTTCATTGCTCTTTTCAACAAGAATGTTTACATGAATATTACCATCTCCAGCATGTCCAAAGGATATAATGGGAATATTTGATTTGTTTGAAAGCTCATTTAACTTAACGAATGTTTTTGAAAGGCTATCTATAGGAACGGCAATATCAATGTTTATCTTTTCTTTATCCTTCATCTTCAAAATGCACGGTGAAATGCTTCTGCGAGCTTTCCATAGATTTTCTCTTGAGTAGTAATCTGTGGCAATCTTAGCCTCTCCATTAAATTTTCTTGCAATGTCAACAATTTTCTCACCCTGTCTTTTAATGGAAGTTATCTCTCCGTCAAGCTCAACAAGAAGCATTGCTTCCACATTTGTTGGCAGTCCGAGTTCAAAATTTTTTTCAATTAAACTTAAACAGGAACTGTCAAGGAACTCAAGGGTTCTTGGAATAATTCCTGAACCAATAATCTCTGAAACACTCTTTCCAGCAGACTCTACTGAGTTAAAACTTATAAGAAGGGTGATTACTTCCTCTGGTTGTGGTAAAACTCTGACAGTTATCTTTGAAATTATTCCAAGTGTTCCCTCTGAGCCAATAAAAAGTTCTTTCATTTCATATCCTGTGACTCTTTTGAAAGTTTTACCACCTAAGGTAAGAACAGTTCCAGTTGAAAGCACCACCTCAATGGCTAAACAGTAGTTTCTTGTAACTCCATATTTTATTGCTCTTGGACCACCAGCATTTGTTGCCACATTTCCTCCTATTGTGCAGTAATCCATGGATGCAGGATCTGGTGGATAAAAGAGTCCGTAAATCATAAGTTCTTTTTGAAGTTCTCCATTTATAACACCAGGCTCTAAAGTGGCAGTAAAGTTTTTTGAATTTATTTCCAGAACTTCTCTCATTCTTTCAAGGCTGATTACGACTGTTCTTGAATTGATTGGGATGGCACCTCCTGCCATGCCTGTTCCAGCACCTCTTGGCAGCATTTTTAATCCTCTATTTGTTGCCCATTTTACAACCTTTACAATCTCTTCAGAGCTTTTTGGCCATGCTACAAACTCTGGAATAGTTCCCTTTGCATAGGAAGCATCGTAGCTGTAGCATATAAGGTCTTCTTTTTCATCTGATATCTCTATTCCTTCAAGTAATTTTGTATCTTTCATGCATATACCTCTGCTTCTTTTAATTCTAAAGAAATTACTGTTGATACTCCTTCCTCCTGCATTGTAACACCATATATGTAATCGGCAATTTCCATCATGAGCTTATTGTGAGTTATGATGAGAAATTGCGTATCCTTGCTTAGCTCTTTTATCAGTTTTCTCAGTCTCAGCGTATTTATATCATCAAGGGGAGCATCAACTTCATCAAGTATACATACAGGAGATGAACGGATGCTCAAGCAAGCAAAGATGAATGCTATGGCAGTAAGTGTCTTTCTCCCCGCCTGAAAGGAGATTTATGTTTCCTGCTTTTTTGCCAGGTGGTTGAATCTGCATTTCTATCTCTGACTCAAGAATGTTATTTTCATCAGTAAGAAAAATTTCAGCTTTTCCTCCTTCAAAAAGTTCATTGAAAAGGCTATTAAATCTTTCTTTTAAAAGATTGAATGTTTCTCTTAGTTTCTTTTTCGTGAGTGAGTTAATTTTTTTTATTGCTTCCTGTAATTCTTCTATGGATTTTACAATATCCTGTTTCTGAGCTATTAAAAAGTTATATCTCTCTTTAACATCTTCATATTCCTTCAAGATTTCTACATCAACAGCTCCGATTTCTTTGAGCTGATTTTTAAGCTGTGTTATACGAGATTTAAATGTTTCCGTTTCCTGAGCTGGCTCAATCTCTTCTTTAATTATGTCAATGCCGTATATGCTATAAATCTCATTCCATAGATTTTCAAGCTTTACTTTTTTTTCACCTTCAATGGTTTTTTTCTCTCCGAGTTCTGCTGTGATGTTGTGTAGTTTTTCGTTTATGCTCTGATAATTTTTTTCCAGTTCTATTAAATATTCTTTTTCATTCTGCAGTTCTTTATAAAGTTTTTCTATTTGCTCTTTCAGATTGAATGTTTCAAGAGTAAGCATTTCAATTGTTTTTAATATCTCTGTTTTTTCTTTTTCAATCTGAGATAATCTTTTCAGACTTTGCTCAATCTCTTCTTCATTTTTCTGTTGTTTCATTGTAAGTTTCTTAATTTCTTCATTTAGCCTGTTTATTTCCTGCTTTTTGTTATTGTATCTTTCCTTTAATGTGGAAAGGATAATTTTTTTGCTGGAAAGCTCTTCTTTCTGGCTCTCGTTCGCTTGGGATATCTCTTTTTGTTTATTTTTCAATTCTTCAATCGTCCTTTCTAAAGCTTCAATTTCCATAGAAAGTTGCTCAATTTCAGAGCGGGTTTTTTCCATAACTTTTGTGTTATGAGATATTTCATTTTGTAGAGCTTTTTCTTCATTTTCCATGTATTTTGTTCTTTGCTTTGTCTGTTCCATTTCCCTGTGAAGACTTTTATTTTTTTCCTCAGCCTTGAAAATCTCTTTTTGTATTTGAGAAATCTGCAGTCTTTTACTTTCTATTTCTCTTTTAAGCTCCTGTTTTGTAGCTTGCATTTTTTCAATTTCATGCTGTAAGTATTCAATTTCCTCTGATATTTCAGACTTTTCCTTATTTAAATCTTCAAGCATTCTTTTCTTTTTAAGAAGATTTGAAGTTTTGCCTGTTTTTATAAATCCATCTGGAAAAAACACTTCACCTTTTCTGGTCACAAAGCAGCAATTGGGAATTTCTTTTTTTATTTCCATTGCCTCTTTGAGATTGTTTACAATGTAAACATTATCAAAAATTTTTTCATTAATCCCTGATTCTTTTATTCTTATGTAGCTTTTAATTTTTTTATCACTATGAGTCTCATCTTTTTGGTAAGCAGAACTTAATTCTGTATTTTTTAAAAAGAACCAGCCCTTATTTTTAAAATCTTTAATTGTTTCAATGTCTTGTATTACTGAGGCTTTGAGTCTTTCTTCCAGGACAGCTTCAATTAATTCCTCAACTTCAGGGCTTACATCAATGCATTCAAAAAAGAGTTTGTGGTTTTTGTCCTCCTGCCATATTTCTGATAAAAGGGCTTCAATTTTTCCGTTTATTACTGCTTCTTGTTTCTTTTTTTCAATTATTAGCTGAGTTTTTGTTTCCAGCTGGTTTTCTAACTCATAGAGTTGATTTTGAATAGCTTTGTTTTTGTTGTTTTCTAACTGCAGGCTTTCTTTTAAGTTTTTTATGTTTTTCTGCATCTTTTGAATTTCTGTTTCCATCTGATTTATCCTTTGTATTGTTTCTTTTTTTCGTATATAAAGAGTGTTTAACCTGTTTTGAGCATTTTCACTGGATTTATTTATGGATTGGTAATAATTTTTCTTGTTTACCAATTCAGTGGTAAGATTAAAAAGAATTTTTCTCTGCTTTTCAATCTCCTTTTCAATCTCATTTATTTCTTTGTAAAAGTTCATTAGTTCCTGTTCTTTTTGAATGATTTCTTTTTGGAGATTGGCAATATTTTCCTCAATTTCTCCATATTCAATGCAAGCAGATTTTAAATCATTCTGAGATTTTTCTATTTCTCTTTTTAAAGCAGAGTTTTCTTCATGAAGTTTATTTATCAATTCTCGTTTACTTTTTTCTTCCTGAATCATGAGGGTCTGTTGATTTTCTGCCTTTGTCTTTTCTATCTCTTTTTGCTTTAGTTCTTTCTCCCTTTCCTGTATGAGATTTTCAGTATAGGAGATTTTTATCTTCTGCTCGTTAATCTTTTTTATAATTTTTTCGTTTTTTTCTTTTGATTCTAACTGTGTATTTTCAAGAATTTGAATATCTTCGCGAAGTTTTTCAATTTCTTTAAGGAGATTTAAGCTTTCAGCCTTAGAGACCTTTAATTCCAGATTTTTTAATTCTTCCATGGTTTTTTTATACTTTTCAGCTTTTTTAGCCTGTCTCTCAAGTAAAGAGTACTGTTTTTTTAGCTCGCTAATGATGTCCTCTATTCTCTGAAGATTCTCCTGTGCTGATTGAAGCTTTCCTTCAGATTCGTTTTTTTTCAGTTTATACAATGAAATTCCAGCACATTCTTCAAGAAGAGCTTTCCTATGTGAAGGTTTTGATAAGATCTCATTGATTTTAATCTGGTCAATTATTGAGTAAGTTCTTACATCAACTCCTTCTGAAAGGAATATCTCTTTTATGTCTTTAAGTCTTGCCTGTTTACCATTGATGATAAAGTAGGATTCTCCTGTTTTGTAAAACCTTCTCTTTATTTCGGTTAATTCTGCCTCTGGTTGCCCTCCATTTTCTGGTTCTTTTAGAGATTTTAATAGGATGGTTACTTCAGCAATGCCCTTTTCTTTTTTTGATTGAGATCCCTGGAATATGACTTCTTCCATTTTTTCACCACGAAGAATTCTGGGATTATGCTCGCCAAGGACCCATCTGAAGGCATCAACAATATTGCTTTTTCCTGCTCCATTTGGTCCAACAAAGCAGGTTATACCTTCATTGAGCTCTATTCTGGTTTTTTCAGGAAAAGATTTAAATCCGTTAAGTTCTATCCATCTAATTCGCATTAAAATATTTTAGCTTATTTTGCATTTAAAAGCTTTAATGTAAACATAAAATTTTTTTATTTGACCAAAAAAGTGCAACTATTTTACTGTTGATAGACACTAAAATTTGTGGTATAATTTTAAAAAATCTTAAAGCAGGAGGAAACTATGACAAAGAAGTATGACACACCTTTATTGGATGAACTTGAAAAAGGTCCTTTCCCGAGCTTTGTTACGGAAATCAAGAAAGCAGCTGCTAAAAATCCAATGGCCGCTGATGAGCTTGGTCAGTTAGAAAAAAGTCATGAAGGACAAAGTAACTTACTGGAAGCACGGTGGAATCGTTGGCGTAAGAGGTTACGGAGGTGGAGTTATCGGAAGATACTCCCAGTTAGCTGATCAGTTCCCTGGTGTTGCTCACTTCCACACAGTCCGTGTTAATCAAACCTCTGGATTATTTTATACCTCAGAAACTATCAAATTTATTTGTGATCTTTGGGACAAGTATGGAAGTGGATTAACCAACTTTCATGGTTCAACAGGTGATATGGTATTGCTTGGCACAACAACTGACAACCTTGAGCCGATAGCTACTATTTTAAGCATGAATGGTTTTGACCTTGGTGGTTCTGGTTCTGCAATGAGAACACCAAGCTGCTGTGTTGGTCCAGCAAGATGTGAGTGGTCAATGATTGATACACTTGATATCACTTATGATCTTAACTCAAGAATTCCAGGATGAGCTTCATAGACCACAGTTCCCATACAAGTTCAAAATTAAAACAGTTGGATGTCCAGTTGATTGCAATGCAGCTATTGCCCGTGCAGACCTTTCTATAATCGGAACATGGAAAGGACCTATAGCAATTGATCAGGACAAAGTCAGAGAGTATGCAAAGAAAGGCATGAATATTCAGGAAGAAATAGTTAATTTCTGTCCTGGAAAATGCATAACATGGGATGGAAACAATCTTTCAATAAACAACAGTGATTGTTTACGTTGCATGCACTGTATCACAAGACTTAAAGGAGCTTTAAAGCCTACACCACCTTTTGGTGCAACTCTTCTCATAGGTGCAAAGGCACCATTCGTTATAGGTGCAACTCTTTCATGGGTAATCGTACCATTTATGGAAATGAAGCCACCATATGAAGAAATAAAGAATCTTATTAGAAATATGTGGGATTGGTGGAACGAATATGGAAAGAACAGAGAAAGAATTGGAGAGCTTATTATTCGCCGCGGAATGAGAGAGTTCCTTGAAGTATGTGGACTTGAACCAACACCTGAAATGGTTAGAGAGCCAAGAAATGATCCATTCTGGTTCTGGAAAGAAGAAGACTTAGAGAAAAAACCATGGGAAGAATTCTTAAAATAACTAACTAAATAAAAGGAGGTAAGAATTATGCCTTATGTAATTCCCGATGTAGTAGATGTAAAACAGAGGAAAACAGATATAGGACCACCTCATTACAAAAACTTTTTACCCCCAGTAATCCAGAAAAACTATGGAGACTGGAAAACCCATGAAATATTAAGCCCTGGCTTAATGGTTCATATAGCTAATTCTGGTGATAAAATCTGGACGGTAAGAGTAGCATCTCCAAGACTTCTGAGCACTGATACATTGAGAGAGATTGCTGAACTTGCTGAGAAGTATTGTGATGGCTATTTAAGATTTACAACGAGAAACAACATAGAGTTTCTTGTATCCGATGAAAGCAAAGTTAAACCTTTAATGGATGAACTTACAGCTAAGAAATACATGATTGGCGGAATCGGCTCAAGAGTTAGCAATATTGTTCATACACAGGGTTGGATTCACTGTCATTCAGCTGCAGTAGATGCTTCTGCTTTAGTTAAATGTATAATGGATGAATTTGCTGATTATTTTACCACAAAAGAAACTCCTAATAAGGTTAGATTTGCAGTTGCCTGTTGCACAAACATGTGTGGTGCAGTTCACTGCTCAGATATAGCATTTGTGGGAATTCATAGAAAGATTCCAAGAATTGACCATGATAACTTTAAAAACCTCTGCGAGCTTCCTACAACAATGGCTGCATGCCCAACAGCAGCAATAACACCTGATCCAGCAAAGAAATCAGTAAAAATCAATGCTGATAAATGCATGTACTGTGGTAACTGCTTCTCAGTCTGTCCTGCACTTCCCATTGCAGACCCTGAGAATGATGGTGTTGCAATAGTGGTAGGTGGAAAGGTTGGTAATTTGAGAAAACCACCAATGTTTTCAAAGCTTGCGGTTGCATATCTACCAAATAATCCACCAAGATGGCCAGAAGTTGTAAAGGCAACGAGGAAGATTTTTGATGCTTATGTTGCTGGTGCAAAGAAGCATGAGAGAGTGGGTGAATGGATTGAAAGGATTGGCTGGGAGAAATTCTTCGCAGTCACTGGTTTACCATTCACATTCCAGCACATTGACGACTGGACATATGCATTCAAGACTTTTAGAACTACAACACAATTTAAGTGGACAAAATAAATAAGAAGGAGGGGATTACCCTCCTTCTTAATTTTTTACGAAAGGAGTGTGATTTTAAATGGAGAAAGAGGAACTCAAAAAAGCAATATACCAACTAATCGAGCAGTCAGCCGGCAAGAAGAAATACAAGCAGGCAGATGTAATAAAGCATTTCAGACAGCAGGGTATTCCTGATGCAGAAACAAAAGCAGCAATAAGAGAGCTTATTGACTCAGGAGAGTTGATTTATACCTACTTTGGTGGAAGCTATATAGAACTTGGAGAAAAACGCAAAGGTGCTTAATCAACGAGGTTTTAAAGGAGGGTCTTCCCCTCCTTTTATTTTTGATACTCTTCAAAAATTTACAAGCCTTTGAAAATCAAGAAATTGTAGCCTCTTTAATCTTCAATTATCTTCGCACTAAGGAGTAGACCCATCGGCTTGCTTAGGGATGACAGAAAAAAGTGGTTCTGGATAACCCTTTAAGGATTAGATTTTTCAGGCAACTTTCTTGCGAAGTTTACCTTGAGCATAGCTGAAGGACTCAGTGCTCCATGTCCTGATTTTTGATATAATTTATTTATGAGTTCCTTGAATAAAATTGCTTCAGATATTGTCAGAAAGCTCAAAGAAAAACAAAAAACTTTTTCAACAGCAGAATCTTGCACAGGAGGTCTTATTGCATCATCAATAACAGAGATTCCTGGTGCAAGCAAAGTTTTTCTCGGAGGAGTCGTTGTTTATGCAACTGAGATGAAAAAAAGGATTTTAAAAATTCCTGATGAAGTGTTTCACTACGGAGTTATTTCAGAAGAAATGGCAGAAGCAATGGCAAGAGCGATAAAATCAATCACTGTCTCAGACTATTCAATTTCCACAACAGGAAATCTCGGACCTGATACAATGGAGGAAAAGCCAAAGGGATTAATCTATATTGCTGTTTCAACACCAGAAAAGCTCTGTATTAAGGAACTTAATCTTACAGGTGATAGACTATCAAATAAAATAAAAGCAACAGAAGAAGCATTAAAGTTGCTTGAAGAAATGTTATAATTAAAATATGAAAATTAACGAGCTTATTTCAGAAAAAGAACTCAAAGAAATTGTTTTAAATGAATACAGAAGAAAATATGAAAAAAAGTATGGAATGACATTTTTTGAAAAAGAAAATATCGTAGAAAAGAGAAATTTCTCATGGGATGTTGAAAAGGATGCAATGCAGTGGGAACATGCTATTGAGTCATTAAAAGTTCTTTCAGATAAAATTAAAAAGATTGAAGAACTAAATGAATGAAAGGGTATATAAATTTAATTCAGAATCTTGCCTTAAAATCCAACTTAAAAATTCTTTATTTTGATTTTTCAGACTTCTCTTTAATTGCAAGGATAGGACTTTCTTCAGAGGATTTTATAATAAAAAGTCTTGAATATTTGGGGAAATTTGGACATTTTTAGATGAAATTAAAAGAGGTTATATTATGAATGAGATTCCTGAAGATATAAAAAAGGAGATAGAAAGGCTTGTTAAAGAGATAAACTATCACAACTACCGTTACTATGTTCTTGACAGCCCTGTTATCTCTGATGAAGAATACGACCAGATGCTGAGAAGGCTCAAGGAGCTTGAAGAAAAATGGGGATATATTCTACCTGACTCACCCACTCAGAGAGTTGGAGCAGCTCCATCTGAAAAGTTTGAAAAGGTTGAACACCGTGAACCCATGCTTTCCCTTGATAATGCCTTTTCTGAAGAGGAATTAAGAGATTTTGATAACAGAGTAAGAAGGCTTCTTGGAAGCAGTGAACCTGTTGAATACACAGTAGAGCCAAAATATGACGGGCTTGCAGTAGAGCTTTCCTATAAAAATGGATTTTTATACAAAGCATCAACCCGTGGAGATGGCTATGTTGGTGAGGACATAACTCAGAATATCAAGACAATAAAATCAATTCCCCTCAAAATTGAAGGAGTGCAGATCATACCAGAAGAGATAGACATTCGTGGTGAAGTTTACATGAACATTGATGAATTTGAGAGAATAAACAGTGAAAGAGAAGAAAAAGGAGAGCCAGTTTTTGCCAATCCAAGAAATGCAGCTTCTGGTTCAGTGCGTCAACTTGACCCATCTATTACAGCGAGTAGAAGACTTCATATGGCATGTTATGGTGTGGGATATTATTCAGGCATAGATTTTAAAACTCAGGATGAGTTTATTGAGTGGCTAAAAAAAGCAAGATTTCCTGTTCCTGCTTTTGTTAAGGTGGCAAAAGGAATTGATGAAGTAATAGAGGCAATAAAAGAGATAGAAAAACTTAGAGCAGGTTATCCTTTTGAGACAGATGGAGCTGTTGTTAAAGTGAATAGTTTTGAACTTCAGAGACGTCTCGGTGCAAAAACCCGTGAACCAAGATGGGCAATTGCCTATAAGTATCCTGCCCATCAAGGAATTACAAAATTGAAGGACATTCTTGCAAGTGTAGGAAGGACTGGTGTTATAACACCAGTGGCAATCCTTGAACCTGTCAGAATTGGAGGAGTTACAGTTTCAAGGTCAACTCTTCATAACTGGGATGAAGTAAAAAGAAAGGATATAAGAGTTGGAGATTATGTGATTGTGGAGAGAGCTGGAGAGGTAATTCCTCATATAATCGGCGTTGTTGTTGATAGAAGAAGCGGACAAGAAGTCATACCTCAGGTTCCCGAGCAATGTCCAGTGTGTGGATCAAAAACTGTGAGAGAGCCAGGAGAGGTGGCCTTAAAATGCATTAACTTCAACTGTCCTGCCCAGGTGGAGGAACGGATTAAACATTTTGCATCCCGTAGAGCAATGAATATTGAAGGATTGGGGGACAAAACTGTTGAACTTCTTCATGAAAGAGGTTTGATAAAAAGTTTTGTTGATTTATATAAACTTAAACAGGAAGATATTAGAGGACTTCCAGGATTTGCTGATCTCTCATCAAAAAAGCTTATTGAAGCAATTGAAAGGAGCAAAAAGACAACTCTGGCAAGATTTCTTTACGCTCTTGGAATAAGTCAGGTTGGAGAGTATGCGGCTAAACTTCTTGCTCAGAATTTTAGAAGACTTGAGGAGTTTTATCATGTTAAAATGGAGCAACTCATTGAGATTCCTCAGATAGGAGAAAAAACAGCAAGAGCAATTGAGCAGTTCTTCAATAATGAAGAAAATCTGAAAGCAATAGAGGAACTTAAAAAATTAGGCTTGACCATAGAAAATCCGGATTATCAGGAGAAAGAAAGACCATTACCTCTTAAAGGACTTACTTTTGTTATAACAGGCAGTCTACCTAAGCCAAGACATGAAGTGCAGGATATGATTGAAAAGGCTGGAGGTAAAGTTTCATCTTCTGTATCAAAAAATACTGACTATCTCGTAGTAGGTGAAGAACCGGGAAGTAAACTTGCAAAGGCAAAGGAATTAGGAGTGAAAACCATATCCTATGAAGAATTGCTGAAGATACTCGGGTGAGGCTTGTATAAACTCAGAATTATCTGTCCAGGAAGAACAAAAGCCAAGTTTATTAAAGATGGTATTAACCATTACACTAAACTCCTTACTCCCTATGCAAAGGTTGAACTCATTGAGCTTAAAGAAGGACACGGGAAAGCAGATAAAGTAATTGAAGAAGAATCAAAGCAGATTCTTAATTCAGTAAAGGGAAATTTTATCCTTCTTCATAGAGAAGGACAAAAGCTTGATTCTTTAGAATTTGCACGTTTAATAAAAGATAAAGCCACACATGAATTTGTCATAGGTGGAGTTTATGGAGTCAGTGAAGAAGTTATTAAGTCAGCTTACTTTAAACTTTCTCTTTCTTATTTAACCTTTACCCACGAAATCAGTAGACTCCTTCTTCTTGAACAGCTCTACAGAGCAATGACGATCATTCATGGCAAGAGTTATCACTATTGAGTTATTTGGCAGCTAAACCAAATATTGTGATGAGAATACTTACAAAGGTAAATCCTATTCCTATAAACCATTGTATGAATGTTAATCTTTTTTCCATTGCTTCAAATCGTGCATTCATCTCCCGTTGTAGAGCTTCAAATCTTTTTTCCATTGCTTCAAATCGTGCATTCATCTCCCGTTGTAGAGCTTCAAATCTTTTTTCCATTGCTTCAAATCGTGCAGTTTCTATTTCCCTTAAAGCTTTTATTTCCTCTTCAACCCTAATAACTCTCTCAATAATAGAGAGTTCCTTTGCTCTCTGCTCATTTTGACGAACAAAATCAGCTATTAACTCTCTTACCAGAGCTTCTACTTGCTGTTTTGATAGGAATTCTGTCTCTAACTCAGGCATACAAAATTATAACTTATCTTCAGGTTCAATTGGAATAGCCTCTTCAATTAATAGAATAGGGATACCTTCTTTTATTGGATAATAGACAGAGCAGTTTTTACAGACAAGTCTTTCTTCGTCTTCTTCATAAACAAGATCCTCTTTGCATTTTGGACAGACTATTATCTCAAGCAATTCTTTATCAAGAGGCATCCAGCAACCTCCTTAATCTTTTCAGAGTTTTTTCCTTGCCAACAATTTCAAGAACTTCGTATATTCCAGGGCTTACAGTATTGCCTGTTATGGCTACTCTAACAGGCTGGGCTATCTGACCAAGTTTTAATCCTCTTTCATTAACGATATCCATAAATATTTTTTCTATTTTATCCTGCGTAAAATCTTGCAGTTGAGATAGTTTTTCAGTAACTTCTTTAAGTATTGGCATGGTTTCAGAGTTTATGTATTTTTCCTTTGCCTTTGGATCAATCTCAACATACTCAAGAAAATAATATCTCATTGCATGGGCAAGTTCCAGAAGTGTTCTACATCTTTCTTTAAGGGATCTTATAGCTTTGCATATCCATTTTAAATCAACAGTTTCGTCTTTTTTTATGTATCCTTCTTTAATTAAAAAAGGTTTTACAAGTTCAAAGAGTTTTTCTTCTGAAGTTAATTTCATGTATTCACTGTTTAACCAGAGAAGTTTTTCAGAATCAAAAACAGCATTTGCCTTTCCTACCTGATCTAAGTTAAAATATTTTATTAATTCTTCTCTGGTAAAAATCTCCTGATCTCCATGAGACCAGCCAAGTCGGGCAAGAAAGTTTACAACTGCATCTGCAAGATATCCTTCATCTCGGTAAGCAAGCACACTGGTAGCACCATGCCTCTTACTTAAACGAGTTCTGTCTTTTCCAAGAATCATAGGAATATGGGCAAACTCTGGAGGATTGATTCCAAGAGCATGATAAATATGAATCTGTTTCGGTGTGTTATTAAGATGATCCTCTCCTCTTATTACATGAGTTATTCTCATTTCATAATCGTCAACAACAACGCAGAAATTGTATGTTGGAGTTCCATCACTTCTAAGTATTACAAGGTCTTCAATCTCACTGTTCTTAAATGTAACAGGACCTTTTACAAGGTCATTAACTACTGTTTCACCTTCAAGAGGCATTTTAAAACGAATTGCAAAGGGTTTATTGAGGTATTCTTTAATTTCTCTACAGCGCCTGTCATATCTTGGCGGTTTTCCTTCTTTCATAGCTTTTTGTCTACGATCTTCAAGCTCCTCTGGAGTACAGTAGCAACGATAGGCTTTCCCTTCTTCAAGAAGTTTATGGGCATAGGCTTTGTAAATTTCTATTCTATCAGTCTGCCTGAAAGGACCTTCATCCCAGTTGAGTCCCAACCATTTCAATGCCTCTATAATTGATTCAATATACTCCTCTGTGGAACGGGACCTGTCAGTGTCTTCAATCCTTAAGATAAAAATTCCATTATGATGCCTTGCAAAAAGCCAGTTAAAAAGAGCTGTTCTTGCTCCTCCAATATGTAGATGTCCTGTTGGAGAAGGTGCAAATCTAACCCTTACCATCTATCCTCCTTTACTAACGCTGATATTAATAAATTAGTATACACTTTGGCACGATTTTTATGCTATGCTATATTAGCATTATGCCGACAAAACCTTTGACAGAAAAAATGCCTCTTGGGGCTTTCCTTCTGAAAAAAGGTAAGATTTCTGAGAAACAACTAATTGATGCTCAGGCAGTTCAGAAAATTGAAGGTATAAAGATTGGTGCCGCATTAGTAAAATTAGGTTATATAACAGAAGATGAGCTTGTGCAGTCTATGAGCGAGCTTTACGGATTTCCAGTATTTAAAATGGATTCTCACAAAATTGATCCCTCTGTAGTTAAACTTCTTCCAGAGGATGTAATAAAAAAGTATAAGATGTTGCCAATTTATAGAGAAGGAAACATAGTAAAGGTTCTTACAACTGATCCAGCTAATGAAATAGCACTGGAACAGCTTAAGTTTTTCTTAAGTGGATTTAGAATAATGTTTTATATAGGAAAGGATTCGGATTTTAGAACTCTGATAAATCAATTTTTTGGAGAACAGGATGAGACTTATGCTTCCCAGAATATTCATGAACTTGTTGAGATAGTCTCTAAGGAACCCTCTTCAGGAGAGCCTCAAGAGGAGATTCACCTGGAAGCAGAAGGTCCTTTAGTTAGAGTTGTCAATCAAATAATTTTGAATGCTATTTCAAAAAGAGCAAGCGATATTCATATAGAGCCTTTTGAAGACAGTGTATATGTAAGATACAGAATAGATGGTGTTCTTCATGATATTTTAACTTTACCAGAAAAATTAAAGAGAAATCTGACTGCAAGAATAAAGATTATGTCAAATCTTGATATATCAGAAAAAAGGCTTCCCCAAGATGGAAGGATAAAGATGAAAATCGGCAAAAAAGAGGTTGATTTCAGAGTCTCCACTCTTCCTTCAATATTTGGTGAGAAGATTGTTTTAAGAATCCTTGAAAAAGGCTCTCTTCAGCTTGACCTTACCCGTCTTGGCTTTGAAGAAGAATCTCTTGAATTTTTCCTTGAGGCTCTGAGCAAACCCTATGGAATGATACTCGTTACAGGACCAACGGGTTCAGGAAAAACTACTACCTTGTATTCAGCTTTAATGAAACTTAACAGACCAGAGGTAAATATCATGACTGTTGAGGACCCTGTTGAATACACTCTTCCAAGAATTACACAGGTTCAGGTTGAAGAAGAAATAGGAAGGACATTTGCTCAGGTGCTAAGGTCTTTTTTAAGACAAGATCCTGATATAATCATGGTTGGTGAAATAAGAGATTTTGAAACTGCAGAGATTGCCATAAAAGCAGCACTCACAGGGCATCTTGTTTTGAGCACACTTCATACAAATGATGCACCAAGCACCATTACAAGATTAGTAAACATGGGTATAGAGCCTTTTTTAATTTCATCCTCCGTAATTCTGATTGTAGCGCAGAGACTTATAAGAAAGCTATGTGAAAACTGTAAAAAAGAACAAAAGTATTCAAAAGACTCTTTAATAAAGCTCGGATTTCCTGAGGACAGGATTGAAGGATTAAAAATTTATGAGGCAAAAGGATGTCCTGAGTGCAATCAAACAGGTTATCGTGGAAGAATGGCTCTTTATGAAGTAATGCCTATAAAAGAGGAAATTAGAGAATTGATTCTTACAGGTGCTTCTGCAAGAGAGATTAAGAAAGAAGCTGTAAAACTTGGTATGCTTACTTTGAGGCAATCGGGGATAAGAAAAATAATGGCAGGAATAACGAGCATAGAGGAAGTTTTAAGAGTTACTGTGGAGGATTGATGGACAAGCTTGAAGTTTTACTTAAAGCTGCTCCAAAGATAACAAGGGAGAAAAGACTTAATAATCTTATTGAGATTCTTTCTAATCTTGCAAAGGAGATAATTGAAGTTGACCGTTGCAGTCTCTTTATCATAGATGAACCAAAAAAGGAGCTTTATACAATATTTGCCCATGGAGTAAAGGAAATTAGAATTCCTTTGACTTCTGGGATTGCAGGGCATGTTGTAAAAACAGGGAAAAGCTACGTGACAGAAAATGCTTACAAAAGCAAATTTTTTAATCCAGAGATTGATAGAGCCTCAGGATACATAACAAGAAATATTCTCGCTGTTCCAGTTATTGATTCAAAAGGCAAGGTAATTGGTGTATATCAGGCGATAAACAAATCAGGCAGATTCAACAACACAGACATCAGGCTAATGAAGCTTATTGCAGAGTTTGCTGCAGCGGCAATAGAGACGAGAATGCTTTACGAAAAAATAAAAGAAGTACAAAAAAAAGTTCTCATAAAACTTTCAAAAGCAGCAGAATACAAAGACCCTGAAACTCCGAACCACTTTTTAAGAGTGGGACTTATTTCAAGTTTAATTGCAGAAAAACTTGGAATAGATGAGGAAAGATGTGAATTGCTCATGTTAGCTTCCACAATGCATGATATAGGAAAAATAGGGATTCCAGACAGAATTCTTCAGAAATCAGGCAGGCTTGAACCTGATGAGTGGGAAATAATGAAAAAACATCCAATAATTGGATATGAGCTTCTTTACGATGAAGAAAGTGAACTTCTACAGATGGCAGCCATAATAGCACTGGAACACCATGAAAGATGGGATGGAAAGGGTTATCCCTTTGCTAAAAAAGAAAATGAAATATCTTTATGGGCAAGAATAGTAGGCGTTGTTGACAACTTTGATACCCTTACAACAGATAAAGATGACAGAGAATCGTGGAGCATAGATAAGGCAGTAAGTTACATAGAAGCTATGAAAGAAAAAGCCTTTGATCCAGAAGTTGTTGATGTTTTCTTTGAAAATCTTAAAAAAATAATTGAAATAAAAGAAAAATATAAGGATTAATGGAAAAAGAAATTTTTTCAGAGCATTTTAGGGCACTTCTTGAGTTTTCAGCAATAATTAATTCATCTCTTGAAATTGAAGAGATAAGAAAGAGAGCCTGCGAAGCAATAATAGCTCTCGTCAATTGCGAGGCTGCAAGTCTTCTGCTTTTTGATAGGGAATCAGAAGAGCTTTATTTTGATGTTGCTCTTGGAGAAAAAGCTCACAAAGTAAAAACAATAAGACTTAAATTGGGACAGGGTATTGCTGGATGGGTCGCTGAAAAAAAACAGGCAGTTATAATAAATGATGTTCAGAATGATCCAAGATTTTTCAGAGGAGGAGATAAAAAATCAGGATTCATCACAAAAACAATGCTTTGTTTACCTGTAATGATTAAAGAAAGACTTTTAGGAGTGATTCAGGCAATAAACAAAAGGAACGGTTTTTTTAATGAATACGATATGGAGCTACTCAATGCACTTAGCAGTCAGGTTGCAGTGGCAATAGAAAATGCAAGACTCTATGACGAACTTAAACAGACCTTTTATGAAATTGTTTTTGCCCTTGCAGACACCATTGAAAAAAGAGACCCCTATACAGCAGGACATACAAAAAGAGTGATGGATTATTCTGTTGCGACAGCGATTGAGATGGGGCTTGGTAAAGAAGAGCTTGAAAAACTCAAACTCGCAGCAATACTTCATGATATAGGCAAGATTGGTATAAGAGATTCAATTTTACTTAAAACCGAAAGATTAACAGATGAAGAGTATAGAATAATACAGAATCACGCAATTTATGGAGCAGAAATTCTTCAACATGTACGACAGCTTAAAGATATTATTCCTGGAGTAAAATATCATCATGAAAAGTTTGACGGTAGTGGATATCCTGAAGGACTAAAAGCGGAAGAGATTCCCTTAATTGCAAGAATTATTGCAGTGGCTGATACATTTGATGCAATGACCACAGACAGACCCTACAGAAAAGCAATGAGTGTTGAAAATGCGATAGAAGAGTTGAAAGATAAGGCAGGAACTCAATTTGATTCTGAGTTGGTTGAAGCCTTTCTGAAAGCATTAAATAAAATGAGGTGAGCTTTGAGAATAAAAGTTCTTGGGGCTTCCGGTTCTGATGTTCCAGGATATCACCTTTCATCTTTTCTTTTAAACAATAAAATACTTTTTGATGCAGGAGGTATCACAGGCTCTTTAAGCTTTAGAAATCAACAGAAAATAGAGCATATATTTATAACCCATGCTCATCTTGACCACATAAGAGATATCCCTTTTCTGGCTGATAATTTAATTGTGAGCGGTAAAGGGAAAAGTATAAAAATTTATTCCATAAAAGAAATTCTTGATGATATAAAAAAACATTTGCTCAATCACAGACTATGGCCAGATTTCACAGTTATTCCAGATGTTCAGAACTCAATTTTAAGACTTGAGATCATTCCAGAAGAAAGCCCAATTTTAATAGATGGATATAAAATAACTGCTTACAGAATGAATCACACAGTGCCATCAGTTGGCTATCTTGTTGAAAAAGATGGTCAAGCTTTCTTTTATACAGGAGATACAGGACCTGCAAAGAATTCCTGGAAAAAGCTTTCAGACAAGAAATTAAATGCATTAATCATTGAAGTTTCTCTTCCAGATAAAATGAAAGAACTTGCAATAAAAACAGGACATTTAACCGCAGAACTCTTTTTTGAAGCTTTAAAGATGTTTCATCATAAGCCTGAAAGAATCTTCATAACCCACATAAAACCCTTTTACAGAAAGCAAATTGAGAAAGAACTAAAGAAGTTCCCTGAGTACAGAATAAAGATTCTTCAGGGAGGAGAAACAATAAAGTTTTAATGATGGCTAAAAATAAAGAACTCATAGCAACCTTATTTATTGCTGTTTTTTTCTCGTGTCTCTTTTATATAAAACCACGACCACTTGAAATCATTGATATGAAAATATATGATTTATTTTTCCATGTTCGTGGCAAAGAAAATCCTCCTGACAACATAGTTATTGCTGCAATTGATGAAGCCTCGCTTGAAAAACTTGGAAGATGGCCCTGGAGTAGAGATAAAATAGCAAAACTAATAGATAAACTTTCAGAATATGAAGCTGCTGTTATTGCTCTGGATATTATTTTTAGCGAGTCTGAAAAAAATGATCGTTTATTGGCTGAAACTATATCAAGAGCAGGTAATGTTATTTTACCTGTTGTTTTCTTTTTTGATGTGGAAGATGCACCGAAAGAGGCTGAAATAACCGAATCAGCTTTTTCTATTTTAAATCCTGAAAGATTTCTTAGATACCAACCTGTTTCATCAAAAAGCGTTCTTGTTCCTGAAAGCATTCTTTCTCGGAAAGCAGCAGGATTTGGACATATAAATATGTTTCCGGATTCTGACGGGACAATAAGATGGGAAGTTTTGTTTATTAACTACTATGGATACATGATACCAGGACTTCCTCTTAAAACAGCAGCAATGTATCTCGGAATCCCTCAGGAAAAGCAACTGATTGATGCAACAAAAGGAGTCTATCTTGGCAAAAGATACATTCCAACTGACCCCTGGGGAAGAATTTTAATTCCCTACTACGGAGGTAATGGAAGTTTCAAACACATCTCAATTGCTGATATAGTTGAAAACAGAGTTAAAAAAGATGCGCTACAGGACAAAATTATCCTCATTGGTGCTACTGCTGTTGGTATTTATGATTTAAGGGTGACTCCAGTGAGTTCAGCTTTGCCGGGCGTGGAAAAACATGCAAATGTAATTGCTTCACTTATGGAAGGCAAAAGCATTCTTGCAGTTTCCAACTATGTTGTTGTTATGTTGATTTTAACTTCAGTATTTTCAGGACTGTTTCTCTATCAGAGATTAAAAGCAGGATACTGTTTGATTGTTTTGCTGATTATGCTGAGCGGAGTTTTCATGGCATCTTTCTATTTATTTACAAAGGGCACATGGCTTTCTGTTATCTATGTTTCAGGAAGTTTATTTATTCATTTTCTGACAACAATCACATTAAGATATGCATACTCTGAAAAACAGGCAAGACAGATAAAAAAGATATTCTCAAGCTATGTCACAGAAAAGGTTGTCAATGAACTTATTAAAAATCCCTCAATGGCAAAACTTGGTGGAGAAAGAAGAGAAGTTACTGTATTATTCTCTGATATCAGAGGATTTACAACTCTGTCTGAAAAGCTTCCTCCTGAGAAGGTTGTCGAGCTTCTCAATGAGTATTTTGCTCAGATGGCTGAGATTATCTTCAAATGGGAAGGAACACTTGATAAATTTATGGGTGATGCGATAATGGTTTTTTGGAATGCGCCACTTTCACAGAATGACCATGCAGAGAGAGCCCTGAACTGCACAGTAGAGATGATAAAAAAGCTAAGGAATTTATGTAAAAAGTGGGATGAAGAGGGAAAACCTCAATTAAAAATTGGCATTGGTATAAACACAGGACAAGCTCTTGTTGGCAATATTGGTGCAGAGGGTAAAAAGATGGATTACACTGTAATTGGTGATAGTGTAAATCTGGCATCAAGGCTTGAAGGTTTAAATAAAGAGTTTAATTCTGAAATAATTATATCTGAATTTACATTTAAAAAATTGCAGGAGAAGATTGAGGCTGATTTTTTTGGTGCAATAGATGTAGAGGAACTTGGAGAGATATCAGTAAAAGGGAAAGAAAAACCTGTTAAAATCTTTAAGGTTTCTGTTAAGTAGTTAAGAATATTAGGATTCTCCCTATTTTCTTGACAAATTCTCAAATATTGTAGTAGTTTAAAAAAGATGGGCGGATAGCTCAGATGGGAGAGCGCAGCCCTTACAAGGCTGAGGTCACAGGTTCGAAACCTGTTCCGCCCATGTGGTAAATGGGGTGGTAGTTCAGCCCGGTTAGAACGCTTGCCTGTCACGCAAGAGGCCGCGGGTTCAAGTCCCGTCCACCCCGCCAATAAAATCAAGAATTTGTGATAGTCCTCAACAGTTTTCAGATCCACTCCTGACATCACCAGTTGGCTTGCAAATGTGTGTGTCTTAGGTCGTGGAAGTGGAAGTCTCTGATGTTAGCTTTCTTACAAGCGGTGGCAAAACTTCTTTTCCTTATTTCCTTTCCCCTCTCACTAAATGGTCTTTGGCATTGTAATTGACGGTTCCTATTTGCCTGCCATTTCTATCGTAAAAGGTATAACTTATTGATGAAAGATTCCCATCTGTATATCTCCTTTCTACCTTCACCATATTACCATCACTCCCTCTCATGCTCTTTGACCAGACAAGGCTCCTTTCCTGAGCAATCTCCTCAATCCTTCCGATCCAGCTTTTGTCAGCAGGGTCAACAATGTGGCCCTGGTCGAGCTTCATGGCAGTCATCTCCTGTGGTGTTGGAAGATGCCGACCGCAGAGGTCAAAACCTCTTGTAGAAAACCCTCCACCTTCACCAGTCGGATTTGTAACAAGCCCACCCTTGCCAGTCTTTGCCTCCTTTTCTTTTTCATAACCAGATTCTGTTGCTTCACCGGGATAGGTTTTAGAAGGTTGCACTCCTTTGCTGAATGTCCTTCCGCCTATTTGCTCCTGTTTGCCAATCTTCCTCTCTTTCTCTTTTCTTATAGAAGCTTCAAGTTGCTCCTTATATTTTCTTCTCAATTCATCAGCCTTCTTGCATACAGGACTATCACATGATACTGACTCAGGATTAGGCGTATAAATGGTCTTTTTAATCCATTCTTTTCTATCTTGAGGGTACTCGGTTGATCTCACAGCTCCTTTTGCAAACTCCTGCCATGCCTGACGATCAAGGCTGTCATCATTCCGCCCAATCACCCATCCAGTATGGATGTCTTCCGCTAATCTGTCCAGTTGTTCATTTGTTGGATTTTCAGTATTTTTTACTTCTTCCATGTCCCTTCTGGTCCTATCATCATTTATCTCTCGAGCATTGTCTAAATGCTGTTCTGCCGATTCATTTTTATTGTTCAGAAAGTCGTTCATGGCAGAATCCATCTCATCAATGATCTTTTCTTCTTCCTCTTTTCTATCTACCTCCCCCTCCATTGCCTGCCCTGACTTTCCTATGTTTGCCGAGGGTTTTCCTGGTAATTTCCCCATGGATAAACCCTCGGGAGAATATTTTTTCAACCCGCCCATCCTTGATTTTTCCATCCTTGAGCAAGGGTCACTGCCAAAAGAAGGACCTGAAAATCCAAGGGATAGGATAACTCTGCCTGTTTCCTCGTCGGCTTTTTCTGGAGGGACATTATTCTTAGTTACTACCTTTGGTTTCTTTTCAAACCTTTTCTGGGCATAGGAACCCCCAGACCCGAAAACCAAGAGGAATAAAATAAGAAAAACTGTCAGTCTTTTCATGATAACCTCCTATTTTGCTTTTGCTGGAGCAGGCTTAAATTTTTTATATTTTTCGGGATGTTCATAATGGCTGGGGAAGAAGATATCACTAGTTCTATTATTTGATTCATCAAGCTCTGCTACCTCGTTATCAGGATCAAGAGTAATTCTGAACCAGCAATCAGCCTTTGGTGCAAAATAGTTGTCAACATAAATCCATATAGTTCTATATCCTCCATTAGCTTGAAGATCCTCAATTTCTATGATTCCATTCACAATTTTACCTTCCTTTATACTGTGCCACTTTTCCTCTTTGCTGTAATAATAACCTACATCGTATTTACTATCTCTACCAGTTTCTGCGTGATACTCCTTTTCCCAATCCCATCTTCTCTCAATTCTGACCTTCAGCTTTGAAACATCACTATGTCCGGAATTGACGACATTAATTTTTAGCTGTGCTTCATCATAGACAACAGCCTGCTCATTTTCTCTTTCTGAAATTTTTGGGAAAATCTCAGCTTTTGTTATTTTTAGGTCTGGTAGAGATTTTAATACTTCCTCTGACTTTTTTACCCCCTCTTTTACAGCCCCTTCAGGAATCTTTGGAACCTGGAGGCATTTTGGTTTGAAACTCTTTTTGAAGTCAGGATGTGGATGGCATTCATTTTTCTGGTCATATGGCGACCGGTTGTAAACTGCGAAAGAGGCATGGATTGCAGCGTCCCTGCATTGTAAAGGCTCTTTTGAAGACCATCCCCATACATCAATGTAGCCCTTCTTTAAATCATTTTCTGTTACTACAAAGCCTATAACTGGAAATCCGCCATAATCGTAGGGAGGAAAGGCTGGCGTTGGACCATAATATTCGAGAAGATTAGTTTCAGTTTCAGAATACTTAATTCCTATCAGTCTGAGAGACATCGTTTTTGACCAGAATTTAGCTGGAGCGTCTGAAGGTCCTTCAAAGGCACAGTCGCAGAGCTTTTGACCCGGAGCGCCAGGAATTATTGTCTTCTTTGTGAATTTGACCCTCGCGCCAACATTTAATTTTTCTCCCTGTTGAGGTCCCTTAGAAAAAAGAATGTCTCCTACCTCTGCGCACCAGTAACTCTTAGCAATTTTTACCTGAGCAGGAGTCTGTGGTTTCATCTGGGCAGATGAAAGAACCGGGAAAACCATAAGACTCATTAAAAGCCATACTAAAAACTTTGTTTTCATAATTTAGACCTCCTTATAATTTTTATTTCTATCCTCAACGAGCCGATAACGAATGAGCAGATAACGGCTTGCGGACATGCGAAGCTCAGCTTTGCCGAATTTGGGCGAGCGAAGCATAGCCTTATGTCCGCTGTTATCTGCCGTTACCATCATTCTTTTACTGCTATTAGGAATATCCGGTTGAACTTTAATTTTACCATTCCTTTTTTAGCTTGATATTCAAATGCTTTTCTCACGATTTCTTTGAATACTGAGATGTAGTTTGCTGTCAGTTTTATGTTGTAGTAATCTTGGTTTAAATATCCTGCTATTGCGCCCGAAGAAAATATCTTGAGCACATCTTCAGGTGTATGTTCTGTTGTGATGGTCTCAATTTTTGAAAACACAACTTTAAAACCACATTTTTCAAATAGAGATTTATATTCTTCTGCAGTTTCAAGGAAGAACCATGGTTCCTTAAAATGGGAGAATATTTCTTTTGTCCTCTCATCTCTCTTCACCATTTCAACTGCTTCTATAAAATTGGGACAGTATATCTTCTTTGCTGGTGCCTGAATGCCAATTCTTCCATTCCTCTTTAATGCTCTGTAGCAGTTCTTTATCACTTTCTCGGGATCTTTAAACCACTGAAAGGCTGAGTTGCAAAAAATAACATCAAAACTTTCCACATAATCTATATCCTCTGCACTTTTAATTTCATACACTATCTCTAACCCTTTACTTTTTTCAATAGCCTCCCTCATCATCCCTTCAGAAGGATCAACTCCCACAACATTTCCATTAGACAAACTTCTTATCTTCCTCGTTAAATGCCCTGTTCCACACCCCAAATCTAAAACATCATCATTAGTTCTAATTTTTAAAAGTTTTAGCAGTATTTCTGATGCTGATTTTTGAACGGTTGCGTATTCTTCGTATTCTGTCGCAATTTTTGAGAAATCCATTTTACTCATACTAAATCATATACTCAATAGGATTGTCAAAACTTTTTAAGCAAAAATGCTTAAAAGCCTTGAATTTAAATGTATTGTTTATATTTTGCTTGCTTCCCCCTTTTTAGGGTTAAACTAGTAGCTACAGCAACTACAAAAGGAGGCAAGCTCGTATGTCTAAAGTTGCTCGTTTTCTGGATTTGCTCTAAATTCACTCCTGATGTAAGGTCTGCAATCACCTCTTTCAACTAAATCAAAGAGCCCGTAAATACTCTAAATCCAGATACTATTGCTCATATTGCCATCATGCACTCTTTACCTGGAAAGTTCGTAAAATGGAAATCCTTCTTATCCAGCAGATATTCACTTCATTAATCAAAGTGAGATTGCCAATCTATTAAACTCCAATGTCCAGCATCGCAAGGTTGTTGGGCTGCAAAACCTTGATGATGAATCAGAAGAATTCAGGGCTTTTAAACAACTCATTGAAAGGCTTAATAGAACTTGCAAACACCGTGTGAAACCTGCTCACGGCTTTAATTGTTTAAATGGCGCTGTAGCCCTTACTGTCCTCTTTGTTACACATTACAATTTCCTCCGGCCTCGCTTAATAACAAAACTCCTATCCAATTACACGAGCTGGAAGGTATCTCCACGCTTCAACCTGCATTAAAGAAAAACAAGGAACTGGAAGAAAGACAAGATAAAATAGAAAAAGCTTTAAAAGAACTCTCAAAGATTGACTCCAGAGTGGCAGAGATACTAAAAAGTGTTGGGCTGCTGTAATAAAACTGTAATAAAAGGCATCAAAATTTGAAAAAATCACTTTGACAAATCAGCTATGCAAGCCATGTTTTGATTTTAGGATTGCCTGTCACGCAAGAGGCCGCGGGTTCAAGTCCCGTCCACCCCGCCAATAAAATCAAGAATTTGTGAAGGTATTTAAAACCCTATATCCCTCAGGCTTCTTGGAAATTGTCTTAGTGATTCTAAGTCTGTGCCTGCTGCAATTTTTAATGCTTCCTGTATGAAACTTTTAAATGTGCTTTTTACTTGTTCAAACTTCTCTTTTAGTACGGGCTCCAATCCATGGGCAAGTATGGAGTTGTTTCTCAATTTGAGGCATTCAAGAAGTTCTTTTTTTCTTTCCAGGTAAAGTTTTCCTAAATCGTCATCCATATGAGCGAGGAGTTCATAGCTCTTTGCAAGAGCAAGCTTGACTATGCCATCTTCGCTATTCTTTTCACACTCTGTTTGCAAAAATTGCAAAGCCTTCTCATTAAGTTTAGGAAGCTCATTACATTTTATGTTTGAATTATCTATTCCGTGAGAATTTAACCTTAGCTGTGCTATCATCTCAATTGCTCTGTAGTATCTGGCAATAGAGTCATCAAACTTACTCTGTTCAGCCCTTCTTTCAGCATTCATAACAAGGTCAATAACTTTCTCATAACCATGACAGGATTTTTTCCCGAGAATTTGCTTTAGACAGAGATAATAGTTGATTATTGCTTTGTGACAAGAACTGTCCTTTGGAAGGGCTTTAATTATTCTGTCAAACTCTTCAAAAGCAGACTGATGGTGAAACTTATCCCATAAAACAAATGCATTAAGTATATCCTTTAATCGCATTATTTCGTTTTTTGTTTCCACAGGCAGGGAAGCTTTAAGATAGTTTTTCGCTTTTTCAATGATTTCCTCGTAATAGTACTTATGCATTAAAGTATCAAAGTATTTCCTGTCAATTCTGTAAAGAAGATTTATCTTATTTATTGATGTTGGAAAGTCTCCGCTGTCAATTTTAATAAGGTTTGTTCTCTGGGCAGTATTAAGTTGAAGCTCCCAACCATCCTGAAGAATACTAAGAATCACCAGTGCTGCACTCATGGTTTTTGTCCCTCCAGTGTAGTTTGCAATGACTCTGATACTTTGTTTGTCTGGAAACCTCTCATTTAGTCTGGAGAGCAAATCTTCTTCAAGCTTTTTAAAGGTTTCATTTAGGTCATCTATAATGTCCACATCAAGAGTTATTTTTTCATAGTCTTCTTTTGAAAGATTGCACTCTTTTGCGATAATTTTATCCCCTTCTTTCAAGGGCTTACCATCAACCAGTCTTTCCGATGCTACATCAGATTTTCCAGAGGAACAGATAAAATAAACGAAGTCAAACTTCTCTTCTATTATGGAGTTTATAATGGGCACAGTGCTTCCACCAACAGTGAAAATTCCTATTGTTTTCATGTTTACCCCCATATACTTTTGTTTAATTTTTTTATAAACAATTATATCAAATACTGTTTAGAAACTCACCAGAGTTTTGCTTGAGCAGTTACTTACTCAAGACATGATTTAGAAGGTTTTTATGGCAAATTTAATGATACTATGATAAAATGGAAAAAATAAGCTTATGGAGGTGGAAGATGAAAAAAGTTTTGATACTTTACTATTCAAGGACAGGAAATACAGAGAAAATGGCAAAAATGATTGCTCAAGGACTTGCGGATAAAAGTGTCATTGTTGATTTAAAAAAAGTTGAAGAAGCGAGTGTAGACAGCCTGCCGGAGTATGATGGTTTTATAATTGGTTCACCGAACTATTTTGGAACTATGGCAGCAGAGGTTAAAAAATTCATTGATGAGTCTGTTAAATATTACAGAAAAATTGAGGGAAAACTTGTAGCAGCCTTCACCTCTACTGGAATGATTGGTGGAGGTGGAGAGACAGTATGTCTTGATATTCTGAAGGCATTTTTAATTCATGGATGTATATGTTTAGGTTTTACAAGACTTGGACACTACGGACCTGTTTCAATTGGAAAGCCTGATGAAAGGATTGAAAGAGAAATAAGTGAAATGGTGAGTAAGTACGCAGAGGTTCTTAAAAGAATATAATGTTTGACAGAAAAAAACAGCTCAGGTGGGCATCTTTAAAAGTTGGTATTGTCATAACAACTACCCTGCTTATAATTTTTTTCGTAATAATTTTTTCAGGCGGAATACAATCCTTTTTTCAAAAAAGAGTGCTGATGAATATTTACATATCAGATGTAAAAGGACTGCGTAAAGGTGCACCCGTAAGAGTAGCAGGAGTTGATGTTGGAGAGGTCAAGGATATAAAACTCAGCAAAGAATACGGAACTGTGGTAAGAGTTTTGATAGATAAAAAAGTTTTAGGTTATTTGAAATCCGACGCCAGAGCTACTGTTCAGACAATAGGACTTCTTGGTGATAAATACATTGAGATATTTCCAGGTGAATCTCAGGAAAGCTTTGACATATCAAAGGCCATGCATGGATATCCTCAGACAGAAGTAAGGGAAATAATAGCAGTTGCAGCATCAACAATGAATAAAATTGAAGGACTGATTCAGAAAATTGATTTCTTGATAACAAAAGTTGAAAGCGCTGAAGGAACAATTCCAAAACTGATCACTGATCCTTCCCTTTATAATAATCTGAACTCAACGGTTTTAGAACTTAAAAGAACAGTGCAAGAGATAAGACTTGGAAGCATTGGAATGATTTCAAGAGATAAGGAACTTTCTCAAAGATTGGCAAATGCTTTAAAAAACTTTGAGGAAGCTTCAAATAAAATATCCTCACAGCAGGGAACACTTGGAAAAATGATAAATGATCCTGCTTTATATGAAAGCCTTCTTAACAGTTCTCAAAGACTTGAAAATCTTTTAAAGGAAATTGAAGATTCAGAGGGAACAGTTAAGATGCTAATCAAGGATAAAAAAGCAGCGGAAGATTTAAAACAAAGCATAAAAGAGCTTAAAGAACTTATTGAGGAAATAAAGAAAGAACCGAAAAAATTTTTCAAATTCAGCATATTTTAGTTATAATTTTTTATGGCAACCCTTGAGATAAGAAAATATCCTGATGAGGTATTAAAAAAGAAAGCTGAGTTAGTTAATGATATTGATGGAGATTTACAGAAATTCATTGATAACATGATTGAAACTATGTATAATTCAAATGGTATTGGCCTGGCTGCTCCTCAGGTGGGAGTCTCAAAAAGAGTTATTATTGTTGATACCTCTCCAAGACAGGAGAATCAATCACTTATTGTTTTAATCAATCCTGAGATAATAAATTCAGAGGGAGAAGTTCTCTCTGAAGAGGGATGCTTGAGTTTACCAGGTTTTATAACGAGGCTTAAAAGAAATGAAAGAGTTTTTGTGAAAGGACTGGACAGAAAAGGTAAGCCCATAGAAATTGAAGCAACAGGACTTCTTGCAAGAGCATTGCAGCATGAAATTGACCATCTTGATGGCATTCTTCTTATTGATAGAATAAGTCCTCTTAAACGGGAACTTTTCAGAAGAAAATACTTAAAAGCAAAGAAATAACTCTGTCATGCCAGCCGGGATAATTTTTTTTGGGACTCCAGAGTTTGCAGTTCCTACGCTTAAAGCTTTAATTGAAAGAAAAGAAAAGATTCTCCTTGTAATCACACAGCCTGATAAACCAAAAGGAAGAGGAAAGATTATTCAATCCTGTGAGATTAAGAAAGTTGCTATAGAATTCGGGCTTAATGTGGTACAGCCAGAAAAATTGAGAGATGAAAGCTTCGTAAAGATGTTAAAGGAGTTATCTCCTGAGTTTGCAGTGGTGGTGGCATATGGAAAAATTCTTCCCAAGGAGATTCTTCAAATACCCCAATACGGTTGCATAAACTTGCATGCTTCACTGCTGCCAAAATACAGGGGTGCAGCACCAATCCAGTGGGCATTGATAAAAGGAGAAAAGATAACTGGTGTGACAACCATGCTTATTGATGAAGGTCTTGATACAGGTCCGGTGCTTTTGCAGAAAGAAGTTCCCATAGAAGATGAAGACAACGCTCAGAGTCTTGCTCATAAGCTTTCTATAGTTGGTGCTGAATTAATTATTAAGACAATTGAAAAAATGAGAAATAGAGAGATTGAGCCAAAGCCTCAAGAGGGAGAGCCAAGCTACGCGCCTCAGCTTAAAAAGGAAGACGGAAAAATTAACTGGAATCTTTCAGCACGGGAAATACTTAATCTTATAAGAGGAACCTATCCCTGGCCGTGCGCATACGGTTTTTTAAAAAATGAGAGAGTAAAAATAATTAAGGCAGAAGTATTGGAAGGAGTTGCCTCTCCAGGCATTATTGTTAAAGCAAAAAATGAATTAATTGTCGGCACAGGCAGTGGCTTACTAAGAATTCTTCTTATTCAACCCGAAGGTAAAAAAGTAATGACAGCAAAAGAATTTATCTCTGGAAGAAAAATAAATGAAGGCGTGGATTCATTTTCTTAGAGGTTTTATTCTTAAGATTCTTTATCCTGTCTTAATGCTTGTGGGAGCATTTTTAAAATCTAAAAAGGCTGAATTTCAGGCATACATTGTAAAGCTTAACAATCTTCTCGTTATGCGTGATAGTGTGAATCCAAGAAAAATACTTCTTTTGCTTCCTCACTGTATTCAGAACTCAAAGTGCGATGTCAGGCTTACCTTTGATGTTTATAAATGTCGTAGATGTGGAAGCTGTAAAGTAAAATATTTAATTGAACTTGCTGAGACTTACAATGTATCAATTGCCATTGCTACTGGAGGAACAATTGCAAGAAAAGTAGTAAAGGAGATTAAACCGGATGCGATTGTTGCAGTTGCCTGTGAAAGGGATCTCTCAAGTGGAATAGTTGATACTTATCCAATTCCTGTTATTGGAATTCTCAATGAGAGACCATTTGGTCCATGCATTGACACCACAGTAAATCTTCAGAAAGTTGAGGAAGCAATTAAATGGTTTATAAATCACCAAGAAAAACGGTAGTTGCAATCTTAAGCACTGTATTGTATAAAAAAAAATCTTTGAAATCCCTGCTTACTGATGAAGTTCTCTCATCTTTTCATAAGCCTGATAGAGCATTTCTCATAGAAGTTTTATATGGCACACTAAGAAATCTATATCTCATTGATTTTTTACTTGAAGGTTTTTTTAAAGACAAAACAAGGCTTTCTCCTTTTACAGTAAACAATCTAAGATCAGCAGTCTATCAACTGCTGTTTATGAGACTGCCAGAATATGCTGTGACTTTTGAGGCTGTAAATGTTGAAAAAAGCTTTAATGGGAATCCTTCGGTTGTAAATGCCATATTGAGAAATTTCATAAAACAGTATTCTGGTAAAAGTTTGCAGGACATTGTTAAAAGCAACTTATCTCTTTCAATAAAATACTCCCATCCAGAGTGGCTTATCAGAAGATGGCTCAAAAGATTTTCCCATGAAGATGTAGAGCATCTTCTTAAAGCAAATAATGAAAAACCGCCATTTACAATTGCTGTTAAGCCTGAAGAAAGAGCTACTGTGGCTGATTACTTAACAGAAAAGGGCTTTAAAGTAGAGTTTTCAGAAGCTGTTTCATCGGGATTAAAACTATATGGACAGGGCTATGAAATAAGACAGGCTCTCAGGGAGGCTTCATTTTTCTGGATTGTTCAGGATGAAGCTTCTCAGCTTGTTTGTTTTCTTTTAGAGTCCTTTGAGGGTGCAAGAATTCTTGATGCTTGTGCAAGCCCTGGTGGTAAGACACTTCTTACAGCAGCTTTGATGAAAAAGGGAGAAATTATCTGCATTGAAAATAACAGAGTAAGGTTTAAAACTTTGCAGGAAAACATTAACAGATTGAAAAAATTTGTCCCTCATGTAAAAATAAAGCCTCAGCTTGCAGACATTCGTCAGATAGAGTTTAAATACTTCTTTGAAAGAATTATTCTTGATGCACCCTGTTCTTCAACGGGAGTTATAAGAAGAAATCCTGATGTAAGATACAGAGTAAGTGAAGAAGAGATTAAAAGGCTTTCAGAAATTCAAAAACATATGATTGAAAAGGTCTCACATTTTTTAGCTAAAGACGGTATTCTTTTATACTCTGTTTGTTCAACAGAGCCAGAGGAGGCAGAAGAAGTAATTGAAAGTTTTTTACAGAAGCATGATGAATTTAGTAGTATAAATAAGTTACGAACATATCCGCACACACACGGAATGGATGGATTTTTCATGGCTAAGCTTTTGAGAATTAAATGAGAAGAGTGTTATACATAGCAGGAGCAATATTTGGAGGCTTTTTAGCAGGTTATCTTTCTTTGACTCTCTTTGTTTCAGGAGGAACCATAGAAGTTCCTGACTTAAGAGGGAAAGACATTGTACAGGCAAATCAAATACTTAAGGAAAAGGGACTTTACATACGAATTGATGGAGAAGAGTATTCAGAAATGCCTACAGGAACAGTTTCAAGACAATCTCCACCCGCAGGAACAAAGATTAAAAAAGGAAGAGAAATTGGAGTAATAATGAGTAAGGGATTGAGGTTTACAGTTTTTCCTGATGTAAGAGGAATGAGTTATGATGAGGCTGAAAAAGTTTTAAATGAGAAAGGTATTCCCATAGAAAAAGTTATAAAGATTCATTCAGACAAATATCCTGAAGCCACTGTTATAGCACAGTCACCCGAGCCACAGGAAGGAGGAAAGGCAGTGAAGTTAATTGTAAGTCTTGGACAAAAGGAGGAAGAACAATGACACTTATAGCTCCATCAATACTTTCTGCTGATTTTGGAAGGCTTGCTGAAGAGGTTAAGCTTGCAGAGCAGGCTGGTGCAGACATGATTCATATAGATGTAATGGATGGATGCTTTGTTCCCAACATAACGATAGGTCCTCTCGTAGTGGAAGCAGTCAAGAATGCAACAGCACTTCCACTTGATGTTCATCTGATGATTGTAAGCCCGGAAAAATATATTGATGATTTTGTTAAGGCAGGAGCAGACATTATTACAGTTCATGTTGAGGCATGTGTGCATCTTCACAGAACAGTGTGGCAGATAAAAGAGCATGGAACGAAAGCAGGAGTCTCTTTAAATCCTGCAACTTCACTTTCTTCAATTGAAGAAATCATGCAGGATATTGACTTAATCTTAATTATGTCGGTTAATCCAGGTTTTGGTGGGCAGCAATTTATTCCTTCTTCAATTGACAAAATTAACAGAGCTAAAAAGATGGTTTTATCTCGTGGCTGTTCAGCAATGATTGAAGTAGATGGAGGAGTAAAGCTTGAAAATGCAAAAGAGATTGTTCGGGCAGGAGCAGACATTCTTGTAATTGGTTCAGCATTTTTTGGGCAGAAAGATTACAGAGTATTTATGGAAAATCTGAATAGGGAGTTATATGGAGATTAAAAAAATTATTGAAAAAGCTGAAAAACTAAGGCTGAATGGTTATTTTAAAGAATCTTTACAGCTGTGGAGAAAAATTTATAAGAAGGCGATTAAAAACAATGATTTGGAGCTTTCTGTTGACTGTTTAATAGTGATTGCAGACCTGAACAGAATTATTGGAAAATTTAAAAAAGCAGCACTTCTTTATAATGAAGCCTTAGAAGTTTCAGATATTTTATATAACAGACTCGCTAAAGCAGACGCCTTGGTAGGACTTGCTCTTACAAAAAAGGCAATAGGTCAATGGAAAGATGCTTTAAAATTTGTGAGACTTTCAAGAAAGATTTATGAAAATCATAAGGATAAAAAAGGAATTGCCTTTACGCTGTGGGCTGAAGGCAGTATATGGAGATTTGGAGGAAGAATAAAAAAATCATTACAGTCTTTTAATCAAGCACTATTGCACTTTAAGAAACTTAGAGAAAAACAGAGTCTTGGATATGTTTACTGCGGGCTTGGTGGAAGCTCAAGAATCTATGGTAATTATGAAGATTCAATGAAATACTACAAAATGGCAAATGAGATATTTCATAAAATTGGAGATAGATTTGGATTGGCTTACTCTTTTTGTGGTATAGGTAATGCTTACAGAATGATAAATGATTTTAAAAATTCGGAAAGAAATTTCAGAAAGGCTTTAAATATTTACAGTAAAATCGGTGATATTGTAAGCTCATCTTATACCCTTTGGAGCATGGCAATGGTGTATATTTTGCAGAAGCAGTATAGGAAGGCTCTCCAGTATATTGAAAAAGCCGAAAAAAACTTCAAAAACTGCAATGACCCCCGCGGACTAATATATTGCAAACTTCAAAGAGGCATGCTCCATTATCTAAACAGAAGAAAAAAAATGGCAATGAAATATTTTAATGAAGCATGGAAAGAAGCTCAAAATCACGATTTTGCACTTGAGAAAAAATATGCTCAGGCTTTAATTAATAGGAAGTATTCTTTGCCTTATAATATTCCATAGATTATAATTTATGATGACAAATGCAAGGGTAATAACAGTTCCAAATATACTGAGTTGTCTCCGCATATTTCTTGTGCCCTTTTTCATTATTGCGATGAACTCAAAGGACTACTCAGCAGCGTTAAAAATTGTAATTGTTGCAGGGTTAACTGACAGCCTTGATGGAATTATTGCAAGAAAATTTAATCAGATATCAAAGCTTGGAGTGTTTCTTGACCCTCTGGCAGATAAACTTCTTCTCTTAAGTATTATGATAACTTTTTACATCAATGAACTTGCACCAAAATGGTTTATAATACTGGTTTTCATAAGAGATGCATTTGTAGCTACTGGATGGTTAGAAATTTACCTAAGAAAAAGAAAAATAACAAAACCAACACTGCTTGGCAAGATAAGCAATGCCTCACAGGTAATCATGTTTGGCTATATTCTTCTTTCCACAAACTTTGACATTCCCTCAATACCTCAAATTGGATATTTCTTGGTAAGCTTCCTTGCAATTGTCTCACTATTTCAATACATATTGATAAGATTTAAAGATGGCAAAATCAGGAGTTAAAATTGAATACATAAATCCTGGAAGTCCCGCTCAAAAAGCAGGATTAAAAGAAGGAGATATAATACTATCAATAAACAGGCATTCTGTCAAGGATGCAGTTGATTTAATGTTCTATGCTGATGAGGATTTTCTCAAAATTACAGTTGAAAGAGATGGCAAAAAAATAAGCTTTAATATTAAAAAGAGAGCAAAGCCTATTGGCATTGAAGTAGAGCCCTTCAGAATAAAGAGATGCGTAAATAAGTGTTTGTTTTGTTTTGTTGAGCAGCTTCCAAAGGGATTAAGAAGGTCTTTATATGTTAAAGATGAAGACTACAGAGCGAGCTTTCTTTATGGAAATTATATTACATTGACAAATCTCACCCAGAAGGACTATGAAAGGATAAAAAAACTAAGACTGAGCCCTCTTTATATCTCTGTTCATGCTACAGAGCCTGAGATAAGAAACACTCTTTTAGGAAATTTTGAAGCTCCACCAGTTATGATTGAGTTAAAAAAACTTGCAAAGATCAAAATCAGGATGCATACTCAGATAGTGCTCTGTCCCGGGTTTAATGATGGAGAAATACTTGAAAAAACAATCTCAGATCTTTACAAACTTTATCCCTATGTATCTTCAGTAGCCATTGTTCCCGTAGGACTTACAAAATATCATAAAAATGGACTTACTCCTGTAACAAAAGATAAAGCTGAAGAAGTAATAAAAACTGTTGAAAGATTTCAGAGACGCTTCAGAAAAAAACATGGAGTTAGCTTTGTTTATCTTGCCGATGAGTTTTACATTAAAGCTGAAAGACCTTTTCCGCCGCTTAGTTTCTATGACGAGCTTCCTCAGATTGAAAATGGAGTTGGAATGGTTCCATTGTTTATGCATAAAGCAGCAAAACTGAATATACCATCAATGAGTTTAAAAAAAAGATTTGTTACCTTTACAGGAGCGTCTTTTTATCCATATCTTTGTGAGTTTATTGAAAAACTTAAGAAAAAAAACATTCCAATTGATGTTTATCCTCTAAAAAACAACATGTTTGGAGAAACAGTAACAGTAACAGGACTTTTAACTGGCGAGGACATAATCAAAGGGTTAGCTTCATGTGTGGAGCCTGGAGACTTACTTCTTATCCCTGATGTCACAATGAAGGATTCTGAAGACATGTTCATAGATAATTTAAAAATAAGTGATATTGAAAAGATTTTACAGATTAAAGCAATAAAAATTAATTCAGAACCAGAATCTCTTTTGAAGGCAATCAAAACTTAAACTGCTCGTTTCTTCCCAGCCATTGATCTTAAACCCGAGATGAGGTCGGCTAAAGTAGTGAGAGTTAGTCGCAAGTGATTTAGTGAGTTAGTCCTGAACTCACTTCACGCCGAGGGCGTGGCGTCGCAATCCCTTTTAAATGAGGTCAAGTTTCCTACAAAATTGTTGATTTATAGATATGGCGTAAACTTGACAGCGTCGCAATCCCTTTTAAATGAGGTCAAGTTTCCTACTAAGCAGGTTTTTAGACATCCTGTTAGGACGGTATGTGTCGCAATCCCTTTTAAATGAGGTCAAGTTTCCTACGTGTAAAATGGTAACTATGGCTTTCTTATTAGAGATAAGTCGCAATCCCTTTTAAATGAGGTCAAGTTTCCTACGAGTAGGTTTTTCCCTTGATCACCCCAAAGGCAAGTCGCAATCCCTTTTAAATGAGGTCAAGTTTCCTACATGGGTTCAGGGATAAGGTTGGCGGGTATGTGTTTTCGTCGCAATCCCTTTTAAATGAGGTCAAGTTTCCTACGATAACATGGAAAGAGAACTTTTAAAAAATTTGTTGGTCGCAATCCCTTTTAAATGAGGTCAAGTTTCCTACACAACTTATGCAAAAAGATTGAAGGAATTATGTCCGTCGCAATCCCTTTTAAATGAGGTCAAGTTTCCTACCATATGCAACATTTATCGAATTTTGCCAGAATTCTGCGAGTCGCAATCCCTTTTAAATGAGGTCAAGTTTCCTACTCATTTAAAAGCAAGACAGAATTTTCATTTTTGATTGACGTCGCAATCCCTTTTAAATGAGGTCAAGTTTCCTACTCCTATTTTTTAAAAGGGATAACTATTAACTATTCACAGTCGCAATCCCTTTTAAATGAGGTCAAGTTTCCTACTTAACAGGTAACAAAGATGTTGGACCGAGCATGCTGTCGCAATCCCTTTTAAATGAGGTCAAGTTTCCTACTATGAAAAAAGAAAGGGGGTGCAAGAAGATGAAGTAGTCGCAATCCCTTTTAAATGAGGTCAAGTTTCCTACTTTCTGCGGCAATCAAATTTATGAAGATAATAAAGAAGTCGCAATCCCTTTTAAATGAGGTCAAGTTTCCTACAAAAACGTAAGGGGGGGAATATGGAAAGAGAAGAGGTCGCAATCCCTTTTAAATGAGGTCAAGTTTCCTACACACATTATTGGGAAATACTGTCTTGATTTCCAGATAGTCGCAATCCCTTTTAAATGAGGTCAAGTTTCCTACAAAAACGTAAGGGGGGGAATATGGAAAGAGAAGAGGTCGCAATCCCTTTTAAATGAGGTCAAGTTTCCTACACACATTATTGGGAAATACTGTCTTGATTTCCAGATAGTCGCAATCCCTTTTAAATGAGGTCAAGTTTCCTACTTCTTACCTACGGGGGCGTGATTGTATCAGCTCTTGTCGCAATCCCTTTTAAATGAGGTCAAGTTTCCTACGAGATGGAGGCTTTATTCAAAATTCTTGCAAAGAACGATGTCGCAATCCCTTTTAAATGAGGTCAAGTTTCCTACTTCTTACCTACGGGGGCGTGATTGTATCAGCTCTTGTCGCAATCCCTTTTAAATGAGGTCAAGTTTCCTACTTTTTGCTTAAACAGAATGTAGTTCGGCAGGGGTATAGTCGCAATCCCTTTTAAATGAGGTCAAGTTTCCTACGTTAAGGTTGGATGTGGTAAGTGTGGGTGGGTCTGGCAGTCGCAATCCCTTTTAAATGAGGTCAAGTTTCCTACTGGTTCCTCAGGATTTGCTTTGCGCAGATCCTGGGGAGGTCGCAATCCCTTTTAAATGAGGTCAAGTTTCCTACGAGAGAAAGAAGGAGGAAAAGATGAGAAAAAGGTTTTCCAGGTCGCAATCCCTTTTAAATGAGGTCAAGTTTCCTACGATGTCCCTATCTCAAAGAATTACTTGAAGCATTTTAAAGTCGCAATCCCTTTTAAATGAGGTCAAGTTTCCTACAGAGTTACTAAAAGAATTCTTAAGCATTTTGTCGCAATCCCTTTTAAATGAGGTCAAGTTTCCTACTGAGTCGGTTACTTTTTTTCTTATTTTTCAATAAGTTATAAGGAAGGTTGTGCAAATTTTTTAATACATTTCTATCACCGATTAAGTCAAAAAGTGTTATTAATGCAAGATTTTTAATGTTCTTAAAATCAAGATTTTTTAACAAATTTCCACTCCCTTAAAGTAAAGCTCGCATTGTCAAAGATCAGTATTTTTAAAATTAAAGCATACAGTTGTTGAAAAAGTCAACTTTAAATAATTCATCATCAGATTGCCGAGAGAAACAGGTAGTAAAAATTCAAAGTTCAAGATTAAAAAAAGCAAATAATTTAAAAATCACATAAAAACCTCCACTCCATCGGGAATTTTAGCTCCACAACCCAGCACCGCAACCAGTGAATCTTTAGAGAGCGGATAAATTCGCACATCATCGTATTTTGGATGAATCAGTTTTTTCAGATTATCTTTTAAATTTCTAAGCTCATGAATTGTAAGAACACAATAAAAAACAGAGTATTGAAGATGGAGTCCTTTCCCTTTCATTAATTTGTAAATTCTTGCAAGTCTTTTTTCATCAGCTATGTCATAACATACAAGATAAGGTGCTTTCATTTTCTTAGATCCTTCATTATTTCAAAAAATTCATCAATAACAGTTTCAGCAAGTTGAAAGATGCTTTCCCTTCTTGATTCAAATCTGTCAATTATGCTTTTTATATTACTCTCTGAAAGTTCATTATTTTCAATTTTTACACTGTTGGACTGGAAGAACTTTATTGTTTGAAGATCTGCCTCTGGTTCAAAGATCAGTGAAAGATCAAGTAATAATCCAAAATTAACTCTTCTGTTGATTATTCCAAAGTGAGGATCTAATCCTGCATTAAGGATTCTTCCTAAAATTATTGCTCTGATAAAGTTTTCAACTATATCTTTTATCATGCTCCATGTGGCGTATCTCTGGCCAATTTTATTGATTATAAACTGATAATTTCCCTCGCCAATCTCATCTGGAAGACGGAATTTTTTAAATATTTCTCTTAAAATCTGCATCTGCATCATGGTCTTTCTTGTCTGAATCCATTTTCTGTATCGCCTTTGTGTATCTTCTGATTGAATAATTATCCTTTGCTCTTTATAATGCCTGGGAAGTTTATGATTGTATGGTAAAATAAAAGCTTTTTCTGTATTTCCTTGTGAAATAAAAAGCAATGGTATGTTATTGTCAGCGCAAAGAGTAATTGAATCAGCATCAATTCTAATATTGCCGATTACTACAACTTTATCAATTGCATTTACAGGAATTCTTCGTGCCGCCTTATTTCGAGAGGTTATCAAAAGCGAGGGTCCATCGGCATGTAAATTTATTCTGTTTCCTCGTTCAATCAGATATAATGTCCTTTGCATCAACTATCCTCCTTGCAATGGCTCTTAAGGTGTCTCTTAATTTTTGCCTCATTGGCTGTGCCCATTGCTCATAAAGAGGATAAAACTTTTTCCTACCTGATTTTTTCAGATAAACTCCTCCTTGTGTCATATCTTTCATAAAATCTCGCGCAGTAATATGCCTTTCTTTGAAAAGTTCATATACGAGTCTGTCAACATCAACTCTGAACATTTCCACAATGTCACAGGCAAGAGATTCCCTTCCATATTCAAACTGATGATAAAAACCAATTGTAGGGTCAAGTCCGATAAGTTGAATCTCTCTTACTGTTTCATAATGAAGCAGAGTATAGCAAAAGCTAAGCATGGCATTTACAGGATCCAGTGGAGGTCTGCGTGTTCTTTTTGTAAAGCCATATGAGTTTGGATATAGCTTTGTATATATTGAAAAATAAAGTGCCTGTGCTGTGCCTTCAATGCCTCTCAATGAGTCAATGGATAAGGCAGTTTTGACTGAATTAATTTTATTTTGTAAGTTTTCTATAGTTTCTGTCACATGCATTGAAAGAATAGGTTTGATATTTACTATTTCCTTCAAAAATTCAATATTTGATGAGATTTTCTTCTCCACAATCTCTTTTGCCAGTTTAAGAGCAAATTCATTAGTTGATTTTTCATACTGTTTTACTCTTAAAAATCCATTATTATGCAATGAGCCATAAATTGTGCCAATATATTTAAGTTTTCCAGTAAAAAAAACTACTGTAACATTATTTTTTATCAACTTATGAATTACAGTTGTTTGGAGTTTAACATTTCCGACTATTACAACTCTTTTTAAGGGAGTAATAGGAAGACTTCCTTCTTTTTTCCCTCTGTAGTAAAATTCAATTGAGTTTCCATCGGTTTTTAAATAGATGTCCTTTCTATCTATGAAAACTGTGCCCATTTATCCTATGTAAAAGTAAGAAGGGTCTTTTGGTAAGACTGCTATTCCCAGGGTATGCACTGTACAGTGTCCGTCAATTCTGAATATGTGAACTCTGTCTTCATATGGATTTATCAGTCTTTTAAGCTTGCTTATAATGAATCTAACCTCTTCAGGTATTAAAAAACATTCATAAACAGAGCGTTGTCCACCGGTGCTGTAGCCTTTGAGAAAATATCTTATCTGTGCCAGTCTTCGTTCATCAGTTATATCATAGGCTATTATGAATAGACTCCTCATCTTTAATTTTAAAATTCCTGTTGAGAAAATTTGTTGGAAAACAATATTCCAGAAACATTTCTATTTTAGTTTGCTCAGGATGCAAGAATTTGCTGGTTCTTAAATTGCTCAGATGTCAACTATTTCATATTTACCCAGTCCAAAGCTTGTTCCTTTGCCTATATGAAGAATTTCACCAGCTTTCAGAAAAGGTATAAATGGAGCAAGACTGCCTTCATAGGTAATCTCGCCAATGACACCACCGAGTTTCATTCTGGTATTTTGCCTTGATGAGTATCTCTCCCAATCATACCAGCGAATGTTTTCGTTTAAAATTCTGACTTTTTCTGCTTTTTCAATCAATGATTTTACATCAATTTGAGGCGGCTGTTTTCCGCAGTGAAAGTAACAAAGAAGAGTGAGTCTTCTTAGGAGTGAGCGAATAAGAATGTGAAAATCAAGCTTGTCTATAAGTTTCCGCTCATACTTTATTCTGATGGGAGTAAGGATATGTAAACATAACTTTGTATAATTTTTTTCACTCACTTCTTTAGGTTGTAGTATCAGGTTTCTAACATTGGTTGATAAAATCTTTGAAATACTGAATTTACCCCTGCCTTTGCCAATTCCCACATACCCAAGTTCTTTAAATGTAAAAGCAAAATATGGAGCGTAATCTATAGCATCTCCAATGAGTATTACCTTGAAGTTGAGTTCTTCTTCAGGCTGAAACGTATTTTTTCTGCTTAATGGTGGCTCAAAAATAAAGGGATGAGGAACTTTCTCATACTTATGCATGTTGAGAAACTCAGATGCTCCATCAGATACGGTTTCAAATACATAAGCATAAATGCATTTTCCCTTAAGAGGACATTCTACGCAATTATATCGCTTAAGAACGCATGTAATCTGTCGGAAAACATTTCCAAAACCTCCTCTGAAAGCAGAACCCTTGAAATCTGGCAGTTTTAGCTCGGTTTCAGCTTTTATAGTAAATTCAAGAATTTTATAGTTTATCTGCATTTACAACCTCAAGCATAACCCATCCAAAAGGTATTGTTTGACTGAGATTGTCTGGTCCCTTATCAGTACTGGCAAGCCAGATAGTGGTTGCTGTTCTGTCCCATCTTGAACCTTTTGCTGTTTTTATTTTTATTTTTCTTACGCTTTTTATAGTAACAGCCTCTGCACCAGAGTGCTTTCCGATGCGAATAAGAAAATATCTCCTTTTAATAGCATCTATAAATGGCGATATATTGGGCATTCTAAAGCCTTTATTTTTACGCAAATCAATTTCACCGTTAAAGATACCAGCGTAATGTGCATGGGCTTTAAGAAGAAGATTAAGAAAGTTAAGAGGTTCTCTTATACCAGAGTTTTCTAAAGGACTGTCTAAGCTTACATTGCCTCTAAAAATACTGCCTTCAGGAATAACTTCCAGAGGAATTGAAAGTGCTGAAACAGATGCTCTGAGTTTATTTACATTTATCTGATAGATAATTTTTGTTTTGACCTCATTGATAGGCTCAAAATCTGAAATTTTCAAAAGCCTGAAAGGATCTGTGGACATTTTCCCTTTAAGAATGCTCTCTTCAAGTTGTTCAGGACTTCTGGGATTGGCATTTTCTATTAGAGCCGTTTTATTTTGTGATTCTTCAAGTAGTCCTTCAAGATAACCAGTTCTAAGAGAACCCTTTACAGAACTTCCAGGAATCAGAGGTGTTTGTGTATAGGCATTAAAAAAGGTTCTTGGAATATCAAATTCGTTGAAATTTCTTAAAATCTTTCCTTCCTCTCTTAATTGCTTTACCTCTCTATATCTTTCAGCTAACTTTTTTGGAATTGGAATAACTCTGCCATTTATTTTTCCTTTGCAACTGGCATAAAATCTATATAATTCAACAAGAGCTGTGGCTGATAGCTTTTCAGATATTCTTTTGAGTTCCTGCAATTCTTCATCTGTAAGGTTTTCTATGAATTGCCATAGATTAAAGTGGATCATTGTGCTATTGTCCGTATCTATGACAAACTCTGTAGGTTTATAACTCTCATCACAGCCAATGTGAACAGGACTTAATACATGAAGTTTTACTTCGTAAATCATTATCGCACCTCCACAGGTAAAACCAGGGAGTATCCCTGTGTTACTGTTTCAGGGACTGTCTTTGAGAGATTTCTTACACTCATGCCGATGTAGGGTTTCTGAGTGTATTGTGCTGGAATTATTACCGCTGCTTCATCAGCAAATATCACCGGATTTTTGAATGGATTTTTTGACTTTGCAAGGAAGCTTCCATGGCGTCCAAATCTGATAAAAGGAGAAAAGTAGATTTCCTTAACTTCTTCTTTCTTTGGAACAGAAGGAGCAAGGGTGTATAGGGCATTGAAATTTTGAGAAGCATTTGAAAGCTGAATTTCTTTGCTTTCTATTACCTCAAACTTACCATATCCAACAGTTGCATCCTTGCCAAATCCATATTTCCCTACTCTTGATAATGCTTCTTCAAAGGAATCAATGGTTATGTCTTGTCTTATTCCTGCAAATATGGCAAGCTCACAGTTGAAGTAAAATCTGTCAACCGTGTATGGATTAAAAGGGGGTTCACCTGTTGTGCCGCTAATTCTATTTATGGTGCATCTTGTCTGAGTATCTTCCTCTATAAAGTTTATTTTTTCGTATTCAATCTCGTTCAGTGGTTTAAGAGGTATTTCAAAGGCAAAGTAGTTTTTGCTCTTTAATTCCTTTCTTTTTTGCACAAATTCTTCCTCTGTGAGTTTAAAAAGCTTAAACAAAGGCAATGATGGACGTTTCAGATAAATTTTTTCATCTATAAAAGGGAAAGCAGAGGATACAATTATAAAGGGATTTTCCTCATAGTCTTTGAGAAGCTCCTTGAGAGGTTTTCCAAAAAGTTGAGGGTCATAAACTGCCTGCCAGCAGAGATGTCCAAAGAGGCTATCTCCTTTAATAGGGCTTCCAAAGCCTGTTAGAGGTTTTATTTTTACAATATAAGTTTTCAAATTTACCCCCATAGCTTTAAAGAGTTAAATTTTTCCCTTATTTGTTTATCGTAAAATTGGAACTCAATTTTTCCGTATCCACGACTTCCTGAACCTCCAAGAGAGTCCATCTCAAGAAGTTTCAACCCTGTAAGTAAATAGTTTTCAAAGAGCTCTTCATCTTCATCGTCAAGAATTTTAAAGTAAACTTCAAAATCAAATTTAGCGCCTGCTGGAACTCTCTCAATAAATCTTGGATCCTTTGCTGTTCCTGTAATGCGATTTATTCTGTTTTCAGATTTTACTTCTATGTAACTCCACTGTTTTTCTTCAGCTTCTTTTTTGAAATCTTCACTGAGGCTACAGTCACTGAAAGATACCCTCGTTGGTCCAAACTCTACAAGTAATTCTTCATCAGATGCAGCTGAACCAAATACTTTGAGTATGTTTTTTATGTGTTTTTTAACATCGCCGTTTGCTCTTCTGTAAAGTTCGCAGGAGGCAAGACCACCAGATTTTTTGTAATCTTCAGTTTTTGCAGATTCTGCAACAACACCGTAGTAGTATTCAAGAAGACTTCTTATTTTGCCTTTTAGTGATGAGCCAGGAATGTAGGGTTCCTGGGTATGGGGGTGTTTTATCACAGGATTGTCTGTGCCTCCTATCTGCATTTCCATGTTGCCTGAGCCAATGTGAAGTCCTGTTCTAAGAATTATTTTGCCTTTGATTGTTTTGATTTCCTTTAGTTTCATCGGCTGCCTCCTTTATCTAATTTTTCATCGTAGTATTTGTAAAAGCCCATGAAGGCTTCAAAAAATTTTACAAAGACATCAAAGTCTCTTTTATTTTTAATCTGACTTAACGCTTTTTGTATAAACTCTCTAAAATCTTCTGTGATAAGTTTTCTTCCTTCAGCATAATATGCTTTGGCATTAAGAATCTTAATGTAAGGAAGCATTTTCTGGAATTCTTCCTCGTTTTTTACTCTTCCATGAAAGATTAAAACTTCATCGTAAAACTTTCTAAGCTGGGAAATTTTGTTTCTGTCTTTATTGTTTTTACCTGCTGTTTTAATTTGCTCTGCCCATTTATTCGCTACCTCTGAGAACAGTTCTGGATTAACAAGACCTTTAACTTCATCTTTCCAGAATTTGATTTCTGGTAGTTTAGTATTCATGCTTTCCTCCTCATGTAAATTGTTTGCCATAAGGGAATCCTGAAGGATTCCCTGTATTTTTCTATCCAGATTACGAGTTTTGATAGGACTTCTTCTACTGTTTTAATTCTCTCTTCTCTGTTTTTCCCTTTTGCAATGTTTCTTGTGGCAAAATAATGAAGTTTTGCTCTCCATATTAGAGGATTAAGTTTTTCATGGATTAATTGTCGTTTCAGTATCTCTTTCTCCTCTTCAGCAAGCTGTCTCAGCTCGTTTAGTTTATACAGGAAAGAAATGGTTATAAGTTCGTCATCAAACCAGCTTTCCAGTTCCTGTCTAATTTTTTCCAATTCTTCAATACTGCTCCATTCAACAGGACAATTAAATATTGTTATCTTGTTTTTCCCACTATTTTTTGCTTTTTCCAGTGCTTTCTCTGAAGCTTCAGCCATTTTGAGCACAGGGGTTTCAGGTTGAGTAATATATACTCCTGCTGAGAGAGTAATTTCACTGTTGTTACAGCAGTATCTGTAAAAATCCTCTGACAGTCTCATTGAAAATCTCGTTATTTCACTCCACGGAGCAATGAGAAAGAGGTCATCTCCTCCGGCAAAAATTGTATAGATGTTTTTAAACTCTGTTTTACAAAGATATGGTAGATAAAGTGTAAAAAAGAGGTTAAGCTGGCGTGAAAGTGCTGCATATCTTGAGAAAGTTCTCTTTTCAGGTCTTAATCCTTTAGTAAATATGGTTCCGAGATTATCAATGTCGGCTTTAAAAACTCCCAGAGCATCCACTCCATTCATCCCCTGCTCTGTTTTCTGTAAAGCAAGTCTTGCGATATGATGAAAGTTAAGAATTGCCTGGTTTTGAATAGCTTCAATAGTTTCTTCTTTATCTGATTCTCCATAAGTTATTTTTTCAATCTCATTTTTATATTCTGGGGTAAACCTTGGAACATAGCCGTTTATAAGTTTAATTGAAACAAAATCATCAAGAATATTCTCATTTTTCCAGAGAGAATTAATGTTCCAGTAATGAATTATTTTGTTCTGTCTTACGAGTTCTGAGAGTCTTCCTGGGAGAAAACTTACCTGATACTTATCAAAAACTGGCATTTTTAGTGTTTCGTGAAGTTCTGCATCAGCTGTTGCTACAACAAGAGTATCTTTCTTAACAAGATTTTCCCCAATTTTTACGTGATCATGACAGATATCACATAGGTAGTCTTCATTTATTTGATTTTCAAGTTTTGCTGCTCTTCGATTGCAAAGGGAACATACTCCAGCATCGGAAAATGTATCAAGATATCTTGCAGTAGATTTAGTGCCTCCATATAGAGTAAGATCTAATTTTTTGAGTTTTCTTTCCTCAGATGCATTTCCAATCGCTCTTAAAACTCTACCAAGACTGTCTCCGCTACAAATGAAATCATCTGGTGAGGCTTCAATCCAGCTCAGACCAATGCTTACCTCTCCATAAAAGTTTTTTACAAGCCAGTGGTTTATTTCATCTTCTGCTTCTTTCACTGCATTAATATGTTTTTCAGTGTTGGGGGCTAAAATTTTGAATTTTCCTGCTGCATTCGTAACAATTGATGTGAAAGGTAAGTTTAGTTTGTCAAGGATAAAATCTGCAGCAAGCTCACTTAATAGAGAAACATAAAAGGATCTACCTCTCAGTAATTTTGCTGCATGTTTAGCAGTAGAGCCACCTTCTGAAAATATAAAATCCTGAATTCCGTAAAAATTTCCCTCAATTAAAAGAAATTTCTTGATATCTCTTGCTTTTATTGAATTTTCATCCATTGAATCTGTTGAGAGATGATAAAGATACATGGCAATTGCTAAAGCAGAAGTAAGTCTTCCATGATCATAAAGAGAGATATCTGAAATAATCTCTTCAAACCTGCCTTGAGCCTCTTTAAGTGTGGCTGATGGGATCAATGTTGTGAAAACAAAAAGTGCTGAATCAAGATGTTCCATCCAGAGTCTGGGAGAGTCTTTATGAGGGAGATTCTTAAAAACTTTAACAAATTTCTGATAAAGCTCAGAATAAGCCTGTCCCGTAACATTCTGTTTCTCTATGGGGAAAATATTTACGGGAGAAATTTCTCTTACAGGATAGGAAAAACGGAACTCCTGGGAGCTAACTGCTTTCCAGTTTTCGGTAATAGAAATATCCTCAAATATTGACAGTAAAGGAATCTCCTTTGCTTTTCTCACACTTTCTTCTTTTTCTTCAAATTCTCTTCTCTCGATGCCACTGCTTATGCAATCAGCTTCCTGAATTATTATTTGTTCTGGAGAATCTGAGTCTGGTCTGTGGTGTTTTGCGCATAGATTTACGATAGAATCTTTTGGAGAGGAATATTCTGTAAATTGGCTAGGAAAGTATTCGCTCATTTCATCAATAAAGTAAGCTGTATAGAGAGCATGCTTGTGAGTATAATGCCAGTGGGTTTTTGGTTGATATAGTGCTTGATTATTATCTATGTATTTCTGTGGTATCTTCAATTCAGCCCTTTCCATGAATTTTCCGATGTCATGCAGCATGCCTGCCAAAGCAATTTTTAAGATTTTAAAGCTCATAACTTTTCTCCTTGCGTCTTATTGAGTCATTTCAAATCTATTTTATCTTAAGTTTTTTCAATTTTTTTTCAAAAACAATGTTGCTGCAATATTTTTATTTAATTTTTATTTTTCTTCTGTCAACAGCAATACCATAGGTAGTTGCACCATATCGCCTAATAGAGTTAATTTTGCAATGTATAGCTTTATCGGGTAGAGCCTGAAAAATTGAATTATTTATTTTGCTTATGTAACTTCTTATAGTGTATAGACTCAGTTTTTTTCTTATTTTTTCCTCTACTTCTTCCGCTGAAACTAAGGCAGGTTTGTAAGCTTCTGAATAAAACCTGGCAAACCATTTTACCAGAGGCTCCTCTGTAATCTGAATTAGCGATACATAGCAGTCAGTGCAGCTACTACAAACTCTTTTTCTGGTGCATGAAAGTTTTTGTTGAAGTAATGTGGCATACAGAGCAATGAAAGCTGGATTCAGGGTAAGGCAAACTCCTGCAATTTCCAGTTTTCGCTCTTTTACATCAAGAATTATTTCAGGCTGAAAGCCTCCAAGATTAATTTCTGATTGAGTCTCCCGTATGAGTTCTTTAAAGTTTTTTCCATGAAACTGAATCTTTCCAGAAAACCTTACAAAAGGAAGTTCCATAAGCTCAATTTTTGCTTTCTCTGTGCTTATTTCTTTTATTGTGCCGTCTTGAAGTCTGCACTTTATAAACTTTTCTTTTTTCGGTTTATAGAAAAACTCTGGATTTGATTCAAACTCTGGTGAAACAAGCACATGATAAAGCCTGTCATGTGGGCGTCCGAAAAGCTCCATTGCAGAGCCAAGATAAAAGCTCATTGTTTTTCTTCCACCTGTAAGAGAGCAATGAAGTCTTGTAGAACTGTCTTTTGTGAGCTCTTTTATTAAAGAGATGATTGTGTCGGCTGTTGCCTCGCTATGAGAAGAATCTCTTATGTCCTCAATTTCATTGTCATTTTTATCTTTTATTACAATGACCTGCGAAGGCTTGATTTCAACATAAGGGAGATTGTATTCAACGAGAAACTGTTTTAAAATTTCTTTTTTAATCAATGCATTTTCAATCTGTTTCCTGCCAACAGATGTTGTTATTATATATATCTCATCAATGTAAACTGGAGGCTCTTTATTGGCGAGAGCATAAAGGGTTTCTGTAATAATCTGAGGAGTTCCACCTATAACACAAACGAGAATTTCTTTAAATTTTTTCATTTGATTCAGCTATAAACAGTAACCCCCTGTTGGTTATCCACAGAGCTTTCTGTGATTCATCGGGTAGTCTTGCTATGAGTCCGTAAATCTCAAGTCTTTCAATTTCTTCTTCATAGTTTTTTTCCAGTTCTTCATAGTCTCTACTGGTGAAAACTCTTTTTTCTGCTAATTTTTTAAGAAGTTCAAGCTCTTTTCCTTTTGGAAGGTAAAATAGTTTTGGTAAAAATACAACTTCGTGAAATTCCTCGTTCATATAATAAATCTGGCAGTCTGTAAGAATTCCTGCCAGAGCAGTGGCAATTACATGGGCTTTAAGTCCTCCAGTGGGATTGAAAAATACTCTGTAACCCTGTTTCTTTTTTGTATTGGCAAGACAAATTAATCTGTCAAGAAGCTCTGAAATGCCGAGCTTAAATTTATCTATGGCGTAAGAAGGTTCATAATACTTTGCCTCCCAGAAATATCCGCTTATTTCATAGGGTGTATAAATTTCATATCCTGCATCCTTCAGAAACTGCTCAATTGCCAGTCTGCAGAGTTCATTTGATGCAGTTTTTGTGCCGAATAGATAAACTTCAATGGAATTCGGGGATTTTCCCTCAACAACCCTTAAAAATGTATTCATCTCAGCAGAGTTTTTCATTGGTGAGCTTTTCAGGAAGTTCACAAGTTTATGAATTTCAATGTCAGAATTGAGAAGCTTCTGCCAGTAATCTTCGTCAGAAATTTTTCTCTCAGGAAAAATTCCTGCTTTCTGCGCATTTGTTAAAAGAGATATACCTGTACTTATTATGTGAAGCTCTTTCATTGCTTTAAGAATTTATTTATTAAAAACATAGATGGCTAAAAAAGTCAAGAGATTTTGATTTATGTTTGCGATTAGTTCAGGTCTTTTTATAAATGTGAATTATTAAAAAAATAGCACCTGCGATGCTTAATCCAATACCAGTCATTGCTTGATTCATAATTCTTTCTGGTGTTGCCTCTGAAGGGACTGAAAACAGAATAAAGTAGCCAATCAAAATAAGAACAATACCTACAAGAAGCATAGATTTCACAATTTTCTAAAAAGGATAGCGTCTGGCATAGTTAATATTAGCAATGTTATCGGAAGTAAGTCAATTTGAAGTTGCGCCTGAATGTTGTCATTCTAGAGCTTGCCCCGAGTAATAGCAGTGTCTGTCCAAGGAATCTCTACTTTTTACGCCTGCTGTTTCAGATTATTTTTTTTAAAGTTATTGAGTATCCTTTTAAAAGCCTCAACCAGAATAACCCTCCGTAGGTTTTTAAGTTCTTGATTATCAGGATAGAGCTTAAGCCCCTCTTCAGTTGATTTTGCTGCTTCACTTAAGTATTCAAATCTGTCAAAGTGTTTCCCAAGATTGAATAAAACAAAAGCATCATACTGAAAAACCTGAGGTATAGGAATTCTTTTCTTTTCAGCCTCTGCCCACTCTAAAAAATCGAGCAAAAACTCTTTATTTTTGTCAATATCCTTCAATGCATTCTCAGCGCTGTAAAACATATACATTGGCATAGCCCAGTTTCTTAAATAAATATTTTCTTTTGCAGGAATCAGGTTTTCAATGTAAGCCTGTTTTCCTTCAGAGTAATCTATATACCATATAACGAGCTGATTATAGGCAATAAAGATTTTTACTATGAAAACTGAAAAAAGTAGAAATAAAACTGAAACTGTTGCCACTGATATAACCTGTAGAATTTTTTTAATTCTTAACTCAGTTTTCTTTAAAAAATGAGATGTTGCAATTGCACCAATAAGCAAAAAGGCAAACCAGTGAGCCACTGAAAGATGAAGGGGATACTCAAGCATCATATGAATTGAAAAAGGTGTCAAAAGACCAGTATAAGCAACTGCCCGTGTTAAGCCAATTTTCTTACAAAACCTTAAAACCCCATATAAAAGAATTAAAAGCCCTGCAATTCCCATGCCTCCACTTTCTGCTACTATAAGAGAAAGCTCATTGTGAGGATGATGGGTATATTGATTTCCAGTTCCTTTATAATACTGAGGATGCAGTTTTTTAACCTTTGCCTGATAATACATGTAAAGACTACCAAAATTTGAAAATCCCTGTCCTGTGATCGGTTTTTCCCTGAACATCTCAAAGGATGTTTCATACATTAGAATTCTTTCTCTGTAGGAGATCTGTTCAGGATCAGAGAACCATTTTATTTTTTTCAATGCGAGTTTTTCTATACTAAGCTGATCCTGAATGGATAGAAGGAGAAATCCAGTTGAAAATCCTGCAATAAAAATCATTATCAAGACAAAAACAGTCTTTTTTATTGCTCTGTAATTTTTCCATCTGGATATAAAGATTAAAGTCATTGCAACTGCCACACCGAGAAGTCCTGTCCTTGACTCTGCAATAATAAGACTTAGTGATAAAACAAAGACTCCTGAAAAAAATAATATTTTTTTAGCCTTTGAAAAGCTTCTGAGCCATGCTGTTGAAATAAGGTAAAGACTTATAATAAGCCCTGTTGCTATCCATGATGCAAAAAGATTCTTTTGCTGAAATACTCCTCCAACCATTCCTGCCTCAGGGGATGGACTAACAGGAATGTATCTGTAAAGTCCGAAAAACTGGATTATTCCTATCATGGATTCAATTAAAGCGGATAAAAATATCAAAAAAAGAATAAAAAGCTTCTGTCTTACTGTGAGTTCATATTGAATAAGTGCAAACCAGAGAACAAATCCGCCAGAAAGCCATGCTGAGCTTATTAAAAAATAATCAAGATTTCTTATTGGGTTGAAAACTATGCTACCAATCCACAGAGCAATAAAAAGAAGAATGTATATTTTTAGCGGAGAGTCTTTTATAGTTTTGCTTCCGATTACTTTCAATCCTGCAATAAAAACAACTGCTCCTGAACAAAACCATATGACATATTCAACCTGCTTTGCAATAACTCCTCCAATATTTGGAAGGAATATATGCATTATAAATAAAAAAACAAAACTCAGAATAAAAAGCAGGATTCTTTCAGCTGAAAGCTTATTAATTTTAAGAAAGGGAGGCATACGCCTCCCCTAAGTTTTTATGGTTTTCTGTCAAAGTAGTAAACAAGGGCTTTCATTGCGGAACTCCAGTCAGTAGACGTATTCTGTATACCCGTTGGTGTCATTATCCACGTGCCCGAATTAAAAGTAGCACTAGTTGCACCTCTTACTACGCCAGAGCCAGCATCAGTTGTCCCATCAATTGATGTATCAAAGGCTTTAAAGAACTCTAACTCATCGTCAGTGATGCTCCCATTACACGAACCTCCTGTCCCTGGACATATTACAAGGACATTCTTTTTGGGAGTACCACCATCATTTCCCAGACCAACATAAAAGCTGAAACTTCCAAGGGTTACTGGATTATCAGTATCACTAAGCAACTTGGAGTTTGTAACAAGGTCCTGATGGACATCAGGTGTTCCTGTTCCATCATTTATGATTCCATTTTTATCGGGATCTCCAGGGAATCTTCCATTTCTGTCAAAAAATGTCCATGTGGCAACTTCAAATTTTCTGCCAGCATCATTGATAAATTTCTTATGTCTTGCATTCTGAATCAAATCCTGTCCCTTTAGCACTGCACCGAGAATGATTCCAATGATCACAAGAACAATTGCTAACTCAACAAGAGTAAAACCTCTGTTACTTCTTAAATACTTCATAACCTGACCTCCTTTTTTGATTTTGTTCATGCAAATTCAATGCCACTTACTTCAGAATATCAATACAAAGCAACATAACAAAAAATGTCATTGCATTAACAGGAGGCCGGTTGCGTCACTCGGAATCTGTCATAACCACCATGACGCCCATATTGGCAGTTATGACATCCTTCCTCCAGAGTTCCTCTCACCTCCTTTCTTAACTAAACCAGCAACTCTACAATAAATTCAATTTTTTGAGAATCTCTGCCAGATCCTGTCTTTCCTTTGAATACTCCTTTAATGCAGTAATCCAGTCTCCCACCCTGTATTTTGCCTCAATTTCTTTCATTGCTTCTTCTTTTGCATTCTCCTTAAAAGTTTTTCTATCCCATAAGAGTAATCCTACAAATACTCCGCATAGTCCTCCAAATACTCCAAGCATTCCTATCATAAGATTTTGCATGAATTCAAGCCGTTTGTCAATCTGTTCAAATCTCTTGTCAATCTGTTCAAATCTCTTGTCAACAGATTCTTTGAACTCCTTTAAGGTCGTCTCAAGCCTTATCAGTCTTTCCCTGTCTTCCTGAGAGAAATCCTTTGCAAAAACTGCTGAGCTAGTAAAAATCAGAAAAATCAATAAAATTGTGGTGAGTGCGCTGGAAATTTTCTTTTCAAGCTCTATCATGCTTCAATTTTAATAAAAAATCAATTATATTGGCAACAGATTTTTTATTAATTTTCAAAGATACTTCAAGATAGCATAGCTCTGGTTTCAAAATCTTATCCTTTATCTTTACGAAATCCTTTTTTGTTGTGATAAGGAGTTCTGAGTCTCTGGCAAGTTTTTCAATTTTTTTAATAGTTTTTTCAGTGTATCTCTTGTGGTCAATAAATTTTTTCTGTCCGATAATTTTAAGATTAAGCTTGCTTAGGCAGTCTATGAAGCTCTGAAAATTGCCAATCCCTGCAAAGGCAAAAGCTCTTTTACCATCTGGTTGAATGTCTCTGCCATCCCGGTTTTTAATTCCTTCAATTTTTATTGGTGCAAAATGTATTTCCTTAGCTCCATATGCTTTGAGTTTGTCTTTCAAAGTTTCATTTTCTTTTTTTGTTATAAATATCATGTTTGCTTCAAAGATTTCATTGAGTGGAGACCTTAAAGGTCCAGATGGAAGCAAACGGAAGTTTCCAAAACCTTTATATCCATCAACGAGTAAAATGTTTAAATCTCTGTAAAGCTTCCAGTGCTGAAATCCATCATCAAGAATAAATACTGCTTTGTTATGTTCATCAAATCCGAATTTCTCAATGGCATACACTCCAGCAGCGTATCTATCAGCACCTTTTACTACTTTAAGACCTTCCATAGCCATCATCAATGGCTCATCTCCGGCATCCTCTGCATTCATATCTTCAGAGACGATTACAGGTCCTTTTAGCCTGCCTCTATATCCACGGGTAAGAATAACTGGCTCATAGCCTGCTTTTTTTAACTCCTTTGAAAAAGCGATTGTAAAAGGAGTCTTCCCTGTTCCTCCAACTGTCAGATTTCCAACGCTGATTACAGGAAATGGAAGCTTTTTCTGACAGTTTAGGAGTTTCTTTTTTTTACGAAGGTAAAAACATAGATAAAGCCTTTCAAAAATATTCATTTTTCCAGAAGACGCCATTTACGAGCTTAACGACAGGCTCGCTTTCGTAAAATTCAATTATATTAACACAGGCAAAATCCTGCTCAATTCTAAATATGTTTTCAAGGGGCATTCCAAGAAGATTGCATAAAATTACTCTGTTTATTCCTCCATGGGCTGTGATAAAAATCTGGCTGTTTTTATGGTTTTTAATAATCTTCTTTAATGCCTCAGTAGCTCTCTTGCTTACCTCTATGGTGGATTCACCTTCTGGAGGTGAAAACTGTACTGGATTGAGCCTCCATCTTTCAAAGTCATCAGGATAAAGTGATACTATTTCATTTATGCTTAAGCCTTCCCATTTTCCAAAGCTTCGTTCCTTTAAAAGCTCCTCAGGTCTTACTTTTAATGAAAGAGTTTTGCTTAAAATTTCTGCTGAAGTAATGGCTCTTTTAAGGGGTGATGAATAGATTACTTCAGGCTTGAGATTATATTTTTTTATGTACTTCTTTAAAAAATTGGAAACTTTCTCAATCTGAGCCTCTCCTTCTTTGCTTAACAGAACATCAATGTGACCTTTATAGACTTTTCTTGCTCCCTCTGTTTGTCCATGTCTCAAAAGATAAATTACTAATGTTGGATTCATCAGTATTCAATCCCCCTTCTTGCATTTATTCCTCTTTCAAAATAGTGTTTAATCTTCTTCATCTCTGTAACTAAATCTGCCTTTTCAATAAGCCAGTCTGGTGCATTTCTTCCAGTAATTATAAGCTCTGCATCTTGGGCAAGGGCTATAAGATTTTGCACCTGCTCCTTTGAGATTAAGCCTGTGTTTAATGCTACAGTAAGTTCATCAAGCACTATCAAATCGTAATGTTCTTTTTTAGTAAGAGTTTCAATCTCTTTAATACATTCCACTACAACACTTATTTGAGAAGGTAAAGGCTTTCCATAAACAAAGCCGGTGCTACATCGGTAAACTTTAATCAAATCCGGAAATTTCTGAAATACTTCAATCTCTCCTGTGTGAGCACCTTTTATAAACTGGACAAACAAAACTTTTAAACCGTTTCCAACTGCCCTTATCGTAGCTCCTACTGCTGCTGTTGTTTTACCCTTTCCATCACCTGTGTAAACCTGAATCATTAACTGACTCCTAAAATCTTTGTCAATCCCTTTTTAATAAGGCTTACAGCAATGGCACTCAAAAGTAAAGCCATAACTTTTGCAAAGGCTTTTATTCCGTGAACTCCCATTACTTTTATTACAAAATCTGCTTTTTCAAGCATTACCCATGCAATCAAAAGATTAAGAGAAAGGGAAAAAATCACAATCGGATATCCGTAACTTCCTGCAAGAATAATTAGTGTTGTAAGAGTAGCAGGACCTGTAAGCAGGGGTGTTCCTATGGGAACAACTCCAAGAGTGTCAGTTATTGAAAGCTCTTTTTTTAGTGTTAGAATATCTGAGATTGAAAGAATTAAGAGAAGAATCCCTCCAGCAATCATGAAGTCTTCAAGCTTTATTCCAAGCAGAGAAAATATGAAGTTTCCCAGAAACAGAAAAGAGATTGCCACAAGAAAGGCTGTAATTACAGACTGCCTTGCAATGTGTTTTCTTTGAGCCTCTGGAATGCCTTCAACAAGTGAGATGTAAAGAGGCAGAATTCCAGGTGCATCAATTGCCACAAAAATGGGTATAAATGTGAGTAAAAATGTCTTTATTATTTCCACTTATTCTTTTTCTTCTTTTTCCTTTTCTTGTTCTTCCTCTTCAGTTTTTACTGTTACATCTTTTACAAAGTCAGGACATCTCTGCCCTGCTTTAAGGGAAAACTGTTTCTGGCATGTTGCCCTCCATGCACAGATAATACACATTGGTTTTTGCTCTGCCATTGCTACCTCCTAAGGTTTTATTAGCGACTGTTTAAAATTTCAATAACCTCCACCTTCACTAAGGAGTACAAACTGCTTTGACTGTGGATGACATTTTTCAATTGCGAGTCTGACAAAGACAGACATAGCACTCTTCTCCACCTCCTTAAAGTTGTCATCCCGAGCTCTTTTGTATCCTGAGCTTTTTTGTCATTCCGAGCCTGCCCATACTTTGTCATTCCGAGCCTGCCCATACTTTGTCATTCCGAGCGAAGCGAGGAATCTCCTTTTTTCAGTATCTGAACAAATCAGAGATTCCTCGGGTGGGATGCCACCCTCAGAATGACAAAATAGAATTTCTTTATATCATATTCTTTTGCGAGCTGATGAGTTGTCATAACTCAATTATTTCTCCAAATTTATAATCAGGCTTTAATTCCCAATAATACCCGCCTTTAGTGTAAATCTTCCTTGCACCAAGAGTTTTTAGTTTTATTTTAAGTGTTTGCAGATATTTTTTGAAAAAATCATCTCTGTCAAATGAAAGCTTTTCAATAAAATCAAAGTATTTCTGCCTGTATTCCATGCTTTTATTATACCTTAACAGTGTTTGAAATGTGATTTTTTAAAAATTTTTCCATTTCATTCATCAATTTTTCTGCAATCTTTACTCTTTCAAGATATGACAATCTCCATTGGGAGATTGTATTGAGAAGCTTTAAAACTCCCTGAGACAGCATATGAGATTCTCTGTTGGAAGCGCATTTTTTGCAGATTACAAAACCATCGGAATAAAAGGACTCTCCATTTAAAGAACCACGGCAGACTCCACAATGGCTGAAATCGGGAAGATAGCCGAGAATTTTTAATGTCTTTAGTTTAAGAAAAACAATGTAGTTTTCTGCCCTTTGCGTGTTCTCCATAAAAAAAAGAGTTTCTAAAAAAAGAGAGAAAATTTCATGATTTGGCTCTCTTTTTGGAAGAATATCTAAAAAGAGGCTTAAAACCTCTGACAGCTTTAAGAAGAGCCTATAGTTTTCCCTTATTGTCTGGAAAGGCTTTATTATGTCGGATTGAATTATTTTCTGAAGTTTATCTTCTTTCCCGATAAATGAGATTCTTGCATAGGTTAAAGGTTCAAAGGAACTTCCCCAGCGGCTTTTTATTTTGCGAGGGCTTTTTGCAAAAAGATTTATTAATCCAAAATCTTTACTGAGATAAGTAACGATTAAATCTGCCTCGGCATAGTCTGTATTTTTGAGGACAATTCCTTCAGTGGAATAAATCACTACATTATATTGCCAAAATCTTCAGGTTTAAGATTTTTGAGCCACTCTTCAAGCTCATCTGCTTTTCTCAACTCAAAGATTCCTTCCTCAACAAATATTGGCGCCTGAACCCTTAAAGCAATGGCAACAGCATCAGAAGGGCGAGAGTCAATAGCTCTTTCTCTTACTCCGTCGTGAGCATATATTAGAGCATAATAAGTATTGTCAATTAAGTCAGTTATAACAACTTTTGTAATCCGAACTTCAAGTTCCTCAAGAATGTTTTTTATCAGATCGTGCGTTAAAGGTCTTGGAGTAAGCACCTTACCAAGTGCCAGTGCAATTGAGTCAGCCTCTGGTTTGCCAATCCATATGGGAAGGGTTTCATCTCCATCTATCTGTTGAAGTAACAGAATATACATTCCACTTCTTGGATCAAATAACAATCCTTCTACTTTCATCTCAATTAACATCTCAATACCCCAGTGATTTTAATATTATATCTCTTTGCCTCCACTTTTTTCTAACTTTTACCCAGACTTCAAGAAAAACTTTTGTTCCCAGAAATCTCTCAATATCAAGCCTTGCCTCTTGAGCAATTTTTTTCAACCTCTCACCCTTTTCCCCTATTATAATAATTTTCTGTCCTTCTCTTTCAACATAAATATTTGCTCCAATTTTGAGCAGTTTTTTTATTTCTTCCCATTTTTCTATTTCAACAGCCACTGAATAAGGAATTTCATTATAAGTGTATTTCATAATTTTTTCTCTTATGAACTCAGCAACCATAAATCTTTCTGCCTGATCAGTAAGCATATCCTCTGGATAAAGCTTCGCAGAGTCTGGAAGATAAAAAATAATTCTGTCAAGCAGGCGTTCAATCCCGTCGTTTTTAAGGGCAGAAATGGGAATTATTTCCTTGAATGGATATAAATCTTTATACAGATCTATTAAAGGAAGAAGGCTCTGCTTTGAGATTGTGTCTATTTTATTAATTGTGAGAATAACAGGTTTATTGAGCTTTTTTAGTTTTTCAATAATTGAAAATTCAGTTTCAGAAGGATTCACTGGTTCTACCATGAAAACTATTAAGTCAACCATGTCCATTGCCTGATGAGATTCTTTAACCATAAATTCACCAAGTTTATGTCTTGGTTTGTGAATTCCAGGTGTGTCAACAAAGATAATTTGAGCATGGGGAAGATTTTTTATTCCAATGATTCTATTTCTTGTTGTCTGAGGCTTTTCAGTCACGATGGCAATTTTCTCTCCAACAACTGTATTCAGAAGTGTAGATTTACCAACATTTGGTCTTCCAATTATTCCAACATATCCACATTTCATCTAAGTTCTTCCACTGCTTTGCGTATTCTATTGATGCCTTTTGATATATTTTCCATGCTTGTTGCATAGGATATTCTTACATATCCTTCAGCACCAAAGGCAGAACCTGGAACCACAGCGACAAGAGCTTTCTCAAGAAGGTAGATGCTTAAATCCATTGATGAATTTATTCCGTTTTTGCCAAGAATTTTTTCTACATTTGGAAAAGCATAAAAAGCACCTTTTGGCATTTTGCAGGAGACTCCTGGAATGCTGTTTAACTCTTTGACAAGATAGTCTCTTCTTTTTTCGAACTCCAGACGCATCTGTTCAACACAATCCTGAGGTCCTCTCAGTGCTGCCACTGCTGCTTTCTGGGCAATAGAGGTTGGATTTGATGTGGACTGACTCTGTATTGTCGTCATAGTTTTTATAATCTCTTGAGGTCCTGCTGCATATCCTATTCTCCAGCCAGTCATTGCGTGGGATTTACTCAATCCATTTACAACGATAGTTTTATTCTTAACCTCTTCACTTAAAGAGGCAATACTTATGTGTTTTTCACCATCATAAATCAGTTTTTCATATATCTCGTCAGAAATAATGTAAAGATTGTGTTTTAAAGCAATTTCTGCGATCTGTTCCAGGGCTTTTTTTGTGTAAATGAAACCAGTAGGATTTGATGGTGAGTTAAGAATAATTGCTTTTGTGCGCGAAGTAATCTTTTCTTTTAAAACCTCGGGATGAAGCATAAAATCATATTCTTCCCTTGTTTCAACAATTACAGGCTGGGCATCATTAAGTAAAACCTGATCAGGATAAGAAACCCAGTAAGGAGCGGGAATTATTACTTCATCCCCTGGACCAAATAATGCCTGAGCAATGTTATACAAAGAATGTTTTGCACCTGAGGACACTAAAATGTTTGCTTTTTCATACTTTAATCCATTGTCTCTTTCAAGTTTTTCAATTATTGCCTCTTTGAGCTCATCAATTCCACCAACAGGAGTATACTTTGTAAAACCATCTTTGATTGCCTTTATTGCAGCCTCTTTAATATGTTCAGGAGTATCAAAGTCTGGCTCTCCAACTCCAAAATTTACAACATCCATTCCCTTTGCTTTTAATTCCTTAGCTCGGCTGTCAACGGCAAGAGTTGGTGAAGGTTTAATTTTTTTTGTTCTCTCTGCTAACATGCCTCCTCCTTAATATATTTTCTTTTTGCACGGCTTCCTAAGGAAGTTAATACTTCATAGGGTATAGTTTCTGCCCATCCTGCAATATCCTGAGCTGTAATTTTTTCATTTCCTGATTCTCCAAGCAAAATTACTTCATCGTCAATTTCTGTATCTGGCACATCTGTAAGGTCTATCATTGTAAGATCCATGCAAACTGTCCCTACAACAGGCACCTTTTTACCTCTCACAATAACCTTTGCTCTGTTAGTTAATTTTCTGAAGTATCCATCAGCATATCCCACAGGAATAACTCCAATGAGAGAGGCTTTTTTTGTTATAAAGGTTCTTCCATAACTTATTGGTGAACCCTTTGGAAGCCTTCTTATGTCAATAATTTTTGTTTTAACTTTCATGCATGGTTTTAATTCTTTTTCAAAGTTTTGACTGTATCCGTAAAGCATCAAACCAGGTCTTATTGCATCAAACAAAGCCTCAGGATATATAATTCCATGAGAGTTTGAAATGTGGAAAACAGGATTAATTTCAAGATTGCTAACGCATTTTTGAATCTCCTGAAATCTCCTTATTTGTTCTGTTGTCCATTCTTTATTTTCAGCCTCTGAAAGATGACTCATAACACCCTCAATTTTTATATTTGGTAACTGAGCAATTTTTTTAATTGTTTTGCATGGTGCATTATAAATTCCAAGTCTTCCCATGCCTGTCTCAACTTTAATATGAACAGGGAGAGCAACTCCTTTTTTCTGAGCCTGTTTTGAAAGAGCCTGAGCCTGTTTAAAATCAAAGACCACTGGAGTAAGATCGTATTTAAATATACCTTCCACTTCTCTGTCAAAGAGAACAATAATTTTTGATTTTATTCCTGATTCTCGTAATATAGCAGCTTCTTCTAAAAAAGCCACTCCAAAGGCAAAGCATCTTTTTTCAAGAGCACGGGCAACCTCTACTGCTCCATGTCCATAGGCATCTGCTTTTACAATTGCTATTATCCGGCAGGATGGATTAATTGGCTTGAGGACAGCTTTAACTGTATGAAAGTTGTGAATTAATGCTTTTAAATCTATCTCTGCTTCAAGAAGTCTCACATCTATTTTTTCTCTTCATCCTTTTTTGGAGTTACATCAATCTCATCCTTTTCAGATGTTGCTTTTTTAAAGTTCCTTATAGCCTCGCCAATTCCTTTTCCAATCTGGGGCAGTCTTGTTGCCCCAAAAAGAATAACCACTATTATAAGAATTAGCATTAATTCCTGTGTTCCTAACCCAAACATCTTTTGCCTCCTTTTTCAAGAAATTTTAAGTCTTCTTCTGTGTTTACATTAATAAAAGATAACCCTTCTTTATCTAAATTTGCAACATCTACTGTCTGAGCATGAATATCTTCAATAAGTCTAATCATGCTTAGTTTGTCTTCTTTAAGTAAATTTTCTAATTCATTCAGAATCTCTTTTGAATAAATCCCTGGTAAAGGATAAATCTTTTCCTTATAACAGGAAACAGTTATGTTGTTTTTCTGACTACGATGTTTTTCACCAAGAAAATAAACGATTTCCTTTTTAACAAAGGGCATATCGCAGGCAAAAGCAAAGACATCGTATTTTGAGTTCTTCAATGCCACATGAATTCCTGCCAAGGGTCCTTTAAAGGGATAAATATCTCCAAGCAGAGGAAAGCCTGTATAAAAATATGCTTCAGGAAAGTTTGTAACAATGAAAAGCTCTTCAAATATTTCTTTCAAGTTTATGAGAAGAATTTCAATAAGTTTCTTGTTATTCAAAGAAAGCAAACATTTATTTGTTTTCATTCGTGATGATTTTCCACCAGCAAGTATTACACCTGTCAGAGGCAGTTTAGATGACAATTGCACCGAGATATCCTACAACCTTATCATAGTCTCTGCTAACCTCAGCAGAGGTTGCGTATTTAATAATTTGAACTTCCTTTGCACCAAGAAGCTTTGTTGCCTGAAGCATTACTGTGGTAGGAATTACTCCACACATTGATATCCCATGCTCTAATACAGCGTTGTAAAGTCCCTCTGGATCAAAGGCTTTAATTTTTTCAATTGCCAGGGAGTCAACCTTTCTTGCCAGATCATCGGGTAAATAATGGCTCATATCTGTGCTTGCAATAATAACAACTTTATCCTTAACAGCAAGCTCTTCCACTGCTTTAGCAATGCACTGTGCTAAACTGAGACTGTCTTTAAGTGAAAGCATTTTCAATGTTATAGGTACAATCTGAGCCTGAGGGTTTAGCTTATAAATAAAAGGGAGCTGAACTTCAAGTGAATGCTCGTAAAGATGAGCCTGAAGGTCTTCTGTAGCAGAAGAATTTTCTATGATTTTTTTCGCAAGTTCTTCATTTATCTTTAAACTTCCAAGAGGAATTTCCCACTGTCCTTCAACCATCAGAGAAATATCTGCTCCATACCCTGTATGGTTTGGTCCAAGAAGAATAAACGTTTCACCAGGAGAAATTCTTGAGTATACAGCACCTGCTACATGACCTGAATAAACATATCCTGCATGAGGACATATGGCACCACGAGCCTTCAGTTTTGCCTGTGGGGTCATGTATTCTTCCACTTCATATAAAAGTTCTTTAGGATTTGATGGATAAAAATATCCTGCAACTGCTGGCTTTCTTCTAAGCATTTTAGACTTCCTCTTGTATTTCTGTGCCTGTGTACTTGTCTGTATAATCAAGGAATCTTGTATAATCATCAAGAAAAGTAAGATACACAGTGTCAGTAGGTCCATTTCTCTGCTTTGCCACTATTACTTCAGCTTTGCCTTTGTTGGCAGAGTTTTTCCTGTTGTATACTTCGTCTCTGTAAAGAAAGATTATTACATCTGCATCCTGTTCAATTGCACCTGATTCTCTTAAGTTTGCCAGAGTAGGTCTTCTATCAGAAGTTTTTTCCACTGAGCGATTAAGCTGACTCAATGCAATGACAGGAACTTTTAACTCCTTTGCCATAGCTTTGAGTGAACGGGATATATCAGCTATTTCCTGCTCTCTTACATCATATGAGTTTCTGCTTCTCATAAGCTGAAGATAGTCTATGATAACCAGTCCAAGCCTGCCTTTTTCCATTTTAAGCCTTCTTGCCTTTGCCCTTATCTCAAGAACACTCATCTGAGAGGAATCATCTATGTAAATGGGTGCTTCACTAAGTTTAACAGCAGCATCTGTAATTCTTTCCCAGTCTTTCTTACTTATAAAGCCCTTTCTGAGACTTGTGGAATTTACCATTGCAATGCTGCTAAGAAGCCTCATTGCGATTTGCTCCTTTGACATCTCAAGGCTGAAAAAGGCAACAGGCTCTCCAAGCTCTACTCCCACATGCTGGGCAATGTTTAATGAAAAAGCTGTTTTTCCCATTCCAGGTCTGCCACCAATAATTATCAGATCCCCAGGCTGAAAACCTGAGGTTAACTCGTCAAGGTCCTTGAAACCTGAAGGAATGCCTGTTATTACTGCCTTTCTCTCATACATGCTCTCTATTATCTTGAAAGTATGTTTCACCACATCTTTCATATGATAAAAGCTTGTATTTGTTCGTTTTTCTGAAATTTCAAAGATTAATCTTTCAGCATAATCAATCATTTCCTCAGCATCCTCAGGCTCTTCATAAACTTTTGTAACGATCTCAGTGCAGGCACGAATAATAGCCCTCAGCAAAGCCTTTTCTCTGACAAGTCTGGCATGATATTTTATATTTGCTGCTGTAGGAACTACTGTGGTGAGATTTCCTAAATAACTAACTCCTCCAGCCTCTTCAAGCTCACCTTTGTCCCTTAAATGTTCTGTAAGAGTGATGAGGTCAATTGGCTCATTTTTATCAAAAAGTTCAAGCATTGCCTGATAAATTTTTCTGTGCCTTTCACTATAGAAATCTTCTGGTGAAACTATTTCAATTACTTTAGTTATTGAGTCTCCTTCAAGAATTATTGCACCAAGAACAGCTTGTTCAGCCTCAAGGCTCTGAGGTGGTAGTCTGAGGGCAGTAGCATCTATTTCCTTTAAATAAGCCATTATTCTCCTACAACATTAATCTTTAATTTTGCACTGACATTTGAATGGAGTTTAACCTCTACTTCATGCTCTCCCAATCTTTTTATGGGCTCTAAGATGTTGATTTGTCTCTTGTCGATTGAAAAACCATGATTTTGTAAAGCTTCTGCTACATCTTTTGCTGTAATGGAACCAAAAAGTTTCTGGTCTTCCCCAGCCTTTGCTTTAATTGTAAGTTCAAGAGCACTGAGTCTTTCTGCTACTGATTCTGCATCCTGACGCTTTTTCTTTGCTTCTTCTTCAATTTTTTTCTTTTGATACTCAAGAGCTTTTAAGTTTTTTTCATCAGCAATTAATACAAGCCCTCTTGGCAGAAGATAGTTTCTTGCATATCCATCTTTTACATTGATAATCTGTCCTGCTTTACCCAATCCATGAACATCTTCTTTGAGAATTACCTTCATTACTGCCTCCCAAAAAATTTTTTCACTTAAATATATCATACCATATGCACAAATAAGTATAGGAAGTGTGACTATTTTGAGCTCAGTTCTTTCATGATTTTCAATAATGCTTTTTTTAATTCAGCGTCAGAAAGTTTTCTGTAAAGTTCTATAAGAATAACTTCATCTTCAGAATAAAATTTCCTTTCCTTTTCATATACTTCATGGAAAAATACGCTTACGGGAACATCAAGGGCTTTTGCTATATCAATAAGCCTTTCTATTGTAATTTTTGATTTCCCTTTTTCATACTTCTGAAGCTGTTGATAGGTTATTCCAATCCTGTCGGCAAGTTCCATCTGAGAAATCCCTTTTGCCTTTCTCAACTTCTTTATTGTTTCACCTATTTTCATCAACTTAAAACATTAAATCTTCAACCCCTTCAAAATCTATCAATATTTAGTTGTAAAAATATTGACTTTATATATCAAAAGTTGTATAAAATTTATAACTATGAAAAAAGTTCTGGTCATTGAAAATAACCGACTTGTAAAAGAAGTCCTGATGGAGTATCTACGGTTCTTTGGCTATGAAGGTGAACTTGCTACATCAACTGTAAAATCATTTATAGACTACAAATTTATTATAGCCGATTATACAACAATAAAGGAATTAAATCTTCTGGAAGAAATAGCGAGCATAATTTCTCATAAACCTGTGATAATTTTATCTACTCTGAACTGTCCTGAAGAAGAAATTTTAAAAAATAATGCTCTTTGTCTTACCAAACCTTTTTATATTCATGAGTTTAAGGAGGCTTTAAAGATCGTTGACGAAGAATTTCATAAAGAAGCACAGTAGCAGCTATGGCAACATTCAGACTTTCTGTTTTACCTTTATGGGGAATTCTGCAACTTATATGTTTTATTGTCTTTAGCTCTTCACTTACTCCATGAGATTCATTCCCAAAAGCAACTGCTAATGAACCAGTAAAATCAACATTAAAACAGTGCAATTTTGCCTTTAAATCTGTTATTACAAGCTTAAGTTTATTTTTCAAGATGAAGTCTTTAATATCTTTTACAGAAGCCTTTATCACTGGAATAAAAAATATGCTTCCTGCGGATGCTCTTAAAACCTTGCCTGAAAGGGGATTGCATGTTCCTGGAGTGGTCAGCAGAGCTTCTGCACCAAGAGCCTCAGAAGCACGAATGATTGTTCCAAGATTTCCTGGATCCTGAATTCTGTCTGCAATAACGGCGAGTTTTGGATTTTTGATTTCATTGAGATTTTTATACTTAAATTTTGCTACTGCAAATATTCCCTGAGGAGTTACTGTTTCAGATATTGTCTTTGCAATCCTTTCAGAAATGCCTGTAACCAGGATTTTGCTTTTAAAAGTTTTAAAAAACTCCCTTTGTTTCTCAATAAAATCTTCTGTAACAAGTACTTCCTCAATCTGAACATAATCAGAGGTAAGGGCTGCTTCAATAAGATTTATTCCTTCAATAAAGATTTTTTCCTCTGGTTTTTTGATGATTTTCTTTATTTCTTTTATTAATGGATTTTCAGGACTTTGGATCCACTTCATTGACTGAGCTCAATAAAAGCTTCTGGAAGGTTTTCAATCAAATCTCCGGCAATAAGACCATGATATCCTTTCTTTTTAGCAGCTATGTCTCCACTTAATCCATGAATGAAACAACCAAGCACAGAAGCATGAAAAGGAGTGAGTCCCTGCCCAATAAGTGAAGCAATTATGCCTGTGAGAACATCTCCTGAACCTGCTGTTGCCATTCCTGGATTTCCTGTTGTATTTAAATATACGCTACCCTGAGGCTCAGCAACTACTGTTGGAACTCCTTTTAAAACAAGGACAACATTTAATTGGTTCGCTACTTTTTGAGCAATATCAACTCTCTGTTTTTCAATATCTTTGACTGCCATGTTTATAAGTCTGCTTAACTCACCAGGATGAGGCGTAAGAACAATCTCAGAGCGAGCTTGCTTGAGAACATCTGAGATTTTTCCAAGAACTGTTATACCATCAGCATCAATTACAATTGGACATGGACAGTTTAAAATAAGCTCTTTTAAAATGATCTCAATATCTTCATTAACTCCAACTCCAGGACCAAAGGCAACAGAGTTTGCCTTTGCATTTATAAATTCCATAATTTCAGGTAAAGCCTGCCTTGAAAGGGTATTCATTGTGCATGCAAGAGGAAGAATCATCTCCTCAAGAACCTTACTCTGAAAAACAACTTTAAGTGCTGCAGGAACTGCCATTGTTACAAGTCCAGAACCTGCCCGCAAAGCAGCCTTTGCTGTCATGACTGCTGCACCTGTTTTTCCTGTAGAACCTGCAATCACAAGAACATGCCCGTATCTTGTTTTATGAGAATACTCAGGTCTCGGAGGAATAAGGCAGCAGGCAAGATGTTTTTCAATTGTTGAAATCTTTAAATTTTCAGACTCTGTTAATTCTTTTGGAAATCCGATATCTTCAATAAAAAGCTTACCTGTATACTCTTTTCCTGGAAAAAGTAAATGCCCTCTTTTTGGAAGTCCGAAAGTTACAGTTATTTTTGCTCTAATAGCAACTCCGAGAACTTCTCCTGTATCTGAGGATATTCCTGAGGGAACATCAACAGCTAAAACGAATTTTTTTAGAGAATTTAAATTTTCAATGAATTGGGCAATTTCACCTTCAATTGCTTTTTTAAGTCCTGTTCCAAAGATTGCATCAATAATTACATCTGCCTGCATTATTTCCTCATCTCCGGGATAACCATCAATCACTGGCACTCCAAATTTTTTTGCAATATCAAGTTGATTTTTGCAATCACTGGAAAGTTTTTCATCGGGAAAAAGCTGAAAAATTTTTACATCTTTAATTTTATTTTTAAGTATTCTTGCACAGGCAACTCCATCACCACCATTGTTTCCTGGTCCTGCAAGAACAATAACATTTTCTGGATTAAGCTCAAGCACATGCTCACTAACAGCTAAGGCAGCTCTTTCCATTAATACCATTGAAGGAATGCCGTAATGCTCAATGGTTAGTCTATCAATTTCTGCCATTTCACGGGATGTGACGACTTTCATATCAAAATTATACCATACAGGAGAGATAAATTCAGGATAATGTCTAAATTTGCCGATAAAGATAGAAAAACTTTCACTGGTCATTGTGAGTAGCAGTAGGGTGCGTGGCAGTATCATTATTTTTTTGCATTGAGTAGGATGAGATTCCTCACTCCACTCATGCTCCGCTCGGAATGACACACCACTTTGTCATCCCGAGGCGAAGGCAGTGTCTTCTTCCGATGGCGAAAAAAGCGGAAGAGATTCCTCGCCTGCTTACGCAGGTTCGGCATGACGATTTCTAATGATATTTTAAGATAATTGTAAAAAAGTGAAGAATTTTTACATAATAGAAAAACTCAAATTTCCGAGATGGAGGCATCTATGCTTATTGTTCAAAAATATGGTGGAACTTCTGTTGCAAACATTGAAAGAATAAAAGCTGTTGCAGAAAGGGTTTCAAAAACTGTTAAAGAAGGCAATAAAGTTGTTGTTGTTGTTTCTGCAATGGCTGGAGAGACAGACAAACTCATTGGACTTGCTCATCAGGTATGTTCAAACCCTCCAGAAAGGGAAATGGATTTACTTCTTTCCTCTGGAGAAAGAGTTACTGCTGCACTTACAGCAATGGCTTTATGCGAACTGGGACACAAGGCAATTGCTCTTACTGGAAGGCAGATGGGAATAATTACCGATGCAGTGCATACAAAGGCACGAATTGAGAAAATTATCGCAACCCGAGCATTGAAAGCTCTTGAAGACGGTTATATTGTAGTGGCTGCAGGCTTTCAGGGGATTACGGAAACAGAGGATGTAACAACGCTTGGCAGAGGTGGCTCTGATCTTACGGCAGTTGCCATTGCAGCTGCATTGAATGCTGATTTATGTGAAATTTACACAGATGTTGATGGTGTATTTACTGCTGATCCAAATATTGTCCCCAATGCTCGTAAGCTTGATAAGATTTCTTATGAGGAAATGCTTGAACTTGCTTCACTGGGAGCAAAGGTTTTGCAAACTCGTTCTGTAGAGTTTGCAATGAAATACAATGTCCCTGTAATAGTTCGTTCAAGCTTTAACTGGAATCCCGGAACATTAGTTACAAAGGAGGATAAAGACATGGAAAAAGTGGTAGTATCAGGCATTGCCCATGACAAAAATCAAGCAAAAATAACAATTCTTAAAGTTCCTGACAGACCTGGAATAGCAGCAAAACTTTTCAAAGCAGTGGCAGATGCAAATATTGTTGTTGACATGATTGTTCAGAACATAAGCAGTGATGGTAAAGCAACTGACATTTCTTTTACAGTTCCAAAAGCTGATGCTAAAAAAGCTCTTGAGCTTACAGAGAAAATTTCCAGAGAACTGGGAGCCGAGGGAGTTCTTTTAAACGAGGGGATAGCGAAAATTTCCATTGTAGGTGTTGGCATGAGAACACATTCAGGAGTGGCAGCTCAGATGTTTGAAGCCCTTGCCAACCATGGAATAAACATAATGGCAATAAGCACATCGGAGATAAAGATTTCATGCCTTATTGATGCTAAATATACTGAACTTGCTGTAAGAGTGCTTCATGATACATTTAAATTAGGTGAGCAGTAATGGATATTGTTTCACCTGAAGGATTTTTTTATTCAGTTGCAAAGGCGGGGATTAAGTACCAAGACAGGTATGATGTGGCTTTAATTTATTCTAAAAAGCCTGCTCAGGTTGCAGGAGTTTTTACTACCAATCAGATAAAAGCTGCTCCTGTAAAAATTTGTATGAAAAGAATACGCTCAGGACAGGCTCAGGCATTGATTTTAAACAGTGGAAATGCCAATGCCTGCACAGGCCAGAAAGGAATTGAGGATGCATTAAAAATAACGGATTATCTGGCAGAAAAACTCAATATTAATAAAGAACATGTTTTACCACTTTCAACAGGAGTTATTGGAGTGCATTTGCCTGTTGAAAAAATCATTAAAGGAGTTGATGAACTTGTAAACAGGCTTGGCAATGCTCAGCCTATACAGGTTGCAGAAGCAATAATGACAACCGATACTTTCCCAAAGCTTACATACAGGCAAATTGGAGAGGATACTGCTGTCACGATTCTGGGAATATGTAAGGGCGCTGGAATGATCTGTCCAAATATGGCAACAATGCTGTGTGCAATAGTTACTGATGCGAAGATAAGTTCGGATTTGATGAAAGAGGCTTTAAGAGATGCTGTGGCACAGAGCTTTAACTCAATTACAGTTGACGGAGACATGTCAACAAATGATACGGTTTTAATGCTTGCGAATGGAGAATCTGATGTAAAGATTGAAAGAAAAACCACTCTATGGAAGCAGTTTAAGGGAGCTCTTAATGAGCTGTGTATTGAGCTTTCAAAAATGATAGTGAAAGATGGAGAAGGAGCAACAAAATTCATAACAGTTAATGTTAAAGGAGCTAAGACAGCTCAGGATGCAAAAAGAGTTGCCAGGGCTGTGGCAAATTCCCTTCTGGTTAAAACAGCCTTTTATGGATGTGACCCCAACTGGGGCAGAGTAATTGCTGCTGTGGGATACTCTGGAGTTGCTGTAAAGGAAGAAAAAATTGAGATTTATATAAATGGTATCTGCCTTTTTAACAGAGGCTTTCCCACAATGAGACAGGAGGAACTCAAGGAAATTCTTAAAGAGCATGAAATTGAGATTTTGATTAACTTAAATCTCGGTACAGGGAAAGCAACTGTTTTCACAACTGATTTATCGGAAGAATATGTGAGAATAAACTCTGCATACACTACATAAAAGCTGAATTTGCCGATAGAGAATTAAGCTGTTTTTTTGATTCGCTCAATCCATTTTAATTATAATGGCATTTCTAAACAAAAAATATGATATAATTAACTATGCCTGAAGTTATAGAAAAAATATCAAGAGAAGAACTGGAAACCCTTGTAAAGGAAATTATTGAAGGTCTTGTTCGTCAGAATGAACAAAGAGCAAGGGAATTATCCATTATTGAAAGAATCATCAGAGTTGAGGAAGAACTAAAGGCATTAAGAGAAATTGAAAATGCAAGATTTGATGCAATGCAGGAGAGATTTGAGGTGATTCAGCAACAGATGAAAGCTTATCATGAGGCAGTTGACAAGAGATTTGAGGCGATTCAGCAACAGATGAAAGCTTATCATGAGGCAGTTGACAAGAGATTTGAGGCAGTTGAAAAGAGATTTGAGGCAGTTGACAAAAGATTTGAAGCGTTGGAGAGAAGAGTTCAATTTTTACAGTGGTTTATGGGTGTTGGTTTTACATTCATAAGTATTCTTATTGCTATTTTTGGATTAATCAGACATTGAGCAATTTTTAATTTTCCCTTATTACAAAATGAAAGAAAGAGTCTTCCTTGAAGAAGAACAGGAAATCTCAATTGACCAACCTGAACTTTACAGAGTTTATCTCCTGAATGATGATTACACTACAATGGATTTTGTTGTCCATGTTTTAATGACAATTTTTGAAAAATCAAAGGTAGAAGCTACCAGAATAATGCTTTATGTTCACAGACACGGAAAAGGTCTTGCAGGTATTTATCCAAAGGAGATTGCTGAAACAAAGGTAGCCCAGGTGGAAAGCCTTGCAAGAGCCAATGGTTTTCCGTTAAAATGCAGTATAGAAAGAGATGATCAATAAAGATTTACAGATTATTATATCAGCTACTGTTGAAGATGCCATTGAAAGGGGTCATCAGTATCTTACAGTTGAACATCTTCTTTATGCTATTCTCCATGATGATTTTGGCATGGAAATAATTAAAAACTGCGGCGGAGACCCTGAACAGATTAAAAGAAATCTTGAAAGATTTCTTGAAGAACAGGTTCCAAAGAGAAAAACCAAAGGGCAGACATATCCAACAGTGAGTTTCCAGAGAGTAATGGAAAGAACCCTCAATCATATAAAAAGTGCAGAGAAAAAAGAGGCTGATGCAGGAGATTTTCTTGCATCCCTTTTTCTTGAGGAAGAAACCTACGCAGTAAATCTTCTTAAGTCATATGGAATCACAAGAATTGATGTTTTGAATTATATTTCTCATGGCATTCCTAAAACAGGCTTTGAAGAAACTGTAAGAAAAGAGGAAAAACGGGGTGATCCCCTTAAGACTTTTACAATAGAACTGGTTGAAAAAGCAAGAAGGGGCGAAATTGATCCAATAATTGGTCGGCAGAGTGAACTTGAAAGAGTTATTCAGGTTCTATCAAGAAGAAGAAAGAACAATGTAATTTTAGTAGGAGAACCAGGAGTTGGAAAAACCGCAATTGTTGAAGGACTGGCATTAAAGATTGCTCATGGTGAAGTGCCAGAGCATCTTAAAAATGTTAAAATTTTTGCTCTTGACATGGGTTCATTGCTTGCCGGGACTAAATACAGAGGAGATTTTGAAGCAAGGATGAAGGCTTTAATAAACTCTCTTTATAAAATAAAAAACTGCATACTTTTTATAGATGAGATTCATACCGTTGTTGGTGCTGGTTCTGCAAGTGGAAGTACTGTTGATGCATCAAATCTTTTAAAGCCCGTTTTAATTGAAGGGAAAATACGCTGCATTGGTGCCACAACCTATGAGGAATACAGAAACTACTTTGAAAAAGACAGGGCACTTTCAAGAAGATTTCAGAAAATAGATATCTCCGAACCCTCTGAAGAAGAGACAATTGAGATTCTTAAAGGTCTCAAGTCCTACTATGAGCAGTATCATGGAGTAGCTTATACTGCAGAAGCTTTACGCTCAGCAGTTCACCTTTCAGCGAAATACATAACTGAGAGATTTTTACCAGATAAAGCCATTGATGTTATTGATGAGGCAGGTGCTGTTGTGAGACTTTATCACAGTGATAATCCAGTTGTTACTGAAAAAATCATTGAGCAGACAGTGGCAAAGATGGCAAGAATACCTTCTCAGGAGATAACATCCAGTGATGCTGACAGGCTCAGAAATCTTGAATCAGAATTGAAATCTGTAATTTTTGGGCAGGATGAAGCAATAGAGGCAGTTGCAAGAGTAATAAAACTTGCTAAAGCGGGTCTTAAAGAGCCTCAGAGACCAATAGGTTGCTTTCTCTTTACAGGTCCTACAGGAGTTGGAAAGACAGAACTTTCAAGGCAGCTGGCAAACATACTGGGAATTAGTTTTATAAGATTTGATATGTCTGAATATATGGAAAAACATTCTATTGCAAAGCTTATTGGAGCTCCTCCAGGATATATCGGATTTGAACAGGGCGGGCTTCTTACTGAGCAGATAAGAAAAAATCCTCACTGTGTGCTTTTGCTTGATGAGATAGAAAAAGCCCATGAAGATATATTTAATGTGCTGCTTCAGGTAATGGACTATGGAACTCTCACGGACAACACAGGAAGAAAAGCAGATATGAGGAATGTTATTCTTATTATGACATCAAATATTGGTGCAAGAGAAATGGAAAGACCGGTAGTTGGTTTCGGTGACAGAAGTTCTGATCAACTCAGAAAAAGTAAAGAGGCGGTTGAAAGACTCTTTAGCCCAGAATTTCGTAACAGACTTGATGGAATAGTTAGTTTCAATCCTTTACCTGAAGATATTGTCTTAAAGATTGTGGATAAATTCATAAAGGAACTTAATGAACAGCTTGCATCAAAAAATATTTTCGTTGAAATTACAGAGGAAACAAGAAAATGGCTTGCACAAAAGGGTTTTGATCCAAAATTCGGAGCAAGACCCCTTCAAAGAATTATCCAAAAGGAAGTAAAAGCACCGCTTGTTGAAGAAATTTTATTTGGAAGACTTAAACAAGGCGGAAAAGTTATCGTAACTCTACATGAAGGAAGCATTTCCTTTGAAATAGATGACAGTGTATTTACTTCGTGAGGAACTGGTTTTTCCTCATCCAGAATTTGCAGATCCCGACGGTTTACTTGCAATTGGTGGAGACCTTAGTCCAGAAAGACTTATACTTGCTTACAGATCAGGGATATTTCCATGGTACAATCATAAACCAATTTTGTGGTGGTCACCTTCTCAAAGGCCTCTGATATTCCCCTTGCTTTTTAAAATGTCAAGAAGTCTTTATCAGAGTTTAAAAAAAGACATTTATAGAGTTAGCTTTGATAGAGATTTCATCTCTGTTATTAAGGGATGTGCCACAGCTCCAAGAAGTGATTCTGTAGGAACATGGATTACTTCAGAAATGATGGAGGCTTATATAAAGCTTCACAAACTTGGATATGCTCATTCAGTGGAAGTCTGGTTTGAAGATAAAATAGTAGGAGGACTATATGGAGTCTCACTTGGTAAAGCTTTTTTCGGTGAGTCAATGTTTACACTTATGAAGGATGCATCAAAGGTAGCTCTTGCCTGTCTTGTTGAACATCTGATTAAAAATAATTTTTACTTTATTGACTGTCAAATTACAAACAGACATTTATTAAGCCTTGGAGCCTATGAAATGCCACGAAAAGTTTTTCTTGTTTTGCTTGATGAAGCTTTAAATAAAAAGGATTCAACAGAATGGAATAAAGAGCAGAAGCCTACATCAAAAACTGCGAAATTTCTGAAAGAAAAGTTAATTCCGCGGAGGATTTATGAAGCTAATTCTTTTTGATATTGATGGGACATTAATCAGTGCTGGAGGAGCTGGAACCCGCTCTCTTAATAGAGCCTTTGAAAAGGTTCTTGGAATTAAAGACGCATTTAAAAACTTTGAAATGGCTGGTAAAACCGATGTCCAGATTATAAAGGAAGGACTTATACTTCATGGAATAGAGCCTTCAATTTCTCTGGTTAGTGAACTGATTGAGAGTTATCTTAAAAATCTGACAGTGGAAATAAATAATAACTCAAAGCACCTAAAACCAGGAGTAAAGGATTTCATAGAGTTTATCCATTACGAATTAAAATATCCAATTGGACTTCTTACAGGAAATCTTGAAAAAGGCGCAAGAATTAAGTTAGACCCCTTTGGCTTAAATTCTTTTTTCCCTACCGGTGCTTTTGGAAGTGACCATGAGGACAGAAACAAACTTTTGCCCATCGCTGTTAAGAGATTTTCAAAGAGATTCAATAATTATTTAGATTTCCATCAATGTATTGTTATTGGCGATACTCCAAGAGATGTAGCCTGTGCAAAGCCCTATGGAGCAAAGGTAATAGCCGTTGCTACAGGTCCTTACGGTGTTGAAACACTGAAAAAGACAGAGGCAGACATGGTTGTTGAAACTCTTACAGAAATCAATAAAATTTTGCCACTTCTTTCTTAAAATGGGAAAATTTCCAGTAACTGAAAAGAAAGAAAGAGAGCTTTTAGATGAAATGCAAAAGCTTGGGATAAAGGAATCAGATATTGAGGAAAAGTTTATCAGATGTTCAGGGCGTGGAGGACAAAAGCTAAATAAAGCCTCCACAGGAGTTTATTTAAAGCATAAACCTACAGGACTTGAGGTAAAATGCACAAAGGAAAGATCTCAAGGATTAAATCGCTTTTTTGCACGTAGAATGCTTGTGGAAAAATTAAAAGAATATTTAGGCATTCCCACAGAAAAACAGAAAGAGATTGAAAAGATAAGAAAGAAAAAAGGCAAGTATCACAGATATTCTCTCGGCTAAGATTATTGAGTCTTGTTGCTTTTTTTATATAAATTTGGTTAAATTATTTTTTATATATTTCAAATTTTTGTGCCGCTACTTACTTGACAGAGTTTTTATTTTTTGATAAACTAAAAAGTCTTGTCTGCAAATGTTAAAGTTTTGTTAAAGTAATTTTATTATGAGGTGGAAAGGTGCCGACAATTTCACAATTAGTAAAAAAAGGCAGGGAAAAGGTTGAAAAGAAAACCAAATCACCTGCTTTGCAATCATGCCCTCAGAGAAGAGGGGTTTGCGTAAGGGTATATACTACAACTCCGAAAAAGCCTAATTCTGCTTTAAGAAAAGTGGCAAAGGTAAGGCTTACAAATGGAGTTGAGGTAATAGCTTATATACCCGGAGAAGGACACAATTTACAGGAACATTCGATAGTTCTTGTGAGAGGTGGAAGAGTGAAGGATTTGCCAGGTGTGAGATATCATATTGTAAGAGGAACTCTGGACTGTGCAGGTGTTAATAATAGAAGAAAGAGTCGTTCAAAATATGGCACTAAAAGACCAAAATAAGTAGGAGTATAAGATGCCAAGAAGAGGTTATGTACCAAAAAGAGAAGTTTTGCCTGATCCAAAATATCAAAGCAAGCTTGTATCCAAATTAATAAATGTAATCATGGAAGATGGCAAAAAATCAATAAGTGAAAAAATATGTTATGGTGCATTTGAGATAATTAAAGAAAAAACAGGTCAAGATCCTTTAAAAGTATTTAAGCAGGCAATTGAAAACATTAAGCCTGTTCTTGAAGTAAGGCCTCGCAGAGTAGGAGGTGCTACATATCAGGTTCCAATGGAGGTAAGACCCAATAGAAGATTGAGTCTTGCATTAAGGTGGCTCAAGACATATGCAAGGCAAAGAAAAGAAAAGACAATGAAAGAAAGACTTGCTGCAGAAATACTTGATGCCTACAATAATGTAGGTTCTTCAATAAAGAAAAAAGAAGAAACCCACAAAATGGCAGAAGCCAACAGGGCATTTGCCCATTATAGGTGGTAATTTATTAGAAGGAGTATTATGGAAAGATTTCCGCTTGAAAAGACGAGAAATATTGGTATTATGGCTCATATTGATGCCGGTAAAACAACAACTACCGAGCGAATTCTGTACTATACCGGTGTGACCTATAAAATAGGAGAAGTTCATGAAGGCACCGCAGTAATGGATTGGATGCCACAGGAGCAGGAACGTGGAATAACGATAACTGCAGCATCCACAAGCTGTATGTGGAAGGAACATAAAATTAATATAATAGACACTCCAGGGCACGTTGACTTTACAATTGAGGTTGAAAGATCTTTAAGAGTTCTTGATGGAGCTATTGCTGTTTTTGATGCTTCAGCAGGAGTTGAACCACAGAGTGAGACGGTCTGGAGACAGGCTGACAAATATAAAGTGCCGCGAATTGCTTTTATGAACAAGATGGATAAAATAGGAGCAGATTTTTTCATGTCCATTGAAAGCATGATAGAAAAACTTGGTGCAAACCCTGTGGCAGTGCAGATTCCCATTGGCAAAGAAGATACATTCAGGGGGCCGATAGATTTGATTGAAATGAAAGCCTACTATTTTGACGATGAGACACTCGGTGCCAAATTTGTAGAAGACGAAATTCCCTCTGAGTATCTTGAAGAGGCAAAAAAATATAGAGAAAAAATGATAGAAGCCCTATGCGATATAGATGATAGAATTATGGAAAAATATCTTTCAGGAGAGGAGATTACTGCAGAAGAAATAAGGGCTGCGATAAGAAAAGGAACAATCCAGATGAAGATTACTCCTGTTTTATGTGGTTCTGCCTTTAAAAATAAAGGAGTTCAGATGCTTCTTGATGCTATTGTTTATTATTTGCCTTCTCCTCTTGACATCCCTCCGGTCAAAGGAGTCAATCCTCTGGATGGAACAGAGGTCCAGCGAAGAGCAACTATAGATGAACCATTGACAGCTCTTGCTTTCAAGATTATGGCAGATCCGTACATGGGTAGTCTTACTTATGTGAGAGTGTATTCAGGTATTTTAACTTCTGGCAGCTATGTATACAATTCCACAAGAAACATAAAAGAAAGAGTTGCAAGAATATTTAGAATGCATTCAAATAGAAGAGAAGAAATAAAAGAAATCTGTGCAGGAGATATTGCTGCTGTTGTAGGTTTAAAGAATACTTTAACAGGAGATACTCTTTGTGACGAAAATAATCCTGTTATTCTTGAATCTATAGAGTTTCCCGAGCCAGTTATCTCCGTTGCCATAGAACCAAAAACAAAGGCAGATCAGGAAAAATTATCTCTTTCGCTGCAGAAAATCTCTCAGGAAGACCCATCTTTCAGGGTAAGCTTTAATGAAGAAACGGGCCAGACAATTATTTCTGGAATGGGAGAGCTTCACCTTGAAATAATTGTTGACAGACTCACACGAGAATTTAAAGTTGGAGCAAATGTTGGAAAGCCTCAGGTTGCATATAAAGAAACAATTAAAATGCCAGCAAAGGCTGAAGGAAAGTTTATAAGGCAAACTGGTGGACGTGGTCAGTACGGACATGTATGGCTTGAGGTGGAGCCACTTGAGAGAGGAAAGGGTTTTGAGTTCGTGAACAAGATTGTCGGAGGAACTATCCCAAGAGAGTTCATTCCAGCTGTTGAAAAAGGTATCATTGAGGCTATGGAGGGAGGAGTTCTCGCTGGATATCCTGTTGTTGATGTGAGAGTAACGCTTTTTGACGGTTCCTATCATGAGGTTGACTCTTCAGAGCTTGCATTTAAAATTGCTGCATCAATGGCATTTAAAGATGCCTGTAAGAAAGCTGAACTTGTTTTGCTGGAACCAATTATGGATGTTGAAGTTGTAGTTCCTGAAGACTATATGGGTGAGGTTATAGGAGATTTGAATTCAAGACGTGGTAAAATTCAGTCTATGGAAAAAAGAGGAAAAGCTCAGGTGATAAGAGCAATGGTTCCATTATCAGAAATGTTCGGTTATGCAACTGATTTAAGGTCAAAGACACAGGGTAGAGGCACATACACAATGCAGTTTTCACATTATGACGAGGTTCCAAAAAATCTTACAGAGCAGATAATTGCCAAGATAAAGGGTAATAATAAATAAAGTTTTATAAGATTTTAAGGAGGAGACGATGGCTAAGGCAAAATTTGAGAGGAAGAAGCCGCATGTAAATGTAGGAACGATAGGGCACATTGATCATGGAAAGACCACACTTACAGCAGCGATAACGAAGTATCTGGAACTTAAGGGATTGGCGCAGTACAGGAGTTATGACCAGATAGACAATGCACCTGAGGAGAAAGCGAGGGGGATAACGATAAACACAGCCCATGTAGAGTATGAGACAGACAAGAGGCATTATGCACATGTAGACTGTCCTGGACATGCAGACTACATAAAGAACATGATAACGGGTGCGGCGCAGATGGATGGCTCCATACTTGTAGTGGCAGCCAATGATGGACCTATGCCACAGACAAGGGAGCACATACTGCTTGCCAGGCAGGTAGGAGTGCCGTACATAGTAGTATTTATGAACAAGACAGACATGGTAGATGATCCTGAGTTGCTTGACTTAGTAGAGCTTGAAGTGAGGGAATTGTTGAGCAAGTATGGATTTCCTGGGGATGAGATACCGATAATAAGGGGCAGTGCATTGAAGGCATTGGAAAGCAGCAGCAGAGATCCGAATGCAGCTGAGTACAAACCCATACAGGAGCTACTTGATGCGCTGGACAACTACATACCAGAGCCTGAGAGGCCGATAGACAAGCCATTTTTAATGCCCATAGAGGATGTATTCAGCATCTCTGGTCGTGGGACAGTAGTGACGGGTAGAGTAGAGAGAGGGATAATAAAAGTAGGAGATGAAGTAGAGATAGTGGGATTAAGGGAGACACGGAAGACAGTAGCCACAGGGGTAGAGATGTTTCGTAAGATACTTGATGAAGGAAGGGCAGGAGACAACATAGGAGTACTGTTAAGGGGGATAGGCAAGGATGAAGTAGAGCGTGGGATGGTGTTGGCGAAGCCAGGGAGCATCACACCGCATACAAAGTTTAAGGCAGAAGTTTATGTATTGACGAAGGAAGAAGGGGGGAGACACACACCCTTTTTCAATGGATACAGGCCGCAGTTTTACTTTAGGACAACGGATGTAACAGGAGTGATAAAGTTACCTGAGGGAGTGGAGATGGTAATGCCTGGGGACAATGTTAATCTAACAGTGGAGCTGATAGCGCCGATAGCGATGGAGGAGGGACTGAGGTTTGCAATAAGAGAAGGTGGAAGAACAGTAGGTGCAGGTGTAGTCACAGAGGTGCTGGAGTAAAATGGACCAAAAGATTAGAATAAAATTAAGAGCTTATGATCACAGAGTTCTGGATCAGTCTGTTAAAGAAATAGTGGATACTGTTAAAAGAACAGGCGCGAGGATTTCTGGTCCTGTGCCTTTACCAACAAAAATAAGTAGATACACGGTTTTAAGGTCAACAAATCAGGATAAAAAATCAAGGGAACAATTTGAAATAAGAGTGCATAAAAGATTAATAGATATACATGATCCCACCCCCGAAACAGTGGAGGCTCTTATGAAATTAGAGCTTTCTGCAGGGGTAGATGTGGAGATAAAGCTATGAAAGGAATCTTGGGTAGAAAAGTAGGAATGACTCAAATATTTGATGAAGAAGGTAGAATTATTCCTGTAACTGTTATAGAAGCAGGACCTTGCTGGGTTGTGCAGGTTAGAACTCCTGGGAAAGATGGGTATGAAGCGGTTCAGCTCGGTTTTAAAGAAATAAAGAAAGAAAAAAATATACCCAAACCTTTGCTTGGAATTTTTAAAAAAGCTGGAGTTCCTCCATGCAGAGTTTTAAGGGAATTCAGAATGATAGGCTACAATGTGGGAGATAAAGTTACTGTGGAAATATTCTCAAAGGGTGATGTGGTAAGTGTGAGAGGAACTTCAAAAGGAAAAGGGTTTCAGGGAGTTATGAAAAGGCATAACTTTGCAGGTGGTCCTGACAGTCATGGTTCCATGTTTAACAGGGCACCTGGCTCTATTGGTGCAAGTTCTTTTCCTTCAAGGGTGTGGAAAGGTAAAAGAATGGCGGGTCATATGGGAGACGAGACAGTTACTGTGAAAAATTTAACAATTGTTGATGTTATTCCGGAGCAGAATTTACTTCTTGTGAAAGGTGCTGTTCCGGGGGGTGAAAATGGAATCTTAGAAATATGGAAGGTAGAAGCATGATGGAGATTGAGATAAGAGACATTAATAACAACATAGTTGGTAAAAAAGAAGTTCCAGAAATTGTTTTTAACAATCCAGCCCATGAATCTGTTGTTCATACAGTGGTGGTTGCCTATATGGCAAATCAGAGACAGGGCACGCATTCTACGAAGACAAGGGCTGAAGTTTCTGGTGGTGGAAGAAAGCCGTGGAGACAGAAGCATACAGGAAGAGCAAGGCATGGCAGCATCAGATCGCCTTTATGGAGAAAAGGTGGAATAGTATTTGGTCCTAAGCCAAGAGACTACTATGTGCAGTTACCAAAGCAGATGAAAGATACTGCTTTGTTTAAAGCTTTAACGATGAAATACAAAGATAGCGAGATTTTATTGCTTGATAATCTTTCTCTTGATAGAATAAAGACCAGAGATATGGTAGAAATTTTAAAAAAGTTGCAGCTACAGGGGAAATCTGTTCTTATAGCTCTTCCAGAGAAGGATGAAAAAATACTTCTTTCGGCAAGGAACATTCCATATGTAGGCGTAGTAAGGGCAGAGGATCTCAATGCTTACCATGTGGCAATGTTTGATAAAGTAATATTCACAGTTGCTGGACTTGATAAGTTGCTAAGTATTAAGGGGGTTTCCTGATGGATACTTACAGCATAATAAAAAAGCCTATTTTTACAGAAAAAGCTTTAAATCTAAAAGAAAGTCAGAATAAAATCATTGTGGAAGTTCATCCTGATGCTAATAAGGTTCAGATTAGGAAGGCTTTTGAGGAAATATTCAAGGTAAAAGTTGACAGCGTTGATGTTATCAATGTTAAACCTAAGTTAAAAAGAGTGGGACTCCATTTTACAAAAACTAAGAAGATAAAAAAAGCAATAGTTACCCTGAAACCAGGGGAAAAATTAGATCTGATAGAGGGTGTATAAATGGCTATAAGAAGGTGTAAACCAACATCAGCAGGTAGAAGATTTGTAACATATCCTGATTTTAGTGAGATAACCAGGGAAGAACCTTATAAGCCTTTGACTGTATGCATTAAAAAGAGAAAGGGAAGAAACAATCAGGGCAGAATCACCTCATGGCTTAAAGGAGGAGGCAACAGAAAGCTTTATAGAATTATAGATTTTAAAAGAAACAAACACGGTGTTCCAGCAACAGTTGTGAGTATTGAGTATGATCCCAACAGATCAGCGAGGATAGCTCTTCTGAAGTATGTGGATGGTGAATACAGATACATTCTTGCACCTGATGGATTAAGTGTTGGAGACAAAATAATAAGTGGCTCAGGCATTGATGTAAAAGTTGGTAATAGTTTGCCTCTTAAGGAGATACCTCTTGGAACAATGATACATAATATTGAACTCTATCCTGGTGGAGGAGGAAAACTTGTAAGAAGTGCAGGAACAGCAGCCCAGCTTATGGCAAAAGAGGGGAGATATGCCCATGTAAAACTGCCATCAGGAGAAGTGAGGCTCATAAATGTAAACTGTTTTGCCACCATAGGGCAGGTAAGCAATCTTGAGCATGAAAATGTCATAATTGGAAAAGCAGGCAGAATGAGGCACATGGGAAGAAGACCTTCTGTTAGAGGAGTTGCAATGAATCCTGTGGATCATCCTCTTGGAGGTGGAGAGGGTAAATCCTCCGGAGGAAGACCTGCATGCACACCATGGGGTAAACCTGAAGGAGTTAAAACGAGGAAAAACAAAAGAACTGATAAGTTTATAATAAAGAGGCGGAAGTAAAGGGGGTTAAAGGTGGCAAGATCGCTTAAAAAAGGTCCATTCGTTGATGCCAAACTTATGGAAAAGGTAAAAAAAGCACTGGAAACAGGAGATAAAAAGCCTATAAAGACATGGTCAAGAAGATCTACGATTATTCCTGAGTTTATTGGTCTTACATTTGCAGTTCACAATGGCAAAAAGTTTATTCCTGTATATGTTACTGAAAATATGATCGGGCACAAGCTCGGAGAATTTGCTCCAACAAGAACCTTTAAAGGGCATGCAGGCTCTGAAGAAAAGAAAAAGGCTAAGGGGAAATAAAGATGGAAGCAAGGGCTATATTGAGATATGCTCGTATAACTCCAACTAAAGCAAGAAGAGTTATAAATTTAATTCGTGGTAAAAGAGCAGGTGAGGCATTGCTGATGTTGAAATATATGCCTCACAGAGGTGCCAGAATAATTGAAAAGGTTTTAAGATCTGCACTGGCAAATGCTGAGCAGAAAAATCCAAGAATAGATATAGATGCATTAAAAATACTGAAGGCTTATGTTGATCAGGGTCCTATGATGAAAAGGATTGAGCATAGAGCTATGGGAAGAGCAAATATCATTAAAAAGAAAACTTCGCATATTACAATATATGTTGGAATTGAAGAAAATTAAACCGGGGGTGTTGATTTGGGACAGAAAACAAATCCAATAGGTAACAGACTGGGAATAATAAGAACATGGGAAAGCAGGTGGTTTGCTAAAAAAGGATATGCTGACCAATTAATAGAGGATTTGAAGCTTAGAAAGATGTTAAAAGAAAAGCTTTATCATGCTGGAGTATCCAGAATTGAGATAGAAAGAGTTGGAGAAAAAATAAAGGTTTTAATATTTGCAGCCAGACCCGGGATAATCATAGGTAAAAAAGGTGCAGAAGTGGAAAAACTAAAAAAGGAAGTTGAAGAAATAACGCATAAACAGGCAACTGTTGATGTGCAGGAGGTAAGGCGTCCAGAGCTTGATGCACAGCTTGTTGCTGAAAACATAGCTCTTCAGATAGAAAAAAGAGTTGCCTACAGGAGGGCAATGAAAAGAGCCGTAGCCTCTTCCATGAGATTCGGGGCTAAAGGTATCAAGGTATCCTGTGCTGGAAGACTGGCAGGAGCAGAAATAGCAAGAACTGAATGGTATAGAGAAGGAAGAGTTCCTTTGAGCACTTTCAGGGCAGACATTGATTATGGTTTTGCAGAGGCAAGGACTACCTATGGAGTGATTGGTGTCAAGGTATGGATTTTTAAGGGTGAAGTTCAGCCAGGGCAATATATAAACTCTTAGAAACGGAGAGGAATAAATTATGTTAGCTCCAAAGAAAGTTAAATTTCGTAAGATGCAAAAAGGCAGAATGAAGGGAATTGCCTACAGAGGTAGCACAATCTCTTTTGGTGATTATGGACTTAAGGCTTTAGAGCCAGCATGGATTACAGCAAGGCAGATTGAAGCAGCAAGAGTTGCTATAATGAGGCATGCTAAAAAGGGCTGTAAGCTCTGGATAAGAATTTTCCCTGATAAGCCAATTACTCGTAAACCTGCTGAAACACGAATGGGTAAAGGAAAAGGTAATCCTGAATTCTGGGTCGCAGTGGTTAAACCTGGTAGAATTCTCTTTGAACTATCTGGAGTTTCAGAAGAAGTTGCAAAAGAAGCCTTTGAACTGGCATCACATAAACTTCCAGTTAAGACGAAATTCGTAAAAAGGCAGGAGAGTTTTGTATGAAGACTGTAGAGCTTAGAAATTTTTCAATAGAAGAGTTAAAGAAAAAAGAGCAGGAGTTACGCAGGGAGCTGTTTAATTTGAGATTTCAACTTGCAAAGGGTGAGCTTCAGAATGTAAAAAGAATCAGGGCAGTAAAAAAAGACATTGCAAGAATTTTAACGATTATTACAGAGAAACAAAGAGGAATAAGGAGTTAGTGATATGCCGAAAAAGATATTAAAAGGCACAGTTGTAAGCGATAAAATGGATAAAACAGTGGTGGTTTCTGTGGAAAGAATTTTTCAGCATCCTCTTTACAAAAAAACCATTAAAACAAAAAAGAAGTATAAAGCCCATGATGAAGAAAACAAATGCAAACTCGGAGATATGGTGGAGATAATTGAATCAAGACCAATAAGTAAAACAAAAAGATGGAAGGTTTTAAGAATTATTAAGGAGGTTGATGCTCAATGATTCAGCCAAGAAGCATTCTTGAGGTTGCTGATAATTCTGGTGCAAAAAAAGTACAGTGCATAAGAGTTCTTGGAGGTTCAAATAGAAAATATGCAAGTCTGGGAGATGTTATTGTTGTAAGTGTTAAAGAGGCTTTGCCAGATAGCAATATAAAAAAGGGTTCTGTCGTGAAAGCTGTTATTGTTAGATTGCGCAGATCCGTAAGGAGACCTGATGGTTCTTATATAAGATTTGATCAGAATGCTGTTGTGCTGGTAAACAATCAACTTGAACCTATAGGCACAAGAATATTTGGACCTGTGGCAAGGGAACTGAGATGGAAAGAGTTTACAAAAATAGTTTCTCTTGCTCCAGAAGTTATTTAGGCGGAGGAATAAAGTGAGCTTAAGGATAAAAAAGGGAGACACAGTTTTAGTTTTATCAGGAAAAGATAAGGATAAAAAAGGAAGAGTTCTAAGGGTTATACCCAAGGACGAAAAAGTGGTAGTAGAGGGAGTTAATATTGTAAAAAAGCATCAGAAACCTTCGCGTAAGTATCCACAGGGTGGAATTATTGAAAGAGAGCATCCGATTCACATATCAAAGGTAATGCTTATGTGTCCAAAATGTGATAAACCTACACGGATAGGTGCAAGAATTTTAGAAGATGGTAAAAAGCTGAGGATTTGCAAGAAGTGTAAGGAGGTTATTGACTGATGAATGCTGAAGCTAAAAAATATGTGCCTCGCCTTAAGGAAAAATATGACAAAGAAATCATTCCAGCATTAATGAAAAAGTTTAACTATAAAAACGTTATGCAGGTGCCTCGCCTTGATAAAATAATTGTTCATGTTACTCTGGGAGAGGCAATTCAGAATATAAAGCTTCTTGATGCTGCTGAAAAACAGCTTGCTTTAATTACAGGTCAGAAACCTGTTATAACAAAGGCTAAAAGAGCACTGGCAGCTTTCAAACTTAAAAAAGGAATGCCTATAGGCTGCAAGGTTACATTAAGAAAAGACAGAATGTATGAATTTTTAGATAGATTAATTTGTCTTGCTTTACCAAGAATAAGGGATTTCAGAGGGATTTCGCCAAAATCTTTTGATGGAAGAGGAAACTACTCCTTTGGAATTAAAGAGCAGTTTATATTTCCTGAAATAGATTATGATAAAGTTGAGATGATACACGGACTTGATATAACTATATGCACAACAGCTAAGTCTGATGAAGAGGCTTTAGCATTATTAAAAGCCTTTGGAATGCCAATAAGATAAGGAGGAGCTGTGGCAAGAAAGAGTAAAATAGAAAGAGCAAAGTATCCACCAAAATTTAAAGTAAGAGTAAGAAATCGTTGTAAAATTTGCGGTAGACCCAGAGGATATCTGAGAGACTTTGGGCTCTGTAGAATTTGTTTTAGATTTTTAGCCAACTCAGGGAAGATCCCTGGAGTTGTAAAAGCAAGCTGGTAAGAGGTGGTAATTATGATGACAGATCCAATTGCAGATATGCTAACTCGGATTAGAAATGCAATAAAAGTAAAGGCAGATAAGGTTGATATCCCTGCTTCAAGGATGAAGATTGAGATCTCAAAGATACTTAAGGAAGAAGGGTTTATCAAGTCTTACAAGATTATCAAGGATAAAAAGCAAGGCATAATAAGAATAAATCTGAAATATACGCCCGAGGGCGATTCAGTAATCTCAAATCTTCGGAGAATCAGTAAACCTGGCAGAAGAGTATATGTCAGTAAAGATGAAGTTCCTCGTGTAATGGGAGGACTTGGTATAGCTATATTGACCACATCTCAGGGTGTTATGACTGATAAAGAGTGCCGACATAGAGGAGTCGGTGGAGAAGTAATATGTTATGTATGGTAAGAGGTGAAGGGATGTCAAGAATAGGAAGAAAACCAATTCAGATACCAGAGGGAGTGAACATAGCAGTAGAAAATAGAAAAGTCATTGTTAAAGGTCCAAAAGGACAGTTAAGCTATGAACTACCTGAAGGAATAGGATTAACCTTAGACAGCAAAGCTGTAGTTGTTACAAGAGATTCTGATGTGGCTAAACAAAAAGCCATGCATGGACTTGTAAGAAGTTTGATATCAAATATGGTTATAGGAGTTTCTCAGGGATTTACAAAGACTCTCCAGATTTATGGTGTTGGTTACAGGGCTCAAGTAAGTGGAAATAAGCTTATACTTAATGTGGGATATTCTCATCCAGTGGAGTTTCCTCTTCCAGAGGGTATTAAAGCTACTGTTGATGAGAAACAGACAACCATTACTCTGTACGGGATAGACAAACAGCTTGTTGGGCAGGTAGCTGCTAACCTGAGAGCTATCAGACCTCCAGATGCTTACAAGGGTAAAGGAATCAGATACGCTGATGAAGTTTTAAAATTAAAACCTGGAAAGACTGGAAAGAAATAAGGAGGTTCAGCATTGCGAGATAAAACTGAATTAAGAGAAAGAAGACGCAGAAGAATCAGAAAAAAGGTTTTTGGAACTCCTGACAGGCCAAGGCTATGTGTATTCAGAAGTCTCAATCATATATATGCGCAGATTATTGATGATACAAAGGGACATACAGTTGTATCTGCCTCAACTCTTGACAAAGAATTGAGAAATTTACCAGGTCATAAGGGTAATAAAGAATTTGCTGCAAAGGTAGGAGAACTGATTGCAGAAAGAGCTCTTAAGGCTGGTATAACCAAAGTTGTTTTTGACAGAGCAGGTTATAAATATCATGGATGTGTTAAAGCTCTTGCAGATGCTGCAAGACAAAAGGGATTACAATTTTAGGGAGGAGTAATGAAGCAGCAGAGAATAAATGCTCAGGAACTGAATTTAAAAGATAAAGTAGTCTACATAAATAGAGTTGCCAAAGTTGTAAAAGGTGGCAGACGATTCTCCTTCAGTGCTTTGGTTGTAGTAGGAAATGAAGCAGGGATTGTTGGAGTTGGCAAGGGAAAAGCAGCAGAAGTTCCTGATGCAATAAGAAAGGCAATAGATAAGGCGAAAAAAAATCTTATAAGTTTTCCATTGAAAGATACTACAATTCCACATCGTGTGGAGTACAAATATGGTGCTACAAAGATAGTAATAAACCCTGCTCCAAAAGGAACTGGTATAATAGCTGGCGGTCCTGCAAGAGCGGTTTTTGAAGTGGCGGGAGTTCAGGATGTTGTTGCAAAAGTTCTTGGAAGCCACAATCCTTTTAATTCAGTTAAGGCAACAATAGGAGCATTAAGTAGCCTAAAAGAGCCTACTTCGGTAGCAAAACTCAGAGTAAAACCTTCTGAAATAGAAGTCCCTGAAGAAAATCAAGCAGTTGAGGAGGAAAAGGTTTTATGAAAATAAATGAATTAAAACCAGCTCCAGGAAGCAAAAAAAGAGTAAAAAGAATTGGAAGAGGACTGGGTTCTGGACATGGAAGATATGCAACAAAGGGAATTAAGGGACAGAAATCCCGTTCAGGGGGTGCTAAAGGAGCAGGATTTGAAGGTGGGCAGATGCCGCTTCAGAGAAGAGTTCCCAAAAGAGGTTTTTCAAATGTACCTTTTCGGAAAGAGTATGCAATAGTAAATCTTAAAGATTTAAATAAAATTATTGATGAAGTTGATGTTATTACTCCAGAAACTCTTTTACAGAAAGGTGTTGTTAAAAAGTTAAAAGATGGATTGAAAATTCTTGGAAGTGGTGAAATAAAAAAGCCTGTCATAATTAAGACTCATGCTATAAGCAAAGCAGCCCTGCAAAAGATTGAATCAATCGGTGGTAAAGTAGAGGTCATATAGTGGGACTTATAACAGCCTTTAGAAACATTCTCAAGATACCAGAATTAAGGGCAAGAGTTTTATTTACTCTTGCCATGCTTGCTGTATTCAGAATCGGAGCTCATATACCAACACCAGGCATAGATGGTGAAGCGTTGAGCAAGTTTTTACTTGAGCGCGGTGGAGCGGTTATGGGCTTTTTTGATATTTTTACAGGTGGAGCACTTTCTAAGGTTACCATCTTTGCTCTCGGCGTAATGCCCTATATAAGTGCATCAATTATTTTTCAGCTTTTGACTGTTGTTATTCCATCTCTGGCAAAGCTTGCAAAAGAAGGAGAGGAAGGCAGGAAAAAAATAACGAGATATACACGATATGCAACAGTGGTAATTGCTGCAATTCAAGGATTTGGTATAGCTATTGGACTTGAAAGCATGGGTGGTGGACAGTTTATTCAGGACCCAGGATGGTCATTTAGATTCGTAACAATGATTACTCTGACAGCAGGAACAGCTTTTCTCATGTGGCTTGGAGAACAGATAACAGAAAAAGGAATAGGTAATGGTATTTCTTTAATAATATTTGCAGGAATTGTTGCAAGATTTCCAAATGCCTGTTTTTATACATACAATCTTGTTAGAACAGGTGAATTATCAATATTTTTTGTTTTAATTCTGGTTGCGGTTATGGTAGGAGTTGTGGCAGGAATTATATTTATTGAAAGAGGACAGAGAAGAATTCCGATTCAATATGCAAAAAGAGTTGTTGGAAGAAAGATGTATGGTGGATATACCACATATCTTCCATTGAAGATTAATTCAGCAGGAGTTATTCCTCCGATTTTTGCTTCTTCAGTATTGATGTTTCCCGCTACTGTCGCAGGATTTATAGCTGTTCCATGGGTTCAGGCTCTGGCAAAACAGCTTTCTCCAGGAAGCTTTCTTCATATCATACTTTACGTTGGTTTGATAATCTTTTTTACATATTTTTATACAGCTGTAATTTACAATCCTGTGGAAATTGCTGAAAATCTTCAGAAAAATGGAGGATATATTACAGGAGTAAGACCAGGACAGAAGACATCTGAATATATTTATCGTGTGCTTTCACGCCTTACGTTCATCGGTGCTCTTTATCTGAGTGCTGTTTGTGTTTTACCGGAAATTCTTATTGCCAAGTTTAAAGTTCCTTTTTATTTTGGTGGAACTTCACTTCTTATAGCAGTTGGTGTGGCTCTTGATACAGTTTCTCAAATTGAAACTCACATGATAAGCAGATCCTATGAAGGATTCTTCAAAAAGTTCAGAATAAAGGGCAGGAAGGACTAATCAGGTAGTGATCATATTAAAAAGTCCTGAAGAGCTACAAAAAATGCGCAAATCTTGCCGGATAGTGGCTGCAGTTCTTTGTGAACTTAAAAATTTTATTAAAGAAGGATTGACAACAAAGCATATAGAGCAATTTATTGAAAATTTGATAATTAAGATGGGAGGAACTCCTGCGTTTAAAGGTTACAGAGGTTATCCTGCCAGTGCATGTATTTCAATAAATGAGCAGGTTGTTCATGGAATCCCATCAGAAAAAGTTTTTATTAAAGAAGGAGACATTGTGAGCGTTGATGTAGGAGTTTTATGTGAAAGCTTCTATGGTGATGCTGCATATACTTATCCTGTTGGAAGGATTTCAGAGGAAGCTCAGAAATTACTCAAAGTTACAGAAGAAGCATTGTATAAAGGAATTTCTGAAGCAATTCCAGGCAATAGAATCGGTGATATATCCAGTGCAATTCAAGCACATGTTGAATCCAACGGATTTTCTGTTGTACGAGCCTTTGTAGGTCATGGAATAGGAAGGTCTCTTCATGAAGATCCTCAAATTCCGAATTTTGGCACAAAAGGAGTTGGTCCAAAACTGAAAAAAGGCATGACCCTTGCTATTGAACCCATGGTAAATGTAGGAACTTATGAAGTACAAATTCTCTCAGATGGATGGACAGCTGTTACTAAGGATGGTTCTCTTTCAGCTCACTTTGAGCATACCATTGTAATTACTGAAGGTGAACCGGAAATCTTGACTAAATTATAAAAATATAGATATATTAACAAGTTATATGCCGAAAGAAGAACATATAGAAATGCAGGGAACCATTGAGGAAGCCTTACCTAATGCTATGTTTAGAGTAAGGCTTGAAAATGGGCATGTTATACTTGCTTATGTTTCTGGAAAAATGAGAATGCATTTTATAAAGATTTTGCCAGGCGATAAAGTACTGGTTGAAATATCTCCCTATGACCTTACCAAAGGTAGAATAATTTATAGATTTAAATAGGTTAAATAGGAGGTGTTAATTGAAAGTAAGAGCCTCAGTAAAAAAGATTTGTTCAAAGTGTAAGATAATTAAGAGAAAAGGAGTTATTAGAGTTATCTGTGAAAATCCAAAGCATAAACAAAGACAGGGATAAGAAAGGAGTATAGTATGGCAAGAATAGCAGGCGTTGATATACCAAAAAATGAAAGAGTTGAAATAGGACTGACAAGAATTTTCGGCATAGGCAGAAGCTTGTCAAATAAAATATTGAAAGAAACAGGGGTGGATCCTAACAAAAGAGTAAAAGACCTTACAGATGAAGAGATAGTAAAGATAAGGAGTGAGATAGAGAGAAACTACAAGGTTGAAGGTGAGCTCAGAAAAGAGATATCCATGAATATAAAAAGATTGATGGATATAGGCTGTTATAGAGGACTCAGACACATGGCTAACTTGCCTGTAAGAGGACAGAGAACGCGCACAAATGCGAGAACCCGTAAAGGTCCGAGAAGAAAGATCATGAAGAAAAAATAAAAAATTTAAAGGAGGTTATATAAATTAATGGCACAGAAAAGAAAAGGTATAAAAAAAGTAAAAAAGAATGTTCCATACGGAGTGGCTCATGTTCAGACGACTTTTAATAATACAATTATAACAATCACAGACCCCAATGGTAATGTTGTAGCGTGGGCTTCTGCAGGTAGTTGCGGCTTTAAAGGTTCAAGGAAGGGAACTCCTTATGCAGCTCAAATAGCAGCAGAGACAGTTGCAAAGAGAGTTATTGACATGGGAATGAAACAGATAGATGTTTTAATTAAGGGTCCTGGAGCAGGAAGAGAAACAGCAATAAGAGCACTACAGGCAGCAGGGCTTGAAATTAACTTAATTAAAGATGTAACACCTGTGCCCCATAATGGGTGCAGACCTCCAAAAAGAAGGAGGGTTTAAAAAATGGCAAGATATACAGGTCCTCTTTGTAGACTTTGCAGAAGAGAAGGCATGAAACTGTTTTTAAAAGGTACAAGATGCTATACAGAAAAATGTGCCTTTGAAAGAAGAAAATACCCTCCTGGACAGCACGGACATAACAGGGGTAAATTATCAGATTATGGTTTACAGTTAAGAGAAAAACAGAAAGTCAAGAGAATTTATGGTGTTATGGAAAGGCAGTTTAAGAACTACTTTGAAAAAGCTACAAAAATGAAGGGTGTAACTGGTGAAAATCTATTGAGACTTCTTGAAAGAAGGCTTGACAATGTGGTTTACAGGATGGGGTTTGCTCTGAATAGAAGACAGGCAAGGCAGTTAGTAAAGCATGGATATTTTATGGTTAATGGCAGAAAAGTTGATATTCCCTCTTATCTGGTAAGACCTGGAGATATAATTGAAATTATCCCATCAGGTAAAGAATTAGAAGTCATTAAAGAAAGCTTTGCTTTGGCTGAGCAGAGAGGATTCCCTGAGTGGATAGAAGTGAATACTGAAGAAATGAAAGGTAAATTTGTGAGACTTCCCGAAAGAGACGAAATACAGCTTTCAGTGCAAGAACAGTTAATTGTAGAGTTTTATTCAAAATAATTTATAGTGAAAGTTGGGAGGCAGTAAATGAATTTATATAAAGAATTTCAAATGCCCAAAAAAGTTGAGTTTGAGCAGGAAAGTTTAACTGATACATATGGAAAGCTTATAATAGAGCCCCTTGAGAGAGGATATGGAATAACACTGGGAAATTCATTGAGAAGAGTATTGCTTTCTTCTCTTGAAGGAGTAGCAGTTTATGCCATAAAAATAAATGGTGTTTTACATGAGTTCAGCTCAATAAAAGGAGTAAAGGAAGACGTACTGGATATTGTTTTGAATGTTAAAAAATTAAGATTTAAATACTATTCTCAGAGTGCTGATAAAAAAATAGCTACTCTTAATGTAAAAGGTCCAGCTGAAGTTACTGCAGAAGCTATCCAGACGGATGGAACATATGAAGTTTTGAATAAATCCCAGTATATTTGCTCTCTTGATCAGGATGCTTCACTGGAGATGTCCCTTTATCTGAGCAAAGGCAGGGGGTATGTTCCTTCAGAGGCAATTAAAGATGAGGATTTGCCTGTAGATGCGATTACTGTTGATGCCATATTCAGTCCCATTAAAAAGGTCAACTTTAGAGTGGAAAAGACCAGGGTTGGAGAACTTACAGACTATGATAGATTGATTTTGGAGCTCTGGACTGATGGAAGTATAACTCCTGAGAGAGCAATCAGCGAGGCTTCTAATATACTCATCAATCATTTTGAATATATGAGGTTTTTCAAAGAATCTGAAATTCAAAATAAACAGTCAGAAGAGGAGGTTACTAACACCGAAGAAAGTTTAACATTTGATACAGTAAATGAAAATATTTTTAAGCCAATTGAGGACCTTGAACTATCTGTTAGAGCATATAATTGTTTAAAGAGTGCTGGAATAAACACCATTGCTGAACTTGTTCAGAAAAACGAAAACGAGCTTTTAAAAACTAAAAACTTTGGTAAGCGTTCACTTGAGGAAATAAAGGAAGTTTTGAACACATTGGGTTTAAAGCTTGGAATGAGAATAAATCAAGAGTTACTTGAAAAATTCAAAGAAAAAGCTCAGAGGGGGTAATGGATGAGGCATAGAGTTGATGGAAGACATTTTGGAAGAACAGCAAATCAGAGAAAGGCTCTTTTGAGGGGACTTCTGGCTTCTCTTATTAAGTATGAAAGAATTGAAACAACTGCTGCTAAGGCAAAAGCTGTTAAAGAACTTGCTGATAGACTTGTTACCTTTGGGAAAAGGAGGGATCTGCACTCAAGAAGGCTCGCACTCAGTTACTTACCAGATAAAGAGTTAATAAGAAAGCTTTTTACAGAAATTGCACCTCGCTTTGCGGACCGAAACGGTGGATATGTAAGAGTTGTAAGAACAGGATTTAGAATTAAAGATAGCGCACCAATGGCAATACTGGAGTTTGTAGACTATAAGAAACCTGAAAAGGAAGAGAAAAAATCAGAGTAGCACAGCTTTGAAATTTGACATAACTTAGCAAAATTTGATAACTTTAAAATGATTCCTGGGTAGCTCAGTCGGCAGAGCGGGTGGCTGTTAACCACTTGGTCGGGGGTTCGAATCCCTCCCCAGGAGTTTAAATTTTAAAATTAATGGAGGAGCAGATGCCAAGAGCAAAAGGTGGATTTAAAACAAGAAGATATCATAAAAAAGTTCTTTCAATGGCTAAAGGATACTACAGTGGCAGACATCGCTCATATAAAGTGGCTGCCAAAGCAGTAGAAAAGGCATTAGAGCACGCATATAAAGACAGAAGGCTTAAAAAGAGAGACTTCAGGGCTCTCTGGATTACAAGAATAAATGCTGCTGCAAGAATGTTTGGTCTCACTTATAATCAATTCATTAATGGACTTAAAAAGGCAAATATTTCACTTAACAGAAAAGCTCTTGCTGATATTGCTTACAATGATATAAATGCCTTTGGAGCATTGATAGAGAAGGTAAAACCCTTTGTAAAAGCAGCATAAATGCAAGACCCTTTACTGCAAGCCTTTGTTAAAGAAATAAATGAGATTAACTCTGTTGTTGAGCTTGTTAATCTTAAAGCAAAGTATATTGGTAAAAAAGGTATAATTACAGAAAGAATCAAAAATTTAGGAAAACTTCCGCCTGAACAGAGAAAATTACAGGGAAAAATCCTTAATGGACTTAAAAACTTTATTGAAGAAGCTCTTAAAAACAAAGAAGAAGAACTTAAGCAAAAGGAAATATCAGAGGCTTTAAAAAAAGAATTAATTGATATCACACTGCCAGGTAAGGATTTTTATTCTGGTGGAAGTCATCCAGTTAACAGAACTCTTCTTGAAATCATAGATATTTTCAGAGAACTGGGATTTACTGTTGAAGAAGGTCCTGAAGTAGAGCTTGATTATTATAACTTTGAAGCATTAAACATTCCAAAGAACCATCCTGCCAGAGACATGCAGGATACTTTTTATATAAGTGAAGATGTTGTTTTAAGAACCCACACCTCACCTGTTCAGGTGAGAGTTATGGAAAAGAAAAAGCCTCCGCTTAGGTTTATTTCTCCTGGAAAGGTTTATCGCTGTGATTCAGATGTAACACATACTCCAATGTTTCATCAGGTTGAGGGTTTGATGGTTGATGAAAATGTCTCCTTTTCTCATTTAAAGGGTGTGCTTGTTTATTTTTTAAAAAGGCTTTTTGGAGATATTCCCATAAGATTTAGACCAAGTTTTTTCCCCTTTACTGAGCCTTCAACTGAGATAGACATTGGCTGTATTATTTGTAGTGGAGCTGGATGCAGGGTTTGTAAAGGCAGTGGATGGCTTGAAGTTCTTGGTGCTGGAATGGTTCATCCCAATGTATTTAAGTTTGCAGGATATCCTGAAGGAAAATACACAGGCTTTGCCTTTGGAATGGGTGTGGAAAGACTTACAATGCTTAAATACGGAATAGATGATATAAGATTATTCTTTGAAAATGACATAAGATTTTTGAGGCAATTCTGATGAAAGTTTTATTTAGCTGGTTAAAAGACTACATTGAGGGAGAGATAGAACTAAAAAAGCTTGCCGATGCCCTGACAATGGTAGGAGTTGAAGTAGGAGGAATTGAAGATTTTGAAGGCGATGCAGTTCTTGATTTAGAAATAACACCCAATAGAGCAGACTGCCTCAGCCTAATTGGAATAGCAAGAGAGATTAAAGCAATTTTTGGATTAAGACTCAAAAAACCATTCTTTGAAATTCAAAAAGAATTAAAAGAACCGAATTTTAAAATTTCTATTGCCAATCAAGACCTCTGTTATAGATATGCGGGAAGAATTATCAGGAATGTAAAGATTGCTCCATCACCTGATTGGCTAAAAAAAAGGCTTGAGGCATCAGGAATTCGTTCAATAAACAATGTTGTTGATGTTACAAACTATGTTCTTCTTGAATGGGGGCAACCTCTTCATGCCTTTGACCTTGACCTTCTTGAAGGGAAGCAAATAAGAGTTGGAACGCCAGAAGATTTTGGTATGGATTCTGTTGAAATTACCACTCTTGATGGGGCAAAAAGAAAGCTTGACTCTCATGATCTTTTAATCTGGGATGGAGTAAAACCTGTTGCGATTGCTGGAATTATGGGTGGTGCAGATACTGAGGTTACTGATAAAACTGTCAATATTCTTCTTGAGAGTGCTTATTTTAAACCTGAAAGAATAAGAAAAACATCAAAAAAACTCGGACTTTCAACTGAAGCCTCTTACAGATTTGAAAGAGGCACTGATATTGAGGCTCTTAAAGAAGCTCTTGACAGGTCAGCTTTTTTAATTCAGCAGCTTGCAGGCGGTGAGCTCTATGAGATCATAGATGTCTATCCAGTCAAAATTCCATTGAAAGAAGTTCTGTTTAACACAGAAAAAATCCGCAACTTTTTAGGTATAAATCTCTCAGATGATGAAATCTTAAAAATTCTTGAACTTCTTGAAATAGAAGTTAGAAAAAAGGACTCCGGGATTTATATTGCTAAAATTCCCTCTCACAGACAGGACATATCAATTGAAGAAGATATTGCTGAAGAAGTAGCAAGAATTTATGGTTATGACAGAATCCCTGCTGAGTTACCTCAGGCATTTAAATATGTTGAAGAAAACTATGAACTTACAAAAAAGAGAAAATTTTTAGATCTTTTAAGAAATTACATGATTTCTCTTGGCTTCAGCGAAGCTGTTAATTTCAGCTTTATGTCTGCCGATGATCTTGATTTATTAGAAATTCCAAAAGATGACAGAAGAAGAAAGTTTATCTCCCTTCTTAATCCTTTAAGGCAGGAAGAATCAGTAATGAGAACAATGCTTCTTCCGGGGCTTCTTAAGAACATTGAAAAAAACACTGCCCGTGGCATAGAAAATTTAAAGCTTTTTGAAATAGGAAGAGTATTTATAGCTCAGCAAGCTGCCTCTCTTCCTGAAGAACCTGTTCATCTTGCCATAATAACAAAGAAAGAGGATTTTAAATCTCCCTTTAAAGAGGACCCCTATGATTTCTATGCTTTGAAGGGTTTGATTGACGGAGTTTTCAGGTATTTCAAAATAAACAATGTTCAATATATTAGGTCTAAAGAGATATTTTTACATACTGGACAATCAGCGGATATCTTCGTAAATGGTGAAAAAATTGGATTCATTGGAGTACTTTCTCCAAAGGTTTTATCAAGACTTGATTTTAAGACAAAGCCTTACATATGTATGACAGAGCTTGATCTTGATAAGTTGTTCTCATTCGTTCAGACAGAAATAAAGTATAAACCTTTTTCCACATATCCTCCAGTGAAGAGAGATGTGGCATTAATACTGCCTATTGATTTTGAATCACAGAAAATACTTGATATTGTTAGCTCATACAGCAGTGAACTTATTGAGGATGTCTTTATCTTTGATGTATATCAGGGCAAAGGAATTCCTGAAGGAAGTAAAAGTATAGCCTTCAGGATAACTTATAGAGCCTTTGACAGGACATTAACTGCAGAGGAAGTTGAAAGCTTTCATAATCAATTAATAGAAAAAATTATTGCTGAAACCGGAGCTACTCTCAGAACCTAATTTTTAAGTTTATACCCTGCTTCCTCAATAGCCTGTGTAATCCTTTCAATATTTGTTTTATTTTCATCAAAAACAATTGTAGCTTCTCCGATTTTTACATCTGCTTCTGCAACTGCCGCTTTTTGAAGTGCCTGAGAAACTCTTTTAATACAATGTTGACAACTCATTCCTTCAATAAATATTTTTATCCTCTTCATTGTTTTTCTCCTGTTGATGTGTTTTTTAAATTTTATCATATTATGCTAAATAAAGTGTGATTTTATAAGGGCAATATAGAGGGAAACAGCCCGCATAAGCGGGCTCAATAATTCTATAGTTTCTTGTAGCAAAACCACCAATCAAAGTTTTCAAACTGCTTAGTTCTTTCCTGAGCTGTTTTCACATCAGAGGCTGGTGGAATGATTACTTTGTCTCCTATTAATTCATTATTAGGCCATCCTGCAGGAATTGCAACATTGTTAGCATCAGATGTCTGTAGTGCTTTTACTGCTCTAATAATCTCATCAATGTTTCTACCTACTTCCTGAGGATAATAAAGAACAAGTCTTAAAACACTCTGAGGATCAATAACAAATACAGCTCTGATTGTATTGGTTCCTTTTGCCGGCGAAATCATTCCAAAAGATCTTGCTATTTCTCCCATATCATCTGCAATAATTGGAAAAGTTATTTCCACTCCAAGTTTTTCTTTAATCCATTCAATCCATTTAATATGAGAGAATACTTGATCAATTGAAAGCCCAATAAGCTCACAATTTAATGCTTTAAATTCATCAATTCGCTTCTGGAAAGCAACAAACTCTGTTGTGCAAACAGGCGTGAAGTCTGCAGGATGACTGAACAAAACTACCCATTTCTCTGCATAATCACCGGGGAAATTAATGATTCCGTGCGTTGTTTTTACTTTTCTGTTTTCAATTTTCTCACCTAATAAAGGCATTCTTACATCCATCTTATCACCTCCGATTTTATTTTAAAATAATTATAAAATAGTAATTATAAAAAAGTCAATATTTTTACACAGGCAGGCTTTCTAAGGTATAATAAAAGCTTATGAAAGAGCTATTGGTTGCCATAATTGGTGCAGGTCCTGCAGGTATTGCTGCAGCAGTTGAATTGAAAACAGCAGGCATAAAGAATATTGCAATTTTTGAGAAAGCTGGTAATCTTTGTTACACAATACGAAGGCTTTATCCTGAAGGTAAAAGAGTGGATAGAAATTACAAAGGCATGAATATAGCTTTAGAGGGAGTATGTTCTTTTGAAACAGAAACAAAAGAGCAATTTCTTGAACGGATGGAGAAATATATTAAAGATTATCAGGTAGAAATTTTTTATAACACAGAAATTAACGGGCTGCAAAAGAACGGAGAATTTTATATTATTAAAGCTGGCACATGTTCTGTTGCCAGAGCATATGCGGTGGTTATTGCTACAGGAGTTTTTGATAAGCCTAAAAAGCCATCATATCCAATTCCTGAAGAAGTAAAACACAGAGTTTTTTTTGAACTTCCAAAAGAGTTGCCTGAAGGAGAAAAAATACTTGTGGTTGGAGGAGGGAATACAGCTGCTGAACTTGCCTGTATTCTATCAGGAAGGTGTGATGTATATATATCATACCGAAGACCTGAATTTTTTAGAATAAATGAAGAAAATCTTAGAGAGCTTGAAAAGAGAAAAGATAAAATAACCTTTTTTTTGGGCACAGAGATAAAGGGAGTTGAACCTGAAAAGGAAGGAGTAAAAGTAATCTTCACTGATGGGTATACTGAAGTATTTTCAAAGATTTTTTACTGTCTTGGAGGAAGCACACCAAGAAACTTTCTTGAGAAAATAGGTGTAAGATTTAAAGATTCACTCCCGGACATTGATGAATTTGGAGAGAGCAATCTTGAAAGAGTATTTCTTGTTGGTGATGTAGCAGTTAAAAGAGGCAGTATAGTTCATGCATTTAATTCAGCGCACAGGGCTGTAAAAAGAATTATTGAGAAATATTCGCTTATTTATATTCAAAATTTAAAGTTCAAAGTTTAAATTAAAGTTCAACAGCCCTCCGTGAAATCTTTATTGCGCAGAACTCACCACACATGCTGCAGACTTTTTCATCCTGAAGTGGTGGTCTTTGAGCTCGCATGGAGCTTACTTTTTCAGGGTCAAAGGACAGAGCAATCTGAGCCTGCCAGTCAAAGTTTCTTCTTGCTTCTGCCATTTTGTTGTCTCTCTGCCATGCCTGAGGTAACCCCTTTGCAAGGTCTGCTGCATGGGCAGCAATCTTTGATGCAATAACCCCTTCCTTTACATCTTCCTTATCAGGAAGCCTTATATGCTCTGAAGGAGTAACGTAGCAGAGAAAATCAGCACCGTACATCCCTGCAAGAGCACCACCAATTGCTGCTGCAATGTGGTCATAACCCATCGCACAGTCTGTTACAAGAGGACCAAGAACATAAAAAGGTGCTTCCCTGCATATGCTTTTCTGAAGTTTAATGTTTGTCTGCACATGATTCAGTGGAAGATGCCCGGGTCCTTCAATTATGCACTGAACTCCTTCTGATACAGCTATTTCCTTCAGTTTACCAATGGTTATGAGTTCAAGCAACTGATATTTATCTGTTGCATCAGCAAGACATCCTGGTCTCAATCCATCTCCAAGACTAAGTGTGAGATCATACTTTTTTGCAATCTCAAGAAGTCTGTCAAACTGCTCATAAAGTGGATTTTCTCTTCCATGATAACACATCCAGTCTGCAAGGATTGAACCTCCTCTGCTTACAATTGGTAAAACTCTCTCACCGGATTTAAGCATCTCAACAATCTTCATGGTAACACCGCAGTGAACTGTTACAAAATCAACTCCATCCTTTGCATGCTCCTCAATTACATCAAATATATCGTCAACGGTCATCTTTACTATGCTTCCATACTTTTCAATTGCCCTTACAGCAACCTCATAAACTGGAACAGTTCCAACACTTACAGGAGAATGCTTTATCACTGCTCTACGCATCTCTTTAAGTGGACCTCCTGTGGAAAGGTCCATTACTGCATCAGCACCGTAATGGACAGCTATCTCAAGCTTTTCAAGCTCTTCATTGAGGTCTGTTTTATCTTTTGATGTTCCAATATTGGCATTTATCTTGGTTTTTAATCCTTTTCCTATTCCAAGAGGCTTTATATCACGAAGAACATTCCTTGTTATAACTGCCTTTCCTTCTGCAATATTTTTAGAAAGCATTTCAGGTGAGATACCTTCCTCTTTTGCAACCTCTTTTACTTCATCGGTAATTATTCCCTTTTTTGCTAACTCAATTCTTGTCATGGCTTTTCTCCTAAAATTTCATTGAATTTTTTCACTGTTCCTTCAATGTCCTTCTGCCCTAAAATTCCGCTTATCATGGCCACTCCATCACAATAGGGCATTACTTCATGGAGATTGTCAAGCTTGATTCCTCCAAGAGCAAAAACTTTGCATTTAACAGCCTCTTTTACCTCTTTTAACTTATCTATTCCCTGTGGCTTTCCTTTCATTGGAGTATGAAAAACAGGGCTAAAGGTTATAAAATCAGCCCACTCTGAAGCTTCCTTTGCCTCCTCCACTGAATGGGTTGATACACCTATGATAAATCTATCCTTCCATACCTTTCTTACAACATGAGCAGGAAAACCGCTCTGGGGAAGATGAACTCCATCAGCATCAATAGCCAGAGCTACATCAATTCTGTCATTTATGAATAGTAAAGCGTCATTTCTTTTTGTTATCTCACGCATTTTTTTTGCAAGAAAATAAAGCTCCTTTGCAGTCAAATCCTTTTCTCTTAGTTGAAAAGCCTTAACACCTGCCTTAAGAGCCTTTTGCACTGCCTCTAAAAAAGCTTCTTCTTGAGGAAAAAGCTTTCTATCACCTATGAGATAAAGTTTATACTTCATGTAAGCATTCCCTCAATTGGTGAGCTTGCAGAGGCATAAAGCTTTTTAGGAATTCTTCCTGCCTTGTATGCAAGCCTTCCAGCAATCCATGCATGCTTCAGTGCTTGAGCCATCATAATTGGATCTTTGGCGCCTGCAATTGCAGTGTTTACAAGAACTGCGTCACAGCCAAGCTCCATTGCCTGTGATACATCAGAGGCTGTTCCTACTCCTGCATCAACAATTACAGGAACATTTACGGTCTCAAGAATTATCTTTATGTTGTAGGGATTTCTTATTCCAAGTCCTGAGCCAATGGGGGCACCAAGAGGCATAACTGCTGCAGCACCTGCATCAACAAGTCTTTTTGCTGTTACAGGGTCATCATTTGTGTATGGAAAAACAATAAAGCCTTCTTTTGCAAGAATCTCTGTTGCCTTAAGAAGCCCGCATACATCAGGGAAAAGTGTTTTTTCGTCACCAATTACCTCAAGCTTGACCATGTCTGACACACCTGCTTCTCTTGCCAATCTTGCATACCTAAGGGCATCTTCCACTGTGTAACAACCTGCAGTATTGGGAAGAATTTTGTATTTCTTTGGATCAATGTAATCAAGAAGATTTTCCTTTGAGCGGTCTATGATGTTTACTCTTCTTACTGCCACTGTTACCACATCTGTTCCGGAAGCTTCAATTGCACGGGCAGTTTCCTCAAAGTTTTTGTATTTACCTGTTCCAACCCATAGCCTTGACTTAAACTCAATACCTCTGATAATTAATGGATCATCCATTTTATCCTCCTCCAACAAAGTTGACGATCTCAATTGAGTCGCCTTCTTTTATTTTATGCTCACTGAATCTATCTCTTTTAATTATTTCAAGGTTAACCTCAACAACAACCCTCTGAGGATTTATCTCAAGCTCCTGTAAAAGCTCTGCTATTGTAGTTGCCTTCACCTCCATATCACTGCCATTTACCCTTACTTTCATAAAACCTCCAAAATAAAAAGCCCCTATCCCTGAAGGATAGAGGCTGGTTTTTAGCTCAGTCTCTCCCTTTCCCTACGCCGGCATTACCCGGATCAGGTTCAAGGGGTCTTCCCTCATCGGGAACTCTCAGGTCCTTTGACCTCCCCCAGGGATTAATTAATTGTATAAATTTATAACTGAATCTGTCAATGTGCCATTAACTAATTTGACAAACAAATCGTTTTTTATTTAGAATTGTTTTAATGATACCGAAAATAAAATGGACACCGCAGAGGCTTGCTATTTTGAAGTATCTTGATGGAAATAAACAACATCCATCAGCAGAGGAGATTTATGAAGCCTTATCAAAGGATTTCCCTACAATGTCAGTTGCAACAGTTTACAATGTTTTAGAGTTTTTAAAAACAACGGGCAAAGTTAAAGAGATTCATGTTGATCCTGAGAAAAGAAGATTTGATCCTGATACAACTGAACATCATCATGCAATATGTGTAAGATGTAAAAAAGTTTTTGACATTTATCAAAAAGTTGAGCTTCCTGATTTGTATCAGTATCTTCCTCAGTTTGACATTCTTGATGCTCAATTAACAGTACATGTTTTATGCCCTGAATGTAAAAAGAAAAAAGACATCAAAGTGGGATTGAAAGAATATAAATGCTCTCAATGTGATTCAATCAGAACAGCAAAGCACAAACCTCAGAAATGTCCTTCCTGCGGAAGCAGAGGCACTTTGGAAGAACTTAAACATCAAAATTAAAAAAAATCAATTCATTAAAAACGGAGGTGCTTTATGATAAGCAATGAGCTTATGAGTAAACTGCAGAAAGCAGTTGCAAGAGAGCTTCAGGTAAGCATTCAGTACATGTGGCAACATGTTCTGGCAAAGGGAATCAAAGCAGAGGCAGTGGGTAAACTTTTTAAGGAATTTGCTATTAATGAAATGATTCATGCTGAAAAGATTGCAGAAAGAATTGCCTTTTATGGAGGCATCCCAACAACACAACCAGACCCAATAACAATTGGTAAGAACCTCACGGAAATGCTTCAGATTGACAAAAAAGCAGAAGAGGAAGCTGTTGCGCTTTACAAAGAAATTATCAAAATGGCTGAGAAAGAAGAAGACTATGTAACAAGGAAGCTCTTTGAGCAGATTCTTGAAGAAGAAGAGATTCATCTTGATAAATTCAGTTCTCTTCTTGAGGAATAAAAATGAAGCCAGTGGAATTAAAAAATCAGATTTACTGGGTTGGCGTTGTTGACTGGGCAATAAGAGATTTTCACGGTTATGAAACACCTCATGGAACAAGTTATAACAACTATCTTATAGTTGATGACGAACCAGCACTGCTTGATGCAGTTCATCATGATTTTGTTCATATTTCAATTGAAAACATCTCAAGAATCATTGAGCCTAAAAAAATAAGGCACATTGTAATAAATCACATTGAAAATGACCATGCTACAGGACTGGAAAAGATTTTAGAGATTGTTCCAAATGCAAATCTTTACATGACAGAAAGAGCCAAAAAGGGATTAAGCAGATTTATGGATTTATCCAGATATAAAGTCAATGTGGTAAAATCAGGAGATAGCCTCAAAACTGGAAAAAGAACCCTCCATTTCATTGAAACACCTATGATGCATTGGCCTGACTCCATGTTTACCTATATTAAAGAAGAAAAACTGCTCGTAAGTCAGGACGCTTTTGGTCAGCACATGGCAACTGTAGAGAGATTTGATGATGAGTTTGTTCAGAGCCGTTCAATGGAAGAGCTTGAAGATGCTGTTATTGATTACTATGCAAACATTCTTATGCCCTATGGAAATGTTATTAAGGCGAAAATTGAGGAAATAAAAAAGCTTGGCATTGAGATTGAAATGATAGCTCCAGACCACGGGGTTATTTGGCGTTCTCACATAGACAAAGTATTGAGTCTTTATTCTAATATGGTTGATGCAAAAGCAAAATTAAGTGCAGTTATAGTCTATGATACAATGTGGCACAGCACTGAGCAGATGGTCTTTCCAATTGCAAAGGGGCTTGAAGATGAAGGGATTCCTGTAAAAATAATTAAACTCAGAGCAACTCCAAAATCAGTGGCAGTAAAGGAAGTTTGGAAGTCAAGGGGGGTTATAGTTGGTTGCCCCACATTAAATAATGGAGTTTTCCCATCAGTTGCTGAGTTTTTAAGTTATCTTAAAGGTCTAAGACCTAAAAACAGGCTATTTGCTGCATTCGGGAGTTATGGCTGGTCTGGTGAGGCAGTAAAAGACATGTATGAAATAGCTAAAGCAATGAAACTTGATGTTTTTGAACCGGGTATAAGAGTTTTATACAAACCATCAGAGGAGGATCTGGCTAAATGCTATGAGTTTGGCATAGCCTTTGGAAAGGCTTTAAAAGAATATCATGCAAAAATGGAGGTGTAAAAATGGAAAAAACACTTAAGAATTTGATGGAAGCCTTTGCAGGTGAGTCTCAGGCAAATAGAAAATATCTTGCCTTTGCAAAGAAAGCAGAGGAAGAAGGATACCCCGCAGTTGCTAAACTTTTCAAAGCTGCTGCTGATGCTGAAACGATTCATGCAATGAATCACCTAAAAGCTGCAAATGGAATTAAAAGCACAAAAGAAAATCTTGAAGCTGCCATCAGTGGAGAAACCTATGAATTTGAAAGCATGTATCCACCAATGATTAAAGATGCAGAAGCAGAAGGTGCTACTCAGGCAAAAAGAAGCTTTTACTATGCTAATGAAGTGGAAAAGGTTCATGCTGAGTTATTCAAAAAAGCCCTTGAAAATCTCGATAAAAAACTGGATGCTGACTACTATGTCTGTCAGGTATGCGGGCATACAGTAGAAGGTGAACCACCAGATAAATGTCCTGTTTGTGGTGCTCCCAAAAAGATGTATAAAAAAATTGAATAAACCAAAGCTCCCTCCATTCTGGAGGGAGCTTTTACAAAAAAAATGAAAATTCTTGCTATACTGGGTTCACCAAGAAAGGGAAACTCTGAAATGCTTCTCAATGAAGCAATAAAGCTCTGTAGTGAAAAAAATTATGAGATAAATCTCATAAAAGCATGTGAACTAAACATCTCAGGCTGCACTGCCTGTGATGGCTGTAAAGATACGGGTGAATGCATTATTCATGATGATATGGATAAAATCTATCCTTTACTAAGAGAGGCAAACAGAATCATAATTGCATCACCCATATTCTTTTTTGGTGTTCCAGCCCAATTAAAGCTTATTATTGACCGATGTCAGTGCTTCTGGTATGAAAAATATGTTTTAAAAAGACCGATTCCGGAAAAAGAGTTTAAAAGAAAAGCTCTCATCATGCTTGTTGGTGGGATGAAAAAGGGACAAATTGGAGTTACCTGTTCAGAGGCAACACTGAAAGCCTTTCTCAGAACAATCAATGTGAGTGAGCACAGAACAATCTCTTACCTCGGATATGAAGAACCCGGCTCTTTATTGAAAAATTATGAGGTAATCAATGATTTAAAAAACGCTGTGATAGAATTGTTAGAAAATGATTGAATATGTCCAGTTTTTTCCCACACTAAGATGTAATAAAACATGTGACTTCTGTTTTAACAGGGCAAATCGCTCTTTTGAATCTGTAGAGTTTCCTCCAGATAAAATTGAAGATTTTGTAAATATTTTAAAAAGAAACAATGTTCTACACCTTGATATCCTTGGTGGTGAGCCTTTTCTTTATGAAGCTCTTGATGAGCTAGTGAAATCAGCCATTGATCATGAAATAAAAGTAACTATCAGCACAAATGGAAGTTTTGAGGAAAGAATAGAAAGGCTATTGAAACTTAATAAAAATTCCAGAATACAGATCGGAGTATCCATCAATGATGGAATAAATCAAAGTCTTCTTGATTTAATAAAAAAACATAAGTTATGGATTAAAAGCGTTATATCAAGAAAACATACTCCTCACAGAGAAATCATAGAATTTGCAAAAAACAATGGGATTGATTATTATTTAATCTACATGGACGCTGTAACAGAAAAAGATTTAGAGCTATCAATGCCTTTTTATGAATTTATGAAACTAATTGAAGAATTAAAAAATCAGTATTCGGGTATAAAGCCTGTTTACTGTAAGGGATTTACAGGTGGAGATAAGAAATATCGTTGTCCTGCAGGAACGGAAAAAATAACTGTCATACCCGATGGAGCAGTTTATCCCTGTTATCTTCTATCAGGATTTGACGAGTTCTGCATAGGTAATGTTTTTCAAAATTCTCTTTATGAGATTCTCAACTCTCACAAATTTAAAATTTTTAAAACTCTCCTTAACAATTCATGTAATAATAAATCATGTAACATAAAAGAAAAATGCAGGGGAGGTTGTGTTGCTCACAGTATTATTCACTATAATAATTTCAGTAAATCAGACCCAAGATGCAATACTAAAAATCACGAGGAATGTGAACGGTGATACAATATTTAAAACAAAGGAGGACTGGTATGGGAGAGATGTTAAAAGTAAAAAATCTCCATGTTTCTGTTGAAGGCAGAAGAGTTCTTGAGGATATTAATTTTTCCCTTGATTATGGAGAAATAGCAGTTCTTTTCGGACCAAATGGTGCTGGTAAGACAACATTTATAATGACATTGATGGGATTCCCGAAATATAAAATTGAGAAAGGTAAAATAATCTTTAAAGGTGTGGACATTACACATATGGATATTTCTGAAAGAGCAAAACTTGGAATGGGAATATCCTTTCAGAGACCTCCTGTTGTAAGAGGTGTAAGTTTAAGGAAGCTTCTTAAAATTGTGAGCAATGGCAAAAACACAGATGATGAAATTCTAAAATATGCTGAAAAATTGAATCTTACAAATCACTTAGACAGAGACGTAAATGACGGTTTCTCAGGAGGTGAGGTAAAAAGAGCAGAGTTATTGCAATTACTAATGCAGAAGCCAGAACTTGTTTTTATTGACGAACCAGAAAGTGGAGTTGATCTTGAAAACATCGTATTAATCGGTGAAATGACAAATCATCTTCTTGGAAGAGACCAGAGAGTTAAAGATGTAAAAAGGAGCGCAATTGTAATAACCCACACAGGATATATACTTGACTACATCAATGCTGACAGAGGATACATACTTTTTAATGGGAAACTCATGTGCAGGGGTAATCCAAGAGACATACTATCTGAAATAAAGAAAAATGGCTACAGGAGGTGCGCCACATGCCAGTAAGCAAGAAATACTTAGAGGAAATCCGCAAAAGAGCTGAAAAAGCCTTAAACAAACCAGCAGTTTATGGAGAGGATATAGATTTAACAAAATTTCAAAAATACATTGAAAGAAGCAAAATTGAGTCTCTTGAGCTTCTTCCAGAGCTTGCAAAAGAAGCTGCATTGATGGCAGGCGTTGATGTGGAGGAAAAAGAGCGTTCAGGCTCTTATCTACAGATGGACCACTCAGTAGTATATAAAAGGCTGAGTAAACTTTATGAAGGCAAGGTTGAACTGATGAGCACAAATGAAGCAGTTGAATCCTATGACTGGCTTGAAGAGTATTTCTGGAGAATTGTTCAGCCTGATACTGATAAATACACTGCTCAGGTTGCATTAAATCCTACGCATGGATACTTTATAAGAATTCTGCCAGGGCAGAAGCTTGATTATCCACTTCAAACCTGTCTGATGATTGCAGAAGGCTATATTAGCCAGAATGTCCATAATATAATTATTGTTGAAGAAGGAGCAGAGCTTCATGTAATTACAGGTTGCACTCTTTCAAGGTCTGACGCAACTGGAATCCATCTTGGAATTTCAGAGTTTTATGTTAAAAAAGGTGGAAAGCTTTTCTTCACAATGATACATAACTGGGCTGAAAACTTTTATGTTAGACCAAGAACAGCAGTTATGGTTGAAGAAGACGGAGTTTATGTAAACAATTATGCTCTGCTAAAACCCGTAAAATCCATTCAGTCATTTCCCGTGGTTTATTTAAAAGGAGACAGAGCCTCAGCAAGGTTTAATACAGTAATTTACGGGCTTAAAGATTCATACATTGACCTTGGCTCTAAAATAATCTTTGAGGGGAAAGACACCAAAGGAGAATCTCTTGCAAGAACCATTGCTGACCATAAAAGTGTTATTTACTCCCGTGGTGATCTTATTGCAAAAACAAGAGAATACTGTATGGGTAGACTTGACTGTAGAGGTATTATATTTTCAAAAGAAGCATCTATATATGCAATACCCCAGCTTATTTCGTATGGAGCAGATAGAGCAGACCTTTCCCATGAAGCATCAATAGGTCCTATATCAGAGGAACAGGTTGAGTATCTTATGTCAAGGGGAATGACAAAGGATGAGGCAACAAGCCTTATTACAAGCGGATTTCTGAATCTTGACATACCATTCCTGCCTGAAATAATAGACAAACATATAAAGGAAGTGATTCAGATAACATCAAAGGAGTCAATGTAAAAAGCATCGGACAAGATGTCCGGGAGCTACCTCACGAAGGGAAGGAGGCTCAACCCTGCACTCCTTCCCTTTATATTTACATCTTGGATAAAATACGCATCCCTGAGGTAAATTTTTAAGGTCCGGAACACTACCCGGAATGCCTTCTATTTTCTTTCCTTCTACAGGCATGCAATCCAGAAGAGCTCGGGTATAAGGATGCAGAGGATTTTTAAAAATCTCCTCCACATCTCCCATCTCCATGATTCTCCCTGCATACATAACCATCATTCTATCAGCGTACTCGCCAAGAATGTTCATGTCATGAGTTATTAAAATCATGGCTTTTTCCTTTTCTTTAATTAAAAAATAAAGAAGATCAAGAATTTCTTCCTGCACAGTTACATCCAGTGCAGTAGTGGGTTCGTCCGCTATTATAAGCTCGGGCTCACATGCTATTGCCATTGCTATCATAACTCTCTGACGCATTCCACCTGAAAGCTGATGGGGATAGTTATTGATTATATGGGCTATTTTAAGCTCGTTAAATATTTGTTCCGTTCTTTTTATTGCTTCTTTCTCAGACATATTAAAATGATAGATAAACATCTCTGCGACCTGATAGCCTGCTTTCAGAACAGGATTTAAAGAGACCATAGGGTCCTGAAATATACAGGAAATCTCTTTACCTCTGATTTTTCTTATCTGAGAAGAATCAAGAGCAAGAATATCTGTATTTTTAAATATTAATCTGCCCGTAACTCTGAAATAATCTGGCAAAAGATTTATTATTGAGAGTCCTGTTAGAGTTTTTCCGCTGCCACTCTCGCCAACAATAGAAAATATCTCACCCTTTTTTACATGAAAATTGATATCATCTATGATAGCAGCATTTTTATAAAATGTCCTTAGATTTTGAACCTGAAGTAGCACTTCACTTATTTAAAGCTTCCCGAAGAGCTTTGCTCATTTTAAAATGTATTGCTCTCTGAGCTGGAACTTTAATCTTCTCACCTGTTTTTGGATTTCTTGCAGTTCTTTCAGGTCTTTGTTTTACTTTAAAATTGGCAAATCCTCTTATCTCAATCTTTTCACCCCTTGATAGGGTTTCTGTCATACAATCAAAAATCATATCTATTATTGTCTCAATTTGTTTTTTTGTTAAAATATCAATTTTTTGAGAAACCCTTTCAATTAGCTCTGATTTTTTCATATCTGTCCTCCCTGTCTGTTTAAATAATTTTAATTCTGCAATACCGGTGAATATAAATAATAAACCTGTATATAAGGCAAAATCTTTTTTATCAATGACTCAGTATCACTTTTTAAAAGTTCAATTAACAGCGTTGATTTCTTCGTTACTATCTCTGGTTCACCTTTTATTTTAGCAAGCTGAGCAGCCACTTTTATTGCATAATCAAGATCACCTATCTCATCTACAAGTCCGAGCTCTTTAGCTTTCAGTCCTGTGAATACTCTTCCATCAGCTATTTTTCTTACTTTTTCTACTGGAATTTTCCTTCCTTCAGCCACAGCTTTGATAAACTGTTCATGAACATCATCTATCAATCTTTGCAATACTTCTTTTTCATCACTCTGTAAAGGCTTAAAAGGAGATGTAATGTCTTTGTATCTGCCACTTTTTATAACTTCTGCCTTAACTCCAATTTTGTCAAGCAAACCTTTTATATTGGGTATCTCTATCAATACTCCTATTGAGCCTGTAAGTGTTCCTGGATTAGCAATTATTTTTGTAGCAGGGCAGGAAATATAATAGCCTCCTGAGGCAGCTACAGAACCCATAGAAACTACAACAGGTTTCACAGAGATTGTTCTTTTTATTTCTTCATACATTTCCTGTGATGGAACAACAGCACCACCAGGGCTATCCACACGTATTACAATAGCTTTTATTGAGGGATCCTTTCTGTATTGTTTTATTTCATCAATTGCTTGCTTAGAGTCTACAATAACACCTTTAATATTAACGATAGCCACTTTGCCAGGAGAAAGCCCGCTTTCCATAATGGTTATAATAAGGCTCAACAAAAGCAGAATTCCAATGATAATAAATAATATTTTAAGCGGTTTATTTTTCATTTTCTCCTGTCTTTTTCATGCTTAATCCGATTTTTCTTTTATCTCTGTCTACTTTTACAACCACAACCTTTATTTCATCTCCTTCTTTCACAGGTTTGCTTTTATCAATCTCAGAGTTATAAACCAATCCTTCAACAATTCCTTCAATATCAACAAATAATCCGTGTTCAGTTTGTTTAATTACCTTGGCATTGTAAACTTCTCCAACTTTAAACCTCTCTGGAATTTCATTAATCCATGGATCTTCAGTAAGCTGTTTTACGCCCAGTGAAAGTTTTTCCTTTTCAGGTTCTAAATTTAAAATAACAGCCTCAATTTTTTGTCCTTTTTTAAAAAATTGTGAGGGATGGTCAACATGTTTTGTCCATGAAATGTCAGATATATGAATGAGTCCATCAACTCCTTCTGGCAGTCTTACAAATACTCCAAAATCTGTTATTGTTTTTACTCTTCCTGTAATCCTATCGCCCACTTTGTATTTTTTAGCAACCACTTCCCATGGTTTGGGCTTCAGTTGTTTAAGGCTTAGAGAGATTTTTCTCTTTTCTTTATCAATATCAAGAACTTTTACATTTATCCATTCATCCACTTCTGCATAATATGTTGGATGCTTTGGAGTTGTCCAGTCAAGTTCACTTAAATGAATCAGTCCTTCAACTCCCTCTTCAAGCTCAACAAAAATACCAAACTCCTCAATTTTTGTTACTTTCCCTCTAACTTTCATGCCTGGTAGGTATTTTTTTTCAATATTTTCCCATGGATCAGGATTTTTCTGCTTATATCCAAGTGTTATTCTTTCAGTCTCCGAGTCAACTTTCAATACAATAAATTCATACTCCTTACCTGTTTCAAAAAACTGAGAAGGATGTTTAACTTTGCCCCAGGATATGTCAGAAATATGAAGAAAACCATCAAGCCCGCCAAGATCAACAAAAACTCCATAGTTTGTTATATTTTTCACAACGCCTTTTATTTTCAGTCCTTCTCTTATTTTTTCAGATATTTCCTTTTTAAGTTTTTCCCTTTCTTCCTGTAGATAAGCTTTTCTTGAAAAAATTAAAGAAGTTTTAAGATTTCTCCACTGTCCATAAAGATTTTTGGGCGGCTCAATTTTTTCTATCTTTACTTTAAAAGTTTTTCCTGTGTATTCATCAAGATTTCTCGGTTTTCTCAGTTCAAGCAATGAAGCAGGTATAAAACCATTTATACCATAAAAGAGCGTTAAAACGCCTCCCTTTGTTTTTCCAGTAACCTTTACTTCAACAGGCTGTCCTTTTTCATAAGCATCCATAAGAATTTCCCATCCCTTTATTTTCAATGCCCTTTCTCTTGACAGAGATATTACTCCCTGGGCATCATCTATTTTTTCAATAAAAACCTCTATTTGATCTGCTTCTTTAACATTCTTCAGCTCTTCTTCTGAAAATTCATTGAGTGGGATAATTCCCTCAAATTTATATCCCACATCCACTATTACTCCATCATTTCTTACTCCTATTATTTTACCTTTTACGATCTCTCCTCTTTCTAAATGAGAAAGTGAGGCTTCATAGAGACTTTCCAATTCTTGTTTTTCACTGATCTCACTCTGCATGGTCCAGTTCCTCCTTACTTTTATAAACTTTTTATTTTATCAATTACTTCATCAATAATCCACTGAGGAGTTGATGCTCCTGCTGTAATACCAATTTTTTTAGCAGATTTAACCCAGTCTTTGTCAATCTCTTGAGCATCTTCTATATGATATGTTTTTACACCAATCTTTCTACAAAGATTGGCAAGCTGGGTTGTATTTGCACTATTTTTACCTCCTACAACAATCATAACATCAACTTCTCGGGCAACTTTCTCTGTTGCCTCAAGCCTTCTGGATGTAAAATTACATAAAGTGTTGAAAATTCTTATCTCTTCAAATTCATTTTGGGAGTTTACTATTTTGTTTACTATCTCCTTAACCTTTGAGATTGGCTGAGTTGTCTGTTGAATTATACCAATTTTTTTATTTAAAGCTGGAGTTTCATCAGAGCCTATTACAGCAGCTTTTTCACCGGCATAACTGAAAATTCCTTTAACTTCAGGATGTTCCCTGTCACCGATAATGAGAACCTGATAACCTTCAGATGCTAATTTTGCAGCAAGACTCTGAGCTTTTTTTACAAAAGGACATGTGGCATCAATAACCTCAATACCGAGCTTTTTAATCTCTTCAGAGTTTTCCTTCGGGATTCCATGAGCTCTGATTATCAATGTTTTTATGTTTTTTTCATGGATATCATCTATGGGATAAACGCCTAAATCTTTAAGTTTTTCTACAACCCGAGGATTATGAATGATAGGTCCTAAGGTAAAAACGCCGTCTTTATGTTTTCTAGCAACATCAAAGGCGATGTCAATAGCTCTTTTTACTCCAAAACAAAAACCAGCACCTTCTACAAGAACAATCTCTTTTAACATACTGTTTTTGATAATACATGATATCAGTCATCCTCTGCAACTTTTTTTAAAATGATTGATACAACTTCCTGAGCTGTAAGCCTTGATGTATCAATATAAAAAGCATCTTTACTGATTCTTAAGGGAGCATCTTTACGGGAGGAGTCTCTTTTGTCTCTTTCAATAACATCTCTTAATGCTTCATCAAAGGTTATTTTTTTACCTGATTGTATGAGTTGCTCAAATCTTCTGTGGGCTCTTTCTTCTGGGGATGCGTCCAGATAAAACTTTTTCCACGCATCAGGAAAAACAACTGTTGTCATATCTCTTCCTTCAGCAACAAGATTCATCTTTTCTGCAAAGCTTCTCTGAAGAGGCAGTAAAAACTCTCTTATAATCTTTTTAGCAGAAAGCTCTGATGTAACAGCACCAACTTTGGGGTCTCTAATTAACTCTGAGACATCTTCATCAGATAAAAAGACTCTACCATTTTCATAGTAAATCTTTATATTTGAAAGCTCTCTTTCTATTTCATGCTCTGTTAACAGTGAAAAATCATCAATGTTCTGAAATTTCTTAAAAAAATAGTATGCCACAGCCCTGTATAGAGCGCCTGTATCAAGATATTGAAAGCCCAATGCTTTAGCTACCTGTCTTGAAACAGTGCTTTTACCAGCACCAGAAGGTCCATCAATTGCTATTACCTTTTTCATCTCTGAAGCATCTCAAGAAGACTATAAAACTCCGGGAATGATATATCAACACAGTCTGCGTCTTTTATCACAGTTTCACCTTGTGCAATAAGTGCTGCTATGCTTAATGCCATTGCTATACGGTGGTCCTTATAAGAGTAAACCCGGGCACCTTTAAGCCTGCACGGACCTTTTATCTCAACTCCATCTTCAAACTCTTTTATTGAAACACCCATTTTACTGAGCTCTGTGGTCATTGCTTTTATTCTGTCTGATTCCTTTGCTCTTAAATCCTTAGCGTCCTTAATTACTGTGGTTCCTTCAGCCTGTGTGGCTACAACACATAAAACTGGAAATTCATCAATAAGTCTTGGAATAATCTCACCCTGAACACTCACAGCTTTAAGAGCACTAGCAGTTTTTACTGATATATCTCCCACAGGCTCTCCAGCCTGTTCTTTTAAATTAAATATCTCTATGTTTGCACCCATTGATTTTAAAACTTCAATAAAACCAGTTCTTGTCTCATTCAGGCAGACATTTTTAATTATTATCTCAGAGCCTGACACAAGGCAGGCTCCTGCAATGAAAAAAGCTGCTGATGAGAAATCATTTGGTATGACTATATCAAAAGGTTTAAGAGGATGCTCGGGTGGTGTTATTTTTATTGTATTATTGTTTATTTCAAGCTCTACCCCCATGCTTTTAAGCATCTTCTCAGTGTGATCTCTGCTTTTATGGGGTTCTGTGACAGAAGTCTCACCTTCTGCAAAAAGAGCTGCAAGCAGAATCGCACTTTTTACCTGTGCAGAGGCAATGGGCATACTATAGTTTATTGCCTTTAGATGACCTCCTTTTATCACAAGAGGTGGGAGTGTGTTTTCTGCTCTTCCCATGATGTTAGCTCCCATAAGCCTCAAAGGCTCAATAATTCGTCTCATCGGTCTTTGCCTAAGAGAGTCATCACCTGTAAGCACGCTTAAAAACGGCTGTCCTGCAAGTATTCCGCTAAGTAGTCTTATCGTTGTTCCAGAATTTCCACAGTCAATGACATTTTCAGGCTCTTTCAAGGAATGTAAACCCTTTGCATTAACCATGATCTCTTTTGCCTGTGTTATCTGAATTTCTGCTCCAAGCGATCTCATCGCAGTGAGACTGCTGAGAGGGTCTTTTGCCCATAAAAAGTTTTTTATCCTTGAATGACCCTCTGCCATACAGGCAAACATAACTGCTCTGTGAGATATGGATTTATCAGCAGGTGGAGTTATCTCGCCTTTAAGAGCTTTCGCTTTTCTAAGAAGTCTCTCCATAAGGTTTTATTATAGCATAAAAATTCTTTGTAAAATATTTTTCGCTCCTACGGATTGTTTAGTTGGAAAGCATTATTTCCCTGTAAAGAGCTTTATCAGGCAGAGCAATTTTTAATAGATTTCGCATCCGCTGTTTTTTCAGTAATAATTGCGTTGCCACAATTTACCATCAAATGGTTTCCATCCATTATTTTTTACATTACGTATGTATTCATTCGTTGTCATCGTTTTAAACCATTGTATGATTTTCTGTAGGGGCGAACCTGTGTGTTCGCCTATGTTATTGGGGCAGACACGCAGGTCTACCCGTACATTTATTATTATGAAATGGATGTGATTTGGCATTATAATGTGTTGGTCACATTGGATATCAGGAAATTTATTCATTAATTCAAAATACCATTTTTTCAATCATTTTCCCAGCATCGTTTAAAATCATTTCACCATCAACAACATCCCCAAATAAACATTGGCGGTTTTTTGTGTAAATCGTTACAAAATACGCGCCGGGTTGGGAATAAACGTATTCTTTTAAACGAATTGAACGGCGGTGGTGAATGTCGGGATTATATTTCATCCTTTCACAACCCATTTTATCAGGGCGGACACGCAGGTCCGCCACTACGTTTATGATAATTCTTCCTTTCACACACTCCTTGCTTTTTCTAACCTTGTTTTAACAAGTTCTGTCACTGCCCAGTAGACCTCTTTTCGCTCTTCATCTGTTAAGCCAAGGGCATCAAAAATTATATAATCAAGGGCTTTATGTATCATATTTTATTACCTTCAATTATTTTTATTTCTTCTTCCGTTAAAGCATAAAGTTTATAAACCAATTGGTCAATCTCTCTTTCAAGGGCTTTGACCTGAGTTTGTTTTTGCTGGTTCTCCATATAATCCTCGGATTGGGTGAGGGAGAGGATTTGGGAGACGAGGTTTTCTATCCCTTTGACTATGGGCTGGTTTTGGGGAGTGATTTTCTTCATTGGCAGTTTTCCAATATAATATTCATCAAAATGCATTGTCCTTATTGCTCTGTTATAGACAAACCAGTAGTAAAACCATTCAGCTAAGCGCGAATTCAAAATTCCCAGAATATACTCATATGAAAATCTATCGTCAGTTAAAAATGTATTCATTACTGTATCAAGCGTTAGGAAGCCTTCTTTGTCATAAGTCGCCATTATAATTATTCTGTCAAATGGATTCATAACATGAGCTACTATATTTTGAGAGATTATTTTTGGTCTCATCAGTTCCTGAATTTTTTTATTTATTAACTCGGTTTTATCCAATTTCACATAGTCAATTTTACCATATATTCTGTATTTACCGATGTTTTTACCCTTTAATATCTCAATTCCACCTTTTCCTACTACTCTTTTTTGAAATGGCAATCCTCTAAAGGTTTTTGAAATTGATGATAAAGGAAGAGAGTTCTCTCTCATTTTATAAAGAATATTTTTCTTTTGGTCATCCAAATAAACAGGGATAATATTAAGGTTATGGCAATCAGCAATTGATATCTTTCCGAGACGCAGAATATTTTTACTCCATCCTTCAAATGTAAAGAACTCATAATTCTTTTGTTGAGTATCACTTTTAAAAATAATAATCACCTGTTCTAATAATACATCCTCAAATGCCTTGCTGACATCTGCAATATCTATAAGAAGATTCTTATTTAAAACAAATTTTCTTGTATTTTCCCAACCCTCTACATAAGTAAGGCTTTTCGGAACTATGTAGGCTACTATTCCTTTAATATTAGTAATATGAGTGGCTCTTTCAATAAAAAATGATGCTGAGTTTTTTCTGGAATCAAAATATCGGTATTGATTTACAAGTTTATCTTTACTCCTTAAAACTCCACTATACGGCGGATTAGCAATTACAATATCAAAGCCACCTTTTTGATGAAATACCTCAGAAAAATAAACTTCAAAATCAAATTCTGTGTGTCCTTTTGTTATTTCTCTAATCAATTCATCAATCTGTCTTTTATATTCTTGTTTTTTCGATGGGTTTGTTTCGTTGAAATATAATGGCTTAAGTTTTTCTAATCTTCCAAATGCATCTGCATTGAATAAATCTTTTTCAACCCCCAAAAGTGAATCCCCACAAACAACCTTATAATCAAGGTTTGGAAGAGGTTTTATCTGATAAAAGTCCTCCTCATCTACAATCATTGAAAGCCAGAACCTTAATTTACAGATTTCAACTGCTCCGGGGTCTATATCAACGCCATAAAGGGAGTTTTCAATTGAGTGGCGTTTTAGTTGATAGGTGTTAATTTCCCTGTTTAGATAGATTGATAATAATTGTCTCAATTTCACAATCTCATGCATCATTCCTATTGGAAATGCTCCTGACCCAACAGCAGGGTCGCAAACTTTAATATCAGCAAGAAGTTTATCAATGAGTTCTGCGTTTTGAATGATACTTTCTGGCATTTTATGTTCGTACTTTGTTTCTTTCTGATATCCCATCTCAATTTTTTCTTTCTTTTCAATGGCGGTTCTTTCGTGCTCTAAAATTAAATCAGCATATTTAACAAACTCTTCTATGTCTTTCTTTGTACAGACAAGAATGTCTGTGCTACACAAGTAACTTATTAAACTCTCCTGACACATATAATGGACAATTTCTCTTGGTGTATAATAAACACCGTATTCTTTATTAAACTTTGTCTCTTCTCCCTTTTTACCCGACTTCAAAACCTTTACATACTCATCAAAATTATCAGGTCTGATGGCATTTAATTTCTCATAGATTTTTCCAAGAAGCTCTGGGTCAAGGGCAACCTCTTTTTCAAGTGGCTCTTCTTCATTAACTGTGAAGTTGTATCTATCAAAAACATCTAAAATTCCATCGCCAATATCGCCTTCTTTTGTTCTGTTGCTATTTGAAAAAAGTTCATTTGGTAAAAGCAAATCAACATTTTCCCAGTCAAAATCATTTATTGGGTCAAAAAGCCCACCATTTAAAAATGGAATCTTACAATTAAATCTGTTGTAATAATGGTCATATGCAGTTCTATCAGTTCTTAATGCCTCATAAAAGAGTGGTTCAAGTATATCGTTATAAAAGTTTTTGTAATCTCCGAATTCCCTATTAAATAATCTTCTTATGAAATCCTTTGGGCCTGTTCCCCAAAGTTTTCCTCTTTCAACTCCAAACCATCCTTTTTTCTGAAGAAAATATAAAAATACAATTTGACCGAGAAGTTTTTTTGCAAAGTCAACGGTATTGATGTTTTTATTTTGGAACTCCCGCTGAACAATTTGGCTATTTTTTACGATTTTATCGAGTTCTAATTTTGTTCTTATGAACAGGTCTCTATACTTTTCAAAAAATTCTTTTGTTACAACCTCTATATCAAAGGCTTTTTCTAAATCTTCAAGGGTTGGCTTTAGCTCATCATTTTCAAGTATTGGTAAAAATCTACTTTGGGCAGTATGGCTTTTTTCATTTTTGCCAACCAAAAATGACCATCTCTTTGCAGGTGTGAATTCTTCTTTGACTTTTACTTTGCCAACTGGTGTTTCCTCAAAGCGATAATCCATCTTAACGAGAGAAAAACGCCAATCCTCTTCATCTGGTGAGACAAAGGCAACAAGGGCTGCGTCTTTTTCAGTGGTTGTCCCGAGTCTTCCCCTTAAGTATTCAGCAACAAAATTTCTCTGAGCAGTTCTTGCTCTGTAAAGGGATGTTCCTCTTTTTAAATTCACAACCAATATATCAATCTTATTACCAATTTTGTCCTCATACCTACCAACTCTTTCCCAGGAACTTATAAAATTAAGGTATCTTTCAGTGACCCCCTGTATGCCAGACCTTGGTTCAAGGGCTTTTGTTCTGTTATAACTTTTCAGTAGATTGGTAACGAAATTAACAAAGTTAGATTTGTTAAAAGGATTTTCAAATGTTTCAACTATAATTTTTTTTGCCTGTTCTCTATTCATTTTCGTTTATTTCTTCAATCATCTTTTTGATAACTTCTTAAAATTCCGGTATTTTTTCTTTAATGACTTTCCACAAAACTCTCATATATAAACCACCTCTTGCAAGATAATCTTCCCTATATATGGTTTCAGTGCAGATTTCATAACAAGATCAACTTTAACTTTCAACTTCTTTGATAAAAAATCTTTAAGCTCAATGTAAGTCCAGAGGTCAGGAACTTCGTAAAAATCAACAAGAATATCAAGGTCGCTTCTCTTTCTCTGCTCCTCTTTTATATAAGAGCCAAAAATTCCTATCTCGCTAACCTTGTATTTTTCTTGAAGCAAAGGCTTTAATTCTCTTAATTTTTCTTTTATCTCTTCAATTTTTTTCATCTTCATCGCCCTCAAGATAAAGTGATAGAATGACCTCCCTTTTCCCTTCTGTTATAGCAGAGGTTTCCGCATAGTGGCTTTTAAGAAAAGCAGGTGGAATCTCTCGCTGGAGTGTTCCGATAACTTTTATTGGATTTTGAAGCTCGTTGCCAAGGGTATTCAGTGCTTTAAGAGTCTTCTGGACTGTCTTTTTAGGCAGTGAGCCTTCTTCAAGTCGGGTTATTACTTTTCTAAGATATTCTTCCTGCTCTTCTGTTAATTGACTGCTATTCTTTTGGGTCACCTTCAAGATTTTCAGGAGTTCATCATAACTACTTCTTCCACCTCGCCTTCGTGTTTCGATTATTCCCTCAATGGTTGAATTAAAAAAGGCAGTTTTATTTTTATCAAGCAGCTCGTAATATTCCTTTAAAGGCAGTTTTGCCCTTTTTGCATCAGTTGAGCTTTCAAGAATCTTTGCAGCACTTAAAAAGTCAAGTTCAACAGTTTTTCCCTTATTTGATAAAAAGAATTTCATAAGTTTCCCTTTTCTAAAAAATGTGAGCAATGCATCAGGAGAAACATAATCTTTCAAATCTTCAGAAAATATCTTTGCTGAGCGAGCCTTTTTGGGAAGTCTTTTTATTCTTTCAAAAAGCTCTGGATTATTATTACGAATATCTTCAATGATTTTTAAATACTTAAGCTCACTTTCTTCTTCCTCATCATCTCCTGTAATGGTCTTCTTTGAAAGGAGTTTATCAAATAATTCATGAGATGAAACAGGCTCTCCTTCTGTAAGAATTGCTGAATCGCCTCCAAGTAAGGTCAAAAAAGCCTCTATCTTTGAGCGGGCAATGTTTGTTAGTTCAATTTCAGAATCCGCCCTGCTTGTTGGAAAGAAGTTAAAGGTATATATTTTATCAAATTTTGTATCTACACGATTTACTCGCCCAATTCTTTGCATTAGCCGAGTTGGATTCCAGGGGATGTCATAGTTTATAACGATATTTGAACGATGAAGGTTAACACCCTCTGAAAGGACCTCGGTTGAGATAAGTATTCTGTAATCGTCTTTTTTGTTTCTTGCCCTTGCATCAAAATTCTCTATGACTTTATCTCTGATGCTTCCAGAAGACCCCCCATGAAAAAGTAGTGCAATTTCGCCAAACTCTTTATTTATGTTTTGGGTCAAATACTCTGCGGTCTCTTTTGATTCAGTGAAAATGATTATTTTGTCGCTTCCTTTCAAAACATGGTGAGATTTCAAATTTTTAAGAAGTGTTTCAAGCTTCGGGTCACGCTTAATTTCTTCCCACATGGATTTTATTTTTTTCAAAATTTCAAGATCATTCTTTAAGTCTTCTTCAAAATCAGGGTTGAAATCCTCGCTTTTATATCTCTCTGCTTTACCTTCTTCTATCAACCTCTGAATTTCTTCATCATCACCCTGTTCCAGTAGTTCAAAGATTTTATTTATATATTTCTTGCTAATATATACATTTCCCTTTTCATACTCTTGAATAAACATTTTGTAAGACCTGATAAATCTATCAATACTTTTCCTAAAGGCGTAAAAACTGCTTTCAAGGCGTTTTACAAGCAAAACTTTCATAAATCCACCCATATTTCGCTGGGATTGCCGTTCAAGTGGAGTGATGGGCTTATTTAAATAGAGTAACGGCATATAACGAGCATATTTAAAATCTTGAGTTATCATTTTCACAGTTTCCATGAAGATTTTATCTTCTTTATCGCTTAATTGATAATAAAATGGCTTGGGATCTTCAACTTCTGGGAATTTGACATTGTTTATCTTTAAATCCTCTGCAAAATATTTTTCAATCTCTTTTCTTGTCCTTCTAACCATCAGATGTTTTAAAACTTTATCACGGATTTCTTTTGCATTATTTTTTATTAATTCAAGGTACTCCTCGTAGTCTTCTTGACGGTCAATTCCTATTAATCTCCCTTCAAGTCCTACAAAGAATAGTTCAAGGTTTGGAATCCCTGGAATATTACTCTTTTTTGTATTCTGAAAAAGTTTAATCTGGGCAATAATGTCTCTTGGTGAATTATTATATGGCGTTGCAGATACCAAAATCACTCTTTTTCCTCTACAGATTTCAGCAATATCTTCATAACTTATCGTTGTTTCTGTCCTGAAGCGGTGCGCTTCATCTATGATTATGTTTTTTACGGGATGTTCTGTGTTTTCATATCTTTCCACAAATGCCTTCGCTTCATCAAGCTTCCCAATAGAGCAACATTTGGCGGGAATGTGAAAGTCGCGGATTACATTTGTCCATGAGCCTGGGTTGTTTTCATTAAGAAGTGCTGGCGGTGCAATAACAAGAGTCCTTCCATCAAGTTGTCCTGCAAGCATAGTGGCAACATAGGTTTTCCCAAGACCCACCACATCAGATATGAAAACCCCTCCATATTCTTCAAGGATCTTCTTTGCATTTAAGACAGCCTGCTCCTGATATTTTAATTTTTTGAAGTCCTCCGGTAGATATTTAGCAAAAATCTCATCAACTCTGCTGAGTTCATCCTTAAAATATTCATACAAAAATTTAAGATAGAGCTCATAGGGTGTAATGTTCTGATTGAGCCAGGTCTTCTCTTTTATCGTTTCAACATATTTTTCACTAACATCAACAGCATCTTTCCATAACTCCTCAAATTTTTCCTTTGCAAATTCATAATCTGCACGGCTCTTAAGCTCAACATTAAATTCAAGATTATCGTTAAGCCCAGATTGAGTAAAATTACTTGAACCTGTGATGACCCTTCCTACATCCCTGTCTCCTTCCTTAAAAGTCATAATGTATAGCTTTGCATGAAGGTTTTGAGAGGGATAAGCTCGTATCTCAAGTTTCCCGGAGTTTATCCATTCAATAAACTTCTGCACGCCTGATTCAACATTATCACTGTCTTCTGATTCAGCCATCTCATCTTCAATCAGTTTTTCTATTGTCTGCTTTGCCTCGTAATGGGATAGCCTCTCTTGTTCTGTCTTCTTTATCAGATCGTAGGATTCTTTTGACATGCCAATTCCCACAAGAATTCTCAGCTTTTCAGTATTTTCCAGTGCTTCATAAATTAAATGAAATCCGCTTACATAAAAGTAAGCTACAAGGCAATCAAAGAATTTGCAGTCTTTTATTAGCTGTTTAAAGCGATCTTTAAGTGTCTTACCATCTTCATTTAGTATAAATGTCAGGTCAAGATTCATTCCCCCATTATCAATCAAGCTCCTGCCTTAAGTTTTTTGCTTCCTCTATAAATTTTTTGACTCTTTCAAGCTCTTTTCTATAAAGCATCTGTTTGACCTCTTCAAGCTTTTTTGTAAAAATTTCAAGGCAGTGTAAGACATTTTTATCATTCATTGCGAAAATATCAGCCCAGAGTTCTGGAGAGCTTTTAGCAATTCTCGTTGTGTCTTTAAATCCAGAGCCAGCGTATTTTATAAGATTTTTATCCATCTCCGCCACAGTGTTTACAAGGCAGAAGGATACCAGGTGGGGAAGATGACTTACAAGAGCATAAATTCTGTCATGTTCTGAAGGAGTCATGAACTCAACCTGGGCTCCTGTTTTAGTCCATAGTTTCGCAATTCTTTCTAAGGCAGATTTGTCAGTTTTCTCTGTGGGAGTAATGACGACCTTTGAACCCTCAAAAAGATGAGCTTTTGCATGCTCAAATCCTGTTCTGTCTGAACCAGCAATAGGATGTGTTCCAACAAAGTAAACGCCTTGTGGCATTAATCTTTCAAGTTTATTAACCACTTCTTCCTTAACACTTCCCACATCAGTAATCACTGTTCCTCTTTTAAGATAAGAAACCATTTCTGAAGTAATTTTTTCAAATACTCCCAGAGGGGTTGCAAGAACAATGAGTTCTGCTTCGCAAGCCTCTTTAAGAGAATCTGTATAGGTATCTATTATGCCAAGCTTAAGAGCTTTTTTAAGCCTTTCCTCGTTTCTTCCATATCCAATAATTTTATCAGCTAAGCTTTTTTCTTTTAATGCTAAGGCTAATGAGCCTCCAATTAACCCAACTCCAATAATTGATACAGTTTTAAATCCATCCTCCATTACACTTCCCTGCCAATAGCCTCTGCCACAGCTTTGACTTTTTTCATCACTTCTTTAAACTGCTCTGGAGTTAAGGATTGTTCTCCATCAGATAGAGCTTCTTCAGGATTTGTATGAACCTCAATTAAGAGCATGTCAGCACCTGCAGCAACAGCTGCAACTGCCATTGGACCAACAAGCTCACGCTTTCCTACTCCATGACTTGGGTCCACTGCAACAGGTAAGTGGCTGACTGACTTAAGAAGTGGAACAGCGCTCAGGTCAAGGGTATTTCTCGTTGCTGTTTCAAAGGTTCTGATTCCTCTTTCACAGAGTATGACCTTTTCATTTCCTCTTGAAAGAATATACTCTGCTGCCATAAGAAGCTCTTTTATTGTGGCAGACATTCCTCTTTTAAGTAAAACAGGCTTGTCCACTGAACCAACTTCCATAAGAAGCTTAAAATTTTGCATGTTTCTTGTGCCAATTTGAAGAATATCAACATAATCAAGCATTACATCAATGTCTCTTGGATCCATGATTTCGCTAATAATTGGAAGTCCTGTTCTTTCCTTTGCCTCTTTGAGATATTTAAGTCCTTCAACACCAAGCCCCTGAAAGGAGTAAGGTGATGTGCGAGGCTTAAAGGCACCACCTCTTAAGAACGTTGCTCCAGAAGCCTTAACTTTTTCAGCAATATCAAGAAGTGTAACCCTGTTTTCCACAGCACACGGACCTGCTGCAATGTGAACTCTTTTGCCTCCTATCACGGTATTATCAACCTGAATTACTGTATCAGTCTTTTTGAAGTCTCTGCTTGCCAGTTTGTAGGGCTTGAGAATTCTTACAACATCCTCAACTCCTGGAATTGCTCTTATAGCATTTTCCTCATCTTCTGTTACCTTTGATGTGTCTCCAATAACTCCGATGATTGTTCTTTCTGCTCCTCTTGAGATGTGGGGCTTAAGTCCCTTTGCTTCAAGTTTTTTTACAATCTTTTCAATCTGCTCATCAGTTACATCAGGTCTTAATACAATAATATCCATGCTTTAACCTCCAAAAAATTTTTTTAAACTTTCTATAAAAGCTTTATTTTCTTCAGGTAAACCAATTGTGACTCTTATCTGTCTTGGTCCTACAGGTCTTATAATAACTCCCTGCCTGAGAAGTGAGTCAAAAACTTCCTTGGATGAAATACTCTCTGGCAGTATTATGTAAATAAAGTTTGTCTGTGTGGGAAGATATTGAATTTGTCTGATTTTATCAAGCTCAGAATAAAGATATTGTTTGCCCTTTTCGTTGATTTCAAGCACTTTTTTCAGATGCTCCTCATCTTTTAAAGCAGCCTCTGCAGCAATCTGAGCAATGGTGTTTGTGTTAAAGGGTTCTCTTATTCTGTTCATCTCTGTAATGATCTCTTTTTTCGCAACTCCATAACCTATTCTCAGGCTTGCTAATCCATAGGCTTTTGAAAAGGTTCTTAAAATCAGTATATCCCTGCCATCTTTGAAATATTTTAAGGTGTCAGGATAATCTGGTTCTGTCACATACTCATAATAAGCTTCATCTACCACAACGAGTATGTCTTCTCGGAGAGCTTTCATGAAGCTATCAAACTCATCTCTGTAGTTCATTGTGCCTGTTGGATTATTGGGATTGGCTATGAATACGATTTTTGTTCTGTCTGTTATCTCCTTGAGCATTCCTTCAAGATCATGTCTCCACTCTTTAAGTGTTACTTCCTTTGCCACTCCACCTTGTGCTGTCACGCTCATTGCATAGACAACGAAAGAAGGAGTAGCCATAACTGCTTCATCGCCTGGACCAATGTAAGTTTTTACTGCAATATCAATAAGCTCATTTGAGCCATTGCCCAGAATGATTTCATCATGTGTAAGATTTACTCCTCTTGTTGCAAATAATTCACATAAAGCATTTTTAAGATAAAATCCACTTCCTTCAGGATACCTCGCAAGTTCTGCAGGATTTGATAAAAAATCCATGATGCTCTCTACAACCTTTGGTGAAGGTCCAAGAGGATTTTCATTGGAAGCAAGCTTAATGCATTGCTTTATACCAAGCTCTCTTTCAACCTCTTTAATTGGTTTACCCGGAATGTAGGGCTGAATTTTTTGCACATATGGTAATGGTTTAATCATAAAGCCTCCCTTTATTCAAACATTGGATATGAGCCAAGATGGACAAGCTCTATGCAGTAATCTTTTACTTTTTCAAGGGTTTTTTTCACTTCTTCATCTTCTATATGTCCTATGAAGTCAACAAAAAATATATATTCCCACTTACGCATCTTTGCCGGTCTTGATTCTATTTTGGTAAGATTTATGCTGGCATCCTTGAATGGTTTCAAAGCATTATAAAGAGCACCGGGCTTGTCCTGAAGGGAGAACATTATAGAAGTCTTATCAGAACCTGTTTTACCTGGGAAGCTTTTCCCGATTATAAAGAATCTTGTGTAGTTGTTTTTGAAGTCTTCAATGTGTTTTGCAACAAATTTAAGTCCGTAGATCTGCGCTGCAAATTCGCTTGCAATGGCTGCAATTTCCTCATCAACGCAGGCTTGTCTTGCTGCCTCAGCAGTTGATGCCACATCATACACAGGAATACCGAGCATGTTTTTGCTAAGCCATTCTCTGCATTGAGCTCTTGCATGTGGATGGGAGTAGATTTTCTTTATTTTTTCCTTTTGACCTGTAAGAGAGAGAAGGTGAAGGGTTATAGGAATTATTATCTCTCCAGAGATTTTTACTGCATACTGCATGAACATATCTAAAGTATATGTAACAGTTCCTTCATTGGAGTTTTCTATTGGAACAACGCCAAATCTTGACAGTCCCTTTTCAACGGACTCAAAAATGGATTTAATGCTATCCTGAGGTTCAAACTGAGCAAAGCTTCCAAAATACTTTATTGCAGCAAGATGGGTGAATGTTCCCTCAGGTCCGAGATAAGCCACTTTTTGTGATTCCTGAAGTGCGAGTGTGGCTGAAACAATTTCTCTGAAAAGAGTTTTAATTACATCATCAGAAAAGGGTCCTTCATTTATTTTTAAAACTTTATCAATGATATTTTTTTCTCTTACAGGGTCATAGAATGAAAGTCCTTTAGCCCGTTTTATTGTTGCTATTTCTATAGCAATTTTTGCTCTCTCATTCAAAAGTTTGAGAATTTCTCTGTCAATCTTGTCAATCCTATCTCTTAGATTTTTTAACCTTTCATTTTCCATTTCTTATTCTATCATAGAATATGATAAAATTTTAAAATTATGAAAAAACAGAATCTTCTTATGGACAGAGTTTTAAACTGGATAGCTTCTCATGATGATGAACCTCCATATCTTCTTATTGATAGAGAGACTCTAAAAGAAAAAATCTCCCTTATCGGGAAAGGAATCAAAAATTCAAAGATTTTCTACGCAGTCAAAGCCAATCCAGATGTGGAAGTTCTCAGATATTTAAATAGTTTTAATGTGGGCTTTGAGATAGCATCAGAGGGAGAGCTGGCAATCCTTAAACAGCTTAATGTTGAGCCTGAGCGAATAATAACAAGCAATCCAGTAAAGACATTTAAATTTCTTAAAGAGGCAGTGCAGTACGGAATTGACTACTATGCCTTTGACTCTCAGGCAGAAGTTGAAAAAATGGCGAAATATGCACCTGAAAAAAAAGTCTATGTAAGACTGTCTGTTCCGAATGAAGGAAGTGAATGGCCTCTCAGTAAAAAATTTGGTGTTGAGATGGAAGAAGCTGTACAGTTACTTATTTATGCAAAACAGAAAGGACTTGACCCTGTAGGTATTACCTTTCATGTGGGTTCACAGTGCAGCAATATATATAACTGGCACACTGCCATAGATAAAGCAAGACAGGTAAAAGAGCTTGCCAGAAAGGCAGGGATTGAAATAAAAATGCTTAATATTGGAGGTGGATATCCTATTGAATACACTAAAAGAGTGCCTCCTATAGAAACAATAGAGGCAAAAATTAACTCGCTTCTTGAAGAATATTTTCCTGATACCGAGATTTTTATAGAGCCTGGTAGAGCAGTGGTGGGAGATTCTGGAGTTTTTGTCTCAAGAATTATTGGCAAAGCTCAAAGAGGAGATGAAAACTGGCTTTACATAGATGTGGGTGTTTTCAATGGGTTAATGGAAAGCATAGGAGGAATTAAATATCAGTATATTGTTGGAAGCAGAGGAGAGCAAAAGCAGTGGACAATTGCAGGACCAAGCTGTGATAGCTTTGATGTCATAGACAGGGAAGTTCTGCTACCTGAACCAGATGTGGGAAGTCTTATACTTATTCTTTCTGCTGGAGCATATACCATATCCTATGCTTCAGAGTTCAATGGATTTTCTATACCAAAAACATTTTTAATTTAGGAGGATGCTATGATTAAATTTTTTGAGAAGGACCCTTATGCCCCAATACAGTATGTGTATGATGTAGAAAAGGTTCTTTATAAGGGCAAAAGTAAGTTTCAGGAGATAATGGTTTTTGAAAATCCCTATTTTGGAAGAATTCTTGTTCTTGATGGTGTTGTTCAGCTCACTGAAAGAGATGAGTTCATATATCATGAAATGTTAACCCATGTCCTCTTGCACGCTCATCCAGAAGCAAAAACAGTTGCAGTTATAGGAGGCGGAGATGGTGGTGCAGTAAGAGAGGTTCTCAAGCATGACTGCGTAAAAAAGCTTTATTTTATAGAGATTGATGAAGAAGTGATAAATGTTTCAAAAAAATTTTTCCCCACTGTATCATGCTCCATAGATGATCCAAGAGTAGAGATAAGATGTATGGATGGAGCAGAGTTTATAAAGGAGATGAATAATGCTCTTGACATTATAATTGTTGATTCCACTGATATAATCGGTTTTGCTAAAAGTCTTTTTACCGTTGAGTTTTTTAAATCAGTAAGAGATGCCCTTACTCAGGATGGAATGTTTGTAACCCTTTCAGAATCCCTCATCTTTCATAAAGAGCTCGTTTATGAAGTTCAAAACTCAATGAAGCTTATTTTCCCCATTGTTGACCTTTATACGGCTTCTATTGCAACCTATGCTGGAAACTGGTGGAGCTTTTCCGTTGGCTCAAAATCGCTGGATCCCAGGGAGATAAGAAAGCAGGTGAAAGTATCAACAAAACTTTATACAGAAGATTTACACAGAGTTTGTTTTCTGCCTCGTGATATTTATGCAAAACTTCTTAATAAAGAACTTGATTGGTAAGATATTTGACTTTTTTAAAGTTTTCATGATAATTTTTAAATGTTAGCACTTAATGATGGAGAGTGCTAAAATGAGAGATATAATGCTTGATGAGAGAACTAAGAAAATACTCTGCGCAGTTGTAGAGAGTTATATTGAGAAACCAGAACCTGTTGGCTCCCGTTATATTATGAAAAAATACAGATTTGATGTTTGCTCTGCAACCATAAGAAATATAATGTCAGATTTAGAGGATGCTGGTTTTCTCTTCCAGCCTCATACTTCAGCAGGACGAGTGCCAACTGACAGAGCATATAGATTTTATGTTGACTACATATTTAAGGAAGCCTTAGTTATCCATTCAGCGGAAATTAAAAAATTCATAGAAAACTTAACGAAAAAATTGAGAAAACTAAGAAACAATATGAATTCACTGTTTCTTGAGGCAACTCAGAGTTTGTCTCAGGCTACTCAATATCTGGGGCTGGCTGTTTTACCGGCCACTGAAAAAACTGCACTTCATAGAGTGGATTTTATAAAGTTTAAAGATGACCTTGTAATTGCGGTTGTTGTAAACGATAAAGGCATTGTTAAAAACAAAATTATAAAAGCCTATCCTGAAATAACTCAGAACGAACTTAACAGCCTTGCGGATTTTGTCAATAGAAACTATCATGGAAAAACTATTGATGAAATAAGAGAAGACCTTCTCGTAAGAATAAAAAAGGAAAAACTTTTCTGGGATAAACTGATTACAAAGATTTTAAAGATGTGTCAGGAAGCATTGTATTTTTCCGTAGAAGATGTCTATGTATCAGGATTGTATCACATTATGCATTTACCTGATTTTTCCGATATAGAAAAGCTCAGAGAAGTTGCTAAAACAATACAGAACAAGCATCTTTTGCTCAAACTCTTTGAAAACATCTCTGAAGATGAGGATGTAAAGGTTATAATAGGAGAGGAAAATCCTGTGGAAGAATTCCGAAGCTTTAGCATAATTGCTTCACCATATAAAGAAAAAGATAAGTCACTCGGTGTTATTGCTCTTGTTGGCCCGAAGAGAATGGACTATCAAAGAGCAATCGTTTTAGTTAATGCCTTTGCAAGGGTGTTGACAAGAACACTTTCAGATTAGGGGGAGAAAAATGGAGGAGATAAAAAAGGAAGAGATAACTGAGAATAGAGAAACCGAAGAAATTTCCTATGAAGGCTCAGCCCTTGAAGACAAACCAAGGGATATTATTGAAAATCTTCAAAATGAGTTAAATCAGCAAAAAGAGAAGTATTTGAGATTGTATGCCGAGTTTGAGAACTATAAAAGGATGATTCAAAAAGAAAGAGAGGAACTGATAAATTATGCAAACGAAAGACTGATTAAGGATTTACTGCCAGTCATAGACAATTTTGAACTGGCTATCAAACACGCAGGGAATGAACTGAATTCCCAATGGCTTGAAAGTATGAAACAGGGAGTGGAAAACGCACTTAAAGAGTTTTTACGCATTTTAGAGAAGTATGGAGTAAAGCAGATGGAGACAGTTGGGCAGGCTTTTAATCCTGAACTGCATCATGCAGTCTCTACAGTTGAAACAGCAGACATGGATGATAACATTATCGTAGAAGAATTGCGGAAAGGATACATGTATAAAAATAAACTTTTGAGAGAACCTCTGGTGGCTGTTTCTCGTAAATCTAAACCCTCAGAGGAGGGTATGCACCCCTCGGGTGCTCAAGACACAAATAAAAAGGAGGATTAAACAATGGGAAAAGCAATAGGAATAGACCTGGGCACAACAAACTCTGTTGTTGCAGTAGTTATCGGTGGTGAGCCAGTTGTAATACCAAATCAGGAAGGACAGAGAACAACTCCTTCTGTGGTTGCTTTTACTGATAAAGGTGAAAGGCTGGTTGGACAGGTGGCAAAGAGACAGGCAATAACAAATCCTGAAAATACAATATTTTCCATAAAAAGATTGATGGGAAGAAAGTATAACTCTCCTGAAGTGCAGGAGGCTAAAAAAAGACTTCCCTATAAAATTGTTGAAGCTCCCAATGGAGATGCTCATGTGGAGATAATGGGTAAAAGATACTCTCCACCTGAAATCTCTGCAATGATTCTTCAGAAACTTAAACAGGCTGCTGAGGACTATCTTGGAGAGCCTGTTACAGAAGCAGTAATTACAGTGCCTGCCTATTTTGATGATAGTCAGCGTCAGGCAACAAAAGACGCAGGCCGTATTGCAGGATTAAATGTCCTGAGAATCATCAATGAACCAACAGCTGCAGCACTTGCATACGGGCTTGACAAGAAAAAAGAAGAAAAAATCGCTGTTTATGACCTTGGTGGTGGAACTTTTGACATCTCCATACTTGAGATAGGAGAAGGTGTAATTGAAGTAAAGGCTACGAATGGAGATACTTATCTTGGTGGTGATGACTTTGATATAAGAATTATGGACTGGCTCATAGAAGAATTCAAAAAACAGGAAGGCATTGATTTACGCAAAGACAGAATGGCTCTTCAGAGGCTTAAAGAAGCTGCTGAAAGAGCAAAAATAGAGCTAAGCTCAGCAATGGAAACGGAAATAAATCTTCCCTTTATAACAGCTGATGCATCAGGTCCGAAACATCTTCTTATGAAGCTAACCAGAGCTAAACTTGAACAGCTCGTTGATGATTTAATCCAGAAAAGTCTTGAACCATGCAGGAAAGCTCTTGCTGATGCTGGACTTTCTCAGAGTCAGATAGATGAAGTAATACTTGTTGGTGGACAGACAAGAACTCCAAAGGTTCAGAAAGTTGTTCAGGATTTCTTTGGGAAAGAGCCTCACAAAGGCGTTAATCCTGATGAGGTTGTTGCCATAGGAGCAGCAATTCAGGCAGCAATTCTTAAGGGAGAAGTAAAAGAAGTTCTCCTTCTTGACGTTACACCTCTTTCCCTCGGAATTGAAACACTTGGCGGAGTATTTACGAAAATTATTGAGCGCAATACAACAATACCAACCAGAAAGTCTCAGATATTCACAACAGCCGCTGATAACCAGACAGCTGTTACAATCAAGGTATATCAGGGCGAAAGAGAAATGGCTGCTGATAACAAGCTTCTTGGAGTATTTGAGCTGGTTGGAATCCCTCCTGCACCAAGAGGAATTCCTCAGATAGAGGTTACCTTTGACATTGATGCGAATGGAATTCTACATGTTTCTGCAAAGGATCTTGCCACAGGTAAGGAACAGTCAATCAGAATTACAGCTTCAAGCGGTCTTACAGAGGAAGAGATTAAAAGAATGATCAGAGAAGCTGAAGCTCACGCAGAAGAAGACAGGCGTAAAAAACAGCTTGCTGAAGCAAGAAATGATGCTGACAACATGATTTATACAGTGGAAAAAACTTTAAGAGAGATGGGTGACAGAGTTCCAGAGGATGAAAAGAGAAGAATTCAGGATGCCATTGAAAAGTGCCGTAGAATTAAAGACACAAGTAATGACATAAATGAGATAAAGGCTGCTACAGAAGAGCTTGCCAGAGCTTCACACAGAATAGCAGAAGAGCTCTACAAGCGTGCAGGTGCATCACAGAGTGCTTCTTCAGAGACTAAAAAAGAGGAAGATGTGATAGAAGCTGAAGTAGAGGACAAAGACAATAAATGAAGGACTATTACAGCATTCTCGGAGTAAGCCGGAACGCCTCTCAGGAAGAAATAAAAAAGGCGTTCCGGCGCCTTGCAAGACAGTATCATCCTGATTTAAATCCTGGTAACAAAGAGGCTGAAGAGAGATTTAAAGAGATAAATGAAGCTTATGCATGTCTTAGTGACCCAGTAAAAAGAGCAAACTATGACAGATATGGAACTGCAGAAGGAGCAGCTACAGGATTTGGATACGAAACTTATACAACCTTTACAGACATATTTGAAGACATATTTGAAGGATTTTTCGGCAGCTTTGGATTCAGGAAAAACAGACCTAAAAAAGGAGCTGATTTAAGATATGATATTACAATTACCCTTGAAGAGGCAGCTAAAGGCGTTGAAAAAGAAATTAAATTCTTCCGCTGGGAAATATGTGAAACCTGTAATGGTTCTGGAATAAAACCAGGCAGTGAGCCAATTATATGCTCATCCTGCGGTGGAACCGGATATATCAGATACAATCAGGGATTTTTCTCAGTATCAAAGACATGTTCAAAGTGTGGTGGAACTGGAAGAATTATTAAAGAGCCATGTCTTGATTGCTCTGGAAATGGTAAGGTAAGGATAGAGAGAGAGTTAAAAATTCATATTCCTCCTGGCGTTGATACAGGCACTAAATTGAAGGTTACTGGAGAAGGAGAAATTGGAGAGTTTGGTGGTCCCCGTGGCGATCTTTATATTTATGTCAATGTTAAAGAGCACGAGTTTTTCAAAAGAGAGGGGATAAATATTTACTGTTCTATTCCCATTTCATTTGTCAGAGCAGTTTTTGGCGGAGAAGTGGAAGTTCCAACAATTGATGGCAAAGCAAAGATAGAAATACCTCCTGGGACACCATCTGGTAGAGTTTTTAAGCTCAAGGGTAAAGGACTTCCAAGAGTTGGGAGCACCCACAGAGGAGATCAGATTGTAACAGTTTACATTGATGTTCCAAAGAAGCTTAATGAAAGACAGAGAGAACTTCTTGAAGAGTTTGCAAGAGTCTCTGGCGAAGAAATCAAAAAAACTTCAAAGGGACTAAAAGATAAAATAAAAGACATCTTTTCAATGTAGAGGTATTTATGAAAAGAAACATAATTTTCCTTTTTCTAATCTGCTTTATGATAGTTTTTTCATCGTGCAGTCAAAAGCCTGAGAAAATATCAAAGTCTATTGTAGTTTATACGAGTCTTTATCCCCTTGCAGAGTTTACAAAATGGATAATTCCAGAAGCTCAGGTTGAGAGTGTAATGCCTCAGGGAGTTGATCCCCATAATTTTGAGCCTTCTTTAAAGGACATTCAAAAACTTTACAGGGCAAACATGATAGTGTATCTTGGAAATACAGATATTGACCGATGGATTGACAAAATAAAAGATGAACTTACTCAAAAGGGCGTAAAGGTAGTCAGACTCCAGGATAGCATTCAATTTAAAAAATACTCTTCAGGCAATGAAATAGACCCTCACATATGGTTAGATCCTATTTTAACAGCAGAAATTATAAAAGTCATAAAAAATGCAGCCACAGAGATTACACCAGAAAAAAAAGATTTATACGAGAAAAATTTCTCCATTTATGAAACAAAATTAAAAGAGCTTGATAATTCCTACAGGCAAGGACTGTCAAATTGTTCTTTGAAAGATGTGATAATTACCCATGAATTTTTAAACTACCTCAGTTCAAGATATGGTTTTACTTCTTACTTTATCGTTCATGAACCAGAACAGGAGCCTTCTTTGAAGAGAATTAAAAAACTCAAGGATCTCATGAAGCAGAGCTCCATTGAGTATATTGTTTCAGAGCCTGAAGGAGAAAGAATCGCAAAAGCTCTATCAGAAGAAACAGCAGCAAAAATATTAACATTTAACACTCTTCACAGAGCAGATACTCAACATAGACTTGACTACTTTCAAATAATGAATGAGAACCTTAAAACTTTAAAAACCGCTTTAAAATGCCACTAAAAGCCATAACATTAACGAATCTTTACTACTCCTTTGACAGCATTTTTGTGCTTGAAGACATTAATCTTGAGATACCTGAAGGCTGTTATCTCGGAATTATAGGACCAAATGGAGCAGGTAAAACAACTCTGCTGAGGTTAATACTGGGCATAATAAAACCTCAAAGAGGTCAGGTATTGATTTATGGAGTGACTCCAGAGGAGTATTTAAAATCAGAGCCTATTGGATATCTGCCTCAGAGAATATCCCAGACAATATATGAGTTTCCATTTACAGTAGAAGAACTTGTTAGAAGCGGGCATGAAAAATTTAAAAAAGACAATATTGAATGGGCGCTGGATGTTTTTAAGATTTCCCATTTAAAAAAGAAATTAATTAGGGAACTTTCTGGAGGTCAGAGGCAGAAGGCATTTCTTGCAAGAGCAATTGCTTGCAGACCAAGAATTTTACTGCTTGATGAACCAACTACAGGTATTGATCCTTACTCAATGGATGAGCTGCTTCAGATACTTGAGAGTCTTAATCAGGATTTTGGAATTACAATAGTTGTGGTTACTCATGATATAGCAACTTTTGCCCATGAAGCAAAATGTATTCTATGTCTGAACAGAAAGGTTGTATGTCTCGGAGAGCCTCAGAGGATTCTAAAAGATGAATATATGGGCATGTTATATCCTGAACATACTGTTTTTCCCCATAAAAATGCTTGAAATATTTGAGTTAAGCGTCATAAAGAGAGCTTTTCTGGTTATAACATTTGTAGCTCCACTGGCTCCTGTGTTTGGAGTATTTCTACTTTTGCGTAGATATGCCTTTTTTGCCGATACTCTTGCTCATGTTGGTTTTTTAGCACTGGCATTGAGCCTTTTTTTTAAGATAAATTCTCTTGTTTTGCTTATTTTATTGAGCCTTATTGTCTCTATTTCTGTTGAGCAGCTTAGAGCAAAAGACAGGCTTCCCGCAGAGGGTTCTCTTTCCTTTTTTCTCTATGCAGGTGTTTCACTGTCAGTAGTTTTTATAGCATTATCTGGTAGTACAGGTTCAATAATGAATATACTTTTTGGAAGTCTTTCCACTGTAACGAAGGAAGATTTTTATCTTATTCTTGCCGGGGCTTTAATCTGCGGAGCTTTCCTGCTCAAATATCATAAAAAAATATTAAATCTCTGCATTGATGAAGAGATTGCTCATGCCTCTGGAATTAATACAACAGAAACTAAAATGCTTTTTGCCACTACAGTAGCATTGTCAATTTCCATATCAATAAAAACAATGGGAGCACTTTTAATTGGTGCTCTTATGATTATTCCTCCTTTAACTGCGATGCAGCTCTCTAAAAGCCTTAAAACTACGGTAATATTCTCAATTATTATTTCTCTTTTTTCATCCTATACAGGAATTTTTCTTTCCTTTTACTCAGGAATTCCGCTTGGAGCATCAATCTCAACAATTTTAATCTTTTTCTTTTTAATCTCCACTGTTTTTAAAGCCTTTAAATGATTTTTTATTTCTCATTCTTTTTTTCCTCTTCTTTTTCCTTCTGCTTAAGCAACTCTGACATCGCATCAAGCTTTTTCATAACAAGATAGTTTATCGTTCCTTCTGGATATGTTCCATCCTGCTGAAGCTCACCTGCTGGCATATCTGTAAGTATTTCAAGCCCTTCCTCTGCATAATCAATGGCGTAAATATGGAAAGCTCCGTCTTTAATAGCTTTTTGAATCTCCTCCTTCAGCATCAAATGTTTCGTATTTCTTCTTGGAATTATTACTCCGTGAGTTCCATCAAGTCCTCTGATTTTACAGAGTTCAAAAAATCCTTCAATTTTCTCATTTATTCCACCAACTGGCTGAACTTCTCCTTTTTGATCCATTGAGCCTGTAACAGCAATATTTTGTTTTAAAGGTATTTCGGCAATGCTGCTTAAAAGTGCATAAAGTTCAGCACATGTAGCACTGTCACCTTCTATCATCTCATATAGTTGCTCAAATGTAAGGGAAGCACTCAGACTTATTGGCTTTTTTATGGCGTATTTACTCCACAGGTAGCTTGAAAGAATCATAACTGCCTTTTCATGAATCTTGCCAGACATCTTTGTTTCTCTTTCAATATTCACTATTCCAGCCTTACCAAGATAGACTCTTGCAGTAATACGGGAAGGCTTGCCAAAGCTGTAGTCTCCAAGATCAATAACAGCAAGTCCGTTAATCTGTCCCACTTTTCTGCCAGATGTCTCCACGATTAAAACATCTTCGACAATCAGCTCCCTTAGTTTTTCCTCTATGCTTGCTGATCTGTAAACCCTCTGTTCAAGGGCTTTATTGACATCTTCTTCATAAACCTGCGTTTTTCCATCTTTTTTTGCCCAGAAATGGGATTCTCTTATAAGGTCTGCTATACTACTGAATTGAGTAGAAAGCTTTTCCTGATGCTCTGCCAGCCTTGAACCATATTCAACAATCTTTGCAACCGCTGATTTATGGAATGGAAGAAGTCCTTCTTCTTTTTGACAGAGGGAGACAAACTGAGCATATTTTTTTATGTTCTCTTCAGTTCTTGGCATTCGTATATCAAAATCTGCCTTAACTTTAAAGAGTTCCCTGTATTCCTCATCATAGTTGTAGAGAATGTAATAAAGAAAGGGCGTTCCAGTAAGAATAACTTTAACATTTAATGGAATTGGTTCTGGTCTTAATGTAGTAGTGGTTATGAGTCTGTATTGTTCCCATACGTCTTCAATTCTGATTTCTTTACTTCTTAATGCTCTTTTTAAAGAATCATAGGAAAAAAGATTTTTTATTAAAGCCATCGCATCTATTACAAGATATCCTCCATTTGCCTTATGAAGCGAGCCAGGCTTAATCATTGTAAAATCAGTAATTGCCATTCCATACTGGATTTTATATTCAATCCTTCCAAAAAGATTGAGATACGTAGGATTTGGTTCATAAACAACAGGAGCACCTTCTGTCGTAGAGTTGTCAACAAGAACATTTACACTGTATTTAGCAAAAGAAACCTCCCTCTGAATTTTCATAAAAGGAGGCACTGCAGGCACTTCTTCCTGAATCTTAAAATCCTGAATATTGTTAAGTATATCTTCCTTGACAGCATCAAGATAATTTACAATTTTTTCATTGAAAGAGTATTTTTTCTTGAGTTCTTCAATAGGTTGCTCTATTACATCAAGTGCGATCTGCCGTTCAAGCCTCGCAAGCATGTCCTTAACGATTTTCTCAGCTTCTTTAACTGCTCTTACAACATCATCAAGTTTGTCCTGAAGCATTTTACCAAGTTCATCAATTCGTTTTCTTGTATCGGGATCAAGAGCCTGAAACTCTTCCTCTGTAAGAGGCTCACCATTTCTTTTTACGGGAACAATTATTAATCCTGCAAGAGCTTTACGAATTGCAAAGCCTTTTGCTTTTGCTTCTTCTTCAACTGTGGAAAACCATTCTCTCTGCTTTTGCTGAAAATCCTCAAGGATTTTGTTTCTCTGTTTATCATACTCCTTTGACTCAAAGGCTTTCGGAATTTCTACTTTTAGTGTATTAATAAGATTTTCCATGTCTTTCTGAAATTCCGTTGCTCTGCCTGCAGGTAAACTAACAGCCACTGGAGCATCAGGATTTTTAAAGTTATAAAGATAGCACCAGTCAGGTGGAACAGGCTCTTTTTTTACTTTTTCAGAAAGAAGTGTTCTTATTGCACGCATCTTACCTGTGCCCTGTTCACCAAGAGCATATATGTTAAAACCTTTAGCTGGCAGATTTAAACCAAACTCTAAAGAAGCAACTGCTCTGTCCTGCCCGATTGTTCCTTTAAGAGGTGAAAGCTCTTCAGTTGTTTCAAAATCAAATATGCTATGTTCACATTTTTTATAGACCTCTTCTGCCTGAAGCTTCCTTACCATTTTCTTTCCTCCTTTTCTGTATTTTTTCATATTATACCATCAAATTTTGCCTTTAGCGTGCTAAGATATTTATAATTAAATAAAACTCTGGAGGAAATCAATGAAGGCATCCAATTTATGGAAAGAGATTCTCAAAGACCCCAGAAATAAAAGACAACTTCTCACAGAGATAGAAAAACTGGCAAAGGAAAATACTGAGCCTGCGGAGATTCATTTTGGCACTTCTGGATGGCGTGGAGAGATTGGCTCTGATTTCACAATGCAGAATGTGAGAGTGCTAACAAAAGCAATCATTGAGGCAGTAAAAAGCGAAGACCGCAGGATTTTAAATGCCTTGGGAGTGAACTCCTTCAATGAATTCAAAGACAGAGGAGTCATTGTTGGACATGACAACAGAATTCTCGGAAAAGACTTTGCCTGGGAAGTAATAGGATTATTTCAGTCAGAAGGAGTTAGATGCCTCTATGCAGGCGAAGCAGCAACTCCAGAGTTTTCAGCAGGAATAGTTGAACTTAAAGCAGCAGCGTCGGTGAATCTTACTCCAAGTCACAATCCAGCAAACTATGGAGGATTGAAACTAAATCCTGCAGATGGAGGACCTGCTCCAGAAGAGCTCACAAAACCAGTTGAGGCTATTGCAAATGAAATAATGAAAAAAGCTCAGGATGTAAAAAGCATAAAACCAAAAAACATTGAAAAAATAGACCTGACAGAACTTTACATAAAATTTATCAAAAAAAGAGCTGTGTTGGACCTGGAAAAAATTAAAAATTTCATGGAAACTGAAAAACCTGTCTGCGCAATTGATCATATGTATGGAACAAGTAGAGGCAAGCTGGCAAGAATTCTTTCATTAAAGCCAGGAACTTTTGTATGTTTAAGAAAAGAGGATGATCCCCTCTTTGAAGGTCTTCCTCCAGAGCCAAGCGAGACTAATTTAAAGCTTGCCCTATCATATTTAAATAAAAACTCCTTAGGATTTGCAGCCATAATTGACCCTGATGCAGACAGAGTTCGTTTTGCAGACCTCAGGAGGCAGATTCCTATGAACTATTTCGGTGCAATGGCATTACATTACCTTTATACTTATAAAAGGATGCGTGGAGTTGTTGCAAAAAGTGTTGGCACAAGTAACTTTGTAAATGCTATTGCAGCAGTATTAGGAGTTGAAGTTATTGAAACAAAAGTAGGATTCAAGCATTTTAGACCATATCTTCTGCCAGAAGCAACAAAAAAAGCCATTGTAGCATTTGAAGAATCTGACGGAATTTCAGCTCAGAATCATGTGCTTGAAAAAGATGCTATCTTTGGTTGTTTGCTTGCCCTTGAGATGATGGCTACGCTCAATAAAAACCTGAGCGATTATCTTGAAGAGATTGAATCCATTTATGGAAGATACTATTCAGAAAGAACGGGTATTGAGATACCACGGGAAAAGTTCAGTCCCCACATAAAAAAGCAGGCACATGCATTGAAAGAATACTTTAAAGCTGGTGATTTATTTAAAATAGGAACACTCAATAAAAAAATTCTCCACATAACAGACATTGACGGTATTAAAATTGTTTTTGATGACCTATCATGGATTATGATAAGACCATCAGGAACAGAACCAAAAATTCGTATATATGTAGAAACAAAGAATCTTGAAGAGAAAAAATATCTTCTTGAAGAAGCTAAAAAACTGGCAGAGAGAATATGGCAGTGAGATTATACCATCATGGAGACAATGAAGATGATTAACTGGGCAGAGGAGCTTAAAAGAGAGGCTTTTCCAGATAAGCCGCAGGAATTAAAAATTTTACAAACACATATTTCCTATGTTTTTCTTGCTGATGAGGTGGTTTATAAGATTAAAAAGCCTGTAAACTTTGGTTTTCTTGATTTCACAACCCTTGAGTTAAGAAAGCTTTACTCAGAAAAGGAAGTGGAACTTAACAGAAGACTTTGCCCTGAGATTTATCTTGGAGTCGTGCCTGTTTCCCGAACAGAGAATGGCTATAAAGTTGAGGATAATTCAGATGTTGTAGAGTATGCTGTAAAGATGAAGAGGCTTCCAGAGGATGGAATGATGCAAAAAATATTGAAAGATAAAGCATTAACAGAAAAACACATTGATTTAATTGTGGATTTATTAGTTCCTTTTTATAAATCAGCCAAAACAGGAAAAGGAGTTGATGAGTATGGCTCTATTGATACAGTTTCCTTTAATACTGAAGAAAACTTCAGCCAGACAGAAAGCTTTGTAGGCATTGCCCTTAATAAATGGAGATATAATGAGATTGTTAGCTGGACAAGAAACTTTATAAAAGAAAACAGAGCACTCTTTGAAACCCGTATTAAGGAAGGATTTATCCGTGAAGGTCATGGAGACCTTTACTCAGCCAACATATGTTTTGATAATTTAAAAAAAGTTTACATATTTGACTGCATTGAGTTCAATGAAAGATTTAGATGCGGTGATGTTGCCTCTGACATAGCTTTTTTAAGCATGGATCTGGATTTTCATAGCTATAAAAAGCTTTCAGAATACTTTGTTAAAACCTATGTGGAAAAGGCTGGCGATGGAGATTTGTTAAAACTTTTAAATTTTTATAAATGCTACCGTGCCTATGTGAGGGGGAAAATCGGATGTTTTACCTCAGAGGATACTGCTTTATCTGAAGAGACAAGACAGTCTGCTTTACAGGAGTCACGGAGATACTTTGACCTTGCCTATATTTATGCTGATGGTAAACCTAAGGTCTTTGTTGTTTTCGGACTTTCTGGAACAGGGAAGTCAACCTTTGCAAGAGCTCTTGCTCAGAAGACCCTTGCAGAATGGATTGCATCTGACATAGTTCGCAAAAGCCTTGTTGGGATTGCACCAACAGAGCATCACTATGAGCCCTTTGAAAAGGGTATTTACAGTAAAGAAATTACAGAGAAGACCTATATGAAAATGATAGAAATTGCAAGGGAGCATCTACTGAGAGGCAGGGATGTTATTTTAGATGCCACTTTTCGTGAAAGAGTCTTCAGGCAGGCAGTCTCGAGAGAGCTTAACTTTGCTGAGATTTACTTTATATGGTGCACTGCAGAAGACAGCGTTGTTAAGGAAAGATTTATGAAAAGGAAGGAAGCAGAAGATATTTCAGATGCCCGATGGGAAATATATTTAGCGCAGAAGCGAAAGTTTGAACCTCCCGATGAAATAGAAGGTGAAAGGTTGATAAGAGTTGATACTTCCGAGTTTAAAGATTTAACTGAAATAGTGCTCAAGAGAATTTACGCTGATTTTTTACCTCAATGAATTAATGTATGAGCCAAAGAGTTTTAGACTTTTTTTATGGGTCTCTGTAAGATTATAATCCATGTTTTCTCTCCAGTAAAATAAAATCTCATCCTCACTCATAAAATTTTTTAAGTAGTAATCTTTCAACATCTCCTGAGCATAAGCTATCCATTTATCTTTTGCATAAAGAAGTTTTTCCCTGAATTTTGTATAAACTCCGTAAAGTTCATTTTCAGGTTTAGTAATCTCTTTTCTTACAATCCATAAGGCAAAAACAAATGGAAGCCCTGTATTCTGATACCATATATTTGCAAGGTCGTAAACTTTCTTATTTTTAAGAATTTTTCTATATCTGAGTGCATCATCGCCTATTAACAAAAAAGATTCCCCTGTAAAAGGCGCAGCTGAAATATCATACTCTGGTTTTAATCCCAGGAATTTCTCCAGTATGACTCTTAACAATAAATGAGAAGTGGCTGATTGGTCTGTAAGAAGTATTTTTTTGCCATCAAGGGCTTTTAATTCATAATCACTGAAAAAAAGCACGCTTCCTACATACTCTTTTGAGCTTATGCAGATTCCATCAACATAGTCATAAAGCTCCTGATTTAGGAGATATTCCACTGAAGATGAAGGGCTCACATCAATCAAATCATTTCTTAATGCCCAGTTAAGCTGAGATGGAACTCCTTTTACAAAATGAATCTCTTCTGTAATTAAACCCTCTTTTTCAAGAACATAGAATATGGGATAAACATTGGCATACTGAATCCATCCTACTTTTAACTTCACCCTTTTATTACCCCCATTGGTCTTAATTTTACAACTTTACGAGCAATTCCTGCATTATGAACAATGTCAACAACATTTGATACATCTTTGTAAGCATCTGGCATCTCCTCTGCGAGAGTTTCCTTACCAGCAGATCTTAACTATGCCTCTCTGAGCAAGCTCCTCTTTGATAGCTCTTCCCTTTGCCTGCTTTATTGCCTGTGTTCTGCTGAGAAGCCTTCCAGCTCCGTGACATGTTGAACCAAAGGTCTCATCCATTGCTCTTTGAAGCCCTACAAGGACAAAGGAAACTCTTCCCATATCTCCAGGAATAATAACAGGCTGTCCAATAGAAGCGTAGCAATCAGGCAGTTCAGGATGTCCCTCTGGAAAGGCTCTGGTTGCTCCTTTTCTATGAACAACAACTCTTCTTCTTTTGCCGTTAATAATGTGGAATTCTTCCTTTGCAATGTTGTGTGCCACATCATAAACAACTCTCATGGCAAGCTCCTTTGGTGAAACTTTAAAGACTCTCAGAAAAACTTCTCTTGTCCAGTGCATAAGACACTGCCTGTTTGCCCATGCATAGTTAGCTGCTCCTTTCATTGCAGAAAAGTATCTCTGTCCTTCTTTACTGAGGAAAGGAGCACATGCAAGCTCTCTATCAGGAAGCTCTATTCCGTATTTTTTTGCTGCCTGTAACATATCTCTCACATAGTCATCGCATATTTGATGACCAAAACCACGAGAACCGCTATGTATCATCACAGTGACCTGATTTTTGAACAATCCCATAGCCTGAGCAATTTCTGGCTCATAAACTTCATCCACATACTGAACCTCAAGAAAGTGATTACCTGAACCAAGAGTTCCTAACTGATCTTTACCGCGTTCATAGGCTTTTTTACTTATAACTTCAGGGTCTGCTCCATCAAGGCATCCATGAGATTCAATACGCTTAAGGTCATCAGCATCGCCATAACCATGCTCAACTGCCCATATTGCACCTTTGCGAACAACTTTTTTTAGCTCTTCATAATTAAGTCTAATTTTTCCAGTGGAACCAACTCCTGAGGGAATGTGAGTATAAAGTAAATCAACAAGCTCTCTGATTTTTGGCTCCACCTCATCTTTTGTAAGATTACTCTTGAGAAGTCTTACGCCACAGTTAATATCATATCCGACGCCTCCAGGAGAGATAATCCCTTGTTCTGCATCAAAGGCTGCAACACCACCTATAGGGAATCCATATCCTGTATGAATATCTGGCATTGCAAGGGATTTGCCCACAATTCCTGGCAGTGTTGCCACATTTGCTACCTGTTTTACTGAGTCAAACTCAAGCTCCTGCTCAAGGATTTCATCAACAAAGATAATTCCCTCGGTTTTCATTCCTTGGACAAATCCCTTTGGCACTCTGATTCTGTATGGGTCTATTCTTTCTGTCCCTTCTATTTTAGGCATAGGACACCTCCTTTGAGGCAGGCTTTAATTTTATTATTATATCCTTAAATATCAAAAATTATCTCTGCTATCCAGTGGGAGTTTTCCCTTTTAAGAACAAGATTATGATATGTGGCTGCTTTTACAAGGAGTTTTCTTTCATGCTTTTCTGCATTAAAGTGCTCGCCAAAAAGAGCTGCTTCAAGAGTATTTCCCTTAATTTCCAATTTTATATCTCTGCCAATAAATCCATAAGCATCAAACTGAAAAATAAGTTCATTGAGAAAGCTTACGAGCATGTCTTCAAGAGTCTCTTCTGTCAGTGAGAACTCTCTTTTTTCTCCTGCAGTTACGAGACTTATATCAGTAATGAGGCTATAAAGCCCTAAGCCTGCATTTACAAAGCATTCTTCAACTGTTTTTCCCTCTGCTCTTAAACCTACATCTCCTGCAACATCAATAACTCTGTAACTCATCTTATGCTTTTTAAGGCATCTTCAATGAACTCCTTTACCTGAGCGTCATCTTCCTTTGATAAGGCTTCAATTAATGCTGGTCTGGCTTTTTCATCGCCAATTATCTCGAGAGCATAGGCAGCATCACCGCGAATATTTTTCTCTTTTGAATTTAAAAGTTCAACAATGCCTGGAATAATTTCCCGTAGCAGCCCGGGATTTTTTGTTTTCATTTCTTCAATTATTGCAAATGCTCCAACCTTAACTCTTAATCTCTCATCGGCAAGCATTCTCGGTATTAACTTAATCTGCTCAGGCTCATGCTCAAAGAAGGTTATTATGTTTTCAAGGTATCCATTGTCAAGGTAGTCAAAAAGCATTTCTTCAAAAGCTTCGCCTTCCCAATTACTAAAACTACTATCATTTCCACTCATACTCTCACCCATGCCAGTCAGTTTTTATACGGCTTCTTCCTCTTATGTATTTTTCAGCAGAAAGTGCTGCAATAGCTCCCTGAGCACAGGCTATAACGACCTGTCTTGCATGAGGGCTTGCCACATCTCCTGCTGCAAACACGCCCTGAATATTTGTCTGCATAAAATTATCTACCAAAATAAAACCTTTTTCATCAAACTTTAGAGCCTCTCCAAGAAAATCTACCACAGGTTGAGAACCCTGCAGATAGACGAAAACTCCTGTAACCTCAAGATTTTTTTCATTACCCACTGAGTCTTTCAATAGAACTCCTGTAACAAAATCTTTGCCTGTGATTTCCTTTATTGAATGAGATGTGAGTGTCTCAACTTTTGCATTCTGGTAAACGGGATGTTCAGGCTCTACCTTTAACTTTGATGAAGAAGTTATTAAATAAACCTTTTCAGCAAATTCTGTTAAATAAATTGCCTCTTTTACAGCTTCTTCACTGTCACCAAGCACAGCTACAGTTTTTCCTCTGAAAAAAGGAGCATCGCATACAGCACAGTAACTTACTCCTCTTCCAAGAAGTTCACCTTCACCCTTAATTGTCGGCTTTCTTCCCATGGAGCCTGTGGCAACAATAACGGTTTTTCCTTTATAGCTATCACTCATTGTTACCACTTCCTTTGTTTCTGATGTTAAATCCACTCCCACAACCTGCTCCTCTTTGTATTTAACTCCAAAAGATAGTGCCTGTGACCTGATTCTTTCAAGAAGCTCCTTGCCCGGCAAGGGTTTTTCAAGCCCGGGATAGTTTTCAATCAAAGAAGCGTAGGCTAAAGCTCCTGCTGTTTTAGATTTATCAAGAATTATTGTTTTAAGGTTTGCCCTTGCTGCATATATCCCTGCTGTAAGTCCTGCTGGTCCACCGCCGATTATTATTACATCATAAACTTCACTCATTGTGACCTCCTTATAAAAGTAAGACTGTTTAAAAACTCACAAGCCCTTGAAAGTCAAAAGTTTGTAAACATCTTTAAATTTCAATTACTCCAAATGTCATTCCGCGCACCCTCACCATTTTATATCATTTTAAGCGTTTTTTCATTTGTCATTCAACCTTTTTTGTCATTCCGACTTTTTCCCCTGTCATGCCGAGTCTGTCCATCCTTTGTCATTCCGAGCCTGCCAGAGGCAGGCGAGGAATCTCCTTTGTTCTCACTATTTCAGAGATTCCTCGGGTGGAATGCCACCCTCGGAATGACAGAAAGAGAAGTTCTGGATGACAGGAAGAGAGCCCCTCGGGATGACAGATTAAGGTAGCAGAGGAGATTGCCACGCCTTCGGCTCGCAATGACAAAAAAGAAGGGAATGACAAAAAATGAGCCCTTGATGTCAGTGATTCCTGTTTGGACTAATCCCATTTAATTTTCATCAAAGAATTTCAAAATTCTGTAATATGTATCCCTCTGTGCTGGTCTGAATCCTGCGCTTTTTATAGCCTCTATTATCTCATCCATACTTACACGGTAGCAGACTCCTGCTGCCCTTACAACATTTTCTTCAAGCATTGTTGAGCCAAAGTCATTAGCACCAAATCTGAGTCCTACCTGAGCAACTTTTATCCCCTGAGTAACCCAGGAGACCTGAATATTGGGAAAGTTGTCAAGATAAATTCTGCTTAACGCGAGAACTTTAAGATATTTCACAGAGCCTGCTGCATGAAGCTCTGGAAATTCTCTTTTAAGCTCTGTATTGGAAGGTTGAAAACTCCACGGAATAAAGGCAGTAAATCCACCTGTGTCATCCTGTAGTTGTCTTAGTGCATCTAAATGTTCAATTATATCCTCCTCTGTGTCAATGCTTCCGAACATCATTGTGGCTGAAGTTTTCATGCCGAGAAGGTGTGCCTCACGCATTACCTTGAGCCACTCAGACGACTTAATCTTGTTTGGTGACTGAATCTGTCTTACTCTATCACTTAAAATCTCTGCTCCACCACCGGGAATTGAATCAAGACCTGCTTCTTTCAGTCTTTCAAGAACCTCCTTTATTGACAAACACTCCTTTTTACTTAAAAAGGAAATCTCCGGAGGTGAAAATCCATGAACATGAATCATGAAGTTGCTCTTTATAAATTTAAGCATATCAATGTAAAAATCTAATCCGAGCTCTGGATGCACTCCACCCTGAAGAAGTATCTGGGTTCCGCCTTTTTCAATGGTTTCTTGAATTTTCTGCGCGAGCTCTTCTTTTGTAAGAATATATGCTTCAGGATGTCCTGCTGGTCTCCAGAAAGCGCAGAATTTACAGCGGTTAATACAGATGTTTGTATAATTTATATTTCTGTCAACAACAAAGGTGACAATGCCCTCTGGATGAAGCCCTTTTCTTATGCTGTCAGCAATTCTGCCCAGTTCATAAATTGAGGCTTCTTTGAGCATCTCAATAGCTTCTTTTTTGTTAACTCTTACCATGATAATCAAACCATCAAAATTTTTATCTCTACTCTTAATATTTCATCACATTGAATTTTATCTGAGGAGTAAACCTTTTATTAATTTTTCAAATTCTTCAAATCCAATATTATACTTGTTTTCAAAAAGTCTTATTTTCTCTTGCACTCTGTGTAGTTCATGTAAAAGGTTAAATTGTACAACTCTAAAATTTTTTCCTTACTAATCAAGCTCCTCATTTTGGTTCCTTAATCAAATACTCTCTTTACATTATAAAAGCTGTCTCTTTCCACAGGGATTTTGCCTGCTTCCCTTATAAGGTGAACAAGTTCTTCAATGGTGTTTCCCTTTTTTGAGCGAGCACCGGCTGAATGGGCAATCTTTTCTTCAATTACAGTTCCCTCAAGGCAATCAGCACCATAAAGCAGGGCAAGTTGTGCAAGCTTCTCTCCGAGCATTATCCAATAGGCCTTTATGTGTGCAATATTGTCAAGCACAAGCCTTGAGACAGCAATTGTCTTTAGATCATCTATTCCACTTGGATAGGGAACTTTAATATCCGTATTTTCAGGCTGATAACTGAGAGGAATGAAAGCAAGAAATCCTCCTGTTTCATCCTGAAGCTCTCTCAATTTCATCAAATGCTCAACCCTGTCCTCATATGTTTCTACATGACCATAAAGCATGGTAGCATTTGTTTTTATCCCGAGCCTGTGAGCAGTTCTTATTACCTCAAGCCATCTTTCACCAGAGATCTTTTCTGGACATATTCTATTTCTTACCTCAGGATTGAAGATTTCTGCACCGCCTCCCGGCATAATATCAAGTCCTGCTTCCTTCAGTTTCATGAGTGTCTGCTCTATGCTCAAACCAGATTTTCTTGCAAAGTAATCAATTTCAACAGCTGTAAATGCCTTAATTCCAATTGAAGGGAACTCTTTTTTTATTGTTGAAATCATCTCAAGATAGTATTCAAACTGCCATTCAGGATGAAGTCCTGAAACAATATGAACTTCGCTTATGTAGCCAGTAGTCTTCTGAGCTTCCCTAAGTTGAGCAATTATGTCATCAATGCTTAGTTCATAGGCGTATTCCTCTCCCTTTGAACGAGAAAAGGCACAGAATCTGCAACGATTAACGCATATATTGGTGGGATTAATGTGCCTGTTTACGATAAAATAGACCTTATTTGAATTAAATCTTCTTGATACTTCATCTGCAAGTTCACCAAGCTTGTGAATATCATCTGTATTAAAAAGTTCTAATGCTTCATCTCTATTAATTCGTTCTGCATGTATGATTTTTCTTTTAATTTCATCAAACATAAACTTATTATAGCACTGCTAATTGATTTATTTTAAGTTTTCATTTAAAATTTTTATATTTACCTTTGAAAGGCAGGCTATGTTTAAAAAAGTTTTAGTTGCAAACAGAGGAGAGATTGCATTAAGAATAATTCGTGCCTGTAAAGAGCTTGGAATTCGCACTGTTGCCATATACTGCGAGCCCGATGCAACAGCAAGATATGTTAAAAAAGCTGACGAAGCTTATCTTGTCACTCCAGGTCCTCTAAGAGGTTACCTCAATATTTACGGAATAGTGGAGCTTGCAAAAAATGTTGGGGCTGATGCAATTCATCCAGGATATGGTTTTCTTGCTGAAAATCCTCAGTTTGCAGAAGCCTGCACGCAGGCTGGAATAACTTTTATAGGTCCAAATCCTCAGGCAATAAGAAAAATGGGACTTAAAGACGAAGCCCGCAGAATTGCTCAAAAGCTTGGCATTCCTCTTTTGCCCGGGACACCTCCTCTGCACAGTATAGATGAAGCAGTGAGTGCAGCCAGACAAATCGGTTATCCAGTCATGGTTAAAGCTGTTGCAGGAGGTGGTGGAAGAGGCTTGAGAATCTGTTATGATGAAGAATCTTTACGGAGACAGATACCAATTGCCATGTCAGAGGCAAAAAAAGCCTTTGGTGACGAGAGAGTTTTTATTGAAAAGTATCTTGAAAGACCTCATCACATTGAAATACAGATAATGGCTGATAAATACGGAAAAATTATTCATCTTGGAGAAAGGGATTGCTCAATTCAGAGAAGACATCAAAAGCTTATAGAGATTGCACCTTCACTCTTACTTACAGAAAAAGTAAGATGCCAGATGGGAGAGGCGGCAAAGAGACTTGCCTATGAAGTTGGTTACGATAATGTTGGAACAGTTGAGTTTCTCGTTGATGAAAATCTCAACTACTACTTTCTTGAGATGAACACGAGAATCCAGGTGGAGCACACAATTACAGAGGAAATCACAGGAATTGATCTTGTGCAAAATATGATAAAAATTGCCTATGGCGAGCCTCTTGAAATAAAGCAGTACGAGGTGACACTCAATGGATATGCCATTCAGTGCAGAATTAATGCTGAAGACCCTCTGAACGATTTTCTTCCTTCTACAGGTACTGTTACAGCTTATTATTCTCCTGGTGGCTTTGGAATCAGAATTGACGGACATGTAACTGAGGGCTATAATGTGCCACCCTATTATGACTCTCTTCTGGCAAAGCTTGTTGCCAGAGGAAGAACATGGGAAGAGACTGTAAGAAGAATGCATCGCGCTTTGAGTGAATACATTATAAGAGGAGTTAAAACAACAATTCCTCTTTACATAAAAATCATGGAAGATGAAGATTTCCGTAAAGGAAACTTTAGCACAAAATACATTGAAGAAAAGCTTCCAAGCCTTCTTTACAGTGAGGAAAAAGATCCCTTTGATCTGGCAGTGGTACTGTCTGCTGCCATTGTTGCTCATAGCAGAGTTTAAATAAAATTAAGAGGTGTAGAGATGTCAAAATCATCACCTATTAAAATAATGGACACTACATTAAGGGATGCCCATCAAAGTCTTCATGCTACAAGAATGAAGCTTGAGGATATAGTTCCTATTGCCGAGAAGTTGGATCAAGTCGGGTTTCACTCCCTTGAAGTATGGGGAGGTGCAACTTTTGACAGCTGTTTAAGGTTCTTGAGAGAAGACCCCTGGGAAAGATTGAGAACCATAAAAGCGCTCGTTAAAAATACAAAGCTTCAGATGCTTCTAAGAGGACAGAACATTGTCGGATATAGACACTATCCTGATGATGTTTTGGAAAAATTCGTTGAGAGAGCTCGTGCAAATGGTATAGATATTTTCAGAATTTTTGATGCTTTAAACGACTTAAGAAACATGGAAAAAGCTATAGAGGTTACATTGAAGTATGGTGGAATTGTTGAGGCTTCTTTTTGTTACACAATAGGACCAATTTATACAATAGATTTCTTTGTCGGACTTGCAAAAAACCTGGAAAGCCTCGGAGCGCATATAATCTGCATAAAAGACATGGCAGGACTTCTTGATCCTTACACTGCCTATGAGCTTATAAAAAGACTAAAGGAAGAAATAAATCTACCAATACATCTTCATACCCATGATACAGCAGGAATGGCAGTGGCAACAACAATTAAGGCAATTGAAGCAGGAGTTGATATAGTTGACACTGCAATATCAACAATGGCAGGAGGAACATCTCAACCTCCTGTTGAGACAATATGCCATATACTTAAAGGAACTGAAAGAGACCCAAAATTCAATATGGAGCTTCTTGATGAGATTGCTGACTATTTTTATGAAAAACGGAAAAAATACAAACATCTTGAAAGCGAATACATTGGACCTGATCCAAAAGTAATTGTTTATCAGGTTCCTGGAGGGATGTTGAGCAATCTTGTAAATCAGCTAAGGGAACAGAATGCTTTACATAGAATAAAAGAAGTTCTTGAAGAAATTCCTCGTGTAAGAGAGGACTTTGGATATCCTCCTTTGGTTACTCCTTCAAGCCAGATTGTAGGAACACAGGCTACTTTGAATGTGCTTACAGGTGAAAGATATAAAATGGTTACAACAGAGACGAAAAACTACTTTAAAGGACTGTATGGTAAGCCCCCTGTGCCGGTAAATGAAGAGATTAGAAAAAAAATACTCGGAGACGAAGAATTTATCACATGCAGACCTGCAGACCTTCTTGAGCCTGAGTTTGAAAAAGCAAAAGCAGAGTTAAAAGACAAAGCTCGCTCAGAGGAAGATGTGCTCAGTTATTGCCTCTTTCCAAAGATTTTCCTCGAGTTCCTTGAAGCAAAGGAAAAAGGGATTAAAGAAGAACCTCAGCCAAAGAAAGAAGAGGTAAAACCTGCTCCAAGCCTTGCACCAACAGAGTTTGTCATAAATCTTTATGGAGAGTCCTATCATGTAAAGGTAGGAGGCAAAGGGCATAAAGTTGATGGTAAAAGACCCTATTTTCTCTATGTAAACAATCAACTTGTTGAAGTCATTGTTGAACCTCTTCAGGAGATTGTTCCCAGTGAGGAAGGAAAAGTGGAAATAAAGCCAAAAGAATCAGTAAGGCCAAGACCTTCAGAACCTGGTGACATAGCCTCCCCAATGCCTGGTACAGTAGTAAAAATTAAGGTTAAAAAAGGTGATAGAGTCAGTGCTGGAGACACGGTTGTAATAGTTGAGGCAATGAAGATGGAAAATGAGATTCACTCACCAGTTGATGGAACAGTTGAAGAGATTTATATTAAAGAAGGTGACATGGTCAACCCTGATGAAGTAATGATAAGGATAAGATAATGGACTTTACAGGAATCCTGAGACAGATTATAATTTCAACACCTGCAATACTTATTGCAATCGTTTTTCACGAGCTTGCTCATGGATGGGTAGCTTACAGGCTTGGTGACAACACGGCAAAGCTTTCAGGAAGGCTGACTCTCAACCCAGTATCCCATATTGACCCTTTTGGAACGATAATTATGCCATTCGTTCTTCTAATTCTTACAAATGGGCAGTGGGTATTCGGATATGCAAAACCAGTTCCAGTAAATCCTTACAACTTCAGAAATCCCCGATCTGGTATGGCACTTACAGCAGCAGGTGGTCCTGCGGCAAATCTTATGGTTGCAATAATCTGCACTATTTTGATTAAGTGGATTGTTTTACCTTTAATGGGCGTAATTCCTGATTATATTTTTGAACCATTGATTTTAATTCTCAGAGCCACAATAATGATAAACATAGTTCTTGCAGCATTTAATCTCATTCCCATACCACCTCTTGATGGAGGAAGAATTCTAATGGGGGTACTACCTTTACAGTATGCTCAGATGATGGAGAGAATTGAGCCTTTCGGTTCTCTAATCGTCATTTTTATGATTATCACAGGTTTAACAACTGTTTTTGTATGGCCCATAGTCAAACTTTTTTTTAATATACTCTCACTTTTTTAGGAGGCATAAATGGACAGAGTATTAAGTGGAATGCAGCCAAGCGGACCACTTCATCTTGGAAATCTTATTGGAGCTCTTTCAAACTGGGTGAGGCTTCAGGACAAATATGAATGCTATTTTTTTGTTGCGGACTGGCATGCATTGACAACAGGATATGGAAATCCTTCCCAGATAAAGGAATGGACAGTTGACCTTCTTATGAACTTTATTGCAGCAGGGCTTGACCCAGAAAAATCAACCATATTCATTCAGTCACAAGTACCTCAGCATGCAGAACTTCATATATTTTTAAGCATGATTACACCACTTGGTTGGCTTGAAAGAGTCCCCACTTACAAAGAAAAAAAAGAGCAGATTAAAGATAAAGACCTTGATACCTATGGATTTCTCGGGTATCCGGTGCTTCAGACAGCAGACATCATAATTTATCGGGCAAAGTATGTGCCTGTTGGAGTTGATCAGGTGCCTCATCTTGAAATTTCCCGTGAAATTGCAAGAAGATTTAACTATCTATATGGAAAAGAGTTTTTCCCTGAACCACAAGCTTTGCTTACAGAGTTTCCAAAGGTGCCGGGGACCGATGGAAGAAAGATGTCAAAGAGCTATGGAAATGCCATATATCTCAGCGATGATGAAAAAACCGTTACAGAAAAAATAAGAACAATGGTAACTGATCCAGCACGAAAAAGAAGAACAGACAAAGGAGACCCCAAGAAATGCCCTGTATTTGATCTGCATAAAATATTTTCCACAGAGGAAGAAAAAAGAGAAGTCATTGAAGGCTGCAGCCAAGCAAGCATTGGCTGTATTGACTGTAAAAAGGTTCTTATAAAACATGTAATTGATACTTTAAAACCCATATGGGACAAAAGACAGCATTTAATTGATAACCCTTCAGTGCTCATTGAAATTGCCCGTGAAGGCTCTAAAAAGGCAAAAAAGGTAGCTAGTGAGACTCTTAAAGAAATGAAGGAGGTCATTGGATGGATTTCTTAAGATACAGTCGTCAGATGCTAATAGATGGATGGGGTGAGGAAGGTCAAAAAAAGCTAAAAAATTCCACTGTATTCATTGCTGGTGCGGGTGGTCTTGGAAGCCCGGTTTCAATTTATCTTACTGTTTCTGGAGTTGGAAAAATAATCATATGTGACTTTGACAGCGTAGAAATTACAAATTTAAACAGGCAGATACTGCACAGCCATACAAGAATTGGAATTAACAAAGCCCTTTCAGCAAAGATTACCTTGAGTGCAATAAATCCTGATGTAGAGGTAATTCCTGTTACTGAGAAGATTACAGCTGAAAATGCCTCTGCAGTTGTTGGAGATTCACATATAATCATGGACTGCATGGACAATCTTGAGACAAGATATATTCTTAATGAAGCGGCAATAAAAAAAGGGATTCCCCTTGTTTTTGGTGCAATTTATGGAGTACAGGGAATGCTCAGCTTTATTCAGCCTCCGGAGACACCCTGTCTTAAATGCCTCTTTCCTGAAGCACCTCCAAGAGAGACATTTCCTGTGGTAGGTGCAACTCCTGGAGTAATAGGAGCACTTCAGGCACTGGAAGCAATAAAATACATAGTGGGAATTGGTAAACTTCTTAAAAACAAGCTTCTTGTATGGGATGGAATGAGCGGAGAGTTTAAAACCTTCAAAGCCAGGAAAGACTCAGCTTGTCCTGTATGTGGTAAAAGATAACCTATGGAATATGTAAACGATTTTGTTTATTTTGTAGTAAAACCTCTGGAAGATGGAAAGCACATTTATTGTTCAGGTGTAAATCTAACAAAGTTTGCTCCAATTACAAAGGGCAGACACAGACTGGGACAGAATCCTGCTGTTAAGGGACTCCAGAGCCTGAACAACGACATCAGAGCAATCATAATTGAAAACAAAGCTACCCCTGAGACAGTGAAAAATCTTTTCTGTCAGTATGTAAAACCTATAAAAGAAGACTTATGGTATACAGAGTCTTTTTTAATTCTCAACTATTCAGAATCTCTTGGAGAGAAAATAAAAAACTATGCTCCTTCTGAATTACTGCGCAAAATGTTCAGAGCAATGTTAATAAATGAACCTGTTTTTGATGCCTTTTCACCAGAGAAACTTCAGGACTATCTCTATGGTCTTATCCAAAAACTTTCATAAAGATAAGCCAATTGACCACACTGCGGCACTTGTCAGGAATCTTGTGTTTGTCTATATAGTTTGATTTTTTAACCTTTATTGTTTAAAAATATTGAAAGATGAAGGCAGAACTTGTTAATAAAATAAAGAATGTTTTATCGGAAAATAAACAGATCGTATTTGCCTATTTATTTGGTTCTTTCACAAATGTTGAAATAAAAAAATTTTTAAAAAAAGGAGGTTGTCATGTATTTACCGCTCAATAAAACGCCTGAATCTCCAGAACAAAGGAAGGAGCTTATTGGAGATATTATCAAGCAACAGGAAGAACTTTTTGCCCAAAGCATTGGATACATTCAGAGATTGGTAATTCAATATTTAATTGAGCGTGGCTATAGCTCAGATGATATAGAGCTTAACAGAGGCTATGAAGTTGTTGTTTCTGAGAAAGAAAAGTTTGTAACCAGTGTTGATATAGTTGTCAGGCTACAGGAAAAGGTTTTATATGCAATTAAGTGCACTCCCGCATCCATTGATTCGTGGGAAAGGTTTATGCTTGCATTTTGCAGGGTTGTTGAGCCATATCAGATTCCATTTGCTATGGTCACTGATGGAAGAGAGGGAAGACTGATAGATGTTCTTACAGGAGAAGTAAAAGAGACAATGGATATTCCGAAGAAAGAGGATTTACTCAGGCTATTGCCATCAATAAGTTTTATCCCCTACAGCGAAGAAAAACTACCGAAGGAAAGAAGAATTCTTTATGCCTTTGATGCAATAAAATGCTGTCCAACCTGTAATATATGAGAAGCTTAAGATTAGCAGTATGCCAAATAAATCCTATTGTTGGAGACATTGAGGGAAATCTTGAAAAGATTCTTTTTTACATTGACAAAGCAGTAGCTGAAAAAGCAGAGATTATCATATTTCCAGAGCTTGCAATAACTGGATACAATCCTGAAGACCTTCTTTTTTATCCAACCTTTATAAAAAAAGCAGAGGAAGCTTTATACGAGATAGTTAAAAAAGTTAAGGATTTTATAGTAATTGCTGGTTTGCCAGTAAAAAAGGACGATCTTTATAACTCTGCTGCTATTGTTGCAGATCAAAACCTGATTGATATTTATCATAAGATTTATCTTCCCAACTACAGTGTCTTTGATGAGATGAGATATTTTAAGCCAGGAAGCAGAACCCCTGTTTATGAATATGATGGAGTGTTTTTTTCTGTGAATATATGTGAAGACATCTTTCATCCTTCCCTTCCCGGGCTTATTCAGGCAGCAGCTGGTGCAGAATTGATAATAAACATAAGTGCCTCACCCTTTTATGCTGGAAAGTATCAGAGAAAAATGAGAATGCTAACAACAAGAGCCTATGACATGGGGGTTTATGTCTGCTATTTAAACATGGTTGGTGGACAGGATGAGACAGTATTTGATGGAAGAAGTCTCATTATCTCGCCATCAGGTGAGATTCTTGTAAGAGGTAAAGCCTTTGAGGAAGATTTTATAGTTGCTGAGATTGACATGGAAGAGGTAACAAGAACAAGACTTCGTGAACCAAAGATAAGATGGGAAGGTGATTTTGAAGGCGGCGAAGTTATTAAAGTTCCATTGAAAAGAAAAGCAAAAAATAAACTCATTCCGAGCTCTGAAAAGCCTTCTTCTGACCATGAAATGACAGAAGAAGAGGAGATTTTTAAGGCTCTTACCACAGGGTTGAGAGATTATGTTAACAAGAATGGCTTTAAAAGGGTATGTCTTGGTTTAAGTGGAGGAATTGATTCTTCCTTTGTGGCATTGATTGCAGTAGAGGCACTGGGTAGAGATAGAGTTATCGGTGTTTTTATGCCATCAAGATATACATCAAAGGAAAGCAGAGAAGATGTGTATGAGCTCGTAAAAAATCTCGGGATTGAATTAATTGAGATATCCATTGATGAACTCTTTGAGGAGTATCTTAAATTCCTTTCAGATACATTTAAAGACCTGCCTCAGGATGTGACTGAAGAAAACATCCAGAGCAGAATTCGTGGTAACATTCTTATGGCAGTCTCAAACAAGTTTGGCTGGCTTGTGATAACAACAGGAAATAAATCAGAGCTTTCCGTGGGTTATGCCACTCTGTATGGTGACATGGCAGGTGGATATGCTGTAATTAAAGATGTTTATAAAACTCAGGTTTACAAAGTTGCGAGATGGGCATCCCGTGGAAGAATCCCTGAGAGGGTATTTACAAAGCCACCATCTGCAGAGCTTAAACCAGGACAGACTGATCAGGATACTCTCCCTCCCTATGAAGTGCTTGATAAAATTCTTTATTTACACATTGAAAAATGTATGGGAGAGCAAGAGATTGTTGAGTACGGGCTTGAAAGAAGCACGGTTCAAAAAGTATTGAAAATGGTAAAAAAAGCAGAGTTCAAAAGAAGGCAGGCTCCCTTAGGTATAAAAGTATCTTCCGTATCCCTCGGCAAAGACTGGAGATTCCCTATTACGAACAGATTTGGAGGTTAGGAGTGCCCACATGGCATAAATTGATAATCGGGAATGCTATCAGTATGCGTGAGATTGAAGATGAATCAGTTCATCTGATGTTAACATCACCTCCATATTTTAATGCTCCCTTTGACTACAAGGATATGTTTAAAAGCTATGAGGAGTATCTTGAACTTATAGGTAAAGTTGCTGAAGAAATCTACAGGGTGCTTAAAAATGGACGGGTAGCGGTTGTCAATATTGATGACATGCTCATTAATGGTGAAAAATTTCCCATTGTGGCTGATGTAACAAAAATTTTTCAAAGAGCTGGTTTTAGATACAGAGACAGGATAATATGGAAAAACCTGATGGATACTTGAGAATAAGCAGAAGAAGTGGAGTGATCCTTCAAAACCCCTATCCCATGTATTTTTATCCTGATAATCTTCTTGAAAGCATTCTTATCTTTCAAAAGGGAAAATTCAACTATGCTTCAATACCCAGAGAAATAAAAGAAGCTTCAAAGATTGATACTAAGGAGTTTTTAGACAATAAATGGTATTCAACTCTATGGGATATGGTCAATGTTTTACCAAACTCAGTACTGGAGAAAAATATCGCAGCTTTTCCTGAAGAGCTACCATATAGAATAATTAAACTTTTTTTCATACAAAGGAGAGACAGTGCTTGACCCATTTGCAGGCTCGGGGACAACAATGAAGATGGCAAGATTGCTTGGCAGAAACAGCATAGGCATTGAGATAAATGAGTCTCTGATTCCTAATAATAAAGAAAAAACTCGGCTTTGAAGGTCAGCTTTCTATTGATGGGGAAAAAGACACATTGGAAATAATAATCAGAGAGGGAAGAAAAGTTGAATCTCTTTGCTGAAATAGAGGGGATAAACTATACTCCATTTTTATGCCGACAATTAAATGAATACTGCCTATCAGACCTGCAAAGAGCTTTTGAAAAAGATGGTACTTTTATTTTAACACTGAATAAAAATAATAAATTTGCCATAAGCTGGTGGGTATCTCCAAAAAGAACGAGGTCATATCCCTATGCAAGAGTTTATGATTCTTTATTTTTTCAGGGGAAAAGAGTTACAGTTATTCCAGTATTAAAAGATGAAGGCAAGGATGGAGACCGTGATTTTCTTCAATGGGATACGATTTCTTTGATGAGTTTGCTGGGAGTGTATGTTGTTATTGCATTTTACAAAGATACTTATAAAAATCCAAGATTTAAAAACAAAATTACTAATCAGAGGTTTGATTTTAAATATTTAAAAACCGAAATTGAACGATTATCTTTCTATCAATCTGATGCCTTCCATTGGAACATGGAGCAGATTAAAAAAATATCAGAACTTACAGAAAATGCTCTGCAGTGTTATGAAAAAATCTCTAAGAAACTTAAAGTTCAACTTCATTCCGATGAGGAAGTAAATAAGAGAATAAACGAAATTCTCAATGAAAAGAATTCATTTTTAAATTTTTCCCGAAATCTGGCAAAGTGTGCACAGATTAGACAAACCCATACAGTTCAGCCTAAGGAAAAGCTTTCAGGGAAGAAGGCTTCTCTCACAATCAAAAACTATCTTGGAGGTTGCTATTTCTTTACCTCCGATGAAGTCATCATTAAAGAGCCTGATACAGCTTTCCTCATAGAGAGCAGACACTCAAAAAACTCCATTTTGCCATCAATGAATGACATAGAAGATGGTCTTATAAAGATGATACTTTATACAAATTTGAAAAATCTAAGAATTAACGACAAGGAATACCGAAATATAAGTATGCTGAAGCTGACTTCGGAAAAATCTCTTGAGATTGATAAAATTAAAAATCAAAATCTGTTGAACTCGCTTTATGAAGAAGCTAAGAAAAATAATTTTTTCGTGCGATTAAATGACAGAGATTTAAAAGAGATTGTAAATATAGAATAAGCAATTCTGGAGGAGCTATGAGAAAATTATTCATAATCACATCTTTATTTTTGTTTTTAGCATTTGCATTTTCTGACATCTCTTTTAGCCAGACACAGGTTCAGGTTACGAAGGATAAGTCGCTTCAGTATGCAAAGCCAAAGAAACCAGTTAAGATAAAACTTCATCGTGATAAAAAGGGTGAATACTCGTGGGATATTACAGGTGAGAGTGTTGACGATATAATAAAGGCTGATAAGAGACTAAGGCAGTTATTGAAAGAGGAGTGATAAATTCCCAGGAGGATGAAAGTTGCAAGGAAGGCTTTACATAGTGTCAACGCCAATTGGTAATCTTGATGACATAACATTAAGGGCAATTGAGACACTTAAAAAAGTTGACTATATTGCCTGTGAGGATACAGAGCACAGTCTAAAACTTCTCAATCATTTCGGAATAAAAAAGCCTCTTATAAGTTACTGGTCAGAGAAAGAAAAGGTGCGTGCTGAGGAGATAATTGAAAAAATTCGCTCAGGACACTCAGTGGCTTTAATAACTGATGCAGGAACTCCTGGAATTTCAGACCCCGGAGCAGTGGTTATTGGAAGGGCAATTGAAGAGGGAATAGAACTAATACCAATCCCGGGGGCTACAGCATTGATTACTGCATTGAGTATTTCAGGACTGAACACAGATGAATTCACCTTCATAGGCTTTCTTCCTGTCAAACAGTCTCAGAGAAGAAAGAAACTTCTTGAGCTAAGCACAGAAAAGAGAACCCTTGTTTTTTATGAAGCTCCTCACAGAATACTCCAAAGCCTTGTTGCCTTGCTTGAAGTCTTTGGAGACAGAAGAGCCTGTGTTGCAAGGGAGCTTACAAAGATGTTTGAGGAGGTTGTAAGAGGCAGGCTTTCAGAAATTATTGAAAAGCTTGAAAATTCTAAGATAGCAGGTGAATATGTTATAGTAGTTGAAGGTGCTCATGAAGCTTTTCAGAGCTTTGAAGAGGCTCTGAAGGAAGTAAAGGAGCTCATGAAAAAAGGAAAAGGAAGAAAAGAAGCTGTTAAAATAGTATCAGAGCTTTATAACTTAAGCAAAAAAGAGCTCTATGAAAAAAGCCTGAAAATGGATGAAATACAATGAAATCAGCTTATTTAATAGAACCAAATAAAATTGAAGTTTTAGAAAAACCTGTTCCCACAATAAATGAAGGAGAAGTTCTGGTTCGTATCAAAGCAGCACTTACTTGTGGCACTGACCTGAAAGCCTATTTAAGGGGACATCCTCTTATTCCCATGCCAGGACCTTTTGGACATGAGTTTTCTGGAGTGATTGAGGATGTTGGCAAAGGTGTAAATGGTTTTAAAACAGGAGATGCAGTTATGCTTGTTCACACAGCACCCTGTGGAGAATGTGCTTATTGCAAAAGAGGTCTTTTCAATCTCTGCGATACTCTAACAAAGGAAATGATGCTTGGTGCTTTTGCTGAATACATTGTTGTAAAGGAAAGAGTTGTAAGGCAGAACATGTTTCACAAGCCAGAAAACATAGATTTTGAAGAGGCTGCTTTTTTAGAGCCTCTTTCCTGTATAGTTCACGGAGTAAAGGCTCTTAATCCAAAGAAAGAAGAAAGAATTCTCATAATTGGAACAGGTCCGGTAGGGCTTCTTTTTCTTCAGGTTTTAAAGAGTATGGATATTAATGTAGCGGTTATAGGTAGAAATAAAAATAAGCTTGCTCTGGCTGAAAGCCTCGGTGCTGATAAAGTTTACAGTTCAGAACAGAACCCCCTTGATTTTACAGATGGATTTGGTTTTGACAGTGTTGTTGAATGCACAGGACAGAAAGAAATATGGCTTAAATCAGTAAACTATGTGAGAAAAGGTGGCACAGTTTTGCTTTTTGGAGGACTCAAGACTGGCACAGAGGTATGCTATGATGCAGGCAGACTTCACTATGACGAAATAACTCTTAAAGGAGCTTTTCATTATAATCCCGATGATGTTAAAGAAGCTGCGGCTCTTATAAAATCTAAAAAACTCAGACTTAAAGAGCTTATATCAGACAGGTTTCCACTTTCTGAGATTTCTCTGGCTTTTGAAAAACTATCAAGAGGGGAGGGTATTAAGTATTTAATTGAGATATGAGAAAAATCAGCAAGGAAGAGATAGTAAAAACAGTTAAAAAACTTTACATGGATGCAGCAATTTCTCTCCCACAGGATGTTTCAGAAGCATTGAACTCTGCATATGAAGCTGAAACAGGGTTAGCAAAGGAGATACTTAAACAGATTATTGATAATCAAACAGTAGCACTTGAAGACAGAATTCCACTGTGTCAGGACACAGGCATTGCTGTTATTTTTGTTGAATGGGGCAGTGAGGTGGTGTATGAAGATGAAGACCCCATTGAAGCCTTCAATGAGGGAGTAAGGCTTGCAGTGAAAGAGGGATACTTGAGGGCTTCTGTAGTTGATGATCCTATATTTGAAAGAAGAAATACGAAAGATAACACACCCTGTATTGTTCATTTTGAACTGGTAAAGGGTGACAGGGTAAAAATCATAGTTGCACCAAAGGGTGCAGGAAGCGAAAATATGTCTGCTCTTCGGATGCTTAAACCTGCGCAGGGATTGAAAGGAGTGAAGGAGTTTGTTATTGAAACAGTTAAAAACGCAGGAGGTAATCCCTGCCCACCAATAATAGTTGGAGTTGGAGTTGGAGGAAACTTTGAAAAGGCTGCAATCATTGCTAAAAAAGCACTCTTGAGGAAGGTTGGACAGCCCAATAAAAATCCATCTTATGCTCAACTTGAAAGAGAGTTATTACAGCAGATAAACTCTCTTAACATTGGTCCTATGGGTATAGGAGGTAAAGTTACTGCACTGGCTGTTCATATTGAGTATGCACCGTGTCATATTGCATCACTTCCTGTTGCAGTAAACATTCAATGCCATTCTGCAAGACACAAGGAGGCAGAGATATGATATTTAAGGAGGACAATTATGAGAAAAATAAAATTAACAGCTGAATTGATCCCCGCTGAAGAGGGAGGATATGTAGTTTATTGTCCTGAACTTGACATCACCACAGAAGGAGAAACTATTGAAGAGGCAATTGCTATGCTTAAGGATGCTGCAGAGGGTTATATTGAAGTTGTGGGCTTAGAAAATATTCCCCACTTTTCAAGTAAGATCAGTAAGCAGGAGCTGGAACTTGTAATAAATGAGTAAACTACCATCAGTTTCTGGTAAGCAACTATGTAAAGCTCTTGAAAAGGATGGTTTTGTTTTGATAAGACAAACGGCTTCACATAGGATATATCAGAAACAAACCGAAGAAGGAACAATAACAATCCCTGTCCCTGTTCATGCAAATAAACCATTAAAAAGGGGAACTTTACATAACATACTCAAAAAAGCAGGGATATCAAAGGAGAAACTTAAATTTTTACTGACTTTGTTGTTTAGTTAATCTTAAAGGAGGCAGAGATATGATAAAGATTGAAACGCCGCTTACAGATGAGGTAGTGGAAAATTTAAAAGCAGGGGATATTGTTTTAATAAATGGATATGTTTACACAGCAAGAGATGCTGCACACAAAAAACTTGTAGAATTGATAAACGATGATGCACCTTTACCCTTTGACCTGAAAGGACAGGTAATATACTATGTGGGACCAACACCAGCACCTCCGGGAAAGGTGATAGGCTCAGCAGGTCCAACAACTTCATCAAGGATGGATTCATACACTCCCCTTCTTCTTTCATTAGGACTTAAAGGCATGATAGGAAAAGGACAGCGAGGTGAGGAAGTAAGGGAGGCTATAAAAAAATATAAAGCCGTTTATTTTCTTGCAACAGGCGGAGCAGGAGCTCTCCTTAGCAGACACATTGTTTCAGCAGAGGAGATAGCTTTTGCTGAACTGGGGACAGAATCAATCAAAAGATTGCTACTTAAAGATTTTCCTGCTATAGTGGCAATTGACTGTCACGGAGGAGATATTTTTAAGAGATCAATTTGATTTCAGACTTTTTAAAAATCTCTCCTTCACTCCCATTAATGTAAGCCCTACAACTTCTCCTATTGATTCAATATACCTTAGTCCAAACAGGAATCCCTGACGTCAGGGGCTCTTTGTTTGTCATTCCGAGCCTGTCCATACTTTGTCATTCCAAGCTTGCCCATACTCTGTCACTCCGAGCTTGCCCATACTTTGTCATTCCGAGCATACCCATACTTTGTCATTCCGAGCCTGCCCATACTCTGTCATTCCGAGCGAAGCGAGGAATCTCCTTTGTTTTTTTCGGCATTGAAAGACTCAGAGATTCCTCGGGTGGAATGCCACCCTCGGAATGACAACCCTAAGGTCCAAACAGGAATCCCTGACGTCACTCTTTTTTTTGTCATTCCGAGCGAAGCGAGGAATCTCCTTTGTTTTTTTTCGGCATTGAAAGACTCAGAGATTCCTCGGGGCATCGAGCCCCTCGGAATGACAACCCTAAGGTCCAAACAGGAATCCCTGACGTCAGGGGCTGAGACTTAAAAGGCGTTTAAAATGTGGCATAATATTTATAAGGATCTATGGAAAAATCTCCCGGCGAATGGCTGAGAGGTTGCCTGGACCTCAAAAAGGGGGTTGAAGCAAATGCGCAGACCCACAGAGGTGTAAACCTCTTTCAGCGGGTTATGGGAGTCCGCTGCATAGGTCCCACAGGGCTACCAGGCGCAGCCCTCTATAATTCATTTTTTATTACTCTTCCCTTTTTGATTATTTTTTGAATATCTTCTTTTTTTTGCCAGCCCCTAGTCCAAACAGGAATCCCTGACGTCACTCTTTTTTTGTCATTCCGAGCGAAGCGAGGAATCTCCTTTGTTTTTTTCGGCATTGAAAGAACTCAGAGATTCCTCAGGGCATCGAGCCCCTCGGAATGACAATGAAAATGGCATCGAGCCCCTCGGAATGACAACCCTAAGGTCCAAACAGGAATCCCTGACGTCAGGGGCTCTTTGTTTGTCATTCCGAGCCTGCCCATACTTTGTCATTCCGAGCATACCCATAATTTGTCATTCCGAGCGAAGCGAGGAATCTCCTTTGTTTTTTTCGGCATTGAAAGACTCAGAGATTCCTCAGGGCATCGAGCCCCTCGGAATGACAACCCTAAGGTCCAAACAGGAATCCCTGACGTAAGGGGCTCTTTGTTTGTCATTCCGAGCTTGCCCATACTTTGTCATTCCGAGCATACCCATAATTTGTCATTCCGAGCGAAGCGAGGAATCTCCTTTGTTTTTTCGGCATTGAAAGACTCAGAGATTCCTCGGGTGGAATGCCACCCTCGGAATGACAACCCTAAGGTCCAAACAGGAATCCCTGACGTCAGGGGCTGAGACTTAAAAGGCGTTTAAAATGTGGCATAATATTTATAAGGATCTATGGAAAAATCTCCCGGCGAATGGCTGAGAGGTTGCCTGGACCTCAAAAAGGGGGTTGAAGTAAATGCGCAGACCCACAGAGGTGTAAACCTCTTTCAGCGGGTTATGGGAGTCCGCTGCATAGGTCCCACAGGGCTACCAGGCGCAGCCCTCTATAATTCATTTTTTATTACTCTTCCCTTTTTGATTATTTTTTGAATATCTTCTTTTTTTTGCCAGCCCCTAGTCCAAACAGGAATCCCTGACGTCACTCTTTTTTTGTCATTCCGAGCGAAGCGAGGAATCTCCTTTGTTTTTTTCGGCATTGAAAGACTCAGAGATTCCTCGGGGCATCGAGCCCCTCGGAATGACAATGAAAATGGCATCGAGCCCCTCGGAATGACAACCCTAAGGTCCAAACAGGAATCCCTGACGTCACTCTTTTTTTGTCATTCCGAGCGAAGCGAGGAATCTCCTTTGTTTTTTTCGGCATTGAAAGACTCAGAGATTCCTCGGGGCATCGAGCCCCTCGGAATGACAATGAAAATGGCATCGAGCCCCTCGGAATGACAACCCTAAGGTCCAAACAGGAATCCCTGAAGTAAGGGGCTAAGACCAAGGTAAATCTAAACCATGATGAATGGGGATAGACCTTCAGGGGCAGAAGGATATCTATGGATTTTATGAGTTTTTTGGCTCAGAGAGTAAGGAAGGCTGAGAGCATCAGTTGTGTTTTGTGCATTTAAAGAGAAACATAAGGAGGAATATGGGAAAGGAGGCATCCAAGGAGTTTCTCAAAAAGCTTCATCAGATAAAACAATTCAGTGCAGGTCTTGAGGAGGCTGTAGAGAGGTTTAAAGCCCTCTGAGATAGATACCAGAGAAGTTATCCTTATTTTATGAAAGAACTGAAGGAGAAGGCAGAGAAGTATTTTAATTTCCTTAGATATCCTGAAAATATAAAAAAGACACATATACACAACCAATGCAGTAGAGAACTTTAATCGGAGGATAGAGGAGATAAGGCTCAGGCTTGGAGGATACTTTCAATCAGTTGAAATACTTGAGATGAATCTGTTTTTGCAGAGGGAGCGATTATTACAGGGCAGATGGAAAAAACCCGTCCCTATACTCAAGGCTAATGCCTATGAACTCAGACAGATTTTTAACAGAAAATTCTATGGCCAGACACAAAACTCTTGACAAGTGCCTCATTCTTGGTGAAGGTTTTTTATTTTAAAATAAATCTCTTTTTAATCTCCTCAATTGCCTGCTCTTTGTTTGAGATTTTTCCTGCTAAAACAAGGGTTTCTATTCTTTCAACTATTTCGCCAACAAGCCGAGAAGGCTCAAACCCCAGTGAAATTATATCTTCGCCTTTCAGAATGGGAAGCTTTTTTTTGTTTTTTAAGTAAACTTTTTTATAAAACTCCTCAATCTCATCGTAAAACCATCTTTTTGATGTTTTTAATGGGTCTTTACTCATTCCATATAAGAGGGCTGGATAAAGAATGCTTTCAAACTCTCTTATGAATCTTACTTTATCAAGTAAGGTCTCTATTTTTCTTATTCTTACACCTGCCTCAACTAAATCTTCAACAAATCTTTGTTCTTTTCTTGCAGGTTTTATTTGCTTTATCAGTTCAGAGGCATGGAAATCAAAGAGACAGGCAAACTTAAAACAACTTAAATTCTTCACTTCTTTTTTTGAATTCATTAAGATTTCTTCAGCAGTCTTAAGGGTTTCAATATCAGGCTTTATTTCAAGAAAATCACGGGTTTTAAAAATGGCTTTAAATATCTCATCTTCAATCATGAGTTGAACGGTTTTGAAACTCTCAGATACTGAAAGAATTTTCCATAACTCATCTTTTACTCTTTCTCTTGCAGTAACTTTCATTAGATGGGCATTTCTCTTTAAAGCTTCTCGGGTGTTTTCCTCAATATCAAAATCCAGTGTGGCATGAAATCTGTAAGCCCTGAGCACTCTGAGCGGGTCTGCCTTGAGGTTTTCTTCCTTAACCATCCTTATTAATCTGTTTTTCAAATCTTGCTTACCATTGAAAGGATCAATCAAAGTATCTAAATTTAGAGTTACTGCCATGGCATTTATGGTAAAGTCTCTGTCTGCTAAGTCAGCCTCAATTGAATTCCCCCTTAATTGTGCAAAATCTATTGTTACATAATCCTTTACAATTCTTCCAATAAAAAAGACTTCATCAAGTAAGACAAAACTTCCATTGACCTTTCTTGCAAACTCTCGTGCAAGCTCAATAGTATCACCCTTTATTGCAAAGTCAATATCTTTTAATTCACGTTCAAGCAGTATGTCCCTTACACTTCCGCCAACGAGGTAGGAGCTTTCATAAAGATTTTTTTGGTTTAAAAATTCCACAGCTTCTTTAAAATGTGGATTTTCTTTTAATTTCTCAAACATGGCTCACCTCGTATTTAATATAAGAGACTGTTCAAAAGCCTGCAAGTTCTTGAAAATCAAGAATTTGCAGGTCTATTTAATTTTACATAGCTTTACTCGTTATTGCTTGCTTTTTTTATTTCTCCTTTGTCCTTCCGAGCTCCTTCTCTGTCATTCCGAGCCTGCCCATACTTTGTCACTCCGAGCTTGCCCATACTTTGTCATTCCGAGCGAAGCGAGGAATCTCCTTTGTTTTTTTCGGCATTGAAAGACTCAAAGATTCCTCGGGGCATTGAACCCCTCGGAAGGCGAGGAATCTCCTCCTTTCTCACTATTTCAGAGATTCCTCGGGGGGATGCCACCCTCGGAATGACAATGAAAATGGCATTGAGCCCCTCGGAATGACAAAATAAAGCTTTTATTCATATTAAACAGCCTTTAATATAAATGTGACAGGTCCTTCATTTACAAGGGATACATGCATATAGCTTCTGAATACTCCTTCTTTTACAGGGATGCCTCTTTTTTTAAGGGCATCCACAAAATATCTATAAATTGTTTCAGCTTCCTCTGGTGGCATTGCTCTATCAAATGAGGGGCGATTTCCTTTTTTACAGTCTCCTGCAAGGGTAAACTCTGATACAACCATAATTTCACCGCCCACATCTTTTACTGAGAGGTTCATTTTACCATTTTTATCTTCAAAAATTCTTAAGTTAACAATCTTGTTTGCAAGATATTGAGCATCTTTTTCAGCATCTTCCTTTTCTATACCAATAAAAACGACAATACCTCTGCCAATTTCTGATACTTTTTTACCTTCAATTTCTACACTTGCCTTTATTACTCTCTGCAAAAGTGCTATCATTTTATGTTAATATATCATACCATGTTTGAAGAAATTTCAAAAATTTTAGTAGTTGATGATGAAAATGTAAATCTGGAATTAATATCTGCTGTTTTCATAGACTCTCCAAATATTATGGTTATTACAGCAAGGGATGGGCTGGAAGCACTGGAAGTTCTAAAAGAACATACTCCTGATGTTATTGTTCTTGATATAAGAATGCCAAGAATGAATGGAATAGAAGTTTTAAATGTTTTAAAGTCTGACCCCAATACGTCACACATTCCTGTTGTGGTTCTTTCAGGAGATGAAAAGGAGAGAAAAAATGCTTTAAAAAACGGAGCTAACGATTTTATTCCAAAACCTTTTGATGCTGAAGAGTTAAAGCTCAGGGTAATCAATAACCTGCAGGTAAAAAAATATCAGGATTTAATAAAAGACATAAACGAAGTTTTGCAGAAAGAGGTAATGAAAAAAACAAAAGAACTCAGAGAAGCACTGGAACTTGCGAAAGAAGCAGAGTATGAGATGGTTTTAAAATTTGGTATGATTTCTGAGTTCAGAGACGAAGAAACAGGACAGCATATACGAAGAATCAGTTACTATTCCCGATTGCTTGCTCAGCTTGCAGGCTTGCCAGAGTCTGAGCAAAATATTATATTTTATGCCTCTCCTTTACATGATGTTGGCAAGGTTGGAATCCCGGATAATATTTTAAGAAAGCCAGGACCTTTGACTCCTGAAGAGTTTGAAATTATGAAGCTTCATACTATCATAGGTGGAAAAATTTTAACCTCTGATACGAGATTTATAACACTTCATGCAGGGAAAATCATAGCTCTGCAGCATCATGAAAAGTGGGATGGTTCTGGATATCCTAAAGGACTTAAAGAGCAGGAGATACATCCTTATGCAAGAATTGTAGCAGTATGCGATGTATTTGATGCAATGACATCAGATAGAGTTTACAGACCAGCTTTTACTGTTGAGCAAACGATTGACATTATGAAAAAAGGCAAAGGAAGCCATTTTGACCCAGAACTTTTAGAGCTTTTCATGGAAAATCTTGACAGTTTCTTAAAAATCAAGGAAACATTTAAAGATTAAACTTCAACAAGAAGATTGTCAATTAATCTTGTCTCTGCAATTTTTAAAGCAATTGCAAGCAAATATTTTTTCTGTTTTTCCTTAACTTCTTCAAGTGTCAATGGATCAAAAACACCGGCATACTGAATTTCTTTAACAAGAGGTTCATTTTTAAGAATTTCCATCATGTTTAAATTTACATCTACTGGCTGAGCACCCTGTTTTAAAAGCTTTTCACCTTCCTGCAAGGCTTTATATATAACAGTAGCTGCTTTTCGTTCTTCTTCATTTAAATAAAGATTTCGTGAGCTCATTGCAAGCCCATCCTGCTCTCTTATTGTTGGACAGACAATAATCTCAATGTCAAAGTTTAAGTCCTCAACCATTCTTCTGATTATTAATGATTGTTGATAATCCTTCTGTCCGAAATATGCTTTTGCAGGCTTTATAATATTAAAAAGCTTGCAGACTATTGTGGCAACTCCTCTGAAATGACCAGGTCTAAACTTTCCGCAAAGTTTATCACTAAGTCCTTCTACTGTAACATAAGTGCTGTATCCCTGTGGATAAAGAGATTCAACATCAGGCAAAAATAAATAATCAATTTCAATTTTCTGGAGTTTTTCTTTATCAGACTCAACATCTCTTGGATATCTATCATAGTCTTCTCCCTGAGCAAACTGTGTTGGATTTACAAAAATGCTCACTACAGTAAAATCATTTTCTTCCTTTGCTCTCTTAATCAAAGAAAGATGTCCTTCATGAAGTGCACCCATTGTGGGAACAAATCCTATGGATTTTCCCTTTGCTCTTAACTCTCTGGATATCTCTCTCATTATTCTTGGAATTCTTATTATCTCCATTGCTGTTTATTATAACCTAATTTTGCATGAAACAGGCAATTTTGCTATACTTATTTTCATGTTTTTTTTGAAAAAATTTTTAACTTCCATGATTTTACCACCAGGCATTCTGATACTTATTTTTCTTTTCATGGCAGTCTTGGAGAAAAAAAAGAAATTTATTCGTTTTTTAGCAATTTTATCAGCTTTATTCGTTTATTTGATATCTATTGAGCCTGTAAAGGATTTGTTGTTGTATCCTCTTGAGAAAAACTATACTGTTACTGAGAAATTAAATGCCGATGCTATTGTTATACTTGGGGGCGGTATATATTCTTTAAATTCGTTCACTGAAGACACATCAAATAGATTATTAGCTGGGTATAGAGTTTATAAAAAGACCAGACTTCCTATTATTGTTTCAGGTAGTGCTTTGGAAGGAAAAACTCCAGATTCAACTGCAATGGCTGAGATGTTAAAAGAACTTGGAGTTGAATCAGATAAAATTATTGAAGAGAGTAAAAGTAAAGATACAGCTCAAAATGCCAGATATGTTAGTGAAATATGTAAAGAAAAAAATTTTAAAAGAGTAATACTTATTACATCAGCATATCATATGGAGAGAGCAGTTAAACTTTTCAAGAAAACGGGGCTTGTGATTTTGCCTTATCCTGCAGATTTCAAAAGAAGTAACCATTACAATATTTACAGCTTTTTACCCAAATTTGGTAATTTTTCGCTTTCATCAAAGGCAATAAGAGAGTATATAGCTTTATTGGTTATTTAAAGTCTTCAAGGAGGAGATTCCTCGGGGCATTGAGCCCCTCGGAATGACAAAGTATGGGCAGGTTTGGAATGACAGGGAAAAGGGTTCGGAATGATAGGGAAAAATCCTCGGGATGACATAAAAATTTTTAAAAGGACCGCAAAGGTGTAATTCAGAACCTTGACATAATTTTGTAAAAAATACTTAATATAATAGAATGATTTACAGGATTCATCCAATTTTAGTAGGAGCAAAAATTTTTGACAAAGGTATGATGACATATCAGCATGACTATGGTAAACCCTTTGTTATACCTATATTTTCGTGGTTAATAGAGGGAAGCGATAAGAATATCCTTATAGATACAGGGGAGCTAAGCCCCCGCACATCTGTTGAGATTGAACAGACGATCGGAAAGGTCTATAAGTTTGAAGAAGGTCTGGCAAAATATGGATTACAGCCTGAGGACATTGATATAGTGCTTCATACACATCTTCATAATGACCATTGTGAAAATGATTCAAAATGCGTGAATGCCACATTTTATGTTCATGAAAAGGAGCTTAAGCAAATACATAATCCCCATCCCCTTGATTTTAGATATAACGAAGACTTTATTACAGAGATTGAAAGCAATGGGCAGATTATAAAATTAAAGGAAGACACAGAAGTTCTTCCAGGAATAAAAATGATTCATACGCCAGCCCATACTCCGGGCGGTATGTCTGTTCTCATAAATACTGAAAAAGGCGATGTTTTAATAACAGGATTTTGCATAATTGAAGAAAACCTTAATCCTCCACCAAAAATTCTTGGTATGGGGATGGAGGTAATTCCTCCAGGAACCCTTATAAATTCCTATGAAGCCTATGACATAGTTTTAAAAGTTAAAGAGATGGCTCAAATGGTCATCCCTCTTCATGAACCAAAGTATGCATTTATTGAGACAATCCCTTAATTATTTGACAAATAAATAATTTTTAAGGTATTTTATAATTTTAGCTCAATAATTAAAATTTTAGGGGTGAGGGATAAAAATGAAAACCGCTTTTGTAAAAAAAGAAGAAGTTAACAGACAGTGGTATATTGCTGATGCAAATGGGCAGACTCTCGGGAGATTTGCATCAAGAATTGCAAAGATTTTGATGGGTAAGCACAAACCAACTTATACTCCCAATGTAGATAATGGAGACTTTGTTATAGTTATCAATGCTGAGAAGATTAAGGTAACCGGTAAAAAACTTACTGACAAATTTTACTATCGTCACACGGGTTTTATGGGCAATCTCAAAGCAGAAACTCTTAAAGAAAGGCTTGAAAAAGAGCCTGAGGAAGTTATCGTTGATGCTGTCTGGGGCATGCTTCCAAAAACAAGACTGGGCAGAAAAATGATAAAAAAACTGAAAGTTTACAAAGGTTCAGAGCATCCTCATGTTGCACAGAAGCCTGAACCTCTGAAAATAAGTTAATTTTTGAGGTGAAGATAATGGCTGAAAATTTAGCTACAGGAAGAAGAAAAAGATCAATCGCTAGGGTAATCCTAATGCCCGGCTCAGGGAAAATCACGGTTAATGAAAAACCAGTGGAAGAGTACTTTCCAAGAGAAACTCTGAGAATGATACTTATGCAACCCTTTCATGTAGCTGGTGTGACTGGCAAGTATGATGCAATTGTAACAGTTGATGGAGGTGGTTTAAGTGGTCAGGCTGGAGCAATAAGGCATGGAATCGCAAGAGCCCTTGTAAATCTTAATCCAGATCTTAAGCCAAAACTCAAAAAAGAAGGACTTCTTACAAGAGACCCAAGAGAAGTAGAAAGAAAGAAATACGGACAGCCAAAGGCAAGAAAGAGATTCCAGTTCTCCAAGAGATAAAATGCTTAAAGTTTTCATATGCGGAGGAAGTGGCTATACAGGAAGTGAGCTTTTAAGAATTCTTGCTTTGCACGACGAAGTTGAGATAGTCGGAGTAACTTCTGAAAAATCAGCAGGGATGAAAGTTTCAGAGCTTTTCCCTGCTTTTTTTATTTATAAAAAGCTTAAATTTGAAAGCCTTAATACAGAAGCTATCAAAAACAGGGCAGATGTCTATTTTCTTGCACTTCCCCATGGAAAATCTCAACAGGTTGCAGCAGAACTTCTTCAGGCTGGCAAGAAAGTAATTGACCTTTCTGCTGATTTCAGAATTAAGGATGTCAGGATTTATGAACAATGGTATAAAACTCAACATCTGTTTCCGGAGCTACTTAAAGAAGCAGTCTATGGATTGCCCGAAATTTACAGGGAAAAGATAAAAAAAGCAAGACTCATAGCCAATCCAGGATGTTATCCTACAAGTGTGATTCTTCCCCTTTATCCTTTTTTAAAAAAGAAACTTATTGATACATCCACAATCATTGTTGATTCCTGCTCAGGTGTTTCTGGAGCAGGAAGAAAAGCTGATATCACCTTAAGCTACTGCGAGGTAAACGAAGATTTCAGAGCATACAATGTGGCAAAACACAGACACACACCTGAGATAGAGCAGGAAGTTGGCTTTGCCTCTGGCAGTTCAATAACAATTGATTTTACAACCCATCTGTTACCCTTAAACAGAGGAATTCTTTCAACAATATATGCCAGTATGAAAAAAGATTTATCCACTGCTGAGGCATTAGAAATTCTTAAAGAGCAGTATCAGAATGAGCCATTTATTCAGATTATGCCAGAAGGTGAACTTCCGAGTATGAAGTATGTAAGGGGAACAAACTACTGTTACATTGGTGCAGTTGTAAATCCCAGAACAAAAAGGCTTATTCTTGTCTCTGCTATTGACAATCTCGTAAAAGGTGCATCAGGACAGGCTGTGCAGAACATGAACATTATGTTCGGAATTGATGAGGCGAAGGCTCTCAGAAGCCTTGCACTGTCTCCGTAATTACTCCTCCACCTAAAACAACTTCATCATTATAAAAAACAGCACTCTGACCTGGGGTTGGTGCAAACTGAGGCTCATCAAAAGTTACCTTGACTCTATCTTCATCAATTAGTGTGATTAATGCTTTTTCTGGATTCATGGCATAGCGAATTTTTACTTCACAGGTGAAAATATTAGTTTCAGGCATAACAAGCCAGTTCAGTTGTTTCACATAAAACTTTTTCATAAAAGCCTTTTCCTTTGAATCAACATAGACTGCATTAATAGCAGGCTCTATTTTTACCACATAAAGAGGATGGGAAGATGAAACTCCCAGTCTTTTTCTCTGCCCAATGGTAAAAAGATGTATCCCTCTATGCTGCCCAATAATTTTGCCAGTTGATGCTTCAACTATGGGTCCATAAGATGCTGGTTTAAGAATCTCATAGTATCTTTTGTTTTTGAGAAAGCAGACTTCTGCACTTTCCTCTGCAACCTTAGAGGGAATTTGAGCCTGCTCAGCAATGTCTTTAACCTGCTGTTTTGTGTATTCTCCAAGAGGCAAGACAAGCTGATTAAGAAATAACCTGTTTATTCCATAAAGGAAGTAGGACTGATCCTTTTTCTTGTCAGTTCCTTTAAGAAGAAAGCATTTGCCGTTTTTTTTCAATACTCTTGCATAATGTCCTGTGGCAAAAAAATCTGCAGATACTTTATCAGCAATTCTTTTAAGAGCGGGAAACTTTATGTATCTATTGCAGAGAATACATGGATTTGGTGTGAGCCCTTTTTTGTATCCTTCAAAAAATGGATTGATAACATATTTTTTAAAATCTTCTCTTAGGTCTTCAATATGAAGCTTTATTTTGAGAAAATCTGCGGTTTTCTTTGCCAGCTCTATATTTGGTGGCTCATCAAAGAGAATAAAGAATACTCCTTCTACAGCCTTATTTTCTTTAGTGAATAAATAGGCTGTAACTGCTGAATCAACGCCACCACTCATTGCAACAACTACTTTTTCCATTTTTGTAAGTGATATAATTTATTATAAACCTTCTGGAGAGGTGCCAGAGTGGACGATTGGGGCGGTCTCGAAAACCGCTGTGGGTAACACCACCGGGGGTTCGAATCCCTCCCTCTCCGTTATTCTATGAATTTTTTTATTATTTTGTCTTCGTATTCAGGGAAGTCTTCAAGATAAAAGGGACGCTTTCTTCCAATATTGAATTTCAGCAGTTTAAAATTGAGCTCTCTAATTTTTTTAATTCTCTCTTCGTCTTCATCAATTGTTTTAAGCAGTTCTTTTAAATCTATAATTTCCTTCCTTATCTCCATCTCTGGAGGAATGCATCCAGCATTTTTAAGAATCTTGTAGGCAAGTCTTAAATCTTCAGGAACCCAGCTAAGGTCTTCCAGCTCTAAAGGCTTTCCTTTGTTGGGAAGGTTATCAAAAACTCCCTGCTCAATTGCTTCCCTGATTTTTTCTTCAGCGATTTTTTCAAATATGTTCATTAATTTTATGATGCCAGAAAAAATTATGGAAATGTCAAATTTTCTCTTTCATTTATGTTAGAATTTTTTATCCCCATGTCCATAACGAAGAAAATAATTCTTATTTATTGTTTTTGCAGTGGGCTTGTTATTGGGGTAAATGCACTGATTTCCGGGGTATATATTAAACAAGATGTGAAGCTCTTATTACTGTTAAATTTAACGGTTTGGATTTTATCTGGAGTACTTCTTTATTTTATCGTTAGACGAAATATAATAAAAAGAATCTCAAAGATTATATCAAAATTATATGAAGAAGAGAAGGACAAAGGCACTCCATTAGTAATAGGCTTTTATAAAGATGAGATAGATTATTTTCAAAAAATGATAAACCAATACATAGAAGCTTTAAAAACTCGTATTTCAGAAGTTGAAGAAGCTCGCAAGATTTATCAGCTTATAGCTGACAGATCTGAAGAAATAATAATAATTTTCAATAAAAAAGGCGATATAGTTTTTGCAAATCCTAAAGCCATTGATTACTTGGGTAATGAGCAATGTACTCTTTCTCAGGAGAAACTGAAGCCTTTTATACAGAATATTCTTCAACTAAAAGATGAGGAAATTACAGCATGGCAGGAGATAAAATTGCCTGACGGAACTTTCTTAAGCGCATGGATAATTCCAGTCGACAGCAAAACAGGAACAATGCTCTTTATTGCTCATGATATAACTTTATTCAAAAAAGAAAGGGATAAACTCTTTGAAATTGCTACAAAAGATTTGTTAACTTCACTGTATAACAGAAATTTCTTTGAAGAAACATTAAAAAATACAATAGAATCAGCCAAAAGAGGGGAAATTTATTCTATTCTTTTTATTGATATGGATAATTTAAAGAAAATTAATGATAACTTTGGTCATTTAGTAGGTGATGATACAATAAGAGCTGTGTCAAGGGCTATTCAAAATAGCATTAGAGCAAGCGATATTGCTGCAAGATGGGGTGGAGATGAATTTGTTGTTTTATTAAAAGGAAATGTTGAAAATGCGAAAACTGTTGCAGAAAGAATTCAGTCAAATCTCAGGAAAATAAATTTAAATCTTGGTAATCATACAATCAATCCCTCAGTAAGTATAGGAATAACGATTATTGATGGGACGAAAGATATTGAAACACTGATAAAAGAAGCTGACCAATGCGCTTATTTAGCTAAAGCGGAAGGGAAGGGTAAAATTAGATTTACGATTTAATTAATGACTCCAATGCTGACTTTACAATTGAAGCATCAATATCTTTTAAACATTTAAAATCAAGCCCAGATTCGCACCTTAGAGGTTCTGGAGAGTAATAGAAACAGGGAGAACAATTTAAATTAACTCTTACTATTCTGTGTTCTACAACCCATGGATAAACCCATTTTGGGTTTGTAGGACCAAAAATAGCCACAACAGGCACTTTTACCGCTGCAGCAAGATGCATAAGCCCTGAATCATTGGAGACAAATGCATTAAGATGAGCAATAATTGATGCAACTTCACGAATAGGTTTATTCTCAACAAGGATTACATTCCCATGTTTTGCATTTTTTAGTATAAATTTATTTTCCTGCTTTTCTTCTATTGTGCCAAAGAGGAAAAAATCTACATCAGGCAGACTATTTATAAGTTCCAGAAATTTCTCCTTCTGCCATCTTCTCTGTCTGTGTCCCTTGAAACTACTCGTTCCTGTATGAATTCCCACCTTAAATGTTTTTTTAGATGAAGCATTTACAAATGCCTTTCCCTGTTCAATCTCCTTTTCGTCAAGATAAATCTTCATTTCTGGGGTATTATCTGTTTTTATCCCAAGAAGCTCAAGAATTCTGAGATTTTCTTCCACATTATGTAGATCAGGGTTTTCCTTTAATGTCCGATTTTTAAGAAAGTTAAGCTCACTTAAATCTCTTTTTAAATATCTATGTCCCAGTCTGATTTTTGCTCTGGTAAGAAAGCTTAATATGTTATACTGCTTTCTGTTTGAAGGATAAAAGTTTATTGCACAGTCAAATTTTCCAAGAGAAAAAATGAATTTCAATGAATTCCATAACCCCTGCTCTAAAAAAGGAAAATAGACAAGCTCATCAATGAATGGATTTTTTTTAAGAACCTCACAGGTAGTTTTAAACATGCATATATTGACAATCCTGCAGTCAATGGATCTTTTCAGAGTCTCAATTGCCGGTGTTGTCATCAATGTATCGCCTATTCCGTAAAGTGGTAAAATAAGAATTTTCATGGTCTATGCATTATAAAGTCCTATAATCCATAGGCTAAAAAACAGTATGAAACCTGTCAACCCCCATAAGAGATATCTTTTATTTATTGGAGTTTTAAGTCCTTTAAGAATTATAAAGCAAACAGAACAGATCCATGCAAAAAGAGACAAAACAGACACCATGCTCCAGAATACAGATGGAGAACTATCATATTGCATGATTTCAATATTATAATTGTAAAGACGCTGATAATCCTTCTCTGAAAGATTATTATACTTCCATTGAATCATCTCATATGTCTTAAGCTCTGCAATAAGAGGTTCAAGCTTTTTAATTTCCTCTCTGTAGGGCTGATAAAAGCTTCTTACTTGATAAAGAGCACTTCTTAATGTTTCATAACAGTAAAGTTTCTGTTCATCATCGCCAGTTTTTTTGCATTTCTCAAGGATTCCATTAACTGCTTCCCTGCTGTAGGGGCTAAATGGAATATAGGAAAGAATAACTCTTTCATAATATGTGATTGCTTTTATTGAATCATTGCTATGCTTTGCTTTATTCATAAAATCTTTTTGCTGTAAAAAAAGTCTCAGATAAAAAATTAAAAGCATTATCAGGATTAATATGAGAAAAAATAAGCTAATTCTTTTCATCTTCCTTCCCAAGCAGGTAAAATTTATTCATTTTATTGTATTTTTTAACTGCATTGTAGATGTTGAGATATTTCTCATTTTCACTGTTAACTTTAAGCTTCATCTTAAAGGGTGCTGTAAAATCGCCATAGCTTAATTTCTGATCAAATGCAACTTCTGCTGTGTCTTTATCAGATGCTTTTTCATATGCCTTGGCAATGCTTATATATCCAATTGTAGAGAAATTACACAGCTGAAGCGTATAAACATCGTCTGTTCTATGGGTAAGGCAGTCTTCATAGTTTAAAAAGGGTTCAACTTTTTTCATTCTTTCCATGAAAAATTCATCAAAATCCCTTTTATCCGATTGTTTTCCAATATAAATGAAAATATAAAAATAAGGGTAACTGTCAACCACGGTATAAAGGGGATGTTCTTCTGATAAAGCGATGATTGAGTAATATCTGTATTTTTCAGTGAGCTCTATCAAATTGCCACCAAAAAATTCAGGGAAAATTCTTTTGTAAAGGCTATAGGGTTTGCAGCCATGAAGTGCCCAGACCATGGTTTTATAGTCATCAAGAACAATATGACATATGTCTTCTCTGTATCTTCCAACAAGCTTTAAATACCATCCCTGAAAAGCATGATTGTCTCCGTAGGTCATATAAATTGATGCTACTGGCAGAGATGTGAAAATCCCTTTAGTATGCGAATAGGGAACATAGTTTTTCCCCTGATACTGATCAGTGAGTCTGTCAAAAATCATTAGTAAAGGAAAGAAGATTACAATAATGGGAACGATTCTTTGAAGGGAATAAAAGCCATATTTTTCAAAAATGCTGTATATAAAATAAACTCCCAGCCCGACTATACCACAGTAAATGGCAAAGGATGGAATAAAATATTGATGTCCTATTACATAAAGCTCATGGCTGTCAGGATTTTGCATTGAAAATGTTAACTTTGCAAGAAAAATTGAATAGATAAAAAAGGATGTTAAAACAAATACAAGAAGTTTTTTTGATTTTTTAAAAAGCCATACAACTCCAAGAATGAAAAAAGGTATAGAAAAAAAAGTAAAGTTTTTTTCAATAAGGTAAAGATAGTTTTTAAAAGCATAAAAATATCCATAAAGATTAAAAAACCCTGATGCCGTAACATCAATTGATGAACCTGCTCCGTAGTTTTTTCTTAAAAAAACCTTTAAAAAAGAATCCAGGTCAGTTACAGGTATCATGCTGAAAAGAGTTCCTTTCATGTCTCTAATAAAAAAATAAAAATTCACTGAAAAGCCAAGGGAAAAAAAGAGAAAACTCAATGGAAGATTTCGTAAAAAATTTCTGCAATAAAAAAATCCAACAACACCAAGAGGCACAATCATCATAAATCCTGTATGATGTGCTGAAAGCGTAAGTCCCAGAATAAATGATGCAATAAATTGAATTCTTCTGTCATATCCTTTTAAAACTAAAATTATCCCACAAAAAACTAAAAACATAACAAAAAAAGAGTTTAAAGTATAAAACTTTGCCACAATGCTCTGTCCAAAAAATGAGTAGGAAAGGGCAAGAAAAATAACTGATGCAATAGCAGCAAAGGATGCCTCACGATTCTGCCCTGAGAGTTTAAAAACCACTGAGTATACAAGAAGAAGTGTAAGCATTGAGAAAAAAACTGAGATTAACTCAACTCTGATTCCAATGTTTCCAGCGGGAAGGAAACTGAAGATTTTACCAATCTGAACATAAAGAGGATAGCCTGAGGGATGGGGACTGCCAAGTCCGTATGATGCTGCTATAAGTTCTCCTCCATCACCTGTTGAAAGAACAGGAGGAAGGGAGAAAATATAAAGAGACATAATGAGAAAAAGAGAGATGGAGAGAGGAAAGTTTTTAGAACTCATTGAGAACAATTTTTGAGGGATATGAAAACTGAAAAGGGCAGGCATAAGCCTGCCCTATTAAACTATTTAACTTCACACTTAAATCCACCAGCAGAAACAGAGCAGTATGCTTGATAGGCAGTAACACCAGCTAAAGAGCCTGTTACAGCTCCAGCGGTAATTGAACCTGTAGAATCACATGTAATATTATCATTTCCAGACAATATAACTGCTCCACCGGGAGTTGTAATTGTAATATTTGCTTGTGAGCAGTTTTTAAGACTTGCCACAGGAATGGTGTAACCGTTTCCTGAAGTATCAGGATTTTCAACGCAGTATGCAGTTGCATCCATCATGCATGCTCTTGCCATTGGTTCTGCATAAGAGGATACCTTTGCTTTTTGCTGATACTTCATATACTGAGGAATGGCAATTGAGGCAAGAATTGCAATAATTGCGATGACGATTAGTAGTTCAATCAGGGTAAAACCTTTCTGGTCTCTTAAAAATACTCTTTTCATAGTTAAACCTCCATAAGATTTTTCAGGCTTCAAGGAAGCCTTTTAAAGAAATTATAAACAAAAAGTTTAAATAAGTTGTGAAAACTATGTGAATTTTAAAACTACAATAAATTTATTCTCCTTTGCTCGGTATTTTAGTTTAAATCCCTGTTTTTTTGCAAGAGCCTCTGTAATTTTCAAACCTACTCCAGAGCCTTTTTCTTTCTCTGAAATGTCATTTCCTATTGCAAGAAAGTTTTTTGTCAGCCTTATATGAATTTTTTCGTCGGAATACCTTATAGCATTATCTATAAGTGAAAATACAATATTGTCCACCATCTGCCTGTTTGCATAGATAAAAACATCTTTTAGATTAAGTATGAGTTTTTGATTTATCTCAAATATTGAAAGATTTTTTTCTACTGTTTCCTTTAAATTAACTTTTTCTTTGCTGGATGAAAAGCTTTTAAAACGATTTATTGTTTCTAAAATTTTACAAAAATCATTTTGAATGTAGTTATAACTGGTCTCAAGTCTTTGAATGGCTTTTTCATCGTATCTGATTTTTAAAATCTCTATATTGCCTTTATGAGTGGCTAAAAAATTGCCAAATTTGTGAGAGATATTTAAAAGAATTAACTCTAAAAAATCCATGTAGTCTCTTTCCTGCTTAAGCATTTTCTCAATAATCTTGTATAAAATGAGCATTAAACTTAAAACAAGCAAAAACTCCCATAACAGTATATTCTTTACATATTCCTGAAACTTCTGCTCAACAAAATTTTTTCCAGTTAAAGATTGCAATGCATACTCCTCTTTAAAAGAATCCAGAAAACTCAACACCACTGTGTTTAAATAGAAAAGAATCAAGGCTAAAACCAGAGAAAAAACGATGATTATTTTAATCTGGAATTTCAACGGATTCTGTATCCCCTTCCTGGATAGGTTATTATGCTGTCTGGTGGTAGTGCTTTTCTCAGTTCTTTAATATAGGCTCTCACAATCTCATCTCCCACTGCTTTTTCTGGCCAGACATAGTTCAGGATTTTTTCAGAACTTACAATTTCTCCTCTATTTTTAAGAAGAAACTCAAGAAGTTGCCATGCTTTTTTTGAAATCTTTATTTCTTCACTGCCTCTGTAGATTGTTTTTGCATCAATATTTACAGTAACATCACCAATGGTAAAAACACTGGGTAAATGCTTTCTCTTGCTTAGTGCTTTTAGCCTGAGAACAAATTCTTTGAATTCAAAAGGTTTTGTAAGATAGTCATCTGCTCCTCTCAGGAAACATTCTTCTTTGTCATTTAGAGTTTTTTTCGCAGTAATTACTAAAATCGGAGTTTTAATGCCTGCTTTTCTCAATGCAGCGATAATTTCTTCGCCGGAAGTAAACTTTAATATAAGGTCTATAACTATTACATCAAACTCATATTTGGTGATAATTTTAGGAAGCTGTCTTTCATCCCATAGCCATACTGTCTCTACATTTTCAATTTTAAGATAATCCTTGAGTGTTTCGCCGAAAATTCTATCATCTTCTATAAGAAGAATCCTCATTACTCATACTTCATTATTCTTGGAGTTATGAAAATCATAACTTCATAAAGTGTTTCATCCCTTCCACGACTTTTAAACAACTCACCAAGCACAGGAACATCTCCAAGCCCTGGAACCTTTGATTCTGTAGTGCTGTCAGTTTTTTTGTATATTCCACCTATGACAAGAGTTTCACCATCTTTTAAAGCAACCTTTGTATTTCCTTCTATCTTTTGAGTTCTCGGTGCATAAACTCCTCCAATATTTACAAACTCAACAAGGTCTTCCTTTACAACATTGACATCAAGAAGCATTGATTTATCGTCAATAAGATGGGGAGTTGCCTCAACTGTTATGGCAACATCTTTAAACTTGGTTGATATCTGCCCGCTCTGAACATCTTTTTCTCCGTAGGGAATACTGGCTCCCTGAACTATTTTTGCCTTCTGATTGTCAAGAGTGATAACCTTAGGATTTGATATGACCTTGCCTTTTCCTGATTGTTGAAGCGCTGAAATTCTTAAATCAAGAGCAAATGTGCCAGCGGCATTAATATATCCAATGGTGAATGCAGTTGTTGGTGAGGTGACACTTCCTGTTGAAGCAGGTAGATTTACTCCAAGTGGAGTAACCCCACCTGGGACTCCGACAACATTAATGGACGGGTTTTGTAATGTGCCTGTGGTAGATGCTCCCACTGAACCCATTATTGTTGTTCTTGTATCAGGAGGCTGCCAGAAAATACCCCATTCAAATCCGAGAGCCTTTGAGAAACTGCTTGATATCTCTACAATTCTTGCTTCAAGAAGTATTTGCCTTGTGGGTTTATCAAGATCTTGAATAAGGGAGGCTACCTGATTTAGCACTGACGGAATATCTCTCACAATTACTGTTCTGGTTCTTTCATCAGTGGAGATATTCCCTTTTGGTGAAAGAATTTTTGATGCCTCTATGGTTGTTTTTACCTTATCAACAGAGGCATATTTTAAAACAAATATACGAATCTGTTCATCCTCAGCTTTCTTGAAAAGGTCTTTTGTTTCTGCTTCAAGTTTTTTCTCCTCCTGGAAGACCTTAATTGGAGCAATTCTTATTATGTTTCCCTCAAAGGTCTTTTCAAGCTGAAAGGTTTTACATATTACATCAATAGCCTGTATCCATGGAACATTTATAAGCTTAAGCGTTACTTTGCCCTTTACCTCAGGATGTATGACAACATTGTATCCTCCTATGTCTCCAAGAAGTCTAAAAACTCCTACAATGTCAGCATCCTGAAGGTCAAGGGAAACAGTTTTTTCACTGGAAATTTCTGGTTTAATTGCTTCTGCAGGCTTTTTTTCTTCTGATTTAGCAATTTTGAGTTCTTTAACTTTTTTTAAATTGAGGATTAATTCATCTCCAAGATAAACAGGCTCAACATCAAAATCTTTTCCAAAAAAGAAGCTTAATGTAAGCTCATCACCTTGTCTTTTTACAGAAACAGGAATGTTTCCAGTTTCTGCTTCAAAACTTACTCCTTGAAAATCCACATTGATGTAATCATCAACTTTATTCACAGATGGCTGAGGAAGTTCGCTGTCTGCCTGGATTGATATTTCAAAGCCTTCTTCTGTTTCATCCATTGTCATTTCAATAATTTTTGTAACTCTGGATGTTTGAGCAGGAGCAGAATTAAAAGAAACAGTAAGAATATTTTCTTCCATTTTAATTTCAGGTCTTACAGGTTCACTGACAAGAAGTTCTATCTCTGTGTTGTTGTCCTTTACTTGAGCGGAAACTTCACTTACAATGCCTTCTCTTAAGAACATTTTTTTCTCTAAAACTCCTGGCTTTGTATTTTTAAGCTCTATTTTTATTTTGAAGGGATCTTCACTTGGAAGAAGATTAAACTCGGTTTTTTCTGTAAGTTTTATTCTTAATGTATCTCCTTCAGGAGTTATACTGATGATCTCTACTGCCAGAGCATTTACTGCAAGAAGAAATATAAAGATTAAACTAAAGACAATTTTATTTATCATCTGTCTTCCTCCGTCTTGAGTTTTAAATATTTAACTTTGTTGTTCTCTCTGATTTCAATGCTGTCATTTAGAATTTTAATTACTTTTCCTCCGCTATATCCTATTCTATCGTTTTCCCTCACAATATAAAATCTTCCATCAGGTGCCTGAAGGAGTGCTAAAGAGCCTTTTTTATCCTTAGCAATTCCAGTAAGTTTAAGTTCTTCTATCTCGTAAGTCTCAAGAGGTGAGGCACCTTTTTTTCTTGCCTCTCTTTTTACAATCAGTGGTGCGAATGGATCTCTTAGTTGTTGAGCATCATAGTTGTATGTGGGGAATACAATCTCAGGTTGATTTATCTGAACTGGTTGTTTTTTTGGAGTTTTTGTGACTGTCTGTTTGGTTTCCTCTTTGTTAAGCAAGAAATACCCAGCTATCAGCAAAACTGCTAATAATACCAATGCTCCAGTAATAATTAAAATCCTTTTTCTTCCCATTATTTTTTCTTTTTTTGTATTTTTTTCTTTTCCTCTTCAGGTATCAATGAATAGGTTACTGCAGTTAAATTTGCATTAAGCATTGTTGTATCCTTGTCTCCCTTTTTTATTTCCATCTTTTTTATGTTAATTATTCTTTCTATTTTTGTAATATCGGCGAAAAATGTTCCAAATGTATGATATTTTCCTCTCATGGATACTTCAACAGGAATTTCATAAACTTCATTTGATGAATGGGGTACTTTTTCCTTAGGTTTCCATGATGTTACAACAAGTCCTTTCTGTAGTCCTATCTCAGAGACCTTTTTTAATACATCGGAAACTTCTGTTTCTTTTGGAAGAAGAGTTTTTAAAAACTCCATTTTTTTCTGAAGTTGCTCATTCAGAGCTTTTAAGTCTTCATATTTATTGACAATCATATTGGCTTTGTCTATTTCCTCTTTCAGGATCTTTTTTTCAGAGTTTAACTTATTAATATTTTCAACAGCTGGCAATAAATAAACAGAACTGAAAAGAACAGATAGAACAAGACATGGTAGAATCATTAAAAGAACTCTGTTGCTCTTTGAAAGTCTTTCCCAGTCCATATCACACCTTTAACTTGAATTTTACGGTGAATTTGTAAACAGCCTGTTTTTCAAACTCAGTTTGTTGTGATTCTACAAGATAAACATCCTGCAGCTCTGGTGTTGCTTTAAGATTATCAACAAACTGGACAACATTCAGATTTGAAAATCCTATTCCTTCCACTGTAATTGTGTTATCAAATGTAAGCGCTGTAAGCCATACTCCATCGGGAAGTCTTTTTACCACAATACTTAAAATACTAACCGGTGCTGACTGCATTTTTTTAAGGTTTTCAATTAATTTTGCCTTTGCTTCTATATCTTTATTCATTGCTTCAAATTTTTTAACTTCCTGTATTTTTTTCTGAAGCCCTTCAATGGTTCTTTTTTGAAGCTGAATATCTTTTTCAAGGGCTGATTTTGTAATCTCACAGTAGACTAAAATAGCTACCAGGACGATCAAAGTTAAACCTACGGGAATTGCCAGTTTTTTAACAATCTCTCCTGATAATTTGATTTCAATTTTTTTGCCTGCTTTTTTTATCTCTTTTTTGGGTAGAAGATTTATCTTTATCATTTTATCTTCTCCGTTCCCCTGAGAGACAATCCGATTGATATGGCAGCTATATGTGAATATTTATGCATCTTTGATGCAATTTTTTTATTTATTTTGATTTTTCTAAAGGGATTCAATATAAGGATTTCCTGATCAAGTCTTTCTTCAATTGATGAAATAAAAATGGGAGAAATCACTGGATAGCCTGTAAGATATATCTTTTTTACGGGTCTTTCTGTTAAAAAAGATTTAAAGTATTCAATCTGTCTATAGATTTCTGCAGAAACATCATCGGCAAAATTCCTTATTTCTTCTTCCTTAGCTTCATTTATGTTAATCTTAACAGTAATTATGCTATCTCTTACATAAAGAGGTTTATTGTCTCTGGCAATAATGAAGTTAATAACACTTTCTCCCACATTTACAATGAGATTTGTATCATTCTCTCTGTAATTCAATTCATATATATTATAAAGAGCTAAGGATCCAATATCTACAACCTGAGGAGTTATGCCTGCTTTTTCAAAAACATTAACATATTCATTCACGATCTGTTTGTTTGCCACCGCCACAATAAGTTCTGTTAAATTTTTATCTTTTACTGTTTCAACTATGTGAAAATCGTGGTAAACTTCTTTCACATTAAATGGAATATATTTGTCAAGCTCCATTGGAAGATTTAAAATAATTTCATCTTTATCAATAAAAGGAACCTGAATTATTCTTACTGCTGTGTAAGCAGGTCCTGAAACTGCAAATGCTGCTTTCGGGTTTTTCATATTAAATTTAGATGGGATTTTTATAAGAGTTTTTACGACACTGTCAGCATCCACTATTCCTTCAGAACTGATTGCTCCTTCTGGAAGTTCAAAGCTCTCCCATTCAGTAAGTTCATACTTTTTCCCTATGTAAGCAACCCTCACAGAAGAAGTTTCTATTTCTATGCCGAGCATCATTTTTAAGTTTTATAATAAAAAATTATTATTTTGTCAATACTTTATATAGAGTTTTTTTCATAATTTCAACAGGTGCCTGCAATGCGGTCCATATTTCAAAGGCAGCTATAGCCTGCCAAAGTAGCATTCCAGTGCCTCCAATAACTTTGCATCCAATTTTTTCCGCCTCCTTCATTAAAGGAGTTTCAGGATAAACAATATCACAATAAATATGCTCTGATAATAATAGTTCTGGACTTAAGGGCATAGGATCGTCCTTTTTTAACCCAAGAGAAGTGGCATTTACTATTACCTGCATTCTTTCAGTAACAGATTTGTCAATGGTGTTTACTACCTCTATAAGTCCTAAGTTATTAAATCTTTCTTTTGTTGCCCATGCTTTAGACAGGGTTCTATTGTAGATATAAACTTCCCCACCTTCTTTTAAAACTCCGTAAACTACGGCTTTTGCAGCACCTCCTGCACCAAGCACCAGAAATTTTTTATCTTTAATCAATATTCCTTCATCCTTAAGTGATAAAACAAAGCCCTGTGAATCTGTATTGAACCCTTTCAGAGTCCCTTCATTATTTAGAATCGTATTGACTGCTCCAATATATTTAGCTTCCTCTGAAACTTCATCAAGATATTGAATTACTACCTCTTTGTGGGGAACTGTTATATTCACACCCTTTATATTCAAGGCTTTGATGGCAAAAACAGCATCTTTTAAATATTCTTTTTTTACATGAAATGGCACATAACAGTAGTCAAGCCCGAGATATTGAAAAGCTTCATTATGAATTAAGGGAGAAAGGGTATGCTCAACGGGATCACCAAATATCCCGATTATTTTCGTTTTTCCTGTAATCATGGTAAGTATTTTAACAAAATATAAAAATTTTTGCTTCCAAAATTTTGTTTTAAAGCTTCTTTAAATTTTTTAGATAAACTTCAAGCATTCCATTGCACATTTTTTTTATTGTGTATTTGTTTTCAACCTTTTTCCTTCCCTGAACTCCAAAATCCCTTGCTTTTTGTCTGTTATTAAGAAGCTCTATGATTCTTTCTGCTAAGGCTAAGGAATTCTCACAAGGCACAAGATAGCCATTTACTCCGTCATCAATTACTTCCCTTACGCCATCCACATCAGAGCCTATGACAGGCTTTCCCATTGCCATTGCTTCAATGAATGATGTGCCCAGTGCCTCCTGAAGCGTTGGAAGGACAAATATATCAATGGATTTAAGAATTTGTGGAATGTCATCCCTGTGTCCGAGCATGATAACATTTTGAGATAAGCCATGCTGCTTTATTTTATCTTCAATGTTTTTTCTCTGAGGACCATCACCAGCAAAAATAAAAACTGCTTGAGGAAACTTCTTTAAAACATTTGGGATTGCCTCAATTAAAATATGATGTCCCTTTTTCTTTCTTAAAACTGATATGGTCCCGATGAGTGGGATGTTTTCACTAAGTCCGAGTTCTTCTCTTAAAGAGGCTTTTACTCTGTCTGGATTGAATTTTTCAATGTCAATGCCTGTCGGAACTGCAAAGACTTTTTCAGGATTAATACCCTTGCTTATGAGATACTCTCTTACATATTTGCTTACTGTAACGATAATGTCTGCAAGATATTTATATGAAAAAGTTGAAGTTATGGGTAATGCAAGATGCCGTGTTCTTACAATTAAAGCACGCTTTTTTGAAAGTTTACCAGCAAATCCAGCAATGTAGCTATCTTTACCGCTGTGAGTGTTTACAACATCAATATTTAATTTATTGATAAGCCTTGCTGTATAGTAAATTGCCTTAAAATCGTAACTTTTTTGCATGGGATAGGTGAAAACCTCAATTCCTGCTTCTTCTGCTTTTTCAGCAAGCCTGCTTTCAGGCTGAGATAAAATGTAAACCTTTGCTCCAAGCCTTTGTATCCCTAATGCTTCATTTAGAATCCTGTTTTCCTGCCCTCCCCATCCAGGTGAGGCTTCTGTATGAAGTATTTTAAGTGACATTTATCTGGTAATCTCCTTAAGAAATTGCTTAATTGCGTCAAAAACAGTCTCAACATTAACATTTTCAGCTTTCCTATCACTTCCCTGTAAAATAGTATGCTTTACTCCCCACGGTCTCCATCTATGTGGGTCTGTAGAGCCCCATATTGTTACAATGGGTTTTTCAAGTGCTGCTGCTATGTGCATTGTGCCACCATCAAGACAGACAACCAGATTAGCAAGACTCAGGGCAGCAATAAGCTCTCTTAAATGATTTGTTTTGTATGGAATAATTTGAGGCACTGCTTTAATAATTAACTCTGCCTTTTCATCGTCTCCGGGATGATAAGGATTTTTTTCACTTCCTGGGGACCACAAAAGCATTATTTCTGCATTTTTTTGTTTCAAAATAAGTTCTGCAAGGCTTATAAATTTTTCAGCAGACCATCTATTTTCAGGCTTTCTACTGCTTATATGGAAGGCGATTAGAAGCTCGCCATTCTGAAATGGTATACCTGAAGTAGCTGATAATAGTCTGTCATCCCGAGCGTTAGCGAGGGATCTTCTCCTTTGTAAAAATTCCCGCACTCTTTGAATCTCAGTGGTTGAAGGGAATACCCTCAATTTATCAGGTAAACCATCAATTCCCAGAGGTGATAGTAGATTAAAAACTCTTTCAACTTCATGCATTGGCTTTTCAGCTTCTTTTAAAGACATATTGTAAAACAGGGATTTATTAACATTTTTAGGTGAATATCCGATTCTTATTCTTGCTTGAGTCATATATGTATATCTTGCAAGTCTTGGCGAGTATGAACCACAGGCAATTGCCATATCATATTTTTCTTTGCGAATTTTTATGAGAATCTTTGAATTATTCAGCCAGACAGAAAGCTTATTTTTTTCAGGCACATGCTTGGCTTTTTCATAAATGTAAACTTCATCAATATCTGGATTATTCATTACAACCTCTGCATTATAGCTGTTTACAAGAATACCAATTTTTGCATTAGGACAATGCTTTCTTACTGCATGAATTGCAGGCGTTGTGCATATAAGATCACCAATATTATCCCGGCGAATGAAAAGGATTTTGTTTAGCATTTTAGACATTTAAGACATATTTCAAGAATTTTCTCAGCCCTCTTTTCGTATGTATAATGTTTAGCAATTTTTTTTGCATTGTAACTTAATTTTTCTGCTAAACTTTTTGAATCTGAAATTTTTTTTATTGCATCCGCCAGAGATTTAGGATTCCCAGCTTCAAAAAATATAGTAGTTTCATTATTTTGTAGTATTTCTTTAAAAACTGGTAAATCAGAAGCTACAATCGGGATTCCTGCAGCCATATACTCAAATAATTTTAAAGGCGATGAAAACTCTGACGGTCCTTCTGCTAAGTTAGGTAACACAGCAATTTTAGCTTTAGAAAGATATTCAGGTATAAGAGAGTGAGGGATATCTCCTGTAAAAATTACTCTATTATCTATGTTTTCTTCCATAGCAAGCTCTTTTAATTCATTTAATCTATCCCCTCCTCCAATTATCACTAATTTTTCATCTTGAAGATATTTCATGGCAGAAATTAAAACATCTACTCCTTTCCATTTATATAAACTTCCTGTATAACATATATAGGAATTTTCATGATTTCTCTCTGTTTCAAACCATTCATTTCTAACAGCATCGTGTACCACTGAAATTTTTTTCTCATCAATTTTAAAATTATCTATCAGGAATTCTTTAAGTTTGAAAGATATGCATATTAGAGCATCCATGTTTTTGTAAACCTCTATTTCAGTTTGCTTTAATTTGTTCTGTTTTTTTTTGTTTAAAGTATTTAAATGAAATATTTCATGAACCTCAAAAATCATAGGGATTTTGAAAAATCTTTTAAAATTCAGCAAAAAACTGGCAAGTTTAACATGTCTTAAAAATACTAAGGATTTTTGCTTTTTTGCTCTATTTGATAAAAATTTCAAAAAAAATAAATAAAATAATCCATTCCACGAAATCTTTAAATATTTCGCCTTTTCTCTTCTTAATACAGGTAGATTTATAATTTTAAAAGTCTCACAGGACTCTATATCATAAAATTGATATAAATCTCTCATGGAATATCCACTCTTAATTCCCGTTACCAGAGTAATATTTAGTCCTTTTTTGGCAAGAGCATAACAGGTATTGATTATCTGAATAAATCTTGCTCTACTGTCTGGAAATACTTCTGGAACAGGATATATAACTTCAATCATTTTTTTATTTTCTCCACAAAATTAACATAAGCTCCAATTAATGGAATTATCAATATCAATTGAATAAATCTTGTATCTTCTACTATTCCGTGAACAAGCAATATTGTTAAAACAGATATTAATGACAGACTAAAAAGTTTCATTGATAAAATTTGTTCAGTTGTCAAATTTGCTATGAAATATTTAAAAGAAAAATATATCAACAATAAAAATATGCTAATACCGAGTATGCCTTGCTTATATAGAATAGAAAGATAGACATTATGAGGTGAATAAAGTTCTTCAGGTTCTTTACCGAACTTATTCAGGTACCATTTTTTGAAATCTTCAAGATATGTCATTCGTCCAAGTCCATTGCCAAATATCTTATTAATAAGAGAAAGATTATAATATGAATCTATTGCTGCTGGCCAGACCATTTCTTTTCTTAAAGAAGTATATCCTTCCAAAAGCTCTTTAAAATTTCCCTTTACATAAGGAGGCGATATTACTGTAAGTAAAATTACTATTACTACAATGATTCCACTTATTATAGGTAAAATTTTAATAAATTTCTTTTTAGTAATCAGCAGGTAACCAATTAACCAAATAAATAAGCTTAAGCTAACACTTATCCAACCACCTCTACTTCCAGTAAGAATAATTGCTATTATTCCTAATAATAAAATAACGAAGCCTATAACTTTCAAAAGCTTTGTTTTTTGAGTAGTAATGAAAAACGGAATAAAAGGTAAGAAAAATTCTAATGGAACTATATATTTTCTCACAAATTTTCCATAATTATAGGAGTTTGGTAGAACTTTGGTGTAAAAGTCGTAAAATGTAAAAATTGTGAATAGAACACTAAGAAAAACGAATAATCTACTCAATTTTTCAAGTTTTTGTTGAGTTTGGAAAACATAAGAAATACTTAGGTATACTAAAAAAAGTTTGAGATATGTTCTTTGAAACCATTTTAAAGAGTATAATGGGTCAGGGGCAAAAATTGAGGAAATGATTCCAGACAAACATAAAAAAATCGTTAAAATAGAAATAATATTTTTAAAATTTAATGGATTTTCTTTTAGAAAAATAGCTCTTACAAAAATAAGAAGTGGAGGAATATAAATTCCGATTGCCCGTAGTGTTTCTCCCTTGTCCATAAATAAAAAAAGTATTAAAAGATATGTTCCATATTCAGTTAATAAAAGTAATTTATTTGATAATTGTAAGTTTTTATTCATTTTTCTAATATTTCGTTATAAAATATTTCCAATTCTTCAGAAATATAAAGCCAATCAAATTTTTCCGCTGTTTTTCTCGCTTCTTTACTAATTTTTTGATGTAGTTGTTTATCTATCATTAAGGTTTTAACAAGTTCGGCTCCATTATTGAGTAAGTTATCCTCTTTTAAAAAAAATCCATTTATCCCATGATAAATATATTCTTTTAATCCTCCTCGGGCTCTTGTTATAACAGGAAGTCCTGTTGCCATGGCTTCTAAAGCCACCATACCGAATGGTTCATTAAATTCAGATGGTATAAGTACTACATCGCCTATTAAATAAATTTGGTGAATTTTAGATGGTGGGAAAACATCTGTAAAAGTTATTTTATTGTTTAGCTTTCTGGAAAGTTCAAATATTTTTTTGGCGTAATCAAATCTATCTCCTCTTTTTGCAATTTCTCCAACTACAACAAATTTAATATTTTCAAATTCCTTTAAATTGATCGCTACTTTAACGAAATGTTCTACTCCTTTTTCTGGTGAGATTCTGCCAACAAATAAAACTACAAATTCATTTTCATTAATTTTAAATCTTCTTCTGATAGTTTTTCTTAACTCAGCAAGCTCCCAATAAGGAGAGAATTTTTGAGAATCAACTCCATTGTATATACATTTAAACTGTTTAGCTTTAATTTTTTCATTGTTTTTATAAATATTGACAATATAATTACTGCATCCGATGAAAGCATCTACTTCTAAGGGAGTACTTATGGAAATTTCATTATGAAAATGTAAAATCTTTTTTATTTTCGTGTCTAACTCTTTAATGATAGGAAAAAACCACTTTACAGTATTATGTACATGAATTATATCTGGCTTTACTTCGTTTATAATTTTTAGTATTCTTTTTGGATATGATAAAGGATCAAGTTTTGTCATTTTTTGAAAAAATCTTTTATAAAGTTTACCAAAATTAATTCTGTAAAAATAAATATTATCTTTATATTGTCTTTCAGCATAAAATGGATTACCTATGGAAACAATATGAGGTTCAAAATTGATCAATCTTTTTGCTGTTTCAAACATCCATGTTTCCACAGCTGCTCCTTTAAGAGGAGGATTAGGATGAACAGGTCCGGCAAAAATTAAAACTTTTTTAGGCATAAAGATGTCTCCAAAATTTTTTTATTACTATATCCCAGCTAAAATTCTGTACTACTCTCTGTCTACCTTTAGAACCTAATTCAATCCTGAGATTTTCATTGTTAATCAAAAGTTTTATTTTATCTAAAATCGCATTTTTATCACAAGGTGGCACTAAAAAACCAGTATCTCCTATTACTTCGGGAATTCCTCCTACAGTTGTTGATATTACAGGAATCCCACATGCCATAGCCTCTGCAATAGATATCCCAAATGTTTCATCTGCTACGCTCGGAAATATTGCAATATCTGCTATTGAATAATATCTTGGGAGTTCAAAATTGCTTTTATTCCCTAAAAAAATAACTTTATTATTAATTTTGAGACTATTTACCAATCTTTCAAGATTTTTTCTATATTCTCCTTCTCCAATTATTAAATATTTTACATTATATCCTTCTTTAATGGCTTTATTTACAGCTTTAATGCTGTATTGAATACCTTTCCAACCTACAAGTCTGCAAACACTTATTATAACTTTTTCATTTTTTATTCCAAGAGAATTTTTTATTTCTAAATCGGGCTGAAGAGGTTTAAAAACTTGTGTATCAATTCCATTTGGGAGCACTACAGGCTTAATATTACAATATTTTTCTATTTGAGAAGCATTAAAATTGCTACAGGAGAAAAAATAATCTAATTTTTTAACAAAATAACCATATCCTGGGTAAAACTCTGTTCCTCCAGAGAAAAATATTATTTTGCACTTATTCATCTTTTTAATAAATAAAGCGACAGGTAAATCATAGGGCTTAAAAATACAGAAAAAATCATATCTATTCTTTTTTAAAGTCGGCAATGCGGCATAAGCAAAAGACAGTCTTTCCATGAATTTTCTAAATCTTGAACCAAAATCAGGGAATTTTTTTCTTGGTATAAAAGGAAAAGTTAAAAAATTTAGATTATCAGGCAGTTCAATATTTATTGGGAAACCACCACAAACAGTCACATCCCATCCTGAAATTGCAAGATTTTTTGCTAAGCCTAAACAAAAGCTTTCTATTCCTCCATGTTTTATGGTAGTTGTGACATTATAAAAAAGTATTTTCATGATAACATCTCTTGAGCAGATGTTAAAACTTCTTCTACTTTTATAAGATTCATACAATATGGATTTTTACACTTTTTTGTAATGCAGGGATTACATGGTCTATGTTTTTCTATTACTTTATGAAGATGGAAGTCCTGTAAGGGACCAACTCCCCAAGCATAGGTTGGACAAAATAAAGATAATGTTTTGGTCTTAAGAGCAATAGCTATATGCATTGTGCCTGTATCATTTGTTATCAATAAATGAGTTTTTTCTATTAAAGCTCTCAATTCTCTCAATGATAATTTGCCTGCTAAGGAAATAGCATTTTCTCCTATTTTTTTTGCAATACTTTCACAGAGTTTTTTTTCTTCTTTTGAGCCTAAGATCAAAATTACAACATTTTTATTGTTATCAATAAGTTTTTTACCTAATTGTATGAAATTTTCTTTTGGCCACATTTTAAATTTGGTAGCTGCCGCTACCTGGAAACACACTATTTTTCTGCCATTTCTTATTTTTATGTTTTTTAGTAATTTTTTAATTTTCTCTCTGTCTTCTTCATCTACTAAAAGAACCATTTCTTTGTTATTAATCTGACAATCAATAAAAGATGCTGCCTTAAGCCTTACATCTATTCCATGATGTTTCCATGGGTCATCAAATCCGTTTGTTTTATTACTGAGTAAAAAGCCAAAATCTTTGGGGATTGGCACTTTTACAATAAATCTTGCACCGCCGAGGTATGCCATTGGAGTTGCCTGTGGTTCATTTCCGTGAAGGATTAACGCTACATCAAACTTGTGTTTACGGAACTCCCTGATTGTTTTAAAAAATTTTTTCCATCCACCGTAATAAGGAATAATTCCATCAATATGGGGATTGTTTTCAAAAAGCTCCATATTTTTCACATTAAAATGAGCGATTATTTTTGCATCAGGATATCTTTCTCTTACTGCTCTTATTGCAGGCGTTGCCATGAGAGTATCTCCAATTGCAGTTGAAGACACAACAAGTATATTTTTAACCTCATCGGGATTAAAATATTTTAAATCTGTTTGTCTTTTATCAAATTTTTTAATTATTTTTAATGCTATATAAAGCAAATTTTCCCTTATCTTCAACCTCATCTATATCCTTGAATTATATCACATCTCTGTTGTTATTGAATATTTCCACTCAATACTGTTTTTAAAATCTCAATCACTTCATCAGGTTTTATGTCAAAGAGGCATTTGCTTATTTTTGAGCCTCCGCAGCCATCCTGTCCGCAGGGAATGCAACTCCAGTTTCTCTGGATTACTATGTTTTTGCCGAATCTTTGAATGCCATTTTTTTGTGAATAGGGATTTTCAACTGCTTCATTATCCCATGGACCCCAATGGAATGCTCCACTTGGACCAAAAAGTGCTACAACAGGTTTCCCTAAGGCTGCTGCTATGTGCATTGGTGCTGTGTCTATGCCAAAGTATATGTCACAGAGGGCTGCTACTGCTATGAGTTGTCTAAGTGTTAGTTTTCCTGCAAGATTGATTATAGAAGAACCATCCTGAGAGTAGCCGAAAGGCTCATAATGGCAGGAGGGAATATATGAAAGAATTGACTCTATTTTTTTAAGTTCCCTTTCATCTGCCGATGAAGTAAGAACAACTCTGTGTCCATTGGAAATCAGCCATTTTATAACTTCTGCCATGTATTCGTCCTTCCAGCATTTAAAAAGCCATCGGGATGTAGGATGAATATGGATAATTTTTTTATTAGAGGAGGGGATTCCTCGCATTTGCTCGGAATGACATAAATGAGGCTCGGAATGACGAGGAAAAATCAGGTTTTTTGCCAAAGTTTTTTCATCTTCTGTAACATTGAGAAATAATTCAGGCTTTCCGATTTTTAATCCTATTTTTTCAAGAACTTCAAGATTTTGAAGCAATGTATGTTTATGCCCGTTTATTTCAAAAATTCTGGTATAAAGATGTTTTTTCCCAAAAAATCCTTTTGATTTTATGCCAATTCTTGTTTTAGCTCCTGAAAAATAGGATATTACCGCTGCTCTGTCTCCTCCTGTAAGGTCTATGGTGGTATCAAACCCAATCTTTTTTATATTCCTTAGAAATCGAATCTCATCAATATATCTTTTAAAAGCAGGTAATTTTTTTATTTCCCTGTCATAGGTGATAATCTGGTCAATGTAAGGATTTTTCTCAAGAACAGCCTCTGTGCCTTTGTTTACCAGTGCAGCAATAAAGGAATTCGGAAGATTTTCTTTTAAAGTCTTGAAAACAGGTGTTGTAAGTAAAACATCTCCTATATGACGAAGCTTTATGACAAGAAATTTTTTATACACTCCATGAACTCCTCTACAGCTCTTTGAATTGTAAAATGTTCTGCTTTTTTCCTTGCAAACTCTCCCATTTTTTCAGTACTCTCCATGGCAGTATTTATCTTATCTGCAAGCTCCTCATGGGCAAAGGGATTTTTTATGGTAAAGCCCTCTTTTCCTTCTTCAATTAATTCTGCTACACCATTGTTTGTGGTTGTAATTACTGGAATTCCCGATGCCATTGCTTCAAGTGCTGCATTGCTGAAGGGATCATAGATTGTTGGAAGAACAAACAGGTTCGCAATGGCATAAAAATTTTCAATCTCTTTTCTTGTGCCCATAAAAAATACTTTATTTTCAATACCAAGATTTTTAGATATCTTCATGTATTTTTTTATATCTCCTTTACCTATAACAAGAAGCAGATAAGGTTTGTGCTTCAAAATTGCCATTGCTTTAAGAAGAGTAAAAAGTCCCTTTCTTTTAAATCCTGAACCAACGAAAAGAATAATTTTTCTGTCCTCTGGCAAATTAAGTGCTTGCCTTAATTGACTATTTTTTTTTCTGTTTTTCGGTGAGAATTTCTCAGTATCAACGCCATTGTAAATTGCCTTTATTTTTGAAGAAGGGATTCCATAATAATTGATTATTTCATTTTTTACCATATGTGAGTTTGCAATAATTAATGGAGTTTTTTCAAAGATTTCCCTTTCAAGCCGTAGATAGTATCTATGAAGTGGATTCAGTTTAAATGATAGTTTTTTTATTTCAGATTCAAAGGAAGAACGTAATTCAAGCCATCTTCTGTGGCATCCTTCTCCAGCTCTGTAAATATGTTGATTTGTGGTCCTCTCAAAGCTAATAACGCAGTCAAACTCTTTAAGATTAATTTTAAGATTTCGGTTGAAGCTATAAGCCCTCAAAAATGATCCTAAAGGCAAAATTGGAATTTTATGAAATATTACTTCTTCATGTTTTAACCATTTGTTTGCAAATATATGAATTTCCCATTCTTTGTTTTTCAAAGCTTCTATGAGGGTGGAAAGATATCTTTCTGCACCACCATGATATGAGAAATTTCTTTTTACGAAAGCAATTTTCATTAAAGTCTTATTCTATAATATATTTTGCTTAACAGTGAAGAGCTGTAAATGATTAACTTTTTATTAAGCCATCCCATGCCTTTGTTTTTTATAGCCAGTCTTTTAATATGAAAGGGATCATCTATGTTTGCTCCTCTTTGAGTTGTATAGAGAGCTTTAAATCCGAGTTTTTTTGCAACTTCTACTGTCTTGCTGTCATAAACTCCTCTGGGCCAGGCAAGATGAAGAGGCTGTTTCCCGAGATTTTTAATTAATAACTCTTTTCCCACTCTTAAATCATCCTGCAGCGCCTGATAATCAGCCCTTTCTATGAAATCAGGCGTTTTATGCGTGTGTCCATGACTCTGTATATCAAAAACGCCTTCATCCTGCATTTCCCTGAGTTCATTCCATGTGCACATTACCTCATGCTTTCTTTCTGAAAAAGCAATCTCCCACATCTCTTTATGGGTAAGTTTTAAGTTACTCCTTTTAATATCTAAATCAGTTATAAAATCTGTTGCCACAAATAACAATGCCTTCATTTTATATTTTTTGAGAACAGGATAAGCATAAATATAGTTATCAACAAAGCCATCATCAAAGGTGATAAGCACGCATTTTTTTCTTGACTCTTCAGGATTTTCCATGAGATATAAAAACTCTTTTGCTTCAAGGGTTTTCCAGCCCTTTGTTTTTAAGCCTCTCAGTTGTTCTTCAAAAATATCTGGAGTAACATTAAGGGCACTACTGCAGGGCATTACATGATGATACATCAAAACAGGGATACTGTCCTGAAACAATTTACTATGCTATTTCGTTTATATTTTTTTCTTCTTTTTCTATAAATTCGTCTGAATGAGTATAGAGCTCTATCCCAAGTTTTTCTGCCGCAGGTTTTGCACGAGGATCAACCATTGGACAAATAGCAATGACTCTATCCACTTTTTTTTGATGTTTTTTCTCATAGAATTTTTTCTTTCTCCACAAAGTATACATGTCAGCTTTGCTCATGGAAGACTTAATCTCACACGCGATAACCACTCCGTTTCTTATTATCAAGTCAAGTTCTATCTGGTCAGGAGGTCCAAATACTTCTCCTTTTTCATCATAATCAACATATCGCATAACTTCCACACCGAAGGAATCCTCAATGATTGCTTTAAGTCCATTACGAAATGATTCTTCTGAGTAAAGTCCCCATCTTGCACCAAGTGCACCAATTGTATAAAGATGTCTTCTGTCAATTTTGTCAAGCCTTTTAAGCATTTCATTTATAGTTTTTTGATTTTCTTCCCATTTTCTATTCCACTCAGCCTGAGTTTCATCCCATCTTTTGCTCCACTCTTGCCATCTTTTTTCAGATTGTTCCTGCATCTGCAAAAGCTGTTGATAAAGTTGTTCTATTCTGTCTTCTGTTTTTTTCTTTGGAGGGTAATAAAGCTTTGTTATTTGAAGAATATATCTGCGAAAAGAAGGATCTGTTCTCAAAATTGTTGGTAATTCAGTTTTAATTATTTTTTTTATTTCTTCAAGATTAGTGGACGCCATAAACTATAATAGCATATAAAATTTTTTATTTTCCAAAATTTTTTGCAAACTCTATCTCCTCTTCTTTTGATAGGAGTCTCCCCTGGAGCTTTTCCTTTAAAATTTCATCAAAAATCTTTTTATAAATAGGTCCAGGCGGAATTCCAAGAGTTTTTAGATCTTCTCCACGCAATAAGGGCTTTATTTCTTTAAGCTTAGTAAGATAGAAAGAAATTGCTTTTTTTTGCTGCTCCTGTGCATAAACCATCATCAAAATTATTATTTCTATGTTCAAACTGCTTAAGAGTGTATATATTTCTACAGGAGACTCTTCAGAAGGAAAAGCCTGCAGGGCTTTCTCAGCGGAGATAATATTTTCAATAACTTCCTTTTTTATATTCTCTGGAACGCATATTTTTTGAAGAAACTCCTGCCTTTCATGATCCTCCAGGTTCCAGAGCATGACCATTAAATAGATTAATTCTTTTCTGTATTTTTCTTTTAAAAAAAGGAGTTCCATGGCTTGCACAGTTTCATAAGCTCTTGCAAGTTCACTGTAAAGTTTTTTTTCTTCTAAGGAAGGGTGAAGGATTTTGAGTAAACCATAATCTGCAAGTCTTTTTATTGAGTGATGAGGTTGAGTTTCCTTTAAAAGTAAAATGAGTTCCTCATAAAGTCTTGGTCCTTTAAGTTTCTCAAAAATGCTCATCTTAACCGCAAGTTTTATTAAATTTTCAGTGTGTTTTGATATTTTAAATCCCAATTTCTCTGAAAATCTTATGGCTCTTATAGCTCTGGTAGGGTCTTCCACAAAGCTTAGGTTATGAAGCACTCTTATTTTTTTGTCTTTTATGTCTCTCTGTCCACCAAAAAAATCTATGAGCAATCCGAAGTTTTTTGAATTTAGTTTGACAGCCAGAGCATTTATTGTAAAATCTCTTCTATATAAATCTTTTTTGATGGATGAAGTTTCAACTTTTGGTAAAGCTGCTGGTGACTCATAGTATTCTGTTCGGGCTGTTGCAATATCTATGTAAAAGCTCTTTTTTTCACCATTTCTTATGATTTCTTTTAAGATCTTGGCAGTAGCAAATCTTGGATGAGGAATTACCTTGCCATCTATTTTTTTTGAAAGCTCCTGTGCAAAAGCTATGCCATCTCCTTCAACTACAATATCTACATCAGGACTCGGTCTTCTCATAATAAGGTCTCTCACTGAGCCACCTACCAGATAGGCTCCATATCCCATTTCTTCAGCAAGTTTTCCAGCAGTAGTGAGAATTTCATAAATTTCTTCAGAGAAAAACTCTTTCATCAGCTTTGCTACATTTTTGCTTGATTCTTCGACCTCTACAGGCTTTGAAATCTTAAATTTTTTTATTAATTCTTCATATAAATTACGCAGTATATCGGTTCTGGTAATAACTCCCACCACTTTATCATCTTTGACAATTGGAACAAATCTCTGATTAAGTTCAACCATGTTTTTTTCTACCTCCCATAATGGAGTGTCTTCCTCAGCAGTGTAGGCATCTGTTGTAGCAAAATCTCCAACTCTTGATTGTTTCAGTCCATGAAAAATTGCTTTTTCAACCACACCTCTTGTGATTACTCCAATGTATTTATTATTTTTAATTACAGGCATGGCATTTATGCCATATTTTGTCATCATTCCTTCAACTTCTTTGATTGTTCTGTCCCATTGAACAGAGATTACCGGAGTTGTCATTAAATCTCTGGCAACTTTTTCTGGCTTTATTTGCTGTTTAATAACTTTGACAAGCTCATCAATAATTAAATTAACAGGTTTTTCTTTTAAAGTGGCACTTCCTGCAGCCCGGTGTCCGCCTCCTCCAAATTCAGTTAAAATTAAACCTACATCAACCTGCGGAGTGTTACTTCTTCCGATTATCAAAATTTTATCTTCCATTTCAATGATGACAAAAAGCGCATCTGTGTCAATAATGTCCATTACTTTATGAGCAATGTGAGAGATGTCCTGAGGCTCTTCTTTTACAGCATGACCGATGTTAATTCTTATTCCATTAATTAAATGTTCCTGCAGGGAGTTAAGAATCTCATTAAGAAGAGATACTTCTTCCCGTGAAAGCTCTTCCTTAAGAAATTGTGAAACTATATTCAAATTTGCTCCTCTTTTAAGTAAATATGCCACTGATAGGACATCTCTTTCAGTTGTTGATGGGAAAAGAAGACATCCTGTTTCTTCATAAATTCCCAGACACAGAAGAGTTGCTTCAAGAGGGGTTATAGGAATATTCTTTTTACGGAAAATTTCTGTAAAAAGGGATGCAAGAGCACCAATCTGCTCTGTTATTTCAAAATCTGCTTTTATGTCATCTTCTCCCTTAGGATGATGATCATAAAGATGAACTTTTAGTTGTTTTTTTAATAGTTGGGCAAGTTCTCCAATTCTTTGAACGCTTCTTGTATCAACAACTATTAAGGTTTTCACTTTATCTAAATCAACTTCTTTTATTTTTTTTATTTCAAAGGGCTTGAAAGTTTCAAAAAAAAGCTTAACCTTCTTTTCCATTGAGCCAGGTAGCACGACAACTGCCTCTGGATAAAGTTTTTTTGCTGCCATACAAGAAGCAAGAGCGTCAAAATCAGCATTAAGATGGGTTGTTATTATCTGCATTATTTCACAGTTTCGTTCAGTTCTTTAAAATCAATCATTGCCTGATAATCACAAAGTGTGGAGATAGCTGAAGTATATGTCTGAATGCCAGATTCTTCAACTGCTGCAATGGGATTCAGTCCTCCCACGACTATAATACCAACCCGGTCTATTCCAACAGGGATGTCAAGCAAAGACTGATTTGGCTCGCCAAACATAAGAATTCCCTGAAATCCTTTGTCCTGCATTATTGCATAAATCTCTTTAACTTTATTTAGGCAAACAGTTGGAATCTCTCTAAAGCTTGCAAGAACTCTTCCATAACCGTTTTTGATGGCACCTGAAACATCGGTCATCTTACCTCTTATAAATATTTCCAGTGGGTCAAGTGATGTTCCGTCATAACTTATGAGGGCATTAAATCTATAAGGCTGTCCATCCCTTATTTCAAGCACTCCACCAAACCTTGATATAACAGGTATTCCATGTTTTAATAAAATAGCGTTGAGCGTGACACTACATATTGTTCCTATACAAACATGATCATCAGGGACAATAACAGTCTCATCATCTTTTTCTATAAAAAGAATTCTATTGCTCATTACGAGTGAAGAGTTAAAGACATTTTCCATTGATTTGAGAGCTTTTTTAAGTTTGCTTTTTGGAATGTAGCTGAGATTGACAATAATCTTGCCTTTACATGAATTTATATCAAAATCAGAAAGATAACTCAGCGTTTCAATCTTATTTATGATAAATCCAACTTTTTCAACTGTGCTTACAGTTTCAAGCTCCTGCCTGCCTTTTTCAGTTATAACTCTGCCCTCTTTACCAAAGACTTTTGTCAAGCCTTTCTCATCAAGAATTTTCAGATGATATCTAACTGTTCTCTCTGATAAATTTACACCATACATCTTTAATTTTTTTGCAATTTCTTTTGAGCCTATTATTTTATTTTCCTTTGCAAGAATTTTCAAAATAGCTATAAGTGTGCGATTCATAAATCCTCCTTGTTTCGGTTTATCCTAAGATTGCCGAATAGAATTAACAAAGCATTGCCTCTGCCGTGATTGTGAGTCCAACAAGCTCGGGCGTTGCAGTATTCTCAAATTCCTCGCCTTTGGCTCGGAATGACAAGGCAAAGGCTCGAAATAATATTTTCTCTCAGCAACTTTAAAATTATACCATGTTGATTTTTATAATGAAAAATTGTTTAAAATATTAAACTTTTTTGAAATTTTCAACTCTAAAAGGAGGGTAAGATGGATTTCTTTTTAGCTATTTTCCCGATTCTTGTGGTTTTAATAGGTATGCTCGTTTTTTATCGTTCAGGGAGCTTTGTTTCTGTAGTAGGATGGGTTCTTGCTGTAATTGTAGCAGTTTACTATTTTAAAACTCCATGGAATGTTGTATGGGGTGCTACACTTACGGGAATTGTGAAAGCCTTTGGAATATCCTTAGCTGTAGTATTTACAATGTTTTTGATATTTTTAATGAGAGAAACAGGGGCATTAAAGAAAATCATTGAGTATGTAAAGGGAATTGCCAGAAATAAGGAGGAACAGACTCTTTTTATTGGAATGGGATTTGGTTCTTTAAGCACAGCACTGGGAATGGTAACTCCTGCAATGTTTCCACCAATTTTTTTATTACTCGGTTTTTCCCCTATTGCAGCCATTGGCGTAAGCATTCTGTGCTACGACCCTCTCACTTCCTTTGCTCTCTTTACAATCCCTTTGACTCTGCCTTCAAAAGTTGCAATGGCATTTGGCATTAAACCTCCTGGCATAGAAAGCCTTAATGAATTTATCTGGGATTACACTTTCAAGGTAACTGTTTTATTACCTGTAATCTCAGTAATTTTTGCTTTTTTAATGCTTAAAGTTGTGGGAGGGAAAGAAGCTATAAAGAAAAACTGGAAAGCGGCATTGATTTCAGGGCTTGTGCTTTCATTTTCTGCTCTGATAATAGCCGGTTTCAGAATTCTTCCAGTAGAGATTATAGGAATTATCTCTGGATTAATTACCATGCTCACAGTTTATTTTATTTATCGCAGGAATAACAGCCAGGAGCAAAGCAGAGCTGTTTTTAATAAAGAAGTTTTTATAGCCTGCCTACCATTTATTCTGCTAATAATAATCTCGCTCATTGTAAATATTCCTTCGTTAAAAACGAAGCTTGAAAATGTTCTGGGTCAGACAGAGGTAATTAGAATCATCGCCGATAAAAGAGAAGATCTCAACATTCTTGGAAATGTCTGGTTCTGGATAATGTTTGTCTCTTTTATTTCAGTATTTATACTAAGACCATCAGGAAAGCAATTAAGCAATGTCTTTAAACTCTGGATAACAAGAATATGGGGACCATTTCTGGCTTACTCACTTTTTTTCGCTGTCGCATTCATTATGGCATGGTCTGCAATGGAAGTTTCTAATGGAAAGCTTGTTCCATCTCAATATTTTGCTCAGTATAATATGGACAGAATTATTGGAATCACCCTTGCAAATGTCTTTGGTCCTGCCTATCCTTTCATTGCACCTTTTCTTGGTCTTTTTGGTGCCTTTGTGGGCGGAAGTGAAACAGCGTCAAATGTTCTTTTTGCAAAGATTCAATGGGAGGCAACACTTTCAACAGTTGGAGCAAATGCTTTTATGTGGATTTATGCAGCCCACGCAGTTGGTGGAGGAATAGCCTCTGCAATAACTCCTTCTAAGATTACAAATGCGGCTGCAACAATTGGTGTTGGAGGAAAAGAGGAAGCACAGTTTATAAAAGCGGTTTTGATTCCAGTTTTACTCATGTGTGCCATAACAGGTGCAATGGTTATGGCAATTGTGTATTTATAGCAAAATAAATTATCATTAATGCATGAAGGTAAAACTGAGAAGATTTTTTCAGTGCCAGAGCTGTGGATATATTTCACCAAAGTGGATTGGCCGATGCCCTGATTGTGGCGCATGGAATAGCTTTGTTGAGGAAACTATAGAAGCAGGAGCTGAAAGAAAAACTTTATCAGAAACTGTTCAGCCTGTCTCCATTAGTTCCATTGAAATTACAGTATCGGATAGGTTTTTAACTGGAATTGGTGAACTTGACAGAGTTCTTGGTGGCGGATTAGTTAAAGGCTCTCTTATTCTTATTGGAGGAGACCCTGGTATTGGAAAATCAACGCTACTGCTACAGGCATCCCTTAATCTTTCAGTGCAGTATGGTAAAGTTCTTTATGTTTCAGCAGAAGAATCTCTTACCCAGATAAAACTTAGAGCAGAAAGGCTCGGAATTAGTTCAGAGGGAATTTTGCTTCTAAGTGAAACCCTTGTTGAGAAAATTATTGAATGTGCAAAAGAAACTCAACCAGCTGTGCTAATTGTTGATTCAATTCAGACAGTTTACACTGAAGAAGTAGTTTCAGCACCTGGTTCTGTAAGTCAGATTAGAGATTCTGCAGCAAAATTTATGAATTTTGCAAAATCCACGGGTGTGCCTGTCTTTCTAATTGGTCATGTGACAAAGGAAGGAGCAATAGCAGGTCCAAGAGTGCTTGAGCATCTTGTAGATACAGTTCTTTATTTTGAAGGAGACAGAGGACATGCCTACAGAATCTTAAGAAGCGTAAAAAACCGTTTTGGACCAACCAATGAAATAGGTGTTTTTGAGATGACTTCGCAAGGACTCTCAGAGGTTGAAAATCCTTCCCTCATTTTTCTATCCGAACATGGAGTCTGCAGTGGCTCAGCCATTACGGCAACAATTGAGGGTACAAGGGCAATTCTTACAGAGATACAGGCTCTGGTGGCACCTTCTCAATTTGGCATGCCAAGAAGGAACTATATTGGAGTTGACTATCAGAGGGTAAATCTTCTGGTTGCAGTGCTGGAGAAGCGTGGAAGAGTGAATCTTGCAGGTGCAGATATATTCGTAAATGTAGTTGGTGGACTCAAAATTACAGAGCCTGCTTCAGATTTAGCAATAATTTCTGCCATTGTTTCCTCTTTCAGAGATGTGCCTTTGCCTGAGAGAACTGTTATTTTTGGTGAAGTTGGATTAAGTGGTGAGGTTCGTGCGATATCTCAAACTGAGTTAAGATTAAAAGAAGCATACCGAATAGGTATGAAACAGGCAATTATTCCTAAAAGCAACTTTGAAAGACTTAAAGAAGATTATAACTTAAACATAAAAGGAGTGAGGTCAATAAATGAACTTCTTGAGATTATTGACAATTAGTTTTGTGATACTTCTTATTTTGGGTTGTGCTGAGAAGAAGCCTGAGATTTTGAAAGAGTTTTATGCTGAGGATGTTCATGATTTTATAAAAAAAATGCAGAATTATCAGAGCATTGAGAGCTCCTTAGCTATTGATTACGAAAGCAAGGGAAATCTTCTCAGTGGAGATGCTTTACTTAAAATCAACAAAAATGAAACACTTCTTCGCATTTATTACATAGGCTTTCCTGCAGGTGAAGTTTATCAGAAAGATGAAGAAGTATCATCGACCCTACCAATAGAAAAAGATAAGGTAAAGCAAATTTTAACCGGAGTAAGAAAGGGTTTTATGTGGTGGGTTGGTGATTTTGAGATTAATGAAAAAGACAATAACTTTATTTTGAAGGAAAAAAATAGCGACAGAGAAGTTATGCTAAATAAAAAAGGATTTATACCCGTAAGCCAGAGCTTTACTTTTGAAAATCAGCAAATTTTAATAACTTATGATAATTTTAAAGAGTTTCAGACTGAGGATAAAACTTCACTTGTAATGCCTTCCAGAATTATTGTTTATTACAAAAATAGAACCTTAACAATCAATATAGAAAAGTTAAAGCTAATAAATGGGTAAAAAGCTTGGACAGCATTTCTTAAGAAATAAGGAGATTCTTCAAAGGATTGTTACGGTTTCAGAGATTAAACCTCAGGACAGAGTTGTTGAGATTGGTGCAGGAATGGGCGATTTAACAGATTTATTAATTCAGAATGCAAAGGAAGTTATAGCAATTGAGATTGATCCTGTGCTCTTTAAAATTTTAAAGGAAAGATTTGCTCAAAGGGAAAACTTAAAGATAGTAAATCAAAATGCTCTCAGATTTCCATATGAAGAAATTGGAGAGTTTAAAGTTGTTGCTAACATACCCTACTACATAACAAAACCAATAATTTTCAGATTAATTGAAGCTAAGAATCTTATTTCAATGACTTTAACAGTTCAAAAGGAGGTTGCTCAAAGAGTTGTTGCAGTTCCTCACTCAAAGGCATACTCTGCCCTGAGTATTATTGTTCAGTATTATACTGTGCCTGAAATAAAATTTTATATTCCTCCTAAATTTTTCACTCCTCCACCAGAAGTAGATTCAGCAGTAATAAAGATGGACAGAAGACCCAGTCCAGCTGTAAAAGTAGCTGATAAACAGATGTTTTTTAAGATCGTTAAATCAGCCTTTGGTCAGCGAAGAAAAATGATAGCAAACTCTTTAAAATTAGTTATTGAGAAGCCAAAAGAATTTTTAACTCAAATCGGTATAAATCCAATGAAAAGAGCAGAAGAACTTTCAATTGAGGATTTTGCTTACATTACCAATGAAGTTTGCAAATTTTGCAAAAAATAATGCAAATTTTGTAAAAATAAAGGCTTTGGTTATCCACGGTTTCATAATAAAACCTAATAAAATCAATACATTTGAATTCTGGCATGGTAATTGATAACTAAAGAAGTAAAGAAAAGTAACAAAAAGGAGGTGAAAGAAGATGAGGAAAACACTCATAATAGCTTTGGTTGCTCTGTTTGCAGTTGCTTTGGTTGGTGCAGCTTATGCATGGAGAGGTGGAGGACCTGGATATGGTGGATACGGTTATAATTGTCCTGGTTATGCTAATGTTGATCCTGAAAAGGCTCAAAAATTTTATAATGACACAGCATCACTCAGACAGAAGATGCTTCAGTTACGAGGAGAGCTTGCACAGCTTTATGCACAGCCAAATCCAGATTGGAACGCTATTGGTAAGAAACAGCAGGAATTGACACAGCTCAGAGTAGAAATGAAGAAAAAGGCACAGGAGTATGGGACAGGATACGGATATGGATTTGGTAGAATGCAAGGATTTGGAAATTGTGGAAGATGCTGGTAAAACAAGAGGGGCATTGCCCCTCTTAATTAATATTATTATTTTTCATTAGGAGGTGTAAGAAATGAAAAAGTTTTTAACAGTGGTTGCATTACTAACAGCACTAACAGTATTTGCAGGTGTATCTTTTGCTCAGAGAGGGATGGGACCACGGTATCCAGTAGGAGTTGACCCAGCCAAGGCACAGCAGTATTGTAAGGAAGTTCAGCCACTTTATCAGAAGGATTTACAGCTAAGGGGTGAGCTTTTGACCCTCTGGGCACAACCAAACCCTGACTGGAATGCAATCAAGCAAAAAGAACAGGAAAGAGCAAGCTTAAAAGTTGAAATGCACAAGAAGGCTTATGAAATGGGACTTCCCTATGCACCAGGTGGTAAAAGAGGATTAAACATCAGAAGAATCTGTGGATGGTAAAAAATCAAGGGGGCCTATGCCCCCTTTTAAGGATTAATGCAATGAAATGGAGTATTTTAATAATGATTTTTCTGATAACCATAGGTCAAGTTGCAGAAGCTCAAGAATGGGAGGAAAGTTATGATCCCAACACAGAAATTGCCATTAAAGGTAAAATTGCTGAAATTATCCAGAGGGACCGTGGACCTGTGGTGATAGGAATCACAAAGCATGATAAAATTTACAATATTATCACAGCTCCAGGATGGTACATTGAGCAGGAAAAAATAGAACTCAATCTTGGAGATGAAGTGGTTGTTCATGGTGCTAAGTTTTTTTCAAAAAAGGGTGAATTTTTTATTATTGCAAGATCAATTCATAACATATCAACAGGCAAAATTTATTCATTTCGCGATGAGAATATGAAGCCGTGCTGGAGAAGCGGACGACAGCACCAAAAGAGATACTGGAAGTTTATTACTCAATAGCTACCTTTTCTGCAGCTTCAACCATTCCTTCGCTTTCTTCTTTACCAATAAGCCTGTCCATATCAAGAAGTATAATAAGTCTGTCTTCAAGTTTTGCAATTCCCCATATAAACTCTGAACTTACAGAATAAGTCATTGGTGGAGGTGGTTCAACTATATCAGTGGATATTCTTAGAACTTCAGAGACTGAGTCAACAATAAGTCCGATGGTTATACCCTGAATATCCATTATCATAATTCTTTGTTTTGCCGTTTCTTCTTCCTCTGGAAGACCAAATTTTTTTCTCAGACTAACAACAGGAATAACTTTTCCACGAAGATTTATAACGCCTTCAACATAGTATGGAGCATTGGGAACTCTTGTTATTTCTTTCATTCTGTTTATTTCCTGAACTTTGAGGATATCAACAGCATATTCTTCCCCACCAAGAGTAAATGTGACAAGCTGAAGAATTTTTGTATCTCCACCTGCTTTTTTTTCACTTACTACCAGTGCTGTATCCATCTCTCCCTCCATAAACTTTTTTAGTGAATTATAATGAAGTGTAACCTATTTGTCAATAACAGTTCAATTCTCTCTGAAATTGAAGATAGAAACTGTCATTCCGAGGGGCTCAATGCCATTTTCATTGTCATTCCGAGGGTGGCATCCCACCCGAGGAATCTCTGAAATAGTGAGAAAGGAGGAGATTCCTCGCTTCGCTCGGAATGACAAAGTATGGGCAGGCTCGGAATGACAGAGAAGGAGCTCGGAATGACAAATCTATAAACCCCTTTGAAACATTAGTTTTCTATTTTTGTCAGCAAATTTAGATTCTTCTCAATTGTTGACTAAACTAAGACTGTTAAGCATAATAAAAAAGTGAAATTTTTAATGCTTTCAAAGATTATTGCTACAGTTTTTTTTATTGGATACTGTCCTGTTGCACCAGGCACACTGGCTTCTGCTTTTGCAATGGCTTTTTTATGGATTTTTAACCCCCATGATACGATTGTGTTATTCATGCTACTGAGTTCATTTATTCTGGGAACAATTTCTTCGGAAATACTGGCAAAGCATCTGGGTATTAAAGATCCTTCCTGTATTGTGATAGATGAGTTTGCAGGCTATCTCACAGCAGTGATTTTTCTTCCGTTAAACTTGAATGTTCTGATTACAGGATTTGTGCTTTTCAGATTTTTTGATATTGTAAAACCACCTCCCATAAGGCAGGCTGAAAGAATAGGTGGTGGATTTGGTATCATGATTGATGATTTTCTGGCAGGAGTCCTTAGCAATCTTTTAATAAGAGTTTTTCTTCTGTTATGATATTTTATGCGTCTTTTCATAGCAATACAACTTCCTCGAGAAATTAAAGAGTTTCTTGCAGAACTGACCAGTTTCAAATCAACAATTGATGGAGTTAATATTGTTCAGAAAGAAAACTTTCATATTACATTAAAATTTCTTGGTGAAGTTGAAGAAAAAATTATCCCTGATTTAATATCTACTTTGAAATCCTTATCAAGTGAGTTTTCTAATTTTACATTGAAGATTACTACTCCTGGAGTTTTCCCGGATAAAATAAAACCAAGAGTCATATGGATTGGCACAGAAAATACAGAGACACTTAGGAGATTAGCAGAAAGGATTGACGAGGAGACCGCCAGTCTTGGTTTTCAAAGGGAAGAAAGACAGTTTAAGTCTCACATAACCTTAGCAAGAGTGAAGAATCACAGGAATGGGAAGTATTTTTTTGAGAAGATTTTAAAGAAGTTTTCTGAAAACTCTTTTAATTTCCAGTTTGAGGTTAAAGAGTTCGTTTTAATGAAAAGTACATTGACTGCAAAAGGTTCAATTTATTCGGTTCTGGAGAGGTTTCCTCTGCTCAAATAGTTTAATGGTATAATAAAAAAAAGCTTAAAGAGGTGTTTTATGAATAAGGAAAAATTAAAGGCATTGGAGATTGCCATATCTCAGATTGAGAGAAATTTTGGCAAAGGCGCAATAATGCGTCTTGGAACCAAAGCTCAGGCAGAGGGAATAAGCGTAATTCCAACAGGTTCAATATCTCTTGATATAGCAACAGGTGTTGGAGGATATCCCCGTGGAAGGGTTATAGAAATCTTTGGACCTGAGTCTTCAGGGAAAACAACCCTTGCTCTTCATGCAATTGCAGAGGCTCAGAGACTTGGCGGTGTGGCAGCATTTATAGATGCTGAGCATGCTCTTGATGTCAGTTACGCTTCAAAATTAGGTGTTGATGTGGAAAATTTGCTGATAAGCCAGCCTGATACAGGAGAGCAGGCTCTGGAAGTAACAGAAACCCTTGTCCGAAGCGGAGCAGTTGACATTATTGTTATTGACTCAGTGGCTGCTCTTGTTCCAAAGGCTGAGATTGAAGGAGAGATGGGTGACAGCCTTCCCGGGCTTCAGGCAAGACTTATGAGTCAGGCATTGAGAAAGCTTACAGCAGCCATATCAAAATCTCAAACAGTGGTAATATTTATAAATCAACTGAGACAGAAAATTGGAGTAATGTTTGGAAATCCAGAGACAACACCCGGTGGCACTGCTCTGAAATTTTATGCTTCAATGAGGCTGGATATAAGAAAGACAGACACATTGAAGGAAGGGCAGGATACAACAGGTGGTAGAGTGAGAGTTAAAATCGTGAAAAATAAAGTAGCACCACCATTCAAAGAAGCTCACTTTGATATCTACTTTAATGAAGGAATATCAAGGACAGGCGAGGTTCTTGATCTTGCAGTGGAAAAAGGAATTATTGAAAAATCCGGAGCATGGTACAACTACAACGGAGCAAGATTTGCCCAGGGCAGAGAAAATGCCAAGGAATATCTAAAAATTCATTCTGAAATCTTCAATGAAATTTACTCCAAAGTTATGGATGCTTATGGATTAAAGCCAAAGGTTATGGAAGGTGAAAAAGCAGAACAATGAAGCAGTGAAGTATGCATTGAGGTTAATTACTAAAAAAGATAGAACAGAGGCTGAATTAAGAGATAGACTTCACAGAAAAGGATTTTCTCAAATGGACATTGATGAGGCAGTTGCTTATCTAAAGCAGAATGGATTTATAGATGACAGTAGATTTATCCAGAAAGCAGAAAAAATTGCACAGGACAGATTTCTAGGCAATATGGGTTTAAAAAACTACTTTGCAAAAAAAGGTATTGATAAAGAATTACTTGACAGTATCCCAGAGATAGAAGAATTTTCCCTTGCTCAGAAACTTATCCAGAGAAAAATTCATTTAATCAAGCATGACTCTTCAGAGAAAAAAAAGGTTAAAATAGCAGGATATCTTCTCAGAAGAGGATTTTCATGGGACACTATAAATAAATGCTTAAGTGAGAAATTCCCCGGAGACACAGAGTCTCCAGAGAATGACAATTTAAAGGAGGAACTGCAATGAGAGTTTTAATTGCTTTATTTATCGCATTATTTATCTTTGGATGTGCTTCTCAGGGTGTGAGATATACCTATGATGAGATTAAAAACTATCCACCAGATATTCAGGAAAGAATTGCTAAAGGAGAGATAGCACTTGGAATGACAAAGGAGCAGGTAAGACTTTCATGGGGGAATCCTTCTTCGGTGAGGATTCTTACTCCTGAAAAAGGAAAGCAAAGAGAGGAATGGGTTTATTCTTCCTCTTTAGGGCTCTTAAAATCAAGGCTTATTTTTGTTGATGGTAAGCTCACTTACATAATAAGCAATGAGCAGAGAATAATAGGTGAGGAGTAGTAAATGCAAAGTTCTGAAATAAGGAATCTATTTCTGGAATACTTTGTCTCCCATGGACATGAACTTGTAAAGAGTTCTCCACTCATTCCTAAGGATGATCCATCGTTGTTATTTACAAATGCAGGCATGGTTCAGTTTAAAAGAGTTTTTCTTGGTGAAGAACAGAAACCTTACAGCAGAGCCACAAGCTGTCAGAAATGTATGCGTGCAGGCGGAAAACACAGTGATCTTGAAAATGTTGGATTTACTGCAAGACATCATACTTTCTTTGAGATGCTTGGAAATTTTTCCTTTGGTGATTATTTTAAAAGGGAAGCAATAGTTTTTGCATGGGAGCTTTTAACAGAACATTTTAAACTACCGAAAGAAAAACTCTGGGTTTCAATCTATAAAGACGATGACGAGGCTGCATATATATGGGAGAAAGAGATAGGGATTCCTTCAGATAAAATTGTTCGTTTAGGTGAAAAGGATAACTTCTGGCAGATGGGAGATACAGGACCCTGTGGACCATGCTCTGAGATAATAATTGATCAGGGAGAGGATTTTGGATGCGGAAAGCCTGACTGTTCAGTAGGTTGTGACTGTGACAGATTTCTTGAACTGTGGAATCTTGTTTTCATGCAGTACAACAAAGACGAAGAAGGAAAATTGACAGCTCTTCCAAAGCCAAGCATTGACACAGGAATGGGACTTGAAAGAATTACAGCAGTATTGCAGGGAAAGAAAACAAATTTTGATACAGACCTTTTTCAGCCAATTATTTCTGAAGTTTGCTCTGTTTTAAATGTAAGTTACGGTAAAGAAAGGAAAACTGACATTTCAATAAAAGTTATTGCAGACCACATCAGAGCTTCCACATTTTTGATAGCTGAAGGACTAATTCCTTCCAATGAAGGAAGAGGCTATGTCTTAAGAAGAATTATAAGAAGAGCATTAAGACACATTAAGCTACTTCAGTATGATAGAGTGGCTTTTTATAAATTTGTTGAACCTGTTATTGTAACTCTTGGAACAGTTTATCCTGAGATTGTTTCTGAAAGAAAGAGAATTGAAAAGGTTATAAAAGTGGAGGAAGAAAGATTTCTTAGAAGTCTTGAAAGGGCGCAGCAGATTTTTGATGGAATTCTTGAAAATCTTAAAAAATCAGGCTCAAAGGTTCTTCCTGGAGAAGAAATTTTCAGACTTTATGATACCTTTGGTTTGCCCTTTGACTTAATAAAGGAGATGGCAGAGGATTCTTGCTTGGAGCTTGATGAGATAGGCTTTCACAGACAGCTGAATAAACAGCGTGAGCGGGCAAGGGCAGCTTCAAAGGCTCAGGAAATCGGAGTAGATGAAGTATATAAAGAGTTAAGAAGCGGGGCTTATGAGTTTAAATTTACAGGTTACACTGATTATGAAGCAGAAACAAACATTCATTCCATCGTAAAAAATGGAAAGACTGTAAAGATACTTGAAAAAGGTGAGGAAGGAGAAGTTTTTCTCTATGAAACACCCTTTTATGCAGAGTCAGGTGGACAGGTAGGAGATACAGGAATAATAATTTCAGGTTCAGGTAAAGCAGAGGTTTTTGATACCAAGAAGATAGCAGGACTTCACTGTCACAAAGTAAGAGTTATTGAAGGAAACATAACAGAAGGTGACAAAGTTTTTGCAAAGATTGACATAGAAAGAAGAAAGGCAATTGCGAGAAATCATACAGCAACTCATCTTCTTCACACTGCCTTAAGAGCTGTTCTTGGTGAGCATGTAAAGCAGGCTGGAAGCCTTGTTGCACCAGACAGACTTCGTTTTGATTTTACCCATTTTGATGCCTTGAGTGATACGGAGTTACAGGAAATTGAGAGCATTGTCAATGAGAAAATAGTTGAAAATTTACCCGTCATAGTAGAGATAAAGTCCCTTAATGAGGCTTTGAATGAGGGTGTTATAGCCCTTTTTGAAGATAAATATGAAGATACTGTTAGAGTTGTAAAAATTCTCGGATTCAGTAAAGAACTCTGCGGTGGCACTCACTGTAAATCTACTGGTGAAATAGGAAGTTTTTATATTGTTTCAGAAGGCTCTGTTGCCTCAGGAATCAGGAGAGTTGAAGCTGTTACAGGGCTCCATGCCTTTGAATATGCTAACAGGTATAGAGAGCAGATAAGAAATATCTCCCAGATTCTTAAATCAGCAGAACCTGTACAAGCAGTAGAAAGACTTATCAGTGAATTAAAGGCAAAGCAACAGGAAATTGAAGCCTTAAAGGAGAAACTAATCAGTCAGAATATTGATGAATTTGTAAAACAGGCAAGAGAAATAGACGGAGTTAAAGCCTTGGCAATAAAACTTGAAGGCGTTGATACAAAATCCTTAAGAACACTTTCAGACAAACTTAGAGAGAGACTCCATCCAGCAGTAATTTTAGTTGCATCAAAGACTGATGGGCAGGGAATTCTGCTTCTTTCAGTTACAAAAGATGCCACAGCTAAATATGATGCTGGTAAACTCTTAAAAAACATAACTCAGGCTGTTGGTGGTAAGGGTGGAGGAAGGGCTGATTCTGCTCAGGGTGGGTGTCCTGATGCTGCAAGCATTGACAAAGCAGTAGAAGTATTTTATGAATTAATTAAAAAATAACAGGAGGGAAGAATGTTTCAGGATTTATTTAAAAATATGATTTTTGCCTGTCTTGGAATGCAGGAGATACTTAAAGAATTTCTCAATGATCTTGTAAAAAAAGGAAAGATGAGCGAGTCTGAGGCTGCAAAGATAGTTAATGAATTCATCTCAAAATCTGAGGAAGCAAAGGAGGGCTTTAAAGAGAGCTTTAAAGAGATGATTCAGAAAACACTTCAGGGAATGAACTTAGCCACAAAAGACGAGATTGAAAACCTGAAATCTCTCATAAATGAAATGAATCTAAGGATTACAAAGATTGAAGAAAAATTGAAAGAATAATTGAAAATCTATTATGGATAAAGCCAAGGTTTTAAGAGAGATTCCCTCAGTTGACAGAATTTTGAAAAATGAAAAAATAAAAGCTCTCCTCAAAGATTACTCTTACTCAATGGTCAGAGAATCAGTAAGGAATGTTATTGATAGTTTGAGGACTAAGGTTTTGAAAGGCAGTTTTTCAGAAATTAATGAAGAAAGCTTAATTGAAGAGATAAAGAACTCCTTGAATAAAAGGTATTCTCTTCAGCCTGTCATAAATGCAACAGGAGTGGTGATTCACACAAACCTTGGAAGAGCGATACTTCCACAAGAGGCAATCAAGCATGTTGTGGAGATTGCTCAGAGTTATTCAAATCTTGAGTATGACCTTGAGATGGGTAAAAGAGGAAAAAGATATGCTCACATTATTGATGCTGTGAAAAAGATTGTGAATGTAGAGGCAGCAGTAGTTGTAAATAACAATGCAGGTGCGGTTTTCCTGTCTCTTAATACACTTGCTCATGGTAAAGAGGTAGTTGTTTCTCGTGGAGAATTGGTTGAAATAGGAGGTTCTTTCAGGATTCCTGATGTTATGGCTCAATCAGGCGCCATCTTAAGGGAAGTGGGAACAACAAATAAAACCAGATTAAGCGATTATGAAAGAGCAATAAATGAAAATACAGCTCTGTTACTTAAAGTGCACAGATCAAACTTCAAGATTACAGGCTTTACCGAAGAAGTTTCAGTAAAAGAGCTCTGTGAACTTGGAAAACAGAGAGGCATTCCAGTAATGGTTGATCTCGGCAGTGGATGTTTTATTGATCTAAAAAAATACGGATTCTATGGAGAACCTTCAGTTCAGGAAGTGGTAGATGAAGGAGCTGATATTGTTACTTTCAGTGGGGATAAACTTCTCGGAGGAGCTCAGGCAGGATTTATAATTGGCAGATCTGCGATTATTGAGAGAATATCAAAAAATCCTCTTATGAGGGCATTAAGAGTTGACAAACTCACTCTTTCAGCTCTTGAGGCAACTTTAATGCTTTATCTTGACGAAAAAGAAGCCATTGAAAAAATTCCCACACTGAGAATGATTCTTGAACCACCGGAAAAAATCAAAAAAAGAGCAGCTAAGATATTAAAAATGTTTAAAAAACACGGGATTGAGGCAATGCTCAGAGAAGATGTATCAATGCCAGGAGGAGGTTCACTTCCTGAAAGTGGAGTTAGAACATATGTTGTTGCTATTAAGACAGATAAGCCTGATGAATTCTCAGAAAAATTAAGACAAACTCAGCCTCCGGTTATTGGGAGAATAAAGGACGATTTTGTTATTTTTGACGCGAGAACCATACAGGAAAGAGAGATTCCATTACTTGTGAAAGCTGTAAAACAAATCATGGAATAATGCTTGTATGAACCTTAGAAAACAATACGAGGAGATAGAAAAAACTGTTCTACATTCCAGAGCATGTTTAAGCTGTCAAACAAAGGGAAGGCTTAAGCCTGAACCAGAGGATGATATCAGAACACCTTTTCAGCGTGACAGAGACAGAATCATCCACAGCAAAGCTTTTCGTAGGCTGAAGCATAAAACTCAGGTTTTCTTTTCTCCTCAGGGTGACCACTACAGAACCAGACTTACTCATGTGCTTGAAGTCTCTCAAATAGCCAGAACAATTGCAAGAGCATTAAGACTTAATGAAGACCTTACAGAAGCCATTGCACTTGGACATGATCTGGGGCATACTCCTTTTGGACATGCAGGAGAAGCAATTCTAAGAGAACTTCATCCAGGAGGATTTGAACACTATGAGCAGAGCCTGAGAGTAGTTGATGTTCTTGAAAAAAATGGAGAAGGACTTAATCTTACTTTTGAGGTAAGGGACGGAATACTTAAACATTCAAAAGGTCGGGGAAGGATTTTAAGTGATGAGCCAGTTACTTTAGAAGGTCAGATTGTGAGAGTAGGAGATGTTATTGCCTATCTGAATCATGATATTGATGATGCACTGAGAGCTGGAATTATCAAAAAAAGTGATATTCCGCAAAGGTTTTTAAAATTTTTTGGTGACAGGCACTCAAAAAGAATTGACAAAATGGTCAGAGATGTTATTTTTACGACTATAAAAGAAGACTATAAAAAAATTTCCATGTCTTCTGAAATGGAAGAAATGGTTTATGAGTTTAGGGATTTTCTCTTTGAAAAAGTTTATTACAATGAGAGGGTTATTCAGGAGTTTAAAAAGGCAAAAAGAATACTTGAAAGTCTTTATAATTATTATCTTGAGAATCCTCATGCAATAGATGCTCAAGCCCTTGAAGAAAAGGAACTTCACAGAAAAATATGTGATTTTATTGCAGGAATGACAGACAGATATGCCCTTTATACTTTTGAGAAAATATTTATACCAAGGAGCTGGGCAGTGCCGTGATTGAAGGGATTGGTGTTGATATTGTTTCTGTTGATAGAATAAAAAGAGTCTATGAAAGATTTGGAAGAAAGTTTTTAGATAGAGTTTTTACTGAAGGAGAGATTGCTTATAGCTTTAGTTATTCAAATCCCTTTTGCCATCTTGCAGCTCGTTTTGCTGTAAAGGAAGCAGTGATTAAGGCACTGAAAAAGCCTTCAGGTTTAACTTTAAAGCATATTGAAGTAAAAAACAATTCTGATGGCTCACCAGAGGTTAAAATAGAGGGATTGAATAGGAAAATTTTTGTATCCCTCTCTCATGAAAAAAAATACAGTGTAGCAATGGTCATTGTTATTTAGCTTTATTTCCTCTGGAGAACTACACATATTTAAATTCAGGAGCAATTGCTCAGAAAGCACTAAAATTTAATTGCCACTACATATTTAAAGGTTGCAGAAAAAATCCTTGAGATTTTATGTCATTTGGAAATACTTAAGAGAAAAAGCTGACGAAGAAAGAGTAAAGCAGTTGCTTGAAAAATTTATAGGAGAGATTGAAGATGAAAGAAATAACTTCAAAGTAACTTCACGAGCTGAAGAAATCCTCTCAGGAAAGGCATTTAAAAAATTATGCAAGCCTTAAAACTTCATGATAGACTGAGGCAGAGTTTCTCCTGGTATCAAATGAAAAACTTAAAATCTTCATGCTATAATACTTTTCATGGGCAAAAAAAGAGGATACTTTGGAGAATATGGAGGCTGTTTTGTTCCTGAAACCTTAATGCCAGCTCTTGAAGAGCTTGAGAGAGCTTTTCAAAGAGCAAAAAGAGATAAAAATTTTAATGCTGAATTTGAATCCTTGCTTAAAGACTATGTGGGTCGACCGACACCTCTTTACTTTGCCCGGAGATTAACGGAACATCTTGGTGGAGCAAAGATATATCTCAAAAGAGAAGACCTTGCCCATACAGGAGCTCACAAAATAAACAATGCTCTTGGGCAGGCACTTCTTGCCAGTAGATTAATGAAAAAGCAAAGAATTATTGCTGAAACAGGAGCAGGGCAACACGGTGTAGCCACTGCAACAGGTGCTGCTCTTGCAGGATTGAGCTGTGACATATACATGGGAACTGAGGATATAAGAAGGCAAAAGCTCAATGTCTTTAGAATGAATCTTCTCGGTGCAAGGGTTATTCCCGTTGATACAGGTTCAAAAACACTAAAGGATGCCATAAATGAAGCTTTAAGAGACTGGACAACAAATGTACGGACTACTCACTATGTTTTAGGCACTGTTTTTGGACCTCATCCATATCCACTTCTTGTTAGATACTTTCAGAGTGTTATTGGTAGAGAGGCAAAAAAGCAGATAATTCAGAAAGAAGGCAAACTTCCAGAGGTTTTAATTGCCTGCGTTGGAGGTGGCAGTAACTCCATAGGACTTTTCAGTGCTTTTTTAGACGATAAAGATGTAAAAATGATTGGCGTTGAAGCAGGAGGCAAGGGTATTGACACAGGGCTCCATGCAGCAAGATTTGCAGGTGGTGCGAAGGGAATTTTTCAGGGCTGCCTTAGCTATGTTCTTGAAAATAAAGATGGGAATATTCTTCAGACTCACTCTGTCAGTGCTGGACTTGATTATGCCTCTGTTGGTCCTGAACATGCCTATCTAAAAGATACAGGCAGAGTAACCTATACCTATGCAACAGATGAAGAGGCTTTGCAGTCTTTTGAGCTTTTAAGCAGACTTGAAGGAATTATCCCTGCTTTGGAGTCTGCCCATGCAGTGGCTTTAGCAGTAAAGATTGCACCTAAGATGCCAAAAGATTCAGTAGTCATCGTAAACCTCTCTGGAAGAGGAGACAAGGATGTTCAGGAAGTAGCAAGGATAAAGGGAATTTCTTTATGAAAGGGTTTGCTGTAAGAGGAAAGCTTGAATATATAAAAAAACAGGGTAAAAAAGCATTTATACCCTATATCATGGCAGGAGATCCCAGCCTTGATGAAACTGCAAAAAGGCTAAAACTTTTACATGAGGCAGGTGCTGATCTTATTGAGCTTGGTGTGCCCTTTACAGATCCCCTTGCTGACGGACCAACAATACAGAGAGCAGCAGAAAGAGCATTAAACTCTGGAACAACTTTAAGAAAAATAATCAGTTTCTTACATGATTTCAAAGGAAGTATAGATACACCAATAATTCTGATGACCTATCTAAATCCTGTTTTCTGCTACGGGATAGAAAAGTTTTTTCATGATGCCAGTGAAGCAAATGTAGCAGGAGTAATTTTCCCTGACCTTACAGTGGAAGAATCAGACAGTTACAGAGATTTTGCCAAAGCATATGGTATTGATACGATTTTCCTCGTAGCACCAACATCAACTCCTCAAAGAGTTAAAAAAGTTGTAAGGTCCTCAACTGGATTTGTTTACTATGTCTCAATAACAGGCATAACAGGCACTGAACTTAGACTTGAAAGCACCTTCAATGAGCATATAAATTTCGTTAAAAGTTTTGGGAAACCTGTTTGCGTTGGCTTTGGAGTAAGTACCCCTCAAGAAGCTAAATATGTAGCCAAATTTGCTGATGGAGTAATTGTGGGAAGCGCCATTGTAAAAATTTTCCATGAAGCACCTGAAAGGGCTTATGAGTTTATTAAATCACTTAGAGAGGCAGTGTAATGGCATGGTTTAAAAGAAAAGAGCCAAAAATAGAAAAGAAAGTAAAAATTCCTGAAGGATTGTGGGTAAAGTGTGAAAACTGTAAGGAAATAATTTATCGCAAAGAGCTTGAAAACAATCTTAAGGTTTGTCCGAAATGTCAGTATCACTTCAGAATTTCAGCAAAAGAGAGAATCTCTCTCATAACTGACAATGGAACCTTTATAGAATTAGATCCTGAACTTAAAAGCCCTGATCCTCTTGAATTTAAAGATACAGTGTCTTATAAAGAAAGGCTTACTGAAAATGAAAAAAAGACAGGGCTTAAAGAAGCAGCCATATACGGGGAGGCAAAAATCAATGGAAGAGATGTGGTAATCGCTGTTCTTGATTTTTCTTTCATGGGTGGAAGCATGGGAACAGTTGTTGGAGAAAAGATTACAAGAGCTGCTGAAAAAGCATTAGAGAGAAGAGTTCCGTTAATTATCATATCTTCATCGGGTGGAGCAAGAATGCAGGAAGGAATGTTTTCACTTATGCAGATGGCTAAAACAGCACAGGCAATCGGTAAACTTAAAGAAGCAGGCATACTGTATATTTCTGTATTAGCTGATCCCACCTTTGGAGGAGTTACAGCATCTTTTGCCATGCTCGGTGACATAATCATTGCAGAACCCCGCAGTCTTATAGGCTTTGCAGGACCGAGAGTTATTCAGGAAACCATAAAGCAGCAACTTCCCGAAGGATTTCAGAGAGCTGAGTTTCTGCTTGAACACGGAATGGTTGATATTGTTGTGGAAAGAAAGGAACTGAAAAATACTATTTACAGGCTAATTGAAATTATCATGCCAGCATCAAGCTCTTATAATCTTAACAGTTTGTCAAACCTTCCTCAGAGCAGTCCTCCTGAAGTATGACAGAGACAAAGAAATATAAAGAATTGATAAATGAGCTTTATAGAAAAAGAACAAATGGCATAAAATTGGGACTTGAAAGAGTCTTCTCAGTGCTGGAAAAACTTGGCAATCCTCATCAAAGTTTTAAATCAATTCATATTGCAGGTACAAATGGAAAGGGCTCGGTTTCTAAAATAATTTACACTCTTTTAAGGACGCACGGATTAAATACAGGACTTTTCACTTCTCCACATCTTACAAGATTTACAGAGAGAATAGTTGTTAATGATAGGGAAATTTCTGAAGAGGAAGTTGTAGAATTAATTGAAAAAATTAAACCCTTTGCAGAGGAGCTTACCTTTTTTGAGTATGTTACAATAATGGCTTTTCTTTACTTTAAAGAAAAAAGCATTGAATACGCAGTTGTTGAAACAGGTATGGGAGGAAGACTTGATGCTACAAATGTGGTAATACCTCAGGTTTCTGTAATTACCAGTATTGGACCTGATCATCAGGATTTTCTCGGACATGATATAAGCTCCATTGCCAGAGAGAAAGCAGGGATTATAAAAAAAGGAGTTCCTGTTGTTACATCAAAGCAAAATCCCTATGTAGAAGAAGAGATTTATAAAAAAGCCAGTGAGCTTGACTGTTCGGTCTTTACATATGGGAAAGAGTTTTCCGCCGAGCTTAAATCAATGAATTTAGAGGGAATTAGTTTTGTTTTTAACTCTTCAGCATTAAGCCTATCCTTATTCTTGCCTCTTACAGGAGTTCATCAACTTGAAAATGCTTCTGTAGCATTAAAAGCTTTTATGAACGCATATCCTCAATGGAATGAAAATTTTATTAAGGAAGGACTTAAAAATGTCAGATTACAGGGAAGACTTGAAGTCATGTCAAAGCATCCTCTTATAATCTTTGACATAGCTCATAATCCACCTGCTGCGGAGGCTTTAGTAAAATCCCTGAAAGCTCTTACAGATGAAAGACCTGTGATAGTTTTTGGGATGATGCGAGATAAAGATGTATGTGGATTTATTGATTGCTTTAAAACTTATGCTCATAAATTAATCTTTACAGTGCCTCACTATGAAAGAGCTATCACATATGAAGAACTAAATAAAAATTGTGCTTCAATGATTGACTGCTTTATACATGATCCTGTGGAAGCGTTTAACCAAGGGCTTTCCATATGTAAAAATAGCCATAAGTTTCTTCTCTGTACAGGCTCAACTTATCTGATTGGTGAACTGAAAGAGTATCTTGGTGAGAAAACATTGCATAGAAAACTTGGAGAGCTTATATGAAATGCGACTCAAGAGGATTCAAAGGATGGTCAATAATAAGCAGTTCATTGATCGTCTTGATTATTCTTTTAAAAGCTACTGTTTCATTTGCTATGGAGATAATTTCTGACACACTGGAACGATTTGAAGAAGAAAAAAAATTTATTGCAATCGGTGATGTTTATATGAGTGACGGAACATTTGATCTTAAAGCTCAGAAGGTAATTTATTATGAAAATACTGGTGAAATAGAAGCCTTTGGAGATCTATATTACGATGACGATGAAATAACAACATGGGCAGAAGAAGGAAAATTTAATAGAGATAAAAAAACAGGAATTTTAAAAAACGCTCTTCTTCATATAAAAAAGCAGGATATGTGGATAAAGGCAGCAGAGATTGAAAGATTAAGTGAAATTAAATACAAAGCTAAAAAAGCCACATTCTCCACATGTGAACCAGAACCAGACAGTGCTCAACCATGGTGTTTTACAGGAGAGTTTGTTGACCTTGTAGTTGATGATAAATTAACATCAAAAATTACCACCTTTAAAGTAAAAGATGTGCCTATTCTTTTTTCTCCTGTGTTCTGGGGACCGGGAGGAAGCACAAAAAAATCAGGATTTCTACCGTTTAAATTTGGCAATTCAAATACTCGTGGATTTCGTTTTAGCCCAGCCTATTATCTTGTAGTTGATAGCAATAAAGATGCAACATTTTATCTTGATTATTTTTCAAAAGTTGGACTCGGCAAAGGAATTGAATACAGATACCTTGACTTTGATACAAAGGGAATGTGGTATGGATATCAGATTAAAGACAGAAAACTTAACAAAGATTATATTGAGTTAAGGGGTATTCATCTTCAAAAATTTAAAGGAGTTGATCTACTCGCAGATATAAACTATGTGAATAAAAATGATTTTTACAGAGAATATGGAGATGTGCGCTCAGCTTCAAATACGTATCTTTTTAAGGAATACAGTAAAGACCTCTCAGCAAGATATGACAGATTTTTACAGTCCTCTGTAGAGCTTTCTGTTCCTGGAGTTCAATCAAGATTTTATTTGCTTGGACAGGGATGGAAGGATTTAAAAGAGGGGAGCACGAGTCCTCCAGTGAAAACAGAGCTTGGATATGTAGTTTATCCATACAGACTCGGACAGTTTAATGTAAATTTTAATACCAATGTGGCTGAGTTTTATAAAGAAGATGGAGTTAAAGGGCAGAGATTTGAGATAGCTCCTCAGATAAGTCATACATCAGGAGATGCTATTAAATTAACCCAAATGCTCGGATTAAATGAAATTTTTTACAATCTTGAAAAAACTTTTCCCTATGAGGATACTTCTCACAGAGAAATGATTCAGTATAATGCAAAAACTTTTATCAGGCTTTATAAAAGAGGAGAAAATTTTACCCATTTAATTGAGCCTTTTGTAGAAGGAGTTTTTATTGGAGTCAATGGTAAGCCGCCAATTTTAAAGAGTTCTGAGGTAATTGACGATACCGCACTTCTAAGGGCTGGAGTTTATAATAAAATTAATTTTAAAACTTTGACTGCAGAAGCGAGAATTACGCAGGTATATGACTTAAGGGCAAAAAATGAGTGGGACAAACTTTATCCTGTTCTTCTTGAAGGAAGAATCTCATTCTGGAAAATAAGCTTAGGATTTGATACATATCAGAATATTGTGAAAAAAAGAATGGAAAGATTTAACAGTGATATAAGCTTTTCTCCTGATGAAACAACATCTCTGTCGTTCAGTGAGCGATATACAAGAAACGAAGCTCTTTCCCCTGCCTATCTATGGTCTCCTACATTGAGAGACCAGTACAATGTTCAGGAAAAAGAAGGTGGCATAAAAACCTATGCTCTGACATTGGTTAAAAAACTATCAGAAAAGTGGTCATTTACAGCAAATGTAAACTATGATGCCAAAGGAGCTGGATTAAGGGATAGTTCATTAAATGTAAGATATGCTGAGAAATGCTGGGCAGCAAATATTTCAGTAACGAGAAGACCTGTGGAAATTCAGGGAAGAAAAACTTCTGAATTCAGTTTCCTTGTAATTTTTGAATTAAAGGGGATAGGACCAATAAGGGTTTATGAACGCAGTGGTAGTTCTTAATAAATCAAAGGGATTTACAAGTCAGGATGCTGTTACAAAAGTAAAAAGGATTTTAAAAGCTAAAAAAGCAGGTCATGCCGGTGCACTTGATCCAATGGCAACGGGAGTTTTGCTTGTTTGTCTTAATGAGGCAACAAAGATCTCTGCTTTACTAATGGAACTTGAAAAGGAGTATGTTTTTAAAGCAAGATTTGGGATTTCAACAGATACCTATGATGCTGAAGGAAGAGTTATAAGAGAGGTTGATAATTTTGAACTTAAAACAACAGAATTAGAAAAAATACTTAAAAAATACACAGGTGAAATCATACAGACTCCGCCAATGTATTCAGCAGTCAAAGTGGAAGGAAAGCCTCTTCATAAACTTGCAAGAAAAGGTATTGAAGTGGAAAGAAAACCGAAAAAAGTTTTCATACACTCATTTAACATTGAAGAATTCTCTCCTCCATTTGTCAGATTCAGGGTAGTATGTAGCAAAGGCACATATGTAAGGGCTCTGTGTCATGACGTTGGTGAAGAGCTTGGAATGGGTGCTCACATAGTAGAACTTGAGAGAACAAGAGTAGGACAGTTTAAGATTGAAGATTCAATTGATATTGATGGATTGAGAGCCTTATGTGAGAAGGGGTTAGATGATTCAGTCTCATCCATATTAAATATTGACAGGGCTTTATACTTTATTTCCTCTGTGACAGTAGATGATACGCTTGTTAGACGATTTATTAATGGCAACTCTGTAAAAATTCTCTCAGGCATTGTTCCAGCAGGATGGGTAAAGGTTAAGGATAAAACAGGAAAAATAGTTGGAATAGGCTTTGGCAATGGCGTAATCATAAAACCAGAAAGAATTATCTGGGAGGAGGTATCATGATAGAAAGGTACACAAGAAAAGAGATGGGTAATATATGGAGTATGGAAAACAAATTCAGAAAATGGCTTGAGGTGGAGATTGCTGTTTGCGAGGCATGGGCAGAGCTCGGCAAAATTCCTCAGGATGCTTTAAAGGAGATAAAAGAAAAAGCTGACTTTGACATTAAAAGAATTGATGAGATTGAAGCAACTGTCAAGCACGATGTAATAGCCTTTTTAACTTCTGTGGCTGAAAAAGTTGGACCTGTATCTCGTTACATTCATATGGGACTTACCTCTTCTGATGTTGTTGATACTGCATTGGCTTTACAGATGAGGCAGGCAGCAGAACTCATAATGAACGATCTTGAGAAAATCAAAGAGCTTTTCCGTGAAAAGGCATTTCAATACAAAGACACAATATGCATGGGTCGTAGCCACGGAGTTCATGCTGAGCCAACTTCTTTTGGATTGAGATTTGCTCTGTGGTATGAAGAAGCAAAAAGAAACATTGAGAGGCTTAACTCAGCAATTGATAGAATCTCTGTAGGTAAAATCTCTGGCGCTGTTGGCACATTTTCAAATATTCCGCCAGAGATTGAAGAGATTGCACTCAACAAACTCGGGCTTAAACCAGAGCCTGTGGCAACTCAGGTGGTTCAGAGGGACAGACATGCTGAATTCTTAAGTGTTCTTGCATTGATTGCTGCAATGATTGAAAAGATTGCTGTTGAGATAAGGCATCTTCAGAGAACAGAGGTGCTTGAGGCAGAAGAACCCTTCACAGAAGGGCAGAAAGGCTCCTCAGCAATGCCCCACAAAAGAAATCCAGTGGGATGTGAAAATCTGTCAGGGCTTGCAAGACTTGTCCGCAGTAATGCCTTTGCAAGCTTTGAAAACATAGCACTCTGGCATGACAGAGACATTTCCCACTCATCTGTGGAAAGAGTGATAATTCCAGACAACTGCATTCTTGTTGATTACATGCTTAACAGGCTTTATGGAATAATCAAGGATTTAAGGGTCTATCCTGAAAGAATGCTTAAAAACATTGAACTTAGTTTCGGTCTTTATAATTCTCAGCGTGTGCTACTTGCTCTGGTTGACAAAGGACTTACCCGGGAGGCAGCATACAGAGTTGTTCAGTCAAATGCCATGAAAAGCTGGAAAGATGGTAGGCCTTTCATGGAGCTTTTACTTAATGATAGTGATGTAAGAAAATATCTTACTGAAGATGAAATAAAGAGCATTTTTGAGCTAAACTATTACACAAGAAATATTGAGCATATTTACAGGAGAGCTTTTGGAAATGAGCAATGCTAAAATTAAAAAAAAGATTAGAAGAGCTTGAGACAACTAAGGTCTGGATATTTCCTGAAAAGGATTTTGAGGAGAGATTGAATAAAAATATAATTGAAAGATATTCTCAAAAAGGCAGTTATAGCATTATTAACTTTTTTACACATTCAGGCTTTATTCCAGAAATTAAAAGTAGAACAGGAAAAAGGCAAATTAAAAATAAATATGAGCTTATGATAATAAAAGCCAATGTTCAAGAGGCTGCCTGGTTTGAACCTGAGCAATACTTTGGGAGTTTAAAAGAAATGATTGAGAGAGTATTACCAGACCTAAAAGATAAGGGATTTTTAGTAATTCAAACTAATGATGTGAGAATAAATGGATATGTAGAACCTCTTGCAAAAAAAATTGTGGATTTAATAACACATGAAAATTTATGGCTTAAGGAGATTGTGTTAGTAACAAATAATAAATCTCAAGAAGAATCAAATTCTTTAATAGGTTATCTAAAAATAGTTCATGAATATCTCTTAGTGTATAATGTTGCAAATGGCACACATCCCGTAGAAGCATTACTTAAGGCAAATTTGGATATAAGTCCAAAAGGAAAATTTAAAAAATAAAAGGAGGCAGAGTATGAGTAGAGATATCACTAAAATCAGAAACATTGCAATTGTTGCCCATGCAGGTGCAGGTAACACAAAACTTGCAGAGCAGATACTTTTTAAAACAGGCCAGATTGATAGGGTCACAACTGGAGAGACAACAGGTAAGGTGATTGATTATGAACCAGAAGAACTTGCAAGAAACATGACATTAAGCTGTAAAGTTGCTTACTGCGATTACAGGGATTACAGAATCAATATTATAGATACACCGGGATTCGTGAACTTTCTTGAAGATACAAAGAATGCACTGAGAGTGGTGGATGGTGCTGTGGTAATTGTAAGTGCCATCTCTGGAGTTAAAGCTGAAACAGAAAGAATATGGAAATACTGCGATGACTATGACCTTCCAAGAGTTGTTTTTGTAAACAAGCTTGACAAGGAAAATGCTTCCTTTGATAGAGCTGTTGCCGAGATTGAAAAGGTCTTTGGACAAGAAGCAATCCCTCTTACTTTACCAATAGGAGAAGGCCCAGACCTTAAAGGAATTGTAGATTTAATTTCTTTAAAAGCCTACATTCAGGATGGAAAATCATTAAAAGAAGTTGAGATTCCCTCTGATTTGATGGGCAGGGTTGAAGAATACAGGAAAAAATTCGTAGAAAAGATTGCAGAGCTTGATGACAGCCTTCTTGAGAAATATCTTGAAGGTGGAGAGCTTACTGAAGAGGAGTTAAGAAAGGGATTGCATGATGCCTCTTTAGCAAGAAGATTCATACCTGTGCTTGCAGGTTCTGCACTTCTTGGAGTTGGTGTGGAAGCGTTGCTTGACAGCATCATACTTGCTCTGCCTGATCCAAAGGAAAGAGCAAATATCTATCCTGTAAAAGGCATTAATCCAAAAGATGGAAGCGAGGTTACAAGACAACCATCTGAAACTGAACCACTTGCTGCCTATGTTTTCAAAACTACGATTGACCCATTTGCTGGAAAAATTTCCTACATAAGAGTTTTTTCTGGCGTGCTTAAAGCTGACTCAACAGTTCTTAATCCAAATACAGGGACAAAGGAAAGAATTGGTCAGATTTATTATATTCTCGGCAAAACTCAAACACCTTGTCAGAAAGCAGGTCCTGGAGAGATTGTGGCAACAGTTAAACTTAAGGATACACTTACAGGGCATACTCTATGCGATGAGAATAATCCAGTTCAGCTTCCAGAGGTTAGATTTTCTGAGCCCATTATATCCTATGCTATTGCGCCAAAAACAAGAGGTGATGAGGAAAAGGTAAGTGCAGGACTTCACAAGCTTCTTGAAGAAGACCCGACTCTTAAGTTTTCAAGAGATGAGGAATCAAAGGATATGATACTGAGCGGCATGGGACAGGTTCACATTGAAGTTGCTCTTGAAAAACTGAAGAGAAAATTCGGAGTAGAAGTTAACCTTATGGCACCAAAAGTTCCTTATAGAGAGACAATAAAAGCCACTGCAAGAGCACAGGGTAAGTATAAAAAGCAGTCAGGTGGAAGAGGTCAGTATGGTGACTGCTGGATTCAGATTGAACCACTTCCAAGAGGTGGAGGCTATGAGTTTGTTGACAAAATTGTTGGCGGAGTAATCCCTCAGCAGTATCGTCCTGCAGTTGAAAAGGGAATAATTGAAACAATGAAAGAGGGAATCCTTGCATACTATCCCATTATTGACATAAGGGTAACCCTTTATGATGGTTCCTATCATCCAGTGGATTCCTCAGAAATGGCTTTTAAAATAGCTGGTGCACTTGCACTTAAAAAAGCATTCATGGATGCAAAACCGGTTCTTCTTGAGCCAATTATGAAGGCTGAAATAGTTGTTCCCGATGAAACTCTTGGAACAATAATTGGAGACCTTAACTCCCGCAGGGGAAAAGTTCAGGGAGTAGAGCCTCAGGCAGGTGGAAATCAGAAAATAATTGCCCTTGTTCCAATGGCAGAGATGCTTACATATGCAAACCAGCTACATAGCATGACATCAGGAAGGGGAATTTATTCAATGGAGTTTTCACACTATGAAGAAGTTCCATCACATATAGCTCAGAAAATAATTGAACAAAGACAGAAAGAGCGTCAGGCGAAGGCAGAGGAGTGAGGATAAATAAATGAAAAAGCCGTGGGGTGGGAGGTTTAAGGAAGGGACAGCAAAGACTCTTGAGGAGTTTTCCCAGTCCATCTCCTTTGACCATAAACTCTGGAGAGAGGACATAGAGACAAGCTCTGCCCATGCAAAGATGCTTCATAAACAGGGCATTATTGATGCCTTTGAGCTTGAGCAGATACTTCAGGGACTTAAAGAGATTGCGAAAGAGATTGAGCAGGGCAGATTTCAGTTTAAAGAGGAGCTTGAAGATGTTCATATGAACATTGAAAAAGCACTCATTGAAAAGATCGGCTCTGCAGGTGCAAAGCTTCATACTGCCCGTTCAAGGAATGATCAGGTAGCAACAGACTTGAGACTTTATCTGAGAAAAAAAGTCTCTAAAATTATTGAACAGCTTACAGAACTTGAGAAAATCTTCATCTCCATTGCTGAAAAACATATTGATACAATTATGCCCGGCTATACCCATCTTCAGAAAGCTCAGCCAGTGCTTCTTGCTCATCATCTTCTTGCCTATGCATGGATGTTTGAAAGAGACCGTGAAAGATTTAAAGAAGCATTAAAAAGAATAAATCACTGCCCCCTTGGTGCCTGTGCAATAGCTGGTAGCAGCCTTCCAATTGACAGGGAATTCACTGCAAGAGAGCTTGGATTTGAAGGAGTTATTCCAAACAGCATGGATGCTGTATCAGATAGAGATTTTGTGCTTGATGTTTTATACTGCGGAGCAATGGTGATGATGCATTTAAGCAGACTTGCTGAAGAGTTAATAGTTTGGGCAACTGATGAGTTCAGATTCATAGAGCTTCCCGATAGATTCTCAACAGGCTCAAGTATGATGCCTCAGAAGAAAAATCCAGACCCGGCAGAGTTAATCAGGGGAAAAACAGGCAGAGTTTATGGAAATCTGCTCTCCCTTCTTACAACAATGAAAGGACTTCCGCTTACATACAACAGAGACATGCAGGAGGATAAAGAACCTGTTTTTGATACAGTTGAAACAGTGAACGTGAGCCTTAAGATAGTCAATGAGATGCTTCCAGAGATAAAGTTCAACAAAGACAAGATGAAAGAAGCTTCAGAGAAAGGCTTTACCACTGCTACAGACCTTGCAGAGTATCTTGTAAAAAAAGGTGTTCCCTTTAGAAATGCCCATGAAATAACAGGCAAGATTGTGCTTTACTGCATTGAAAAGGGAAAGAATCTCACAGATTTGAGCATGAAGGAGTTTAAAAAGTTTTCCAGAAAAATTGAAAGAGATGTTTACGAAATACTTACTCCAGAAGGTTCAATTAAGGTAAAAATCTCCTATGGAAGCAGTTCAAAAAAGAGTGTAAAGGAGCAGATAAAGCTACTGAGAAAGAGATTGAGGGGATGAAGAAAGGAAAATTGAATATTTACATAGAGATTCCTCGGGGCATTGAGCCCCTCGGAATGACAAAAAATAGGTCATTCCGAGCCTTTTCCTTGTCATCGTATATTAGATCATTCCGAGCTTTTTTATTGTCATTCCGAGCTTTTTTATTGTCATTCCGAGCTTTTTTATTGTCATTCCGAGCGAAGCGAGGAATCTCCTCCTTCTTAGTAATTTTCATCTCATTGTTGTTCCTCCTTACAGGCTGTGGAAGAAAGATGGATCCTACCCTGGAAGATTATCTTCAACCAGAACCTGCTCAGAACATAACATTATCAGCTTCTTATGACAAAATTGTGATTTCATGGAGCTACTCTGAAAAAAAGAAAGCAAAAATTGGAAGTTTTCTTCTGGAAAGAGAAAATTCAGGCCAGGTAAAATCTTTAGGATATTTTGATAATCAGACTAACTCATATGAAGATAAAGAGTTTGTACTTGGTGAAACCTATAAATATCGTCTGATTGCAATAAGTGGAAAGGGTGTTTACAGTAAACCGGTTGAGGCAAGTATAACCCCAAAAAAACTGCCTGAGGTTGAAAATATCCAGTATAAGATTACAGATGAAGGAGTGATGCTTTCATGGCATAGTTCAGACTCTGTTATGTATAACATTTATACGATCAATCATAAAGGAGAAAGGTCAAAAAAAGGCTCAACGGATAAAGATTTTTTCCTGGATAAAATAAGTTTTTTCACTTTAAGTTCTTTTATTTCTTTTGAGGATGTTACTGCTTCTGGATATTTAACCTATCTTATTTCTCCATATATTTCTGAAGGCGCAGCGTACATTGAAGGACCTGGCAGACAGATAAAGATTCCCATTGAAGATTTTATTCCATCAAAACCCAAAGAAGTATTCTGGACAATCAATGAAAACGGTGTTTATATCTCCTGGAAAGAAGTTCCTGAAAAATGGATTAAGGGATACAAAATTTACAGAAAAACAGCCAGTGATTCAGAGTTTATCCTGATTGGTGAAACTATGATTCCATTGTTTTTTGATGTGCAGTATAATATAAATAATTTGAAAGCACCAGTTTTTTATAGAATTTCTTCAGCAGCTCCTTTAAAGGAAAGCGAACCTATTGAAATAAAAGTGGAGGTTCAGAATGGATAGAATTCTTCTTGGACATGGAAGTGGTGGAAAGCTTATGCATGAGCTTATAAAAAAATATATTGCTCCTGTATTTGAGCTGCCTTCTTTAATGGATTCTGCCATAGTCTCAATTAGTCACTCAGGTAAATTGGCAATAACAACTGACTCCTACACAGTCTCACCGATATTTTTCCCTGGTGGTGACATTGGAGACCTGGCAATTAATGGAACAGTGAATGACCTTGCTGTTGTTGGTGCTATTCCTCTTTATCTTACTGTTGGTTTTATTCTTGAAGAAGGCTTTCCAATATCTGATTTTGAAAGAGTTTTAAATAGTATCTCAAATGCAGCTAAAAAGGCAGGAGTAAAAATAGTTGCAGGAGATACAAAGGTCGTTGACAAAGGAAAGGGAGATGGAATTTTTATAAATACCTCAGGCATTGGTATAGTGCCTGAAGGAGTTGAGCTTTCACCTCTTAAAATAGAAGTTGGTGATAAAGTAATAATAAGTGGTTCCATTGGAAATCACGGAATTGCTGTGATGAGCGAGAGAAACGGCTTTGTTTTTGAGCCTCCTGTGCTAAGTGACTCAAGGGCTTTAAATGGATTAATATCAGAAATCTTAAAAGAATTTGCTTGCTATGTTAAAGTAATGCGTGATCCAACTCGTGGAGGAGTGGCAACAACACTTAAAGAGCTTGCTCTTGAGTCAGGGAAAGACATCTTAATTTATGAAAATACAATTCCCCTTCATGATACAGTAAGAGGTGCCTGTGAACTATTAGGACTTGACCCTCTATATGTGGCAAACGAAGGGATTTTTATAGCTATTGTGAAATCCCATATGGCTGAAAAATTGATTGAATTAATGAAATCACATCCTTTTGGGAAGGAATCTGCTATAATTGGAGAGGTTACTGGTGAGGGGGGTAAAGTCTTACTTAAGACATCCATCGGAGGCACAAGAATAGTTGATATGCTTCCGGGAGAGCAATTACCAAGAATATGTTAAATTTAAAGATTAAGGAGGAGTTAAAATTGTTCAAATTTTTTGTCTTTTTTATTTTATCGCTGAGTTTCTTAATTAAATCAGTCTGGGCAGAGGAAAATAAATTTTTTGTTGACAAAGTAGTAGCTGTGGTTAATAAGGAAGTTATTACATGGAGTGAACTTTACAAATTTATGGAGTTCAATGCAAAGGATGAGTTTAAAGCATTAAATCCTGATGAAAAATTCAAATACTTCAAAGCTCATGAGGAAGAGTTCCTTGAAAAACTTATTGATACAAAACTTCAGATTGAGGAAGCAGAAAGATACGGAATTTTTGTTAGTGATAGTGAGATAGAAGGAGCAATAAATGATATAAAGAAAAAATACAATCTCACTGAAGAAGGCTTCATAGAAATACTTAAAAAGGAAGGAATGACTCTTAATGATTACAAAAAGATGCTTAAGGAACAGATAATAATCGGAAGAGCATTGAACTCACTTGTAAGGAGCAAGATCATTGTTACTGATGCTGAGATAAATGGATACATCGGAGCTCATCCTGAACTAAGTTGTGATAATGATGGATACTATGTGAGTCAGATATTTATCAAAAAAAGAGAAAATCCAGAGGAATTAAAGGCAAAAATCAATGAGATTTTTAAAAGACTTATTCAGGGAGAATCCTTTAGCAAAGTTGCCTCTCAGATGAGTGAGGATGTATCAGCGAGATCAGGAGGAGCAATCGGAGTTTTGAAAAAAAATGAAATTGCCCGAGAACTTTCAAATCTTTTTTCCAAAATGAGTGTAGGGCAAATAAGCGAACCAATGATGACAGAGCAGGGAGTTTTTATTTTTAAGCTTGATGGAGTATGTTTCAGCAAAGGCTCACAAGAGCTTGTAAATTATGTGAGAAATCTTTTAGAAGATGAAAAATTTAAAAAAGAATATAAACTCTGGACAAGAGGGCTTCGTCAGAGAGCTTACATTGAAATTATGGATTAGTCTATGATGAAAAGATTGCAAAAAATTCTCTCTGACTTTGGAATTGCTTCCAGAAGAAAAGCAGAAGAATTAATTAAAGAAGGAAGAGTTACTGTAAATGGTGAGATTGCTCATCTTGGACAGAAGGCAGACCCTGAAAAAGACTACATAAAAGTTGATGGAAAACTTCTCATAAGACCTGAACCAAAAGTTTATTATGCTTTTTACAAGCCGAGAAAAGTAATAACTTCACTGATTGATCCACAAGGAAGACCAACAATAAAAAATTTTTTAAAAGGTATTAAATTCAGGGTTTATCCAGTTGGCAGGCTTGACTATGACTCTGAAGGCTTACTAATTCTTACCAATGATGGAGAGCTTGCCTATCGCATAATGCATCCAAGTTCAGAGATTGAAAAAACCTATCTAGTAAAAGTTGACGGAATAATTGAACCTGAAACAATTGAAAAACTGAGAAAAGGTATAAAAATTGAGGGAAAACTTGCAGTTCCTGTAAGTGTTAATTTTGTCAAAAAACTTAAAGCAAACTCTTGGATAAGAATTACGCTTCATGAAGGAAGAAAGCGTCAGATTCGTAAAATGCTGGAAAAAGTAGGACATCCTGTGATAAGACTTATAAGAGTTTCTATTGACGGTATTAAATTGGGAGAACTTAAACCAGGGCAATACAGAGCATTGACGAAAGAAGAAGTAGAGGAGTTAAAAAAGAGAGCCGGATTGATAAAAAAATCTCAAAAATAAAATTCAAAGAATGAAATATAAAATTAAAGTAAAACCTGAAGACTTTATTGTAAAAGAGATAAGTTCAATACCATTGAAAGAAGAAGGTCCATACAGTGTTTTTATTTTAAAGAAGACAGGATGGAATACCTTTGATCTATTAAAAAAAATTGCACGAAAGTTGAAAATTCCCCTTGACAACATCTCCTATGGAGGTAAAAAAGACAGACACGGCATTACAGAACAGTTCATAACAATAAAGAATCCACCTCGTAAGATTAATCTAAAAGAAGACCACTTTGAACTCAAACATGTTGGATTTTCAGATCAACCGATGACTCCACTGCTAATTGATTGCAATGTATTTAAACTAACTGTAAGAGCCATACCAGAAAAAATGATTGATCTTATCATGCAGCGCATAGAAAAAGTTAAAACACAAGGATTTATAAACTACTTTGATGATCAGCGTTTTGGAAGCTATGATCCAGACCAGGGCTTTATTGCTGAAAAAATCGTTAAAGGGCATTACAATGGAGCACTAAAAATTTATCTTACTCACATATATCCTGAAGATAAAAAATTAGCAAAGGAAAGAAAAAGAAAGATTTTTGAAAACTGGGGAAACTGGAGCGTCTGCCTGAGTTTAGCAAAAACAAAGTTTGAAAAATTTACATTCAGATATCTTAAAGAGCATCCAAAGGATTATCTTTTACCTCTGCAGAAAATTCCTAAAGAGGAAATGTCAATGTTTTTTGCTGCCTATCAAAGCTTTATATGGAATGAAACAGTAAAAAGGCTTATCAAAAAATTGCTACCACAGGAGAATCTCCTTTATCATAAAGGAGTTGCAGGAGAATACATATTTTTTGATGAAATTGATGACAAAATTTTTGAATATCTTAAAAACCTGGAAATTCCCTTAATCTCTTCAAAAACAGAAATATCAGATACTGTCGTTGAAGAAATATATAATGAGATAGTTTCAGAAAGGCAGATAAGACCTGCACAGTTTAATCTAAAGAAAATAAGGCAGGCATTCTTTAAATCAGTTCCCAGAGTAATTCTTGTTATTCCAAAACTACAGTATAAAATTGGAGATGACGAGGTTTATGAAGGCAAAAAGAAACTCATTGTTGGATTTATTCTTCCCAGAGGTTCCTATGCCACAATGGTTATTAAAAGAATTTTTGCAAAGAAATAGGAGGGAGCATGCCCTATTTTGTTGTCCATGAGCATCATGCAAAAAAGCTTCACTTTGATTTAAGACTTGAAAAGGATGGAGTACTCAAATCATGGGCAATTCCAAAAGGTCCTTCAATGAACCCTAAGGATAAGCGTCTTGCCATTCAGGTGGAAGACCATGCACTGGAGTATGGTAATTTTGAAGGAGTTATTCCCGAAGGGCAGTATGGAGCTGGAGAAGTCTATATCTGGGATAGAGGTAGTTACAGCACTGTAAAAGGCTCTCCTGAAGAGGGGCAGTGGGAGATTTTTATGGAAGGTGAGATTTTAAAGGGAAACTTTGTTTTAGTGAGACTTAAAGGAAAATCAGATGAGTGGCTTTTTATTAAGAAAAAGGACAGATTTGCTGATTACAATTTTAAACTGAAGCTTAAATCTCCATGAGAAGACTCTGTAATTCTTCTACAGTTACCTTATATTTTTTCTTACAGAAATAGCATTCAACCTCAACTGTTTCACCTTCATCAATCATTTTTTGAATTTCTTCTCTTCCAAGAGTAATAATTGCACTGATAACTCTATCTTTTGTACATGGACAGAAGTATGCCACACTGCCTCTATGAAGAACCTCAATGGGAAGTCCTACGGCTTCTTCAAGAATTCTTAGACAATCCATTCCCTGCAGTATCATTGATGAAGCTGATGGAGTTTGATAAAGCTTTCTTTCAAGAAAATCAATTATCTCAGCCCTTGTTTCAGGCATTGTCTGAATCATAAATCCACCTGCTGCCTTAACTGAATTGTCTGGTTCTACATAAACTCCAAGAGAGACTGCTGAAGGAATTTGTTCAGAAACATTCAAATAATAGGCAAGGTCTCTTGCAATCTCACCTGTTTGAAGTGCCACACTGCTCTGGTAGTATTCTCTTAAACCAAGGTCTCTTATCACATTTAAAAAGCCTTTACCTATTGCCCTTCCCACATCAATCTTCTCATTTTTCAATCCCATGTAAATATGAGGTCTTTTAACATAGGCACGAACTCTGTAAAGAAAGTCTGCTTCAGCAACAACTTCTTTAAGAGGTCCGTCACCTTTTATCTGAATCATTACTTTTTGTCTGTCCTTAAGTGTTGATGCCAAAAGAAGGCTTCCCGCAATAACCCTTCCCATAGCTGCAGTTGCTGTGGGCCAGGTATCATGAATTTTTCTTGCATACTCAACTGTTTCTGTGCAAATCGTTGCTACAACTAAAACATGCTCATCCTTTATTAATCCCTTTAGGACTTCATCCATCTAAAAAAGCCTCCACAGTCTGTTTTTTCTCTAAGCTTAGAGTTTTTTTAGCATTACCCATGTAAATGAATATCTCAATAAATCCATCACTGTTTATAACTGCTGCAGGTTTATGGGGATACTGTGAATAAAAGCTTACCACTGGAAGTATTAACTCATTAATTTTTATTTGCCTTATTTTTTTACCCTCTGGCTTTATATTGGTTATCGCGTTGCCGAATCTGTCAATGTAAACTATTTTACCAACAATTTTGTCATCAAAGCCCTGAATATCATAAAGAGTTTTGAAGACTTTAATATCCTTTGCAGGACCTCCGAATTCATTTATTTCAATACCCTTTGAAAGCCATGCAGCAGCTGGTGCAAAAACATCTCTACCCTGAAAAGTAGGACTTTTTCTTAAAAAGTATTTTTCATTTTCAATGGACACAGCATAGAAAGGCTCCTTTAAAATATAACTGAGAATACCATTATCAGGTGCAACAAAGTAGTGCCCCTGTGATTTCACTATTAAAGCTTTTCTCTGAGATCCCACTTCTGGATCAACAACTGCTATGTGAATGCTTCCTTCAGGAAAATACTGAAAACTCTCATACAGAACAAAAGCAGCATCTTCAACTGACTGAGGTTCAATTTCATGAGTAATGTCAACTATTCTTACATGCGGGTTTATACTTAAAATAACTCCTTTCATCTGTCCAACAAAAGGATCTTTTAAACCAAAATCTGTCAGAATCGTAATTATTTTACTGGATGAAGCTTCCAATGATTTCATTTACATCTTTTATTTTTTCTTCAATCAAAAACTGTTTGATTCCCTCAATTATTTCAACTGTTGCCTGAGGATTTATAAAATTAGCTGTTCCCACCTGAATAGCTCTTGCTCCAACAATTAAAAACTGTAATGCATCCTCTGCAGTAACAATTCCTCCTATTCCAATCACTGGAATTTTAATAGTCTGTGAAGCTTCCCATACTGCTCTTAATGCTATGGGCTTTATTGCAGGACCTGAGAGACCTCCTGTGGAAGTTCCTAACATACTTCTACGGGTTTTTATATCAATAACCATTGCAGGAATTGTGTTAATCAGAGAAACAGCATCGGCACCTTCATCTTCACAGATTTTTGCCATTAAAGCAACATCTCCTTGAGGACTTAGTTTTACAATTAATGTTTTTTTTGTAATGGCTCTAACTTCCTTTACAGCTTTTTTCAGCAGCTCGGGTTCCAGCCCCATTCTTCTCCACTCACTGTCTTTGTTAGGGCATGAAACATTCATCTCAAGAGCATTAATCTCTTGCAGGGAATCAAGTAAACGAGCCATTTCAATATATTCTTCAAGATTTTCACCGAAAAAATTAACTATTATGTTAGTGTTAAACTTTTTCAAAAATGGAAGTTTTTCTTTCTTGAATTCTTCAAATCCTATGTTTTGTAATCCGATGGAGTTAATCATTCCACAGGCAGTCTCATAAATTCTTGGAGGAGGATTTCCCTGTTTTGGCTGCAGGGAAAGCCCTTTTACAACAACTCCGCCTAAAAGATTGAGATCAACAAACTGGGAATACTCAAGTCCGTATCCAAATGTGCCAGAAGCTGTTAAAACAGGATTTTTAAAAGTAAGATTACCTATTTTAACTTCTAAGGATGGCATCATAACAAAAGCTCCTTAATCTCAAAAACAGGTCCATCCGTACAAACTCTTTTAAATCCCTGCTTTGTTTCTATTACGCAGCCAAGACATGCACCAACTCCGCAAGCCATTCTCTCCTCAGTAGCTACATAACATGGTTGAGCTTCGTTAACTATCTTTTTAAGCTCTTTTAGCATTACCATAGGTCCGCACGCATAAATGGGCAAGGATAAACTTTTGCCTTTTTCTTTAAATAGCTCTGTAACAACGCCTCTGTACGTATATGATGTTTCTTTTTCTGTGGAAATATAAACATGCTTTGCAAGCTCTTTTAACTCTTCATAAAAGAGTATCTCGTTTTCGTTTCTTACTCCGTAAAAAAGATGCGCCTTTTTAGGAAATTTTTTAATTAGATAATAAACTGAAGCAAGTCCGATTCCTCCTGCAATTACTATAAAGTCTCCCTGAGGAAAGGGATACCATTTTCCAAACGGACCTGTAACAGTCAGAAGCTCATCTTTTTTAAGTTGACTCAGTATCTTTGTTCCCTTTCCTTTTACTCTGTATAAAAATTTTATTTCACCACAGACATGGTCAAAAATGCTAAACGGCCTTCCAAGAAGGGGGTCAAGTCTGTGATTTAACCTTAGAATGCAGAACTGTCCTGGTTTTGTTTCAATGTTCTCAGGAATTTCAAGGGATATTAAATAAATCTCCTCTGTAACTGCTTCGTTAGTTATTATTTTTGATTTAAATAACTTATTCAAAGCTTATAGAGATAATTTCGTAATTAATTGTTCTTGCAGGAGCCTTTATTGTAACCTGATCGCCAACTTCCTTCCCTATTAAAGCCTTTCCTACAGGTGAAGTAATTGAAATTTTTCCATTTTTTACATCTGCTTCATCAGGACCAACAAGATGAAACTCTTTTTCTTCATCTGTATCAAGGTCAACCACCTTTACTTTTGCACCAAAGGCAACTTTGTTTTGATTTATCTTTGATGGCTCAATTACATAAGCACGGGAAAGCTTTGCCTGAAGTTCTTGAATTCTTCCTTCAATAAAAGATTGTTTTTCACGGGCAGCATGATACTCGGCATTTTCTGATAAATCTCCGTGAGCACGGGCTTCTGAAATTGCCTTTATTATTGCAGGACGCTCAATTTTTATCAGTCTGTCAAGCTCACTTTTGAGTTTTTCATAACCCTCAGGTGTCATTGGAATTCTATCCATTATTCAAGAGTCCTCCGTCAGTGTTCATTTTATTTTACATTATTTAATTTAGCAAAATTATAACATTTCAGTAAAGCATTAAGAATTCTCAAGTTATTACAGTTTTACCACAGAGCTGGAGCGTGAACAACATAGCATTTCAGTAGAGTTTTAGCCTTCAGTCCGTGTAGTTCCCTGCTACCAATGGCTATGATATCACCTTTTTTTACTGGTTGCCAGTCATTGTTAATATACATATCACCTTCACCTTCAATTATAAAAATGCTGTCTACTTCTTTTTCATGGGTGTGCAAAGGGATTTCAACTCCTGAATCAAGTTCAAGTATTATGATGCTTAACTCCGGATACCTGTCCTTTGTAACTACATAACCAACTTTTACTCCACTAAACTTAGGATGGGGATTCATCTGAACTTCACTTAAATTAATTTTTAATGCCATGGTAATTCCTCCTTTATTCAATCTTCATTAAAGCCACATTTTCAATGTGATATGTCTGGGGAAACATGTCAACTGGTTGAACTTCTATGAGTTTGTATCCCTTTTCCCTTAAGTATTTCAAGTCTCTTGCAAGGGTGGATGGTTCGCAGGATACATAGATTATTTTTTTAATCTTTTTTTCAGAAATTGCTTCAAGGACTTCTTTCATACATCCAACTCTTGGTGGATCAAGAACTATAGCATCTGCATCAATGCTATGCTCATTTAAGGCTTCTTCAGTTTTTTTACAAAGATAGTTGATGTTATCAAAATTTTTAATGTTTATCTGAGCATCTTTATAAGCAGAGCGGCTTTCTTCAATGGCAATAACTTTGTCTGCTTTTTTTGCTAAAAAAACTGTAAATGTTCCGACTCCAGCATAGGCATCTATAATTACTCTGTCATCTCTGTCTATGTATTTCAGAACTGTCTCAATAAGTTTTTCTGCTTGGTAGGTATTTACCTGAAAGAACGAAGGTGCTGATATAAGGAATTCATGTTCAAAAAGTTTTTCAGTATAATTTTTCTGTCCTGTTTCAATTTCTTCAGTATCCATTTCAGGCTGAACAAGCCACTGTCCTGTGTTTACTCCATATCTTATTGTAACATTGTGGGTTTTTCTCTTTGGTGTTTTACCCTGTAGAGTAGCAAGAATTTCATTTATTTTTTGATGCAGCAGGAAGCAGTGCTCTACATGAATAAATTTATGGCTTGCTCGCATTTTAAATCCCAGAAGCCTCTGTCTGTTTATGGAAAAATCAGCCCTATTACGGTAATTGTAAAAAGGCTCTGCTTTAATTGTAAGAAGTGTAAACTCTTCAGGATTTTCAAAACCTCCAATTCTTTTAAGCTGCTCCATCACAACAATTTCTTTCAATTTTATTTGATAGCTGTATGCCACGTGCTGAAAACTACAGCCACCACACACTCCAAAGAGTTTACACGGAGGGTCTTCTCTAAAAAATGATGGTTCAACTACATCAACAATCTCTGCTCTAAGATAGTCTCCTTCATCTTTTACTATTTTAGCTTTTACTGTTTCTCCTGGAATTGCGTAAGGAACAAATACCACTTTACCATCATACTTACCAATTGCCTCACCAAGATGTGCCATACCTGTAAGTTGAATTTCTATCTCTTTCATAAATATGCCTCAAAGCAGGGAATGCACAGGATTTTTCCATCCAGTATTCTTGCTTTTGCCTCTGCAACTTTTTCTCCGCAGTTTGCACATCTCAAGCTTTTAAAAATTCTTGCTTGCCTTGGTGGATCAATCTTAGGATAGGTAATTTTAAGAATTTTCTCTTTTTCTGCATTGAGAATCTGCTTTATTTTCTCTGCTTTTCTTTTATTTACGAATTCAACAACCTCAGTGGAGCTGTCTCCCTGCATAAATCTTTGCCATAGTGCTTTTTCATCTTCAGTTTCCTTGAATTCAAAATCAATTGAGATTCTTACAGTTTTACCATTTCTTCTGTTAAAGAATGTGTAAACCTGTTTTCCATAATCCTTAAAAATCAAGTTTCCCTTTCCAAAAGTGCATCCTGTGACAACCTGAATGGCATCAACAGCGCAGGAATCATTCTCCACTATGCATACAATTTCCTCATCACTGGAGCGGTCTTTGACTCCAAGTTCTTCCAGCGCTGCAGTGGACACTCTATATCCAAGTGCAAGCCCTGGGCAGCTATGCCCGTGAAATTTTACTACATCTTCAAATTTCATCTTTCCCTCCTGTAAAATTGGTGATGATTACCTTATATCCTTCCTGTCCCATTAATTTTGCTAAGCTGTATGCTTCGTCATAGTTTGTAAACTTTCCAACTCTGACTCTATAAAAGGTTTCTCCTCTCAGCAGTACTTTATTTATGTAAACATTTTGATATTTAAGATTCAAAGCCTGCTTTAGTCTCATTGCATTTTCAATTTCACGAAAAGCTCCTACCTGAATTGTTAACAGCCCGGATGTAGGAGTATATTTTACATATCTTACATAGCTCATGTCTCGTCCAATAGGTTGCATTAAGACTTCTGCTGTGCCTGGTCCGATTAGACCAATTTTTTTTGCCGATGCATAGGACAAATCAAGATCTCTTCCCGGGATAAAAGGACCTCTGTCATTTACTGTGCATACAACATCTTTTCCATTCTGAAGATTTACAACCCTCAGCCTTGTTCCAAAAGGATATTCTCTGTGCGCACATGTGTAATCATACATGTTATATGTTTCTCCTGATGCTGTTGGTCTTCCGTGAAAATCTGCTCCATACCAGGATGCAATTCCTTTCAGTGATCCCTCTGGCACATATTCTATTTCAGGAGGCTTTTTAGGAGTGCAGGAAAACAGTATAAATACCAGCAGTACTATTTTTAACTTATAAAATGTATCTGCTGAGATCCTCACTTTTGATTATCTCACTCAGTTTTTCTCTTACAAACTTTGCATCAATCACTATTTTCTGTCCTCTTAGCTCTGAAGCATTAAAAGATATATCTTCAAGAAGTTTTTCCATTACTGTATGAAGCCTTCTTGCTCCAATATTTTCTGTTTTTTCATTTACCTGCTGGGCTATCTCTGCAATTTCTTCAATTCCATCACTGGTAAACTCAAGATGAACATCTTCTGTTCCCAGAAGGGCAATGTATTGCTTTATAAGTGCATTGTCAGGCTCTGTAAGAATTCTTACAAACTCCTCTTTACCAAGGGAGCTTAGCTCAACCCTTATTGGAAATCTTCCCTGCAATTCAGGTATAAGATCAGAGGGTTTTGCCACATGGAAAGCTCCAGCAGCAATAAAGAGAATATGATCAGTTCTTACAGGTCCATATTTTGTTGTGACTGTGGAGCCTTCAACAATGGGAAGAAGGTCTCTCTGAACACCTTCCCTTGATACATCAGGACCGTAGGAGCTTCCACGAGAAGCAATTTTGTCAATTTCATCAATAAAGACGATTCCTGTTTGTTCAACTCTTTCAATTGCCTCCTTTGTCACCTTATCCATATCAATAAGTTTATTTGCCTCTTCCTGAGTGAATAAGTGAAGGGCTTCTCTAATTTTTACCTTCTTTCTTTTTACTCGTTCCGGTAAAAAACTGCCAAGCATTTCTTTAAGGTTTATTTCTATCTCTTCCATAGCAACATTTGATATGATACCGAAAGGCACAACTTTTTCTTTTAAATCAATCTCAATATAACGGTCATCAAGAACTCCTTGTCTTAGTTGTTTTCTGAGTTTTTCTCTCGTTTCTTTATACCTTGTTTTTTCTTCTGCTGCTTCATCCATCTGTCTTGAGTATCCTGGTTGAGGTAAAAGTATATCAAGAACTCTTTCTTCTGCCATCTGTTTTGCCTTCTCCTGCACTCTCTCAGTATGTTCCTGTTTAACCATATTCATTGCCACTTCTGTAAGGTCTCTGATTATTGATTCCACATCTCTTCCAACATATCCTACTTCTGTAAATTTTGATGCCTCCACCTTTATAAATGGAGCATTTACAAGCCTTGCAAGTCTTCTTGCAATTTCAGTTTTTCCAACTCCTGTAGGACCGATCATCAATATATTCTTTGGCAAAATCTCATCTCTCAACTCTTTGGGAAGCTTTTGTCGGCGGAATCTGTTTCTCAATGCTATTGCCACTGCTTTTTTTGCCTCAATCTGTCCAATAATGAATTTATCAAGCTCTTCAACTATTTTTTTAGGTGTAAGATTTTCCATCAGCTTAATTCCTCCAGTATTATTTGATTGTTAGTATAAATACAGATTTTAGAAGCAATTTCCATTGCTTTTAAAGCAATTTCCTTTGCTGAAAGCTCCGAGTTTTCATAAAGTGCCTTTGCTGCTGCAAAGGCATAGGGACCTCCAGAGCCAATTGCTGCTACAGGGTCTTCTGGTTCAATTACATCTCCATTTCCGGAAATAATTAAGATGTGCTGTCTGTCTGCTACAATTAACAGTGCTTCAAGCCTTCTAAGGATCCTGTCCGTTCTCCAGTCCTTTGCAAGCTCAACAGCAGCTCTCAGGAGGTTCCCTTTATATGTTTCAAGTTTTCCTTCAAATCTCTCAAAGAGTGTGAAAGCATCTGCAGTAGAGCCTGCAAAACCTGTAATAACCTGACCATTGTAAAGTTTTCTTATTTTTCTTGCATTATGTTTTAGCACAGTATTCCCCATCGTTACCTGTCCATCAGATGCCATAATTACAGAATCATTTCTTTTTACGCATAACACTGTTGTTCCATGAAACTCCATTTATTTTTCCTCCTTTGAAAGCGGATGCGATTTATCGTACACATCCATTAGATGTTTTAAATCAATGTGAGTATAAATCTGAGTTGTAGAAAGAGAAGCGTGTCCGAGAAGTTCCTGAATTACTCTTAGATCAGCACCTTCCATGAGCATATGACTGGCAAAGGTGTGTCTTAAGGTGTGAGGTCCAATTTTTTCAGGAATTCCAATGGCTTTTGCATATCTTTCAACAACTCTCCGTACCTGTCTATCGGAAATTCTTTTGCCGCGATTGTTTATGAAAAGTGGAGACTCCTCTGCAACCAATTTTTTCTTAATTCGCAAAATCTGTCTTACTGCAAGATATTTTTTCAATGCTTCTCGTGCTTTCTGCCCAATAGGAACTATTCTTTCCTTTCTTCCTTTTCCTCTCACTTTTATCAGTCCTTCTTTTAAATCTACATCGTCCATGTTTAACCCACAAAGCTCACTTACTCTTATTCCGCTGCCATAAAAAACTTCAAGAATTGCCTTGTCTCTTTGAGCTGTAAATTTATCTTCACCTGGTGCTTCAACAAGCCTGAAGGCATCATCAACAGTAAGGAATTTCGGCAGACTCCTCTTTGTTTTAACTGATGCAACGACCCTTGCAGGATTAACTTTTATAATTCCCTCTGAATATAGATAGGAGAAAAAGGATCTTAATGTGGAAAGTTTTCTTGCTACCGTTGTTTTTGATTTGCCCTTTAATATCTGCTCTGAAATAAAGCCTCTCACTGTGACAGGTTCAACCTGCTCAGGTTCTATTTTAGCAAAGTTAAAAAACTCTTCCAAATCCTTTTTGTAAGCTCTGATGGTATGGACAGAGTCTCCTTTTTGAAGTCTTATATAATTTAAAAAATTATTTATGCAGGAGTCAGTTTTATTCATCTTCAAAAAATATTGTAAAATCCGATGATAAATTAAATCAACAGCTTTATGCTTGACATAAAGGCATTTATTAGTTTATAAAAATTTGTTTTAGCATTTTTAACAGAAAAATTAAGGAGCATGGAATGGGTAAAATAAAGCTTGCTATTGTGGGAGTAGGAAACTGTGCAAGTGCTCTTATTCAGGGAATTGAGTATTATAAAAAATACAATGCCATGGACCAGGTTCCTGGACTTATGCATTTCAATTTAGGAGGTTATGTTCCAGGAGACATAGAAGTTGTAGCAGCTTTTGATATAGATGAAAGAAAGGTGAACAAGCCTCTCAGGGAAGCTGTTTTTGCCAAGCCAAACTGCACAAAAATATTTTATCCAGATTTACCCGATTATCCTGTAAAAGTCTCTATGGGACCTGTTTTTGATGGTTTTGCTGAACACATGAAGAATTATCCTCCAGATAAAAGATTTATTCCAGCCAATGAAGAGCCTGCAGATGTTGTCAGGATTTTAAAAGATTCAGGTGCTCAGGTAATGGTAAGTTATTTGCCTGTTGGTTCAGAAAAAGCCACCCGCTTTTATGCACAGGCAGCTTTAGATGCAGGTGTTGCTTTTATAAACTGTATTCCTGTTTTTATTGCCTCTGATGATGAATGGATCAAAAAATTTGAAAGCAAAAATCTTCCAATAATAGGAGATGACATTAAAAGTCAGATAGGTGCAACGATTGTTCATAGAGTCCTTACAAAGCTCTGCATGGACAGAGGAGTAAAAATAACGAATACCTATCAACTTAATGTAGGAGGCAACACTGACTTTTTAAATATGCTCAATCGTGAAAGACTTTCATCAAAAAAGATTTCAAAAACAGAGGCTGTAACAAGTCAGATTTTACATGAGATTACCAATGAACATGTTCACATTGGTCCTTCTGATTATATTCCGTGGTTAAATGACAATAAAATATGCTTTCTAAGAATTGAAGGTGAAATTTTTGGAAATGTTCCGATTAATCTTGAACTAAGACTTTCTGTTGAGGATTCTCCTAACAGTGCTGGTGTTGTAATTGATGCAATAAGATGCTGTAAATTAGCCCTTGACAGGAAAATTGGCGGGCTGCTCATATCAGCATCTGCTTACTTTATGAAGCATCCAAGAGTTCAATACCCTGACGAAGTGGCAAGAACTATGGTGGAGGAGTTTATAGAAGGCAAGAGGGAACGATAACTTGCTCAGTGAGAAATTCAGTCATCTATTAGACAAACCATTAACACCTTTAGCAAAAGCCTTGCCTGTTAATCCAAATATTATTACTTTTATAGGAATGCTTGTTACAGCATTATCAGGATTCATAATTCCTTTTAATCTCTTTCTGGGCGGAATTTTCATTCTTGCTGGAGGCGCCTTTGATCTTGTTGACGGAATAGTGGCAAGGGTTAATGGAAGAGCAACAAGATTTGGAGCTCTGCTTGACTCTACCTTTGATAGAATTGCCGATGGATTTATATTTATTGGGATAGCATGGTATTTTTTCAGGCTCAATCATGATATTGCTTTGATTATTGCTCTTTTATGCATGATAGCCTCTTATCTGATCTCCTATGTAAGAGCAAGGGCAGAAGGTTTAGGAGTGTCATGTAATGTGGGCATAATAGAAAGACCCGAAAGATTGATTTTTCTTGCCTTTGGTTGTTTAACGAATCTGATATATCCTGTGTTAATAATTCTTACAGCATTGAGCTGGATAACGGTAATTCAAAGAATTCTTTATGCCAGAAAGCAGATTAAATATTTGCCTCAATGATATTTAAAATGTTATCCTTTTTTAAAGGAGGCAGAAATGAGTGATACATTGATAGTCTTGCTGAGCATAGGATATTTTCTCGCAACTGTTAGTCTTATTGCTGCACTTATTTTTCTCATTGTTGTTGCTGTTGAATTAAGAAGAGGGATTAGTGCATTAAAAGAATTTATTAATTCAACAAAGTCAAAATTAGACCCTGCTATTTTTGAAACTGAAAAGGTTATTCAGGGTGTCAGAGCATCGGTGGATGATGTAAATGAGGTAACCAGAAAAGTTAAAGAACTTTCGCAGGCTGTAGAGAAATTAACCTTTCTCATGTCTGAAGTTGTAAATGCTGTTGAAAGGATAAAAAGTTCTGTCTCTCTAAGGAGCAGTGCTTTAAAAACAGCATTAAGTGTGGCAACTAATGTTTTTTTAGAGAATTTAAAGAAAGGAGGTAAATAAAAATGGATGAAGAAAGAGGATTCAGCGCAAAATCAGTGTTTTTATCATTTTTACTTGGTGGCATTGTAGGAGCAGGGCTGGCTTTGCTTTTAGCTCCACAGTCAGGGAAAGAGACAAGAGCTAAGATTAAAGAAACAGCTGAGGATGTAAAAGAAAAGGCTGAAGGTTACCTGAAAGAAGCAAAGGGAAAAGTAGCAGGCATTCTTGATAAAGCTAAAGAAACTCTTGAAGAGAAAAAATCAGCCATTACAAAAGCAGTTGAAGCAGGGAAAGAAGCTTATGAAAAGGAGCTGTCTAAGGACAAGGAGCAGGAAGGCTGATGCACGAGGCATCCATTGCCTATGAATTGCTCAATATTGCAGTGAATGAGTGTTCTAAAAATGGATACAGTAAGATAGACACAATCAAAGTTGTGGTAGGCAGAGCAACGGGTGTAATGACCGATGCTTTGCTTTTTGCTTTTAATGTTTTAAAGGAAGATACAGTTGCAAAGAATGCTACATTGATAATTGAGGAACTTCCTGTAAGAGGAGTGTGTAAGGAGTGTGGAAAAGAGTTTGAAAGTAATGAAAACTATATTATTTTTGAATGTCCGCATTGTGGAAGCTTTTCAGTAGATTTAATTTCAGGCAAAGAACTTAACATAATTGAGATGGAGGTTAGCCAATGAAGGTGAAGTTAACAACAAAAATTCTTGATGCCAACGAAAGAATAGCAGAAGAAAACAAAAAAATGTTCAAAGAAGCAGGGGTTTATGTAATAAATCTCATGAGTTCTCCTGGTGCAGGAAAAACTTCTTTACTTGAGAGAACAATTGCAGCAATAAAGGATAAAGTGAGAGTTGGAGTTATTGAAGGTGACATTACTGGAACAAATGATGCTGAAAGAATAGACCGTCTTGGCGTTCCTGTGGTTCAAATTAATACTGAAGGAGCGTGTCATCTTGATGCGAACATGATAGCTGATGCAGCAAAGGAGCTACCACTTAAAGATCTGGATGTTTTATTTATTGAGAATGTGGGGAATCTCGTATGTCCAGCAGAATTTAAAGTTGGAGAAGATGTTAAAGTAATGATTTTAAGCCTCACCGAGGGAGATGACAAGCCTCTTAAGTATCCTCTCATGTTTCAGGAATCCTCTGTCTTGATTATTAATAAGATTGACCTCAGGGATTTACTTGATGTAAGTATTGATAAAATCAAAAAAGATGCTCAATTCTTAAACCCCGGAATCAAGATATTTGAAGTATCATGCAAAACAGGGCAGGGTATTGATGAGTGGACGAACTGGCTTCTGACGAATATTTCCTGAAAGAAGCATTAAAAGAAGCGGAAAAGGCATATGCACTTGGTGAGGTTCCTGTTGGTGCTGTTATAGTTGTGGATGGTAGAATCGTTGCAAGAGCTCATAACATAAAAGAAACAACTAATGATCCTACTGCTCATGCAGAAATGCTGGCAATCAGGCAGGCAGCAAATGCTCTTGATGCATGGAGACTTACAGAGGCAACTCTTTATGTAACAAAAGAGCCATGTATAATGTGTTCTGGTGCTATAGTTCATGCAAGAATAAAAAGAGTTGTCTATGGATGTAGTGATCCGAAAAGTGGAGGAGCAGTCAGTCTTTACAGAATTCTTCAGGATCCAAGACTAAACCATCAAGTTGAGATAACAGCCGGCATTCTTGAAGAAGAATGCCGTGCTGTTTTGCAGAGATTTTTTAAGGAATTGAGAAATCAATAAATGGGGAATCTTTTACAGAGTGCCTGAACTTTTTTTTTCATATCCTTTATCACTGACTCATTTGATATATTTTTTATAACTCTTTCAATAATCTCAGCAATTTCCTCCATCTCCTGTTCTCCCATCCCTCTTGTTGTCACACAGGGAGTTCCTATTCTTATACCAGAAGTAACCGTAGGAGGCTTTGTGTCAAAGGGAATGGTATTTTTGTTTACTGTTATTCCAGCTTTATCCAGGGCTTCTTCAGCTTCTTTCCCAGTAATGTTAAAATTCGTAAGATCAACGAGCATGAGATGATTGTCTGTTCCATCAGATACTAATTTAAAGCCCTTTCTTTTTAATGCCTCTGCGAGGGTTTTTGCATTTTTTACAACCTTTTTCTGATATTCTTTAAACTCCTCTGATAGAGCTTCCTTAAAGGCAACAGCTTTAGCTGCAATTACATGGACCAGAGGCCCCCCCTGAATTCCCGGGAAAACAGCTTTATCAATGGCTTTTGCAAACTCCTCTTTACACATTATGACGCCACCTCTTGGACCTCTGAGAGTTTTATGAGTTGTTGTTGTTATAAAATCAGAATAGGGGACAGGAGAAGGATGAATTCCTGTGGCAATAAGTCCAGCGATATGTGCAATGTCTGCCATCAAGTAGGCGTCAACTTCTTTTGCTATTTCAGCAAAAGCTTTAAAATCAATAATTCTTGGATAGGCGCTCGCACCAGTAATGATTATTCTTGGTTTGTGTTCATGGGCAAGTCTACGAACCTCCTCCATGTCAATGTATCCAGTATCTTTGTTTACACCGTAAAATACTGTTTTGTAAAGCTTACCTGTAAAGTTTACAGCAGAGCCATGAGAAAGATGCCCTCCATGAGGAAGGCTCATTCCCATTATTGTATCTCCAGGTTTTAATACGGCAAAGTAAACTGCCATGTTTGCCTGTGTTCCAGAATGGGGTTGAACATTTACATGTTGAGCATTGAAAAGTTGCTTACATCTTTCCTGGGCAAGTCTTTCCACCTCATCAGCATACTCACAACCACCATAGTATCTTCTGCCAGGATATCCTTCAGCATATTTATTTGTAAAAAGACTGCCCTGAGCTTCCATAACTGCTCTACTTGCATAGTTTTCTGAAGCTATCATGAGGATTTTGTTGCTCTCTCTCTTTTTTTCCTTCAGTATTAACGAATAAATCTCAGGGTCAACTTCTTTTAATGATTTTGTTTTCATCTATCAATGACCTTCCTTTCTATAAGATTTATTTTTTCAAGCCTTCTTATGTGTCTTCCACCTTCAAAAGAAGTGTTAAACCAGACATTTACTATTTCCATTGCAAGGTCCTTTCCTACAACTCTTCCACCAATGCAGAGAATATTGGCATCATTGTGAAGTCTGGACATTTTTGCTGTAAAAAGATCATTACAGAGAGCTGCGCGGACATTTTTAAACTTATTTGCAACAATTGACATGCCTATGCCTGTGCCGCATATCAGAATTCCTCTTTCAACAGCACCATCAGATACAGCTTTTGCAACAGCCTCTGCATAATCTGGATAATCAACAGAGCATGAGGAGCCTGTTCCCATATCAATAACTTCATGTCCCATTTTTTTCACCATATGGGAGATAACTTCTTTTAATTCAAAACCTGCATGATCAGAACCAATAGCAACCTTCATGTTGAGTATTATATATGATTAAGCTGATTTTAGTAAATTATGCGGATTTTTTCATGCTCAATGACTGTAAAATTTCAACAATTGAGAGATTTATTGCTTCACTTTTCCTTAATTCTTCCATATCAAGCTGTGGCTCTCCACAGATGTCTACACCAATTATTTTGGTAATTAAATTAATCTTTGAAATAAAATTAAAAAGTTGTTGTGGTGTTACTTTCCCCTGTGTCCAATTCGTGTTTAAATACTTCTTATCAATGATGTCCTTGTCTATGCTCAGATATACTGGAAGCATAAAACAAGGGGTTGTTTCAATATTTGAAGAGTTTATGTAGAAGATTTCTTTAAGATTTTTAATAAAACCTGCCCTGTAAATCCATGAATCACATCTTATAATATCTTCATTAGAGGCTCTCATATCAAGATGATTATCAATGACTACAAGAGCAAAGTATTCTCTTATTCTTTTAAGAAAAAGGAAGGAGATGTAATGGTAATCCCCTTTACCGATAAAAGTTATTAAAGAATGATGAAGAGGAATTCTTTCTTCAATAAACTTCAGACGCTCTTGTGGACACATAAATTTTGTTTCTTTAAGAAAGCGTAAGTCTATCTCTACAAAAGCTTTTTTTCTTAAATTGCGTTGATAAAAGTATGTATCATCAAAATGAAGTATCAGTACATGATACATACTCAGTCAATATTTATAATTCTTATTATCTCCCTTATTCCTTTTTCTGCCAGAGAAATGAGTTGAAGCAGATTTTCCTTAGAAAAAGGCATTAATTCAGCTGTTCCCTGAATCTCCACAAACTTTCCAGACCCTGTCATTACTATATTCATATCAACCTCTGCCTGAGAGTCTTCCTGATAGCAGAGGTCAAGACGGGGTTCACCTGAGACTATTCCAACACTAATAGCAGCTATGCTATCTTTAATTGGATTTTCAGTAATCATTCCAGCATTCATTGCCTTTTTAATAGCTTCTCTTAACGCTAAATACCCACCGGTTATTGAGGCTGTTCGGGTTCCTCCATCAGCTTCAATAACATCGCAGTCAATCCATATTGTTCTTTCTCCAAGCTTTTCAAGGTCAACAACTGCTCTCAGTGACCTTCCAATGAGCCTTTGAATCTCATGAGTTCTTCCTCCAACTCTTCCAGCAGTAGATTCCCTTAACATTCTCACAGGAGTTGACCGAGGAAGCATTCCGTACTCAGCTGTGATCCATCCTTTTTTCTGATCCTTCAGGAAAGGTGGAACTTTATTTTCTATTGATGCTGTGCATATTACTCTTGTATTACCAAGTTCAATTAAAACAGAGCCGTCAGCATTTTTAATAAAGTTTTTTTCAATTTTTAAACTCCTAAGTTCATCATTTTTTCGTCCATCAGGCCTCATTTAGTTTTCCTCCTCAAGAGATACTTTAAAAATGTTGTTGATTTCACAGTTTAAAAATATTTCGCCGATTTTTTTAAATCTCTCCGGTGAATCAGTTACATAAAAGGTTTTTAAACCTGGCTCGGAGCTTTTATTTATAAGCTTTTGCTGGCTAAGTAGATTTCTTACTTCCTGAGCTATTTCCTGAGCGGAATCCACAAGTCTTATTCCTTCCATGTATTTCTGAATAGTTTTTTTTAGTAAAGGATAATGGGTGCAACCGAGAATTAAAGTGTCAATTCCACTGTGTTTCAAATCTTTAAGATATCTTTCAACTACCAGTTCTGCAATGCTTCCCTCTAAAATTCCCTCTTCCACTAATGGAACGAATAAGGGGCAGGCTTTTGAAATAACCTCTGTATCTGGTTTTATTGTTTTAATTTTTTTAGGATAGGCTTCACTCTGAACAGTTGCTTCTGTTCCAATTATACCAATTTTTCCATTTTTTGTAACTCTTAATGCTGCCCGAACTCCGGGGTCAATAACTCCAATGACAGGTACTGGTAATTTTTCTCTCAGAATTTCAAGGCTTACAGATGAAGAGGTATTACAGGCTACGACAAGCATTTTAATCTCTTTTTTAAAAAGAAATTTTGCACATTCAAGAGAATATCTGATAACAGTCTCAGCAGAACGGATTCCATAGGGCACCCTTGCAGTATCCCCAAGATATATGAGGTTTTCATTTGGAAGTAGCTTTGCAATTTCTTTTAAAACTGTTAAGCCTCCAATCCCTGAGTCAAAAATACCTATTGGTTTTTCTTGCATTAATTTTCCTCCACAGCTTCTTTTAAAGATGAAGCAATTGAGATGTGTCCTGATACAGTTTCAACTTCTTTGCTTTCTATCAATATTTTAATATCTTTTATCCACGGAAAGTTCTCTTTTAATGTTTTATAAAGGGATTTAAGCATAAGATACTCCTGCAGCATACTCTGAGGTATGGCAAAATCTTTTGATAAATCTATATAAACGACATTTTCCATGTCTCTGTATATGCCAAGAATCTTCGTTTCCTTTAAAGGCAGTTCTGATAAAAAACTTTCAAGAATTCTTTCAATATTTTTTAACTCTGAGCTTTCTTTCTGCAGGTATATTTCTTTTACAACTGTAGAATTTGAAGAAGGCAGGTATATTTTAAAGTTTACCATGGTTTGCTCTGTTTGAGATTTTTCAGAAGTTTTTCCATCGTGTTTAAATAAAGTGAAATAAATTACAGTGGTTGCTATCGCAACCAATATTAAAACTGAAATTGTAATTAATCTTTTATTCATCGTTTGTTTTCTGTAGTTTTATTTTAAAGTTTTCCAGAGTTCCCTGAACAAGCACATCTACAACTTTATTTACATAGCTTTTATCAGAAAATAAAGCTCTTTTAGGAACTTCAATCATCAAAGCCGGTGCAGAAGCTTCTTTAAGAAGAGTTGCAGGCAGTTTTTCTGTATAAACAGGTTCTGAAAACTTCTCTTTTATTTTTTTTACAAAAGTTTGTACTAAACTGTCTTCTTTGAGAAAAATTTTTGACGGATCATCTTTTGATATGTTTATCTTCTTTGCAGATGTATAAATAACAAAGAAATCTCTACTTGATAGATGAACACTCAGAAACAGGGCAGGTTTCAGAGCATTTTGAATTTTTAACCTTTTTTTAAGTGAGATATCTTCGTCAGTAGCTCTTGTTAAGAAAGCTTTTATGCCTTTCTGTGCAAGCCTTGATGCTATCTCCTTGGAGATATATAGCACAAGCTCCTTTTCACTGCTGTTTTTTTCCTTTATTCCTGAATCCTGTCCACCATGTCCCGGATCAATTAATATTGATGCTGATTTAATTTTTTCCTCTTCTGAGGGCTCTCCCAAAAAAGCATCTATTACAAGCCTTGAAGGAGATTCATATCTTGAGACTTTTATTTTACTTATGTTTGAAGTTCCGATAATAAAGCTGCCCTCATTTTTAAAAATTTTTAAATCCTTTATTTTATCCTGTTGAGACAGTATTTTCCCTTCAAATTCAATATCAAAGGGTGCTGTAAAACTTAGTTTTATTTTTCCATCATTAAGCAGATTTACATTTATTGAATATGTAATCTCAGGTTTTTCGCATACCAGGACAAATCTATAAAAATCCTGATGCTTGCCGTATTTTAAAACTATTTTATGGGTATCCTCCTGTGCAAAAGCTGTTGATAAAATAAAAAAAATAATAAAAATTACTGTTTTTTTAATCATTTAACAGGTTTTGGTGTTTTTAAAAATCTTATTCCTGTCCATATTATAATCAAAGCAAATATAACTCTTAAATAAGTATCAGCAAGAGCATGGGCAATGTTAGAGCCAATGTAAGTTCCAACGATAATTCCAGAAATCAATCCAGGAAGGAGTTTTTTAATAACGTTACCAAGCTTTAAATGCGTATAAGCACCAACTGCTCCAGCAGGAACCATGCATAAAAGAGATGTTCCCTGTGCTATATGCTGACCATAATTGAGAATAATAACTAAAGCAGGAACCATAACAGTGCCTCCACCTATACCCATCATTCCAGCAAGAAAGCCTGCAAAAACGCCTGTCATAAGAAGTGCGATAATTTTTCCAACTCCTTGAATTTCAAAGTGGTAAAACTCAGTAAGATAAGGTTTTGCAACAAGAATTAAAGCAGCGAATATTAAGAAGGCACCAAAAGCTCTTTTAAGTTTCCACTCTGCAAGACTATGGGCAAAGCGTGCACCTGTTCGAGCAGTAAAGATTGCTGTTGTAGCAAGAATCAAAGAAGCAATAACATCAACAGAACCTTTCATCCCATAAGTGATTGCACCTGTAATGCCTGTAAATACCAGTGCAAACAGACTTGTTCCGTGAGCTTTGTGCTGGGTAATTCTGAGTACAGCCACCATCAATGGAATCATAACCACTCCACCACCCAGCCCAACAAGCCCACCAAAACAGCCAGCAACCGCTCCTATCCATACCGAATGGATAAACTGATTTTTCACAATCAAAAAATTTAATACTTATTAAGCTAAAATGTCAAATTTACTTTCTTTGCTGTAATTCAAAAGCTTTTTTAGATGTTTCTGCTGCAGCCTGAGCTTTTCTTGCAGCATCCTGAGCCTGTATCACTGCAGCTTGAGACTCTTTCACTGCTTCTTCTGATTTTTTCAATGCCTCCTTTGCTGTCCACTGAACAGAATCTACTTGGGAGCTGATGGTTTTAATATCTGTTCGGAGGGAAGAAATCTCTTTGTTCATGTTTTCCAGTTGTTTTTCAATTTTTTCAAGTTTCTGATAAATCGGGTCTGTTTGCTCCTTTACATACTCCTTTGTTGCACAACCGCTCAACAAAATAAATGTTGCTCCTGCAATAATTAAATACTTTTTCATTCTAAACCTCCAAATAGTTTTAAGTATATTCAAAAACTTGCAAAATCCTGAAAATCAATAAATTGCAAGTCTCATTAATTTTCAATTAACTCCACCTTCACTAAGGAGGAGATCCCTCGGCTTCGCCTCGGGATGACAGAATAGAATAACTCGGATGACAGAATAGAATAGCTCGGATGACAGAACAGAATAGCTCGGGATGACAGAATAGAATAACTCGGGATGACAGAAAAATAGCCTTACAGTAACATAAAAAATCCATCGGGATAACAGAAAAATTATCATTCTGAGCCTTTCTTTTTTAATTCTAGCCTTTTCTTTTTTAATTCCGAGCCTTTTATTTGTCATTCCGAGCGTAAGCGAGGAATCTCCTCCTCTCTAAATATTTTTAGAGATTCATCGGGACGACTCCCTCGGAATAACAAAATTTTTTATTGAACAGCCTCCTTTTAATTTTGTTTTTATCATAAAGATTAAGAAAAAGTAAAGGAAAAATAATATAATAAAACTGATGAAAAAATTCATGATAAGCTTCATTATTATTGTGGGATTTTTACTGGTAATCCCATTTCCTCTGCAGGCAATTGAAAACATAAACATGGAGATTCAGAGAGACAATTCTTTCCTCATTGTCAGAGCCCGCATTATTCCCTCTCAGGAGTTTATTGAAGATTTTAAAAATGGCTTAAGTAAAAATATTTTTATACTGATAGAGCTTTACAGAAGATGGTCAATTATTCCAGATGAGTTTATAAGCGGAGTTCAGATACAGAGAGTTTTAATTTCTGATCCAATAAAAGATGAGTTTATTGTAAAAACTTTGCAGGGTGAGGCTTTAACGGAAAAAAGGTTTAAAAACTGGCAGGAAGCTCTGGACTGGGCTTTAAAGATAGAACCTGTAAAAATTGTGAATATCAATAATGTGGAAAAAGGTAAGTATTACATAAAAATTACAGTCGAATCAAACATAAAAAAGCTTCCTTCAGTTCTTGAACATATTTTGTTTTTTATACCTACATATGAAAAAAAAATAACAAAGGAGTCAGAAAACTTTAGATTGCCATGAAAGAGAAACTGAAAAAATACTTTTTTCCTGTTTTTCTAACATCGCTACTTTTTATAGTTCTTGGTTTTGAAATATACCTTTTAAGGCTTCCACCTGAACAGATTCCTACGAGGTTTATAATCGTTTCACTTTTTGTAATAAACATAATTTCCCTTGTAACCTTAGGATTTTTTGTCATAAGAAGTGTCTTTAGACTTTATCTTGAAAAGCATAGAGAAGTGCCTGGATACAGATTCAGGATAAAAATAGTGACCATCTTTGTTGGACTGGTGCTCATTCCCTCAGCTCTTTTATTCATTGCCTTTAGCGGAGTTCTTGAAAATTCAATAGAAAGAATTTTTTCCAAATCAAACAGAGAAGTTATATCAAAAACAGTTGATACAGTTAAAGCTTTTTACGACTTTGAAAAAGAAAAGCTTCTTAATTTTGCTGAAGATTTGAGAAACAACAAAATAAAGGGTGTTCCCTATGGAATTACTGTTGAAAGACTGAAAATTTTTAAGACTGATATGCCAGAATCAATAAAAGATGCTTTTTATGGCAAGAAATCAGTTCAGGTTATTTCTTCTTCAGATGGTGATGTAATTATTGCAGCAGTACCTGATGAAAAAGGTGTTCTGGCTTTAAAGATGAGGGTTCCTTCTTATATAACAAAAAAAGTTGAAGAGGTTAAGGCTCGTCACGAAGAGTATCTCAAAATGGGTTCTATGAGAAAAGCTGTTAAGTCAAACTATTTCATGTTTCTTGGATTTCTCAGTCTTATTATTGTTTTTTTAGCTCTATGGGCATCCTTAAAAATCTCTCAGGAAATTACAAATCCTCTTAAAGAACTTGTTCAGGCAACTGAGCGTGTCTCAAAGGGAGACCTTAAGGTGAAAATCCTTACCAAAAGCTCTGATGAAATAGGAATTCTTGTTAATTCTTTCAATGAAATGATAGCAAAGCTTGACAGAGCTTATTTTGAGCTATCAGAGAGAAACATTTTACTTGAGAGAATGTTTTCCAATATTACTTCAGGAATTATCTTCATTGGACAGGGTGGTAAAATTTTTAAAATAAACAAAGCAGGAGAAGAGATACTTCAAATTCCAGGAGATAAAATAGAGGGCAAACACTATACAGAAATCCTTGAATTTATTGAATCTGATGAATTAAAAGAATTTATAAAGAAGCTTTCTGAGGAGCGAATCTATGAGATTTCCAAAGATTTAAATATCAAAATAAAAGGCAGAAATAAAATAATTAAGTCAAGATTTATTTCGTTAAGAGAATCTCAGGAAAGTGAAGCCACGGGAATTCTCGTGGTATTTGATGATATTACAGATATTGTTAAGGCACAACAGGCAATTGCATGGGAAGAAGTTGCAAGAAGACTTGCCCATGAGATAAAAAATCCTCTTACTCCAATTAAACTTGCCACTGAAAGATTGATTAAAAAATGGAAAAATAAAGAGGAGGATTTTGACAGAGTTTTTGAAAAATCAACTCAGACAATTATATCAGAAGTTGAATCTCTTAAAAATTTAATTGATGCCTTTCAGAAACTGGGTAAACTCCCTGAAATTAAAAAGGAATCTGTAAATCCGATAAATTTAATAGAAGATGTGATAGAGCTTTATAGAGGATATAAAGATGTGAGGATAAATCTTGTATTGTGTGACGAGATTAGACCTGTTTTGCTTGATTCTCAGGAATTTAAAAGAGTTTTGATAAATATAATTGACAATGCAATAAAAGCTATGAATGCTAAAGGTGAAATAACAATATCTGTTAAACTAAATAATAACCTTGAGATAGAAGTGGCTGATACCGGTCCTGGAGTGGATGATGAAATAAAAGAAAAGCTGTTTTTACCATACTTTTCAAAAAACAAAGAGGGCACAGGTCTTGGTCTTGCGATTGCAAGGAAAATTGTTAATGAGCATGGTGGAAAGATATATGTTATAGATAATAAACCCCATGGAACAATTTTTAAAATAGAGGTGCCTGCTTGAAAGGAAAAGTTTTAATAGTTGATGATGAGATGGGAATTCTTGACACAGTCTCTGGTATTTTAGAAGACGAAGGCTATAGCACCATTACAGCAGTGGATGCAGAGACTGCTCTGGATATCCTTGATAAAGAAGAGATAGACTTAATTTTTCTTGATGTCTGGCTTCCTCAGATGAATGGAGTTGAAGCAATAAAAAAGATAAAAGAAAAGGATTTTAATATTCCAGTTATCATGATTTCAGGACATGGAAATGTGGAAGTTGCAGTGCAAGCTGTAAAGCTTGGAGCATTTGATTTTCTTGAAAAGCCTCTGTCAATGGAAAGGATTATATTGACTGCTGAGAGGGCATTAGAATTTAAACGCCTTGAAAAAGAAAACATAAAGCTTCGCAGCAGTGTAACTAAAAAGTATGAACTTATTGGAAGTTCTCAGGCAATGAAAAAAATAAAGACTCAGATTGAAATGATTGCTAAAGGAGACTCCAGAGTTTTAATACTTGGTGAGTCTGGAACAGGTAAGGAACTTGTAGCGAGGATGATTCATTTATTCAGTCCCAGAGCCAGAGCTCCTTTTGTTGAGGTAAACTGTGCAGCAATTCCTCAGGAACTCATAGAAAGCGAACTGTTTGGGCATGAAAAAGGTGCTTTTACAGGAGCAATAGACAGAAAGATTGGTAAATTTGAGCTTGCCAATGAAGGAACTCTTTTTCTTGATGAAATAGGAGACATGTCCTTGCTTACACAGGCAAAACTTTTAAGGGTAATTGAAACACAGAAGTTTCAGAGAGTTGGAGGGACAAGGGATATAACAGTAAATGTTAGAATTATTTCAGCAACAAATAAAGACCTAACTGAAGAGATTAAAAAAGGCAATTTCCGTGAGGACCTTTACTGGAGACTTAATGTTGTTCCCATCTATATTCCTCCTTTAAGGGAGAGAAAAGAAGATATCCCAGAGCTGATTAATTACTTTATAGATGAATTCAATAGGGAGAAAGGATGGAAAAAAAAGACTGTGGAGCCTGAGGCAATGAAAATGCTTCAGAATTATGATTGGCCTGGAAATGTAAGGGAGCTGAGAAATGCTGTAGAAAGACTTATGATAATGGTCTCAAAAGATGTGATAGAGATTTCAGATATTGAAAATACTGGAATAATAAAGAATAATGTAAAAGAAGAAACATGTTTTTCTTATACTTCATTAAAACAGGCAAGAGAGGCCTTTGAAAGGGAATTCATTCTAAGAAAACTTAAAGAGAATAACTGGAATATGACAAAAACAGCAGAAATCATAGGAATGGAGAGAAGCAATCTCTATAAAAAAATCAAATCTCTTGGAATAATTCTTCCCAAAGAGTTTTCAGAAAACTAAAGGAGAATTAAATGTTAACAGTAGTTATTGTTGGTCGTCCTAATGCTGGAAAGTCAACTCTTTTTAATAGAATGATTAAGTCTGATGATAAAATTAAAGCAATTACAGATAAGCTTCCCGGAGTAACCCGAGATATAAACTACGGAGTTGCGAGATGGTATGATAAAGCATTTACTGTAGTTGATACAGGAGGTTTTTTCCCAGAGGAAAAAGCAAAAGACATAATTCAGAAACAGATGCTTGAACAGATTGAAATGGCAATATCAGAGGCAGATTTAATAATTCATCTTCTTGATGGAAAAGAAGGGCTTCTTCCTGATGACATTGAAACAGCAAGATGGTTAAGGCAAACAGGAAAAGAGATTCTGTGGGTCGTGAACAAAATAGATGATCCTTCAAAACTAAGCAGAACATATGAGTTTTATAGCATAGGCCCAGAACAACTTATACCGATTTCAGCCCTTACAGGTTATGGATTTGAAGAACTGATTGAAAAAATTATTGAAAGACTCCCTTTAACTCAATCATTAAAATTAGAAGAAGAACTGCCGAAAATAGCTATTGTTGGTAGGCCCAATGTGGGAAAATCAACTATTATCAATGCCTTGCTTGGCAAAAAAAGAATGATAGTAAGTCCATTACCTGGAACAACAAGAGATGCTATTGATGCAGTATGCACATACTATGGGAAAAAATATCTATTGATAGACACAGCGGGTATAAAAAGACTTTCCTATTATAAGAAAGAAATAGCTCAACACTCTTATGTTGAAAAGCTTTCATACTTTAAAGCATTAAGAAGCATTGAAAGAGCTGATGTGGCAGTTCTTGTTATAGATGCCACAGAAGGCATTGTTAATCAGGATCAGAAAATTGCTGGCATAGTGGCTGAGCAGAAAAAAGGATTGATAATTTTAATCAATAAATGGGATTTAATTGCAAAGGATGAAAGAGACAGAAAGGCAAAATTTTTTGCCGATGAAATAAAAAGAAAACTCTGGTTTGTTGATTATGCTCCGTATCTTACTGTTTCTGCAGTAGATAAAACAAGACTCACAAAAATTTTTCCACTTATTGATCAGATTTTAGAGGAATACACTAAAAGAGTATCCACATCTGAGTTGAATAAACTTTTTAATCAGAAATTAAAAGATGTGGTGCTTTCCTCAGGTGGAAAGGAGTTAAAGTTTTATTACATAACCCAGGTTGGTGTAGAACCACCTACATTTGTTGTCTTTGTTAATGATAAATCAGCAGTCAAACAGCATCACATCAAATTTATTGAAAAACTTTTGCGAGAGACATTTAATTTTGAGTTTTCTCCCATAAGCATAAAAGTCAAACAAAGAAAATAACTTTTTATGTTAAAATAAAAAACTATGCAAAAAATTTTTGTAACAGGAAGCGCTGGTTTTATTGGATGGGCAACGTGCAGATTACTTTTAAACCAAGGTTTTACAGTTATAGGCATTGACAATGTTAATGACTACTATGACCCAAAAATTAAAGAATTAAGGCTTCAGGACTTAAGAAAATTTCAGAATTTTATTTTTTACAAGGCAGACATTGAGAATTTTGAGATACTGAAAAACATTTTTAAAACTCATAAAATAGATGCGGTTATTAATCTTGCAGCAAGAGCTGGAGTCAGAGCATCTGTTGAAAATCCCTGGGGATATCTTGACACAAATGTTAAAGGGACAATTAATCTTCTTGAATGCATTAAGGAGCACGAAATTAAAACATTTGTTCTTGCTTCCACATCAAGCGTTTATGGTGACACAGAAAGGATGCCATTCAAGGTTTCTGATGCTACAGATAAACCTCTTGCTCCTTATCCTGCTTCAAAGAAGGCTGCAGAACTTTTCTGCTACAGCTATCACTATCTTTATGATATAAATACGATAATTCCAAGATATTTTACAGTGTATGGACCTTTTGGAAGACCTGATATGAGTATTTTTAGATTTATCAAGAAAATAGACTCAGGAGAACCAATAACTGTATATGGAGATGGAAAACAGAAAAGAGATTTTACCTTTGTTGAAGACATTGCAGAGGCAACAGTGCGCTGCCTTAATCTTGATGGATATAAAATTTTGAATCTTGGTAATGACAGACCTGTTGAACTCATCTATGTAATAAATTTAATTGAGGAACTTCTTCAAAAAAAAGCAAAAATTCAATGGCAGCCAAGACATCCAGCGGATATTTATGCAACATGGGCAGACATTTCTGAGGCAAAAAAATACATAGGATGGTCTCCAAAGATTTCAATAGAAGAGGGAATTCAGATTACCGTTGACTGGTTCAAGAAAAACAGAAGCCTACTACAGGAGATTAAGATATAAAGGAGGAAAAGATGCAGAGAATTTTAGTAGCTCATGATGGTTCAAAGGCATCAGACAAAGCATTAAGAAAGGCACTGGAGATCGCTTTAAGCATGAATTCATCCCTCACTGTGCTTGCAGTAGTTCCAGAGCTTTATCTTACAGAGCTTTCTGATGCTGACAGACAGAGAATTACAGAAGTGCTTAAAAGGGAAACTGAAGAGAATATGGAAAGGATAAGAAAGTCTCTTTCAGGAAAACCAATTGAGATTAAATTTCTTGTAAGAGAAGGAGACCCAGCTGAAAAAATACTTGAGACAGCTCATAAAATGAAGGTTGACCTGATTGTTACAGGCTCTCATGGAAAACACGGAACAAAAAAATTTCTTATTGGAAGCGTATCTGCCAAAGTTGTTGAATATTCTAAGTGTCCTGTTCTTGTTGTAAAGTAGCAGAAGGGAAAAATATTTTTACTGTTGTCCCGGCATGGGGAGAGCTTTTTACTTCAATAAAGCCATTATGTTTTTGAACTATATTTTTTACAATTGACAGTCCCAGCCCAAATTTTCTTGGATCTTGAGTAAACAGAGGTTCAAAGCATTTTTCCAGTGTTTCTTTATCCATACCATGTCCTGTATCAGAAACTGTAAGAACGATATTTTCTTTTAAGTCAGTTCTGATTTTTTCAGTAGAGATTGAAATAACTCCATGCTCAGGCATAGCGTTTCTTGCATTTTGAACAAGCTCAACCAGAACTTCTCTCAGCTGTTGAGGGTCTCCTTTAATTAAAGGGCTTTCCTTAGATAAAGAAATCTCCAGATTTATTTTTTCACCTGCTATATTTTTGAGCACCTCTTTAGTGGAAATAACAAGAGAATTCAGATCAAAAACTTTTGCCAAAGAAGGGGTTTTTCTCAGGGCAAGCAAAGCTTGAATCAATTTAGCACCTTTTTCAACAGATTCAATTAATTTTTCAATGTATAGAGAATAATTTTTCTCCGTAACTCTGTCTTTCAGTAACTGGGCAAATCCATAGATACCATTAAATATATTATTAAACTGATGTGTGAGATTATCCAGAACCTCATAAATTCCTTCAAGTTTTATAGCTTCCTTAAATTTTTCATCAATTATTTTCTTCTCCGTTACTTCTCTCCCTATTTCAAAGACAGCCTTTATTTCTCCGTTCTCCTTGAGAGGAATTCCCGTTAAAATATAGTGCCTTCCTTCATCTGATATTCTTTCAGCGGTTTCAGTACTGCCAGTTTTCAAGGCTTTCACACATGGACAGCCTTCACAGGGAGTGCTTCTTTTATGCCACAGACTATAACATTTTTTACCTTTAACATCCTCAGGAGTCATGCCTAATCTTTCAGCATAGACTTTGTTACACCACAAGACATTTAGCTCTTTATCCATAATAGACATGTTGTGTTCAATGTTTTCAAAGATAGAAAATAAAGATTCTTCTGTTAATTTAAATTGCAGTGATTTCATTGAATAAAAAAGGCTTATTTAAAAAAGTTTTGCAGATATTGGAAATACCTACTTCTTGTTGGGGGGGGGGTAAGTGTGATTTTACCTTTCTATGATGAAATTCCGCAAGAATATTTCTTCCACCTATAAACATATAAGAGAGGTCAAAAATTTGTGATTTCTTGAAAATCAAGAACTTGCAAACCTCTTTAATTTTCAATAAACTCCTCTTGTGATTTCGCACATCTTTCCTCTGATTCTGAACTTTTTTGTCATTCCAAGCTTTTTTCTATCTCATTCTGAGCCTTTTTTCTTGTTATTTCAAGCCGTTTCCATGTCATTCCGAACCTGCGTAGCAGATGAGGAATCACTTCCGCTTTTTCATTTCTTCCTTGTCATTCCGAGGAGCGATAGCGACGAGGAATCTCCACCTTTTTTCAGCATCGGAACAAATCAGAGATTCCTCGGGTGGAGTGCCACCCTCGGAATGACAATAAAAAAGCATTGTCACCAGCGCAATGATAATATATGTAGGCTGTTATTCCGAGCCTCTTTCCTTGTCATTCCAAGCTCTTTCTATGTCATTCCGAGCTCTTTCCTTGTCATTCCGAGCTGAAGGCGAGGAATCTCCTCCGGTAATGCCTTCAGCGATTAAGCCATTCACCGCCCTATACCCTATATATGATTTAAAGTTCAAGATTTAAGAATGCCGGTGGTGGGATTTGAACCCACACGGGATTGCTCCCAGCGGATTTTGAGTCCGCCGCGTCTGCCGTTCCACCACACCGGCTATAAACAACAATACCATAAAAAATCAAAAAAAATCAACAACATGTAAATATTTTAAAATACCTCTTGACAAATTTTTCAAAAAATGGTAAAAAGGGTAAACCACATTAAAAATCTATAATTATAAGGAGGGCTTAAGATGGCAAAAATAGGGGTTTATGTGTGCCATTGTGGAGAAAATATTGCAGGTGCAGTGAAGATTGAAGAAGTTATGAAATATGCAGAGACCCTTCCAGATGTAGCAGTCGTAAGAAACTATTTATTCATGTGTTCTGATCCAGGACAAGATATTATTAAAAAGGACATTAAAGATGGATTGGTTGATAGAGTGGTGGTAGCTGCCTGTACGCCAAGAACGCATGAACCAATCTTTAGAGATGCAGTGGAGTCAGCTGGGCTTAATAGATACTTTCTTGAAATGGCAAACATAAGAGATCAGGATAGTTGGGCACACTGGCATGATAAAACTGGTGCTACAGAAAAAGCAAAAAGACTGATTCGCAGTGCTGTTGCTAAGGTTAGACTGGCTGAGCCTCTTGAGGATCGCTATGGAGACATGGAGAAATCTGTTATGGTTATTGGTGGTGGAGTTGCAGGAATGTTTGCAGCTATTGATCTTGCAAACATGGGGCTTAAGGTTTATCTTGTTGAAAGACAGCCATCCATTGGTGGGCAGATGATAAAGCTTGATAAAACCTTCCCTACAATGGACTGCTCAGCCTGTATTCTTACTCCAAAGATGGTTGAAGTAGCTCAGCATCCAAATATTGAGCTTATTACCTATGCAGAGGTAGATTCTGTAAAGGGTTATGTTGGTAATTTTGATATTACAGTAAAGAAAAAGGCAAGATATATAGACTGGGATAAATGCACAGGTTGTGGTGTTTGTACACAGATATGTCCATCAAGGGTTCCTAATGAGTATAACTTTGGTATGAACCAGAGAAGAGCAGCATATATTGAATTTCCACAGGCAGTGCCTAAAAAAGCAGTTATTGATAGAGCAAACTGCCTGTACTTCAAATCAATGGATAAAACAGGAAAGCCTGCCTGTCAGATCTGCGAAAAAGGAATACCACCTAAAGGAATACAGGGATGTCCAGCAGGTGCAATTAAGTTTGATGATAAAGACGAGTATATAAATCTCAAAGTTGGAGCAGTGATTATTGCCACAGGATACAAGGTAATGGAAAAAACTCACTTCAAAGAATACTCACCTCATAGTCCAGATGTGGTTACAGCAATGGAGTTTGAAAGAATTCTTTCAGCAACAGGTCCAACAGAAGGAGAGCTCAAAAGACCTTCCGATGGAACAAAGCCGAAGACAATTGCTTTTATCTCATGTGTTGGAAGCCGTGATGAGAGATATCATTCTTACTGTTCAAAAGTATGCTGCATGTATATGCTAAAACATGCAAGAATTCTTAAGGAAAAGTATCCTGATATAAAGCTTTATCTCTTCTTTATAGACGTTAGAACAGCTGGTAAGGACTTTGAAGAATTCTATGTTTATACAAGAGAACTTGGCGTAAAGGTAATAAGGGGAGGAAGAGTTTCAGCAGTTGATGTGAAGCCAAATGGAAAACTGAGAGTAAGAGGTTTTGATGTTGACCTTTGCTCCCCTGTTGAGCTTGAGGCAGACATGGTTGTGCTTGCAACAGCCATTGAACCTCCAGCAGGAACAGATGAGCTTGGAAGACTTTTTGCAGCAACCTGCGGAAGGGAAGGATTTTTAAGGGAAGTTCATACCAAGCTTTATCCTGTTGAGACAGCTTCAAAAGGAGTATTTCTTGCTGGATGTGTTCAAGGTCCAAAGGATATTCCTGAGTCCATTGCTCAGGCACGTGCAGCATCTTCTGCAGCTGCTGCTCTTGTTATTCCAGGCAAGATTAAATTTGAGGCAATTATTTCTGAAGTTGATAGAGAAAAGTGCAGTTCCTGCGGTGTCTGCGTACCTCTTTGTCCTTATGGAGCAATAAGACTTGAGGAGTATAAAGGTAAAGAAAAGGCATACATAGAGCCTGCCTTATGTGCAGGATGTGGAGTCTGTGCCAGTGCATGTCCATCAAGGGCAATTACATTCCATGGATTCACAACAGAGCAGATTCTGGCACAGATTGATGCATTAGCAGAAGCATAAAAAATAAAAGGAGGGAAAAAATGGAAGAGGGTGGCGTAAATGTAATTGATCTTACACAGGGAGATGAGAGTTTTGTAAAGGAGTTGGAAGGATTAGGGGCTGATGAACTTAGAGAATGCATACAGTGTGGAAAATGTGGAGCTACATGTCCAATGGCATTAGCGGGCTTAGAGTTTTTTATTAAAAGAATTGTTCATGCTGCAAACTTAGGTTTAAGGGATGTGCTTCTTGAAGACTCTTCAGTGTGGGGGTGTCAGTCCTGTAACCGTTGTGTTGAAATATGCCCAATGGATATAAAACCTTATGAAGTTATTCAAGCATTAAGAAGAGCAGCAATTAAGGTTGAATCCTGTCCTGCAAACACCTATGAAGGTTTGAGAAATTTATACAAATTCGGTCATGCAGTATTTCCTAAGGGTTTTGAAGAAAGAAGAAAGAAAGCAGGATTGCCAGAAAAACCACCAACCGCATTGAGTTATGACGAGTTAAGGAAAAAATACCAGGAAGTTTTAAAACAAACTATCCTGGAAGAAATAGCACCATTCCCGCTTGACTAAGGAGGAGAGAAATGAAAAAGATAGGATTTTTCCTTGGATGTAACATACCCTTTAATAGACCAGATGTGGAGTATTCAGCAAGGTATATGTTGAATGAACTCGGAGTTGAAATTGTAGAGCTTGAAGGAGCTGCATGCTGTCCTGCCTTTGGAACAATGCCATCAGTTGATCTTGTAGGATGGGCAGCTGCATCAGCATGGAATTTAAGCATTGCTGAGGAAAAAGGTGTTGATATAATTACAGGGTGTGGTTCCTGTTATGGTTCACTAAATGAAGCAAGATATCACATGGAAAAGCATCCTGAGATTAAGGAGCAGGTTAATAAAATTCTTGGTAAAGTCGGGAAAGAATACAAAGGAACAGTAAAGGTATGGAATTTTATTAACTTTTTATATGAAGAAATCGGACTTGACAATCTCAAATCAAAAATAAAATACAATCTCAATGGATTAAAATGCGCTGTTCAGACTGGATGTCACAATCTCTGGCCCAGCAGAGCTTATCCAACAAATGAGGATAACACATTTTATCCAACAAGACTGAGAGAGATTTGCGAAGCTATGGGCGGTGTGGCACCACATTACAGCACAATAACTGACTGCTGTGGAATGGGCGCACTGAGATCTGCTGCTTCTGAAAAATCTCTTGCATTGTTTAAAAAGAAACTTGATGTAATAAAAGAGGAGTTAAATCCTGATGTTACAGTAACGGGCTGCAGCTCATGTTTACTTCAGTTTGATGCAGGACAGGCTCTTTTAGTAGAGCAGAAAAAGCTTGATTACAAGATTCCAGCTCTTCATATTGTTCAGGTTGCTGCTATAGCAATGGGTGCAGATGTTGAAAAAGCAACAGCACAGGCATCAATCCCTTTGAATGGAGTAATAACTAAGATAAAAGGAGGGAATTAAGATGGCATGGGAGCCAAGGCTAATTGTTATTGCCTGCCAGTGGTGTACATATCAGGGGGCAGATCTGGCAGGAAGTCTCCGTTACAGTTATCCTCCTACAGTGCATATTGTAAGAGTGCCCTGTAGTGGAAGAGTTGAACCCGAATTTATTGCAGAAGCCCTCAGAAGAGGTGCAGATGGTGTATTTATTGGTGGATGCCACTTTGGTGACTGCCATTATAAAGAGGGTAACTACAAAGCAATCAGAAGATTCAAACTCTTTAAGAGAGTTGCCACAGATCTCGGAATTGAGCCTGAAAGAATTCAGCTTGAATGGATCTCAGGAAGTGAAGGCAAGAGATTTTCTGAAGCCATGACAGAGTTTGATGCTAAAATTAGGGAACTTGGACCAAATCCATTGAAAGGAGGGGCACAATGAGTAAACCTAAACTTGCATATTATCTTGCCGGAGGTTGTGGTGGCTGTGATATTGCAGTTGTAGATTTATCTGAAGCATTGGTAGATGTTGCTTTACAATTAGATATAGTATTCTGGGCACCAACAGTGGCAGATGTAAAGTATAAAGATCTTGAAGCAATGCCAGATGGTTCAATTGATGTAGGGCTTTTTAGTGGTAATGTAAGGAATTCAGAGCATGAGCATATTGCAAAGGTATTAAGACAGAAATGTAAAGTTCTTATCGCTTTTGGAATATGTGCATCATGTGGTGGAATAAAAGGACTTGTGAATTTACATACAACTGAGCAGTTACTTGAAAAAGCATACATCAATACATTCAGCACAGATAATCCAGAAAAGATACTTCCTCAAACAACTGTTGTGGTGGATGGAAAATATGAGTTAACGCTGCCAACTTTGATGGATGCAAGGGCTCTTGATCAGGTTGTAAAGGTGGATTATTACATAGGTGGATGCCCTCCCTATCATGAACATATAGCAAAGGCATTTACAGCTTTACTCTCTGGACAGCTTCCACCTCCAGGTTCATGGATTACAATGGGCAAGGCTGTATGCGAGGTATGCGATAGAAATCCTGTATTAAAAGGCAAACCAAAGAAGCTTGCCACTGAGGTAAAAAGAACAATTGATGGAGCACCAAGTGAAGACGGATGCCTTCTTGAAGAAGGATATCTATGTCTTGGTCCTGTAACGCAGGGAGATTGTGGTGCAAAATGTCCTTCTGCAAATATTCCATGTAGAGGCTGCGGAGGACCAATCCCTGGAGTCAAAGACTTTGGTCTCAGAGCAATAAGTGCTATTGCAAGCATGCTTGACAATGAAGAGCTTGTGGATAAGATTCCAGATCCGGTTCATTTATTTTATAGATACACACTGCCAAGTTCTTTTCTTGGCAAAAGAATAAAGAGATGAAAAAATGAGTCTGAAAGATATAATAAGAAAAATAACCCAGAAGGGGGGAAAGGGAATGAAGAAAATTGAAATTAATCCTATGACAAGGCTTGAAGGCCATGGCAAAATAACCATATTCCTTGATGAACAGGGAAATGTAGAGAATGCTTTTATGCAAGTTGTTGAATTTATGGGATACGAAAAGTTCCTCATAGGTATGCCCATTGAGGAAGTTCCCAGAACTGTAAGCACTATCTGCGGAGTTTGAAGGGGCGTGCATTTTACAGCCTCAGTGAAGGCTGCAGATGCAGTTTATGGAGTTGAACCAACTCCTACAGCAAAAAAGATAAGAGAACTTTTTTATAATGCCCATTATGTAGAAGACCACACAGGAATTCTCTATGCTCTTGGTTTTCCAGATTTTGTATGCGGTCCAACAGCTTCACCTGCTGAGAGAAATCTTATAGGACTTATTTTGAAAGTGGGTGCAGATGTGGGTAAGCTTGTTTTAAAGAAAAGATTTTCAGCAGTAAGAATTTTTGAGATCACTGGTGGAAGAACAAGCCATCCAGTTGCTGCATTACCAGGAGGATGGGCAAAGAGAATAACAGAAGAAGAAAGGCAGGAGATTCTTAAGTGTGCTGATGATTGTATTGAGCTTGGAAAGTTGACTCTTGATGTATTTGATAAAGTTGTACTTCAGAACAAAGAATACATGGCTTTGGTCACAGGTGATGTTTATAAGGTGGTGACCAATTACGTTGGAACAGTTGATGAAAACGATAAGGTTACCTATTATGATGGAACTCAAAAGATTGTTGATACAAAAGGAAATGAAATAGGAAGATTTAAAGGCATTCAATATCTGGACTACATTGCAGAAAAGACCCTTCCATGGAGTTATCAGAAAGCTCCATATCTAAAGAAAATAGGTTGGAAGGGTCTCGTAGATGGAGATGGAACAAGCATTTACAGCGTAGGACCACTTGCAAGGTTTAATGTTGGAAGTGGATTTGATACACCTCTGGCACAGGAAGCATATGAAAAAATGGTTGCTGCCTTTGGTGGTAAGCCTGTTCATAACACACTTGCCTATCACTGGACAAGAGCAATTGAATTAATGCACGCTGCTGAGAAAGTGAAACAGATTGCCTCAGATGAATCTATTACAGATCCAAATGTTCGTCAGGAGCTTGGCAGTCCTGTTGGTGAAGGTGTGGGAATTGTTGAAGCAGCAAGAGGAACATTGATTCATCATTATAAGACCGATGAAAAGGGTATAGTTACTGATGCTAATCTTATAGTTGCAACAACTCATAATAAAGGTCCAATGAACATTGCAGTTAAGAGGGCTGCCCAGAACTTTATAAAGAATGGCAAAGTTGATGATGGAATTCTTAATCTTGTTGAGATTGCCTATCGTCCCTATGACCTTTGCTTTGCCTGTTCAACTCATACTCTTCCTGGAAGAATTCCTGTAAGAATTGACATCATTGATCACCACGGTGAAGTTGTAAAAAGCCTCAGAAATTTTGAAATCGCTTAATTTATCAGTCCAGGCGGAGGCATCAGCCTCCGCTTTCAAGTATAACACCACGGATAAAACATGAAAGCTATAGTTGTGGGAATTGGTAATCCAAATTTTAAAGATGATGCAGTAGGGCTTAAGATCGCGGAAAAACTTGATGGATTGGTAGATACAGTTTCTCTTTTAAACATAAGTTTTCAAATTATTGATTCCATACTTGGTTATGACAGAGCTGTGATCGTTGATGGAGTTAAATCAGGAGCTGAACCAGGAAGCATCTTAGAATTTAATACTGATTACTGGGGAAACATATATGCAAGTGGGACACATAATCTCTCAATCTTTGAGATATTAAGAATTGGTTATTCTCTCTTCTCCGATGAAATGCCAGAGGAAATAAAAATCATTGGCGTAGAAGTAGAGGATGTGGAAACCTTAAGCAGGCAGTTGAGTCCTTCTGTTGAGGCAGCAATACCTGAGGTTATATCAAAAATTAAGGAATATTTAGGAATAAAAGAGTTTTAAAGCAAGATAACTTATTATAAAAGCAGCAGATGGCGTGATTACAAAATTAATAGCAATTTTCTTTAAAAGGCTGAGTTTAACTGTAGCAATACCTTTGGACATTCCCACTCCACTTATTCCACCTATTATGCAGTAAGTGGTTGATATAGGCATACCCAGAAAAGTAAAGAATAAAACAGATGCACCTGCACCAAATTGGGCAGCAAATCCAGAGTAAGGGTCTAAGGTGGTAATTCCTTTCCCTACGGTTTCAATAACCCTGTGGCTAAGCAGAGTAGCACCAGAAAAAACCATGATTGAAGCAAGAAAGAAAAGCAGTATTTTATTAATCTCAATTCCTGAATGCATCACAGGTCCAAGAACAGTTGCAAGTTCATTTGCTCCTGTGTTATAGGCAATTAAAGAAGCACTTAAGAGAAGAAAAGTTCTTAAAAGTTTTTCAATCTGGAAGAAAGGAAATTTTGATAGAGTTTTTTCAAGGAGTTTATATAAAAAAAATGAAAAAGCCATGGCTACAAAAGGTGAAATGAGCCAGGATACTATAATTTTTATGATAGATGCAAAGTTAACAGTGCTGTCTGATGCAACTGCAGCACCTGTGAGACTGCCTATTATTACCTGATGAGTTGAAAGAGGAAGCCTGCGCCAGTTTGAAACAATAATCAAAATTGCAGAAATAGTTAATGCAACTATGATAATTGATGAATTAACATCAACAATGTTTTTTCCCACTGTTTTCATGACCTTTTGTCCCTGAAGAAGAATGCCGAGAAAAACAAGAAGTCCGAAGAGAAATATTGCTCTTTTTAATCTTATTATTCCTGCACCTATGCAGATACCAAGAGCATTAGAGGCATCATTTGAACCTATTCCAAATGCAATAAGAAGACTCGCTACAACTGCAATTTCTGTCATAAATTATCTCAGGCTTATCTCAATTATGTATAAATAGTCACTTGCATCTTCAATTAAGTCACTTATTCTGGTTAAATACTCAACAAAATCAGTTATTATTTTCCCTTCCCAAAAGTTTTTTATCTCAATTTTTCTTAATTTTTCCGTTATATCAAACTTAAGATCATCAACCTGCTTTTCATATACTCTTATAGCAAGATTTTTTTCTTTAAGGTCTCCTTTAGTGATCAGACTATCAAAGGCAATTGAAAGGAGCTCACATATATTGGTATTTATGGAAGCAATTTTTACACATTCAGGTTCAATTATTCTGTAAACTTCCATGTTAAGATATCTAAATTCAAATGCAGCATCCTCAAGAATATCAAAGGCTTCGTCTACCATTTCTATAAATCTGCATATGTTTGGTCTTATGAATGGCAAAAAAGCTCCTTCATGAATTGTGGAGATTATCTCTCTTCTGATTGAATCTGCCTCTCTTTCAAGGTCTGCCACACAGAATGTAGATTCAATATCTGAGCTTGTTAAGGCATTTTTAAAACATTCAGTTGCTAAACATAAGGTTTTGATGTGTGTTTTTATGTCTTCTATTACTTTTTTTTCTAATTTTCCACCAGAAATAATTTTATCAAACATCTAAACTCTCCTTGCCCTTTCTATTAAGGAAGCACCCATTACATCCAGAAGGGATACAACTCCTACGATTTCTTTGCCTTCGTGAACAAAAACTCTCGCGATGTTGAATTTTTCCATAAGCTTGATAAGATGCTCCAGATCTGTTTCCTTATCAATGCTTATAACAGGTTTTGAAGCAATTTCTTCTACTCTGATTTTATGGGGATCAAGGTTTTTTGCAATTACTTTAAAAACAATGTCTCTAACAGTTATTACTCCATATACATCCTTTTCATCCCTTGGCAGAACTATCAAAGACCTCATTCTTTTATCAACCAGTTTTTCAATAGCATCATAAACCGATGCTTCGGCTTTTATTGTTTCCAGTTTAGTGTTCATTACTTCCTTTACTTTTGTATTCATGCTTTACCTCCATTGTATTATTTTGTTAAAATTATTATACAGGTTTCTTGAAAAGTTGACAATCCAGCTTAAAAGTTCTTATATTATAAGTTATAGATGCCACCGTAGCTCAGCGGGTAGAGCAGCTGATTTGTAATCAGCGGGTCGGGGGTTCAAATCCCTTCGGTGGCTTGAATTGCTTGAAAATAAAAAGATATAATATTAACAATGGAGGGGTACCCGAGTGGCCAAAGGGGACAGGCTGTAAACCTGTTGGCGTCTGCCTTCGAAGGTTCGAATCCTTCCCCCTCCATATGTGCGGGAATAGCTCAGCGGTAGAGCGTCAGCCTTCCAAGCTGAGGGTCGCGGGTTCAAATCCCGTTTCCCGCTTTTTTATGCCCATGTAGCTCAGTCGGCAGAGCACGTCCTTGGTAAGGACGAGGCCACCGGTTCGATCCCGGTCATGGGCTTTAAGAAGAAGA